>FR887751.1 GCA_000432735.1 Bacteroides sp. CAG:443
AGTGCTTTTAGATTACTAATCAAATTGCTTCTATTATAATTTGAATCCTCTACTTTTTCTTTCTTCCTGTTGCGGCACTCTTGCTCCATATCTAAGCCTGTGCCATTGCTCCCTGAACCAGTCGGCAATCGGCTTCCTGTTTATTGTCAGGTTCAGCCTGCTTTCATCGTCAGGGTCATTTTCCACCCTTAAAATATCATCCTTTATATCAAAGTTCCGCCTGTGTTGCTCGGAATAGATTTTACCGCTACATTTCAGGGCTTCTTTTTTGACTATAAGACTTTCAGTCATTTCTTTAGAGAATCCCAGCATGGCACAAAACTTTTCCATGCGCAGCATTTCCCTGAACATCGGAAACCACCTGAAAGCCTTGTCTATGATTCTGGCGAGCCGTGACAGTTCTTTTTCTTTCATGTCAAGTTCCTGCCTGTGCATTTCTCTGAGATTGTGGATTTGCGTATCATGCTGTTTCTGCATCTGCTGTACTTGGCTCTGCAATTTTTCAATATTGGTGTTCCGTTTTGAAACCTCGTCTTGCAGTTTTTCGTTGGCACGTTCCAGTTCTTTCAGTTTTCCACTCCCGAAAAGAGAAGCAACTCCACTAGTTATGGCTGTCGCTGCCGTGGTGGCTGTCTTCTTTAACTTGTCAGTGCGTATTTCTGATTTCACCTGTTTCAGTTCCTGCTCGGCAAGATTTATCTGTTCTTCTTTGTGCCGTTTGGCTGCATCCATGCGTTGCAGTTCAGCTTTCTGCTTCTCAATGATAAAGTCGTTCCGTTCCAGATGCTCCTTACCAGTGACAGCCTTTGACTGCCCGCGTTCCATCAGCAGGATGTCGGA
>FR887752.1 GCA_000432735.1 Bacteroides sp. CAG:443
ATGCTTAATCAACGAATCCCTCAGATTTTTACGTTGATCCTAAAAAAGAAGGATAAGAAGAAATATATCTAAAAGAAAAAAGCTAAATAACCGATTGGTTATCTAGCTTTTTCTTTGTACCCAGACCCGGGGTCGAACCGGGATGGATGTTACTCCACTGGTGTTTGAGACCAGCGCGTCTACCGATTCCGCCATCTGGGCAACTATCATCAGGAAAACGCTTTCCCTTAATTGCGGTGCAAAGATAGGAACATCTTTCTAATCCTCCAAATATTTCCCTTGTTTTTTCGCTTTACGCTCAATAATCCACCTATCTTGCACCGACAATGTATAAGTTTTATGATCGCTGACACGTAGCTTTCAAACTTCTGCGCAGGGCATAACGCGTACAGATATACGAACAGATAGAGCCTGCGAAAAAGATGATTCCGGTAGAAACCATGATATTGCCAAGGCCGACCAGCGGCGAAACAATACCTCCAAAGGCAAATCCCAGTGCTCCCAGCAGTGCCGAAGCGGTTCCGGCATTATCGTGTTCGCAATCCATAGCCAGCGTATTGGAAGCTGTAAAAGTAAGTCCCAGCATCGACAAAAGACCAATCAGCAGCACTTCATATATCCAGAAGCTACAGCCAGAGACCAAAGCTATCAGAAGCAATGCAGAGAAAATAACCATCCCTGTACTGCCATAATGCAACGCCTGCTCCATCCGGCGGAACCTGATAGCCGAAGCTGCCGATATGACGATGGAAATGGCATTTATTCCAAAGCATATACTAAACATCAGCGGAGAGAATCCGTAATGCTGCTGCATGATGAACGGCGCCGATGAGATATTGGCAAACAATACTCCCTGTGCAAAACCAAACTGCAACGTATAGCATACATAACGATGATTACGGAGCACTTCTGCAAAACTGAGAAATACGTTCTTCCAGCTTTTCTGCTTTCTGGCCTCAACCGGCAGCGACTCTTCGAAGTGGATACTGCCCCAAAGCAATATCAGTCCCAGAACAAAAAGACACCAGAAGATGCCGATCCAGCCAACACTCCCGGCCAGAAAACCTCCTCCCATAGGAGCCGCTACGGGAGCAACGCCGTTGATGGCACCTATCAGCGCCAGCATCTTTGCCAGCTCACGACCGGCATACTTGTCGGCTGCAACCGAACGTGAAATGACAATTCCTCCCGCTCCGGCAATGCCTTGTACCAAACGCCAACCTACAAACTGCATGATGGTATAAGAATATATACATCCGATAGTAGCAACAGCGAACAATGCCATTGATATGATGAGCGGCAAGCGGCGACCGTATTTATCACTTAACGGTCCGAAAAGCAGTTGCCCGGCAGCAAGCCCGATCATACTTGCCGTAAGTCCTAACTGAACCATGGAAGAAGTGGTATGGAAATAGTCCGACATAGCCGGCAAAGTCGACAGGTACATATCTGTCACAAACGGACCAAACGCCGTAAGCATACCTAAAAATACCAGTATAAATACTTTTGAATTCTTTTTACCTTTCATTTTGCTATCCTTTTTTGTCGGTGCAAAATTACGGAACTTCTCAAGATGTATAGCGACGTTTTACCGCACAAAACATATCATTTTAGGAACAAAATAAAATTATTTGCCAACAAATCTCTACCTTTGTCCATATACAACAGCATACTACCATGAAGATACCCTTCCCATCCGATACGACAATCATGCAATACGCAGAAAGCGACCTTGCCTCGCTGACGCATTACCCTTTCCGGTTTGCCTGCGGCATACAGCTGCTTTGTGTCAGTGGAAGAAGCATTATCTCTACCGGAGTCGAGCAATATGACTTCTGTGAGACTTCAGAATTGATTTTTCTGGCGGGAAGCCTGATACAGGTTATCAATCCTTCACCAGATTTCAGGGTGAGAATGCTGCTGTTTCCCAAGGAGATTTTTCTAAAGGCTTCCTTGCCTATCGATACGTCTTATTTCAATTACATCACCGAGGTTCCCTATTTCAACCATGCGGCAAACGATGCAAATCTGGCAAGCTGGAGAAGAGTGAATCAATGGATGGACATGGCCGAACTCTTGTTTACGCATCCGGCAAAGCATTTCCGCGAGCAACTGGAACAAAACTTTCTGCAAAGTTTGTTTATGTGGGTATTCAACAGCATTCCGCAAAAGTATCTTTCCATACACAACAAGTACAGCCGGAAACAAATGTTGTATCACCGCTTTATGTTCTTGATACGTGAGCACAGTACGCAAGAACATCAGATCGGTTACTATGCCAACCAATTGTGTGTCACGCCACGCTATCTGAACGAAGCCGTTATTTTATACTCGAACGGACGTACTCCCAAACAATTGATAGACGAACAGCTCACGGCAGAGTTAAAAGTGCAATTGAGCAATCCCAGTCTGTCTGTTACGGAAATAGCTCAGTTGCTTAATTTTCAGGAGCCTGCCAACATGAGCCGTTTCTTCAAGAAAAATACGGGTATGTCTCCCAAAGAATTTCGCAGCCTGAACAAGCTGTAACAGCATCAGCCGCGCTTTCTATTGATAATATCGGAAGGTAAATGAATCATGACATACCGTATATGGTAGAAGAGATTCCTTTCGAATGTCCGGGAAGACATGGCGTAACGTGCACAAAGATAGGCACAGACAGCTCCGGCAAGGAACAGCAATCCGGCAGTAAATCTCATATCGCCTAAGCCGACCAGCGGAGGAACCACTCCTCCAAACAGGAAACCAATGGCTCCCAGCAAGGCAGAGGCAATGCCGGCGTATCTACGCTCACAATCCATCGCCAGTGCATTGGAGGCTGTATAGCTCATGCCAACCATTGCAAGCAGGCCGAAAATCAGTATTTCGTATATCCAGAAATTACAATTCAAGGAAAGAGCAATTGTCAGGCAGGCAGCAAAGAGCAACATTCCCTTGCTCCCGATATGCAAGGCATGTCCCATGGTCGGAAGCTTGACTGATATGGTAGACGAAATAACCATGGCAATGGCGTTGGCTCCAAAGCATAGACTGAACATCATCGGAGATAATCCGTAGTACTGCTGCATGATAAAGGGTGCAGAAGCGATGTTGACGAACAGCACTCCCATCGTAAATCCGTATTGCAAAATATAGAACAAATACTGACGGTTGCCCAACACAATTCCAAAGTTCCGGCAAAGCCCTTTCCAGTTTACATCGAGCCGACGCTCTGCGGGCAATGATTCATTTAAACGGAAAACACCATCCAGCAACAAGATACCCAGCAGAAACAGGAACCAGAATATACCGTGCCACCCTGCCTCTTCTGCCAAGATACCTCCACCTATCGGAGCTGCTACCGTAGCTATCCCGTTAATTGCTCCGATAATAGCCAGCATGGTAGCCAGTTCGTGGGCAGAATATTTGTCGGTAGCTATCGAACGAGAGAGCACAACTCCCCCCGATCCGGCAATGCCCTGCACGAAGCGTAAGCCAACAAACTGCATGATAGTCTGTGAAAAGATACATCCTACGGTTGACAGCAGGAATAAAGCAATCGCAATCATCAACGGACGACGACGCCCATACTTATCGCTCAACGGTCCGAAAACCAGTTGTCCGACAGCCAGTCCCACCATGCTGGATGTAAGTCCCAGCTGGACCATAGAAGAAGTGGTATGAAAATAATCGGACATGGCAGGCAAAGTAGGCAGATACATATCCATAACGAAAGGACCAAATGCACTCAACATGCCTAAAAAGACCAGTATAAATAATTTTGAATTTTGCTTCTTTGTTGTCATTTTCTCTTGTTCATCTCTATCTTCGCGTGCAAAATTACGCTATTCCTGTAAAAGAATTTATTTCTTTAAAAGTACAAAACATTTCATTTTCAGAATAACGGCACGATATTATGGAGAATATTGATACATTTGCAGTATAAAGCAGAAGAGATTCATGTTACATGCATTACCATCAATCACGCAGCACATCCTGTGCGAGGAAACAGACCTGGCCCAGCTCAAGCAAAAACCGCTCCACTTTAAATGTGGAATTTATTTAATCTGTACGCATGGGCAGGCATTGATATCAACGGGTGTACAGCAATATGTATTCGAAGAACAGACAGAACTCATTTTTTTGACAGGCAGTCTGATACAAGTCGTCCAGTCTTCGTACGACTTTAAGGCACGTATCCTTATGTTTCCGCAAGAAATCTTCCTGAAAGCAGTACTCCCTATTGATACTCCTTATTATAATTATGCGCATGAACATCCCTGCTATCATCATACGGAAGACGAGCGAAGCCAAAAGACCTGGAAAGAAATCAACCTATGGATGGACATGGCAGAAATGCAATTCATGGACAATACCCCTCAGTTCCGGCAGCAGCAGGAATACAACTTTCTGCAAAATCTGCTGATGTGGCTGTTCAATACGATTCAGGAAAAACAAGAAACAAAGAAACAGTATAGCCGGAAACAGATTCTTTACTACCAGTTTTTGAAACTGGTAAGAGAATATAGCACAAGGGAGCATCAAGTGGCCTTCTATGCCGACAAATTATGTATCACGTCGCGTTACCTGAATGAAATCATCTCTCTATATGTAAACGGACGCACTCCCAAGCAACTGATAGACGAACAGTTGACAGCCGAGATCAAGGTTCTGCTGGACGACCCTCATCTGTCGGTTACCGAAATAGCCCAGCACTTCAATTTTCCCGACCAGTCATACCTGAGCCGTTTCTTTAAAAAGAACACAGGGCTGTCGCCCAAAGAGTTCCGGAATCAGAAAAGATGACAACAAACAAAAAAACAAAAGGGAACACATCACTTCCTAAAGAAAGAAATCTGTTCCCAATTTATTTTTTCCTATTCTACTGAATAGAGAAATTTGTATATAAGCCAAAGCTATGAGCTGGTATTTCCAAATGAGTAGCTGTAATATTTTCCGGCACTCCTTCATTACAGAAATTATACCATTCTCCCGTTACAGGGAATACATGCTGCATATCAACAGGTCGGTCAGTAAAATTTCCTACAACAACAAGTTGTTTGCCATCGACAGTCTCCAAACGAATATAGCGTCCGTCGTTCCAGTCATTATCAGAAACCCTCCACTCCTTAAAAGCATTCTGACCAAAGACCTCCGGATAAGCCTTGCGCAAAGCCAGCAGCCGACTATAAGTAGTATATAATTCATTTCTTTCGGGTATATCCTGATAGGACCATAAAATTGGTTTCGGATCTGTTTTATGGTCTTCACCGGAAATAATCTCCCCTTGTTGATTGGCATCTCTCGAAACATCATATCCCAGTTCTCCAAACTGCCAGATCATTTTCGGACCCGATACTGTAAAGAAGAAAGCAGCATTCACCTCCAATTGCTGCATCCGTACAGCCAAATCGGTTTGCAATAATCCGTTTCCCCATCGGGTTTGTTTATAAGCGCACCGTTCTTCGTCATGACTTTCCATATAACCTACCCATCCTCCTTCCTTCATCGTTGTATGCAATGTAGTCAATCCTGTAAAACTGCTTCCGTCACTCCAGCCCATTGCCGACTGACAATAAGCGTTATTCATGTTACGCCATAGCTTTATACCAATTTGAGAAAGCTCACTCTCCTCCTCGATACCTGCCAGATGTTCACAAATCACAACAGCATTCGGGTTTGCTTCTTTAACAGCCTGATAGTAATCTTTTAAAATAGCCACACGGCTGCCATCGTAATTTCCTGAAGTGTTTTCGTTACTCGTTTTATTCGTAAATCCTTTTGTCAGGTCAAAACGAAATCCATCTATTTTATACTCGTCAAGCAAGAATTTAAGGTTACGCTTTACAAAACGACGTGTCAGTTCGGATTCATGGTTAAAATCGTAGAAAACGCTGAATGGATGAGGAGCTGTTTCGTTAAACCACGGACTGTTTGAGGCAGGACATGCTTTTGATTCATTCCAGTATAGCCGTACATTAGGCATATTTCCTGTAGCATGATTATACACGACATCAAACAAAACAGCTATTCCCCTACTGTGGCACTCATCGATAAAACGCTTATACATGTCCTTTGTTCCGTAAGCTTTATCCAACGCAAAGAAAAAGCAAGGATTGTATCCCCAACTATTATTCCCGTCAAACTCTTGTACCGGCATCAGTTCAACAGCATTAATACCCAGTGTCTGCAAGTAATCCAACTTTTGTAAAGCCCCATTCAAATCACCACTTTCCGTAAAATCGCGTAACAGCATTTCATAAATCATCAGATTATCAACATCTTTTATTTTGAATTTCGTGTTATTCCAACTATACTCCTGCTGTTGCAATCTAAAAGTGGACACAATACCTATACCTTTATCTGGATATTGTCTTTCGTCGACCGGATATGTAGACGCTGCAATATATTTGTCATTATCAGGATCTAAAATTTTTTCTGTATAAGGATCTGCCAGACGCATGGCCCCCTTGGATGAACTCCCTACATAATACTGAAAACAATATTCCTTAACAGGATCCAACCCAGAAACAGTTATCCACCAGCATCCCGCTGCTTCATCACGGTACATCTGCGATGTTTCATCATTAGCCAATGTCCAGTCATTAAAATCTCCCATGACATACGCATAATCTTTGTGGCTTCCATCTGTCGCTTTATCATAAAGCACAAATGTCACCGATTGATTATCAGTATCCAAGTTAATGCCCTCCTGAACTCCGGCCGGCAATGATTTTTCCTTCACTTTTCCGGGAATGAAGCTGTGATATTTTGTATCGATAACACTTACAAACTGGTCTTTGTTAAGACCTTTCTTGCGACCATCTGCACTACGTATGATAACGCCTAACTGTTCAACAGGCGTTGTGTCAGAACCAAACCATTCCCGCACAGAGGGAGAAAGTGTTATTGTCCATACATTAGCTTCTGTCTGACTTTTGGTAAACTTACATTTTTCAATATTTTCATTCCATTCGGCAGGAACATACATCCATACTCCCTCCCTGACCACTCCGGTATGAAGATATACCTCACCCGCATATCCGTATAGGTCTGAGGTCGGTGATGCTTTAAATGTAATCGTGAGAGGCTGATCGGCATCGGGAGGTTCTGGCAAAAAAGTAAATCCCTCTTTTGAATCACCCGTCGTTTCACCAAGTAAAGTATCCGGTTTAGTGTCACTGCATGAGGTAATAAAATTTAATGCCAACAAGATATAAGTCAGTATACGATTTTTCATAGATAAAAGAAAAAAAGTGCGTACAATGTGGCATAATACCCCATCGACGCACTTTTAAAATTAATATTGTTATTTAGCAATCAATTCATAAGTGTAATCGGGAGTTGAAAGATCTACAATAATCTGATAATCTCCAGCAGTTACGCTGATGTTTCCCCCTTTAGGAGCCAGTTTCCCGTCGCTATCTCCAAGACCGAAATCTCCATTAGGAACATCCCATTCATCATTTGCACGGAATTTAATTGTACCATCCGTCAATGTCATATCCACTTTCAGCTTCAAGTCGGCCGGATCATAAACCAAATTCGTATCTTCATTCCAGCCACCAGGAGTTGCATCTCCAATAACTCCAAAGTTTACAAGCTGAGCCGCATATGTAAGTTCCTTAATATTGAACGTAAGATAATAATATCCTTCTTCGGCAGTCAGATTACCAGCATTTTCAATAGTCGACAATGTTCCTTCTGTTGAACCAGCTCCATAATTAGGGCCATCCCAATTTTGCTGTGAGATACATTTGTACTCACCATTCAAATAAGCATATCCGGCATAATTACCTTCTGCATCTACCGGATAAAGTTTCCCTATAACCGCAGCATCTGGTGCCCACCCCTGATGAGCTCCCACAACATACAATTGCTCCGGTCCATCAATCGGAGCTGCAGGTTCCGGTTCATATGGAATAATTCGCCAATTCTCATTATCTTTACAACTTACAAGCCCGAAAGAAAGCAGTAAGGCTAATGCTATATACTTGAAATATGTTTTCATATGTTTCTAATATTATATAAGTTTTTTTATTTTGAATATCCCGGATTTTGTGTCAGATTTTGGTTGACAGCAAGAGTATTTGCATGAATCGGGAATACCTGCAAATAAGGCTCTGTTTTAGGACGATCGGTTATGGCATCGTTAAATTTACCAAAACGAATCAAATCTTGACGTCTCCATCCTTCCCATGCCAATTCCAGCATACGTTCTTTCAACAAATTATCCAAAGTTGCATCTGCATGAGGTGCGCCGACACGATTTCTGACTTCATCCAAATCGGCCTGTCCACTCTGTCCGTTACGAACCAAAGCTTCGGCACGCATCAACAAAACATCAGCATAACGGAACAACACCCAGTCGTTATGAGGACACTGACCATCTTCGGTTGCAGTCGGATCATCCGCATACTTATACATACGTGCCCCCGCCATCTTCATACTGGTATCGCTCTTATCAAACTGAAGTTTAATTGCCATCGGTAAATATTCCAAAGGTTTTCCTGTCTCACTGTTGATAACTTCCTGCCCGTTTACAACAACCCGTCCTGTATAATAGGTCAGCTCCAAGCGAGGATCAGGATTTGCCGTACCATATCCGAATGTTTTCATAGCCTCAATAGTAGCAGAAGATCCGTTCCAGCCTCCATTACCAAAGCCTAATGCCTTTCCTACATCGTAATGACGTGAACGTACCAGATACATATTACGAGCTTTATACAATGTTGGATCCATAGGAATAACAAAAATATTTTCTTTAGAACCTTCATTGTTTACAACGAAATTTGCAAGGAAACCATTCGTCCCCTGATTCAGTGCATACCCACATTCCTTGATTTTATCACAATAGGCAACAGTAGCCTCCCAACAGTTTTTTTCTGTTCCATCTACCGTAAACATAATATTCTTGCCATCAGGACGAGATTGGTCTGTCCAGTCATTATCGGTATAAACTTCTGCATTCAGGGCAAGCTTAGCCATAAGGAAATAAGCAGCAGCCTTAGTCATACGTCCATAATATTCTCCTTGGGCTGCACTCTTTTCATCTACAAGCAAAGGAATTGATTCTTCCAGTTCCTTCTTTACAAAATTAAATACCTCACTACGTTCAGACTGCTTGACATCCTTCATCTGAGTTAATGAAGATTCAACAATCGGTACACGTGCAAACATATCCAGCAAATAATAATAATACATAGCACGAATAGCACGTACTTCGGCTTTATAGATATCGAAATATTCATTGTCCGGATCCATTTCCTTCAATTCAGTCAATTTATCAATAGACTGATTACACTGAACTACGACTCCATACAAATAATCCCATGTGGAAATAATAAGACCATTGTTCACACCCCAGTTGTGAGTAAACAAATCTCTCCATAGTCCACCATCATCCCAGTCACCACCTCTCGTCGGAAGGATAGCATCATCAGCACAAAATGTATTCAAGTCATAAAGTCCTCTGTCTGTTCCAGCCAAACCACTACCTCCTGCATCTGCTCCAATCTTCGTATAAAGGTTAGCAACTGTATTTAAATAAATCATTTCCGGATTTTTATAAGCTTCACTTTCCGGCATCTGGTCAACAGGATTTTCTTCCAAAAAAGAAGAACATCCACTAAAACTCATTGCTGCTACAATAAAAAAGCTATATAATAATTTTCTTTTCATAGTAATATTCATTTAAAAGTTAAGGCTAAGTCCCAGTGAATAAGTACGTGTAAGCGGATAGAAACGTTTATCATCAACACCTAAATCACTTCCTACTGTAGAACTGTTAATCATCGGTGACAATCCTGAATAGTTAGTAATAGTGGCTAAATTATTTACAGAGAATGTCAATCTTAAAGAATTGATATTCTTCAAGTTCTTTGTATTCAAATTCCAACCTAATGTTACATAATCAATATGTACATAATCTCCTCTTTCCAACCAATAATCGGTTACAGTCTGATCGTGGATATTCTTTTCCGGAGCTCCCTTCATTACGTTGTAAGTAGGGAATAAACTCATATTCATGTATGACAAAGAAGTTCCATTATAAATCTTATGCCCAAACGCACCACTGAACTGAGTCTGGATATCAAACTGTTTGTAACGGAAACTAATATTACCACCCAAATAGAACTTCGGCATAGCTTGTCCCGCTATATAACGGTCCTTTCCATCAGAAAGATCAATACCTTCTTGACCATCAATGTCAAGAATATGATAAGTATACTCACCATTACCATTCATATCAATAAGTCCATCACATTTAGGTAAATAGAATACGCCCAATGGTTGTCCTACCATCTGATAAATAACTTGATTATTTCCTCCAATAAATCCAGCACCATTCATTCCACCTAAATTCATATATTCCTTCGCGCTCAATGATTGTCCCATATATGAGCCACTCAATGACAACAATTTATTCTTCTGCCAAGAGAAGTTTGCAGAAATGGTCAATTCCATATCTTTGGTTTTTACAGGTACACCTGTTACTGCAACTTCAATACCGGTATTTTCCATTTCACCTAAATTGGCCAACAAAGAATTGAATGCAAAAGGAGGTACAGGTACAGCATAGTTATACAACAAGTCACTTGTCTTTGAATAATAATAATCTAAAGTACCAGTCAAACGGTTATCAAAGAATCCAGCATCGATACCAATATCAAACATACGTTTTACTTCCCATTTCAGGTCAGGGTTATCATTACGATTAATTCCGTATGTAACAACAGGTTTACCATTTACGGTAGTTACTCCTGTCGGACTCATCAATTTCAAAGAATTATACGCGCTAATTGCATCCTGATTACCAGTAAGACCGTAACCAGTTCTAATCTTCAAATTGGAAACAACATCTACATCCTTCAAGAAACTTTCTTCTTTCAATACCCAAGCCAATGAAGCAGATGGAAAGAATCCCCACTTATTATTTGCTCCCAGCTTAGAAGAACCATCGGCACGCATATTTATTGTTGCAATGTATTTATCAGCAAAACTATAATTGAAACGTCCCATGAATGAAGCAATTGAATAGCCATTCGAATATGAACTGACATCCCCATATTTCACTTCACCACCAGCACCTAAATTATTATATTCAAAGAAGTTTGTACCGAACTGTTTTGCTTTTGCACCAAAACCTGTATATTTATAATCTTGCAATTCAGCCAGACCTAAGATATCAATATAATGCTTTCCAAATGCTTTCTTATAATTTGCCGTAAAGTTACCCAACAGCACTCCACTCTTATTATCCGATTTTTCAGCAATACCACTTTGACCTTGTCCTGCCTTAATATTGCTCGGAGTATATTTTGAATTCTCTTTCACATTATAAGTATAAGAACCAAAAGCACTCAATTTCAATCCATCTATAACAGTCCATGTAATACGTGCATTAGCATTAATGTAACTATTCGACTCAACATCTTTTATAGTTAAACGTCCCAGAGGGTTTTGAGTTTCATTTGCATTTGGGTCTTCAGGCCATGAACCATCAGCATTTGCAAAATCGGGGAAAGTCGGGTTAAATGCAGCTGCAGAATAGAATGTCTTCTGATAGTCATTCAGATAACGTTTATCAACTTTAGAACCAAACATTCCGAAATCGAGTTTAACCTTATCATTAAACATTGTTTGCGAAGCATCAAGTTTTGCTGTATAATTACGCATATAATTATCCTTAATGATACCCTTCTGGTCTATAACACCAATAGAAGCACGATAATTAGAGGATTCAGTACCTCCACCAAAAGACAAACGATGATTCTGAGTATAACCTGTCTGCTGCATAGCTTCTATAAAGTTTGTATTATATCCCATATCCAATGCATTAGCATAGCCTCTATCGGCCACAACCTGACGATATGCATTGGCATCCAGCATTTCCAAATTCTTATAAACTGTTTCTATACCAAAGCTACCATCATAACTTAAAGTCTTAACGCCATTTTTACCTTTAATGGTAGTAACAACGATAACACCACTCGCACCTCTTGAACCATACTGTGCTGTTTCTGAAGCATCCTTTAAAACGGTAAAGCTTTCAATATCAGCTGGAGAGATAGCATTCAACATACTCAAATCTCCAAAGACACCATCAATAATAACTAACGGATCATTACCACCCGACAAGGAAGTTGTACCACGTACACGGATAGAAGCTGAAGCTGTAGGATCACCACCCGATTTCTGGATATTTACACCTGCAACTTTACCTTTAATAGCTTGCAAGGGGTTAGTTACAACGCCAGCATTCATATCTTCACGTCCGACACGCTGAATTGCACCTGAAACAGTACGCTGACTACCTGTAGCATAACCGATAACAATAACATCATCCAAAACTTCCGTATCCTCATGAAGAACAACTTTCATATTGGCTGTTGCCGGAAGTTCCTGATTCTTATAACCAATAAAGGAAACGACCAAAATATCGCCTTTATTAGCATCCAGAGTAAAATTTCCATCAAAGTCGGTAATGGAGCCATTCGTAGTACCTTTTACTAAAATATTGGCCCCAATAATAGCCTCACCATTTTTGTCTACAACACTTCCCTTGACAACCAAGCTTTGCGCTAATACTTGAAGGGAGAAAAACATACCCACTATTACCAACAGTAGATATTTCCATGTGTGTTTAATAAATAGATTCTTTTTCATATTATTAAATTTTAAGTTAATAAAATTTCATATAGTCTACACTCCATTATGGATTATACAAATGGAGCCAATGTATTATATATACCTATTGAAAGAAGATTTACTATCTAAAAAAGACAAACTTTGTAATATATCAGAAAAAGGAATGCTCCCTCTTCTGATATATTATTAAATTCAATGCCTATTTACTTGATTTCTTTGATTGAAATAGCGTAACCGCCTCCAATACCTGCTTTCAGAGTTATTTTACTCTTGCTCGTTACTTTTTTCTTTGTAATAGTATATGCCTGAGGATTTTTATCCCAACTTGCATCTTTAGCGTCGGCATAAATAGTTGCTTCATATTTCTTGTCAGGATCGAGGAAGTCGAATGACAATTTAGAAACGTGACCATTATAACCTGCCGTACATCCCACATACCAGTCGTTTGTATTCTTTGCACGACGGGCGATGGTTATGTATTCTCCCGGTTCTGCTTCCAAGTACTTAGACTCATCCCAGTCGACAGCCACATCTTTGATAAACTGGAAAGCATCCATGAAACGTTCATAGTTTTCAGGAACATCTGCAGCCATCTGCAACGGGCTATACATGGTTACATACAATGCCAGCTGACGCGCAAGTGTTGTACGAGCATGAGATTTATTATTCGGATTCATCTTACTGCAATCCGGTTCAAAGATACCCGGAGTATAATCCATCGGACCACCGATAAGACGGGTAAACGGCAAAATAGTTGTGTGGTTCACATTGTTACCACCAAATGATTCATATTCAGTACCACGAGCCGATTCGTTACCAATCAGATTCGGATAAGTGCGGCAAAGTCCTGTAGGACGTACAGCTTCGTGAGCATTGACCATAATCTTGTAATCAGCAGCTTTCTTTACGGCATACAGATAATGATCGACCATCCACTGTCCGTAATGATGTTCTCCTCGAGGAATGATATCACCTACATATCCACTCTTCACTGCATGGTAACCATTATCCACCATAAACTGGTAAGCCTTATCCATGTGGCGTTCATAATTGCGTACAGAAGCAGAGGTTTCATGATGCATAATCATTTCCACACCCTTGCTTGCAGCATAACGATGCACCTCTTCTACATCAAAATCAGGATACGGAGTCACAAAGTCGAACACATAATCCTTGCTCTTGCCAAACCAGTCTTCCCATCCCTGGTTCCAGCCTTCCACCAATACAGCATCAAAACCATTTGCAGCAGCAAAGTCGATATAACGCTTTACATTAGCAGTATTGGCAGAATGTTTCCCATTCGGTTTTGTTTTTGAATAATCTGTTTCACCCAGTTTTACACTTGAGAGCTCATCTGTATAGGCCCATGTACCTTTATTGGTAATCATATCCCACCAAATTCCGATATATTTTACCGGATGAATCCATGAAGTATCTTCTATCTTACAAGGTTCATTCAGGTTCAGTGTAATTCGAGAAGCCAGAATGTTACGAGCATCATCGCTTACGATAATTGTACGCCAAGGCGAAGTACACGGAGTCTGCATATAGCCCTTATCTCCTTTTGCATCAGGAGTCAGCCATGATTCAAAAATCAGATTCTTGTCATCCAGGTTCAAGCTCATGCAAGAATAATCTTTCAAGGCAGCTTCATGCAAGTTAATATAAAGTCCATCATCAGTCTTCATCATCAAGGCAGTCTGAACGCCAGTCTGCGAGAATACATATTGTGATGAATTTTCAGTGACAGCCGAACTCATTTTTCCACGAATTTCAGACAAGCGGGAAGTAGTATAATCGTATTCCTGCGTATCGTAATCTCCCGGAATCCAGAAAGCCGTATGGTCACCCGTCATAGCAAATTGGGTATGCTCTTCCTTTATCACAAAATAATTCAGATTTTTCTGCTGAGGGAACTCATAACGAAAACCTAAGCCATCATTGAACAAACGGAAACGAATGACGATATAACGGTCATTTCCCGGCTGGTCAAGGGTAACTTCCAGTTCATTGTAGTGATTACGTATTTCACTTTCTTCTCCCCACACCGGATGCCACACTTCATCGAAAGTAGAAGTACGAGTATCTTTAATCTTAAATCCGGTCATCAGATTCGTCTTCTCGTCTACTCGTTCTTTATCTTTTCGTTCCGTCCATTCGAATCCGATTCTTTTCTCAGGATCCTCTCTTTTCAATTCCAGGCCAAGAGTGCTGGGCTTAATAACAGCTTTGTCCTTAAAGAAGAGCTCGTATACAGGAGCCCCGTTACTGTTCAAACTAAAGTTCATCTTCAAATTACCGTCAGGCGACGTCAGATTTTGCGCATTCATCGCAAACGCACAGTAGCACATGGCTACAAAGGCAAAGGTTCTTTTTAGATTCATAGTTTTAAGGTTTAAATAATTAATAAGTTTTTAGCTCAAAAACAAAATTAGACATCCCATCATACATTTATTTTCTTCATACAAAAAATAGAAATGCATAAAAATATTAATATTTTATTTATCAGGTATTTAGCATATAACAGAAAACTTAAAAATAGAAACTTTTTAGAAACAAAATATCAAGATTTCACGTTCCTTCAGAGATAATTTATCAGCAAAACTGACCTTCCTTCCGCTCAGGAAATCCGTAGCTTCCGGTTGTGGCAATATCTCCCGATAAGGTTCAAGACTCAGTTCCTGCGGAGCATCCGTTCCATTCATCACGACAACAACCGACTTGCCATTGTATGCACGCTGATAGACATAAGTTCCCTGACTGATGGAATAATGTTTTAATGTACCATGAGTAAGCACTTCATTCCCCTTGCGCCAGTTCAATAACTTACGGGTAAAATCGAAAGCCTCATTCTGTAAGGTAGTACGCCCTTCAGGAACAAAGCAATTCACTTTATCTCCTCGCCATCCTCCGGGAAAATCTTTCCGCAACTCTCCGTCACCATTTCCTTTATCACCCGTCATCAAGATTTCAGTTCCATAATATATCTGCGGTATGCCACGCGTAGTCAACAAAAAAGTCATAGCTTGTTTATAGCGTGTCAGGTTACGAGCCTTCTCATCGGTTGTAGCAAAACGAGAGGTATCATGGTTATCGAAAAATACCAGCAGGTTCATCGGATCGGCATATACGATATCCTGTGTCAGATAGTCGTACAACTTATACAGTCCTCCTCCCCATTCTCCAGTTTCTTCATCGAAGGCCTGATTCATCAGACTTTGCAACGGGAAATCCATTACAGTCGGTAAATTCGAATTTCGTGGAGCAGCCAGCTTGCTGTCTTTCTGCCAGTACGAAACCAGCACATTACTATTCAGCCATGTTTCACCTACGATATTGAAATAAGGATATTCTTCGAGTACCTCCTTACACCATTCACTCATAAAGTCAAAATCAGCATACGGATGTGTATCCTGACGAATGCCGTTGATACCTGCATATTCAATCCACCAGATGCTATTCTGAATCAGATAGCGTGCCACATGCCGGTTACGCTGATTCCAGTCGGGCATTACCGACGTAAACCATCCGTCCGTCGCAATCTTGCGCTCATACTCACTGGCATGTACATCCATCACACTGGCAGTTTTGAACGAAGTCTGCACATATTCCGAATGAAAGTTAAACCACTCCTTAGAAGGCTTGTCCTTGAACAGATCGTTCTCGCTACCGCAATGATTGAAAATCATGTCCATCACCACCTTCAATCCCTTTTGGTGCGCCTTGTCTACCAGTGTCTTAAATTCCTCATTGCTTCCCAAACGGCGGTCTATCTGATAATAATCCGTAATGGCATAACCATGATACGATCCGTCCTTCATGTCATTTTCCTGAGTAGGATTCAGCCAGATCGCTGTTACTCCCAGGTCTGCAATATAATCCAGATGGTCGGAAATACCCTGCAAGTCGCCTCCGTGGCGAGCAAACGAATCATTACGGTCCACCCTATTTTCCAGCATCCCTTCTACGATATCATTATCCGAATTCCCATTGGCAAAGCGGTCGGGCATAATCAAGTAAAGAACATCTTCCGAAGTAAATCCCTTTATATCTTCTCCCTTATGTGAACGTTCCTTGAGTTCATAAGGAATCGTCAGTGTTTTTTTCCCTTCCTTCAACAATATATTAAAAGTCTGTGCTTTTGCTTCCGACAAATCCAGATAAAGCAACAAGTAATTGGGATTATCCTGCTTTACCACTTCCTTCAGGATAATTCCATTTCCAGACAGTGTAACATTGGAAGAAGCGATGTGATCGCCATACAACAAAATCTGCAATTCGGGATTTTGCATACCAGCCCACCAAAAACTAGGAGTAACCTTATGAACTTTGATAGCTCCAGCCGCACGACAAATGCCGAAAAGGCTAAAGATCGCCATAAATAAAAGCCATGTATGTTTCATGATATTTAAGATTAATACGATTTAAAATGTTTTTCGTTGCAAAAATATACCATTGCTGATTTTTTTGTTATATTTGGAAATTAAATATAAACTTATTAAAAACATAAGAACCAGTAAATAAACATGTTAACTTAAATCTAGCATATCAATAATATAAATGGTTTTAACTCCTAATCCGCTATATTATTTGTATGTTGAAGCATATAAATGACCATCATGGAACAAAATATATTTACTACTGGAATAAAACATCACTTTTTCTGGCTACTGGCTGGCATGATTCTATTCACATTATCCGTCAAAGCGGAACAACCTTCACACGAAAAGGTATTAGAGCAGCTTGATCAGGTCATTACCCAAAAAGCTTTATACCGGGCAGAACGGGAACGGACACTGCTTCAATTGAAGCAGCAACTTCACTATGCCACGACAGAGAAAGAAAAGTACAATCTTTCCAATGAACTGTTCAATTTGTATCTACATTATCAGGCCGATTCTGCCTTGCACTACATAAACAAAAAAGCAGAATATGCCTTACTGCTGAACAAGCCCGAACTAAACAACGAAATCATTATCAACCGTGCAGAGGTTATGGGAGTAATGGGAATGTACAGCGAAGCACTGGACGAATTACAACAGATACGCCCTGCATTACTGAGCAAAAAGAATCTGATCTATTATTATTTTACCCTGCGTACCTGCTACGGATGGCTGGCAGACTATACCGTAGGACGTGAAGCCAAGCAAAAATATCTGCAACAGACAGACCTGTATCGCGATTCAATCATGAACAACATCGATTCGTGTGTAGACCGTAACATTGTTCAGGCCGAACGATACATCTTGTCTTCTCAGCCCGACAAAGCCATTCCCATGCTCAACCAGATGCTCACTACTTCACTCGATATGAAGCAGAAAGCTTACGTAAACTATACCCTATCCTTAGCCTACGAAGCGAAAAATGAAACTGACATGCAGATTTACTATCTGGCACAGACCGCCATCATCGATTTAAGCATGCCGGTAAGAGAATATGCCTCTCTTCAGAAACTGGCACGAATTATCTATCGGCACGGAGATTTAAAAAGAGCATACAGTTATTTAAGCTGTTCGATGGAAGACGCTGTAGCATGCAACGCCCGTCTGCGTTTTGCCGAAGTCACAGAGTTTTATCCGATTATCGACCACGCTTATTCACAAAAGGAAGCGCAGGAAAAAAGAATGGTCGTCATCCTGTTGGTAGGTATGGGCGTACTGGCTATTTTGCTGATTATACTTGCCCTGTATTTGTATTATGGATTAAAGAAACTGTCGGTCATGCGAAAAAACCTGTATTTATCCAACAAAGAGCTACAGGCTGCCAACATGAATCTGGCTCAGACCGGCAAAATAAAAGAGGTATATATTGCCCGCTATCTGGACCGCTGCGTCAGTTATCTGGACAAACTTGAACAATACCGCCGTTCACTCGAAAAGCTTGCAATGGCATCACGTATCGACGATCTGTTCAAAGCCATACGTTCCGAACAATTCCTGCGCGATGAACGAAAAAATTTCTATAATGAATTCGATAAGTCGTTCTTGGAGCTGTTTCCTAATTTCATTGCCGACTTCAACAACCTGCTGACCGATGAAGGGAAAATATATCCCAAACCCGGCGAAATACTCAATACGGAACTCCGAATCTTTGCACTGATACGTCTGGGAGTAACCGATGCCAACCGCATAGCTCATTTTCTAGGCTACTCACTGGCGACGGTTTACAACTACCGAAGCAAAATACGCAACAGGGCTAAAGGGGACAAAGACAACTTTGAACAGACAGTCATGGAGCTATAATCCATGACCTGCCAACCGGAATACTCTCTCCTACGTATCCGAGAGTAACACATATCTTAAAAGCTCACGCCGGCTACAAAGTAAAATCCTTCCGTGGAGGGATTGCATATAGCCTTGGCAAAAAGCGGTAACGACCAATGTTTTGTAATCTTTATTTCTTTGGAAGCTTTTACACTTACCTCACACACGGCAAACCCATTGATCATTTCCTTGGAATAGCTGGAGTTTTCTCCTCCTGTATAGAAGTCATTTTCCCAGGGAGTAGCACCTGCCTCTACACTCCAGTCCAGTCCTCCCAATGTGAAAGGAACAGAAACGGAGAAATAAGAAGCATAAGCTCTGCTGCCATCGGCTTTATAGCCAACATATCCGGCAAAGTTCGTAAACCAGTTCACAGTCAATACCCCGAAATCGTAGCCTACCTGAGCCTCAAATGTATGGCTGGTATTGTGTGCTCCATAATGAAAATATCCCGGTTCGCCACTGACCCAGTAGTCCGTCACCGAAACGCTGAAACCCTTCGCCTCGTATCCTAACGTCAAATCAAACTCTTTTGTATCATCCTTGTCGAATCCAACCGTTCCCCATCCCGTCAAAGACAGGCCTTTATAAGACAGAGACACTTCAGGCTGAACGCTGATACCTCCTAAATCCTGCCCACGCCAGACATAACCGCTCACCAAATCCATACCGACACCCGCCTCAATTTTATCTTGCGCTTTCCCCTCGACGGAACACCAGACCAACGCTACAAGCAACCACACTATACGGTTTCGGAATACTTTTATCTTCTTCATTTGCATATATCAACAACTATTAAACAAAACGGGCGCAAAGTTAGAAAATAAAATTGTTTCAAAGGGCTTTTATTTCACTATCATTTATCGGAACAAGGTACAAAGTACTATACCGCAGAAAGAAGCAGCTCTTTTATCCCCATAAAGATACACTTATAAGAATCAACTATTTTTATCAGCCTTTACGGTACAGCGATGAATAATGTCCATAAATTCCTGTCCTGTAATCGTTTCCTTTTCCATCAAGAAAGCAGCCGCCTCATGCATAATCTCCATATTTTCGGAAATAATCTTTCTGGCCTTGTCGTGAGCTTCCTTTATCATACGGAGTACTTCCTGGTCAATATCTGCCGCCGTATCCGTTGAACAAGTAAGCGACGTATCACCTCCCAGATAAGCATTATTCACCGTTTCCAGTCCCATCATATCATACTTGCCGCTCATGCCATACCGGGTGACCATTGCCCGTGCCAGCCGGGTAGCCTGTTCAATATCGTTCGAAGCTCCGGTAGTAACCGTATTGCACACAATCTCTTCGGCAGCACGTCCGCCCGTAAGTGTGGCAATCCGGTTAAACAGATCCTCTTTACTCTGCAAGACCTGCTCTCCGCTATCCACCTGCATGGTATATCCTAAAGCTCCCGAAGTACGTGGAATAATCGTAATCTTATGAACAGGAGCAGAGTGGCTCTGCATGGCAGCTACCAGCGCATGGCCTATCTCATGATAAGCCACTATTTTTTTCTCGTCGGCCGATAAAACTTTTCCCTTCCTCTGTGCTCCGGCTATTACCGTTTCCACGCTTTCTTCCAAATCAGAAGTTGTGACAAGCGTCCGCCCCATACGTACGGCACGCAAGGCAGCTTCATTGACGATATTCGCCAATTCAGCACCAGAAGAACCTGCGGTAGCCCGTGCAACAATATCCAGATCGATTGAATCATGTTTAACCTTCTTCAAATGTACATTGAGAATAGCCTTCCGGCCCTCCAGATCGGGCAGGTCCATCTGAATACGGCGGTCAAAACGTCCCGGACGAAGCAAGGCTTTATCCAAGCTTTCAGGACGATTGGTCGCTGCAAGAATGACAACCCCTTTCCGGCCATCGAAACCATCCATTTCGGTCAAAAGCTGATTTAAAGTCTGTTCCCGTTCATCGTTACCCGCAAAGGCACCATCCCTCTTTTTACCTATCGCATCTATTTCATCAATAAAAATAATGCAAGGCGCTTTCTCTGTTGCCTGTTTAAACAAATCCCTTACCTTAGCAGCTCCCATTCCGACAAACATCTGTACGAACTCCGAGCCCGAAATAGCAAAAAACGGGACCTTGGCCTCTCCTGCCACCGCACGGGCTATCAACGTCTTTCCCGTTCCCGGAGGACCCACCAGCAAGGCACCTTTAGGCAGAGAAGCACCTATTTCGGTATATTTCTTTGGATTATGTAAGAAGTCCACAATTTCCTTCAAGGTATCCTTAGCCTCTTCCTGACCTGCTACATCGGCAAATGTTGTCTTGATATCAGCATCCGCATAAATTTTCGCTCCACTGTCGCCAAAAGACATAAAGTTTCCTCCAGCCCCCATACGAGATTGAATAGTCTTACGGGTCTGATGCCAAATAATATAGAAAATCAATCCCGGCAAAATCCACATCAGCAAAAAATTCAGAATAGGCGAATTTTCTTCTGGAATAATCTGATTAAACGCAATCTTTCCGTCGGGGTTAGGACTATCCGCCTTCAACAATCTGTCTACCAATTGAGGGTCATTTACTTCACCCGTCTGGAAAGTTATCGTTTTTCCACCGTTTTCCTGAGCTGTAAAGAAAATCTGATTACTCTTAATCATAACTTCCTTTACGATTCCACTGTCTACTTTTTCGATAAATGTCCCATAATCGGTAGATATGATCTGCTGTCCGGTGAGTTTCGGAAAAACCAGTCCGTTCAGAATTAACACGATCAATATTACTCCTAAGAATCCCATATAGGGATTTCCCTTCTTTACTGGTTGATTCTGCACATCTTGTTTCATAATTAGTTCATCTTTAACCTTTACAATGCAAATATCGACAAACCCGATTTACCGATGGTCATCCAAAAAGCATAAAAAATGTGCAGAATCTCTTATTCCATCACTTTTTCTTTTTCCCGATTCTGATAGATGGTCTTTATCAGGCTGCAAGCCATCGGCAAATCAATGCTTCCGGTATTGATCATCAGGTTATAATGATGAGGTTCTCCCCATTTTTCTCCCGTGTAATATTCATAATGAGCGATACGGTTGTGATTTATCCGCTTGATCTCCGCCTCAGCTTTATTTGCCGCAATGCCATATTCCTGCACGCAGCGCGCACAAGCATTTTTCAAGTCGGAATAACAGAAAACCTTTATCAGGTTCGGATAGTCTTTCAGCACAAAATCGGCACATCGGCCTACAATGATACAAGACCCCTTTTCTGCCAGTTCTTCGATGATCTTACTTTCTGCCACAAACAGCACATCATCCGACGAGAGGCTACGCTCCAGCGACTGTTCACTGCTCTTGCCCAAGATACACTTCAGCCAGAAAGAAGGAATAGACTGCTCGTTTTTCTTGATATACTGCTCGTTGATGCCACTCTTCTGGGCTACCAGATGGATAAACTCTTTGTCGTATAACTTAATCCCCAACTCTTTGGACAACATTTCACCCAACAGATGTCCACCGCTTCCATATTCTCTCGCAATGGTAATGATGACATGCTGAGCATTTTTCAGTGCCACCGTAACCTTGTCGGCTCCTTCGTTAATCCATTTATCGAAACAGCGGTAATACGGGCTGATGAAATGTACAATCGGACCTACCAGCAACGCAGCAGCCACCGTTCCTTCACGTACCCCGTAGATGCCCGACAGGAAACACAAAGACAGCACGCAGGCGATACAAACCAGCGAAATATCGAAACACAACTTTACGTAACCAAATTCACCATGAAAGCGCTTGGAAATAACCCGGACGAAATATTCACCCGCCATCATCGCAACATTGGCTTTCACTTCCAGAGTTATACCGGCAGCCAAGACTACACATCCTACCAGCAGATAGGCTATCTGACTGGCATACTTCACCGGCTCTACCCAATACAGTATGTTCATGCACACATCGATAAACGTTCCGAAACACAAGGAAATCGGTATCTGAAGCAAGAACATCCGCAAGTCCTCTCTTAGTTCTTTTCTCGTCATGAAAGGAAGTTCGAGCAGTATAAACAACAGATTCAGAGCGATTGTCCATTGCCCTATGGTAAGCGGAGTAAACATACTCAGCACATAAGTAACACTCGTAATAGGTGAAGTTCCCAGCAATGCTCTTGTTATAAGGGCGATACCCATGGCATTGACAAACAAGGAAACTGCGAACAAGACGTAACGTCTACACATGAATTTATTCATAAAACCTTCAATTAATCGGCGCAAAGTTCATGTTATTTTTTTATTTCCATTCATAAAAAAATAACTGTTCTTGGTTAAAAACGAAACAAATCTTATTTTTGTAAAGAAAAAACCTTTTTATGAAATTATTTGATCCTGACAAAAACGGTTTTCCTGTTTCCGGTGAAGAAAATCCCCCTTATCATGTTGTAAAATGTTCTTTCGAGAAAGAAGAATCCGTCGTTTTGAAGAAAGGATTTTTTATTATTTTAGTTGCAAACGGAACAGCGTTGTTATCGAACAGCAACGACAGTCACCTGATCCGGAAAGATGATCTCATTGTGCTGACTCCAAGTATGACCAACACCCTACACGAGAAAAGTTCCGATTTTGCCATGACCTGCATTTATATCTATCCTGATTATTTCGATACGCTCTCGGACGGACAGGCCATGTATCATCAACTGGCCAGATTCATCAATAAATATAATATCCCCGCCGTTCATCTGGAGCCGGAGGTATGCGATTACCTGCAAAAGACTACTGCCTTGTTTACGGACGAACTGAAATACTTCCGGCCCTATCAAAACGGGATTATCCGCCATTTGTGCAATTTTCTGTTGTTACAAATAGCCGATGTCCTCTGCCGGAATACTCAACATGCTTCGGTCTGTATCAAACGAACAGATGAGATTTTCCGCAATTTCAAGAAGCTGCTGATAAACAATTACAAGAAACATCACGACATCCTGTTCTACGCAGGCCGGCTGAACATATCGACCACGTATCTTTCCCGCATTGTAAAACGTACAACCGGACGCACGGTCCGCTTTCATGTATCGGAACTACTCTGCGCAGAAGCGAAACGCTTGCTCGAAAGCACGGATATGGGAATAAAGGAGATAGCTGATAACCTCGGCTTTTCCGACCAGTCTGTCTTCGGCAAATTCTTCGTCAAGATGACAGGGGTTTCTCCGCTCAAGTACAGAAAAAGATGAAATTCCTGAAATCCATAAAACTTATCAACAGTCTTTCTAAAAATATCTGAGGGTCATTACATAATCATTACGTTCCACTACAATATAAAAAACTCACCTTCATGCAGTTTTTTTCACTTTCCAATATCATATAAATATAATATGTACTATTGGCAACGGAAGATATGGATAAAAAGCAACTTGTAGCTTTACTAAGACAGAGAGACAAACAGGCATGGAACCTACTTTATCAAAACTATTCAGAAAAAATGATGCAAATATGTCTGTACTATGTTTCCGACCGACAGACTGCACAAGATATTTTACATGATGGCTTTATTCTTATTTTTACTTCCATAGACTCATTACGAGAACCCGAAAAACTTGAAAGTTGGATGGGAATCATAATGAAAAACCTTGCCTTAAAATATCTAAACCAGTGTAAGGCAACTCCTACTGTACCTTTATCAGACATCGAAGAGAAAGAAGAACCTACCGATATTTCTTCTATATCAGATTTACCAACTTACGATACATTGCTTTCCATTATAAATCAATTACCTGTCGGTTACCAAACCGTCTTCAAATTGTCGGTATTGAAGGGATTATCCCATAAAGAAATTGGGATGTTATTAGGTATTACCCCTCACTCTTCCTCTTCACAACTTTTCAGGGCCAAAGTTATGTTACGGAAACTGATTACCCATCTTCACATTTTAACAATCGTATGGATATGTACTTTGTCCTTTATAATCTGGCTGAATATGAACAAAAAAGATAAGTCCAACAATCATAGTATATCAACCATATCAAACAAGACAGAGAAAAAAAACACAAAAAATTTAACAAAAGATGTATTTTTACCTCAACAGGCCCATTTATCCCATCAAGCAAAAATAGCCTCAAGAATATATAGCCGTCAAAAAGACAGCAAAGACTCCACTCTTGCCACAATACAAAAGGCAGACAGTATGACTACAAACAATACCATATCCAACCAAAAGAAACATAAGCCCGCTATTCCTTTCACCCAATATGAATCAACTTCCGACCAAAGACGTTGGTCATTGGCTGTCATCTATCAGGGAGGAAGCAGCCAAACCAATACGCAGACCTCAACAATCCCAGGAGATATTTCGTCCGGACAAATACAACCAATAACGACAAAGGAGAAAACGCATCATTATGCACCCGTCACCTTTTCCCTAATAATACATTATCCTATTGATAAGCATTGGGGTATAGAAACCGGAATTTCTTATACCCGTCTGCGCTCTGACTTCACTTCCATGCAAGAAATCTGCACTGAAAAAATTCAGAAAATAGATTATGCAGGAGTTTCCGTCAAAGGAAGATTTAATCTTTGGAACTATCAAAGGCTATCAATATACGTTTCTGCCGGTATCATTTTACACATACCAATAAAAGCTACTTTAAAAGAAAACATTTTAAATAATGACAAAACTATAGCCATAAAGAAACA
This sequence comes from Bacteroides sp. CAG:443, assembly GCA_000432735.1. Classification (GTDB taxonomy): domain Bacteria; phylum Bacteroidota; class Bacteroidia; order Bacteroidales; family Bacteroidaceae; genus Phocaeicola. Next base: position 25,546 of record FR887752.1, read on the forward strand.
AACGTTAAATCCTTCTTTACAATGGTCTACAGGAACAGGCATTGGCATTCAGTATCAGATACTCCCTTCTGTCGGAGTCTATATGGAACCTAATCTGCAATACTATTTCCATAATGGTGATCAACTTCATACCATCTGGAATGAATATCCATTCAATATTTATTTTCCAGTAGGATTCCGCTTCTCTTGGTAAAATTACAACTTTACCATGCAGTCTTTTTTCCGATAAACTATCATACTTATACAAAATGAAAAATGGCTTATGCAAGAAAGACAAAAAAACAGACGCTTGTATTTTCAGGAACTTGCTACGACAAGTAAAAAGTATTACATCCCCTATATTGAAAAGTATAAGGCGATAGAATCCAATATGAATATTTTAGAAATAGGCTGCGGCGACGGTGGCAATTTATTACCCTTCTCGACATTGGGTTGTAATGTGACCGGAATAGACATGGCAGAATGTCGTATCAAAGATGCAAAAGACTTCTTTCGGGAAGCAAATGCCCAAGGACGTTTTTTAGCCTCGGATATATTTAAGTTCAACAATCTCAACCAAAAATTTGATATCATCATTTGCCATGACGTATTGGAGCATATTGCCGACAAGACTGCACTTTTAATCAGGTTGAAAGATTTCTTATCCGAAAGTGGCATAATATTCATGTCCTTTCCTGCCTGGCAAATGCCTTTCGGAGGACACCAGCAAATCTGCCATAACCGCCTCATTTCACATTTTCCTTTTATTCATTTACTACCTACATCTCTTTACACGGGCTTCCTCCGATGCTGCAATGAAAAGGAAGAAACCATAAATGAATTATTAAATATTAAACGTACCCAATGTTCCATTGAGTTATTCCGGAAAATAGCTCTACGCCAAGGCTATTGCATCGTCAATCAAGAATTGTATTTCATCAATCCACATTATGAAGTCAAATTCGGACTGAAACCTTGTAAATTGCCATTTATCATCAGTGCAATTCCCTATATACGTAATTTCTTTACAACCTCCTGTTTCTATATATTAGCAGACAGTACTACCATTTCAGGGAAATGACCTATATATTATAGACAATATATTAGACGAGAAAAAGCATGCTTACAAAAACTTACGTTCTAATCTTACTAACTATCCTTTACTTTAAAACATAAAACTGAACCCTTTCTTCCGTGAGGCATTGAACCGTTCAATCTCCAAAGAGAGCGATTTCTTTAGCTGACCAGCCATAAAGTCTAAGAAAGGCTGATTAACTTCTTCTTCCTGCGACTGACGTAAGGCAAGAATGTATTCCTCCCTATTTTCCTTAAATATTTTAGTCGGGAAAAGGTTATAGAAAAACTGGATATAGTTCATTAATAATCGTGCAGTACGTCCATTGCCATCCACCCACGGATGAATCGTAACCAAGTTCAGATGAGCATTGAAACTTAACTCATATTGCTCCCGAATGTCAGATGCGACCTTGATACGTTCCTGTAACAGGTTACATAGTTCGGTAACTTTTCCCGGAACTTTCTGATAACTCATATAAGAACGTCCTCCGATACCAGCCGTAACGCCACACAAACGGTACTCACCTTTAGATGAATCGAAAGAACCGCCTATCACGTTATGGACACTTCCTGTAGTGCGCATCAAAGCAGCATTCAGTCTCTGTAGGAAAGAAGAAGTTATAGCTGTTTTGCACTTTACTTTTTCTTTTGCCAGTTCGTAGGCATTCTTCAAATCCTCATTCATCAAGTGAAAAACGAGAGGTTTACCGCCAGCTACTACTCCTTCATCAAACAACAGCTGAGTTTCTATCTCTGTCAGCGTAGAGCCCTCAATAGCAGTAGAATGGGCTATAAGAGAATATAGGTAGTACTTTTCATAGTCCACCGCTTCACCTATACCAAGCTTCACAAACTGCCGGTACAGTGTTTCTATCTCTTGCCATATATGCTGTTCCATTACTGATTGTTTAATAGAGTTTATTTATATTTCAAAGATATTGTTTTTACTCAATTCTACCAAGAAAGTTACAGATGAAAGAAAAATATAGGAAAAAGAAAAGAGCCAAGCATCTGATTACTCATTCTGCTTAGCTCTTTTCCTGGTACCCAGACCCGGGGTCGAACCGGGATGGATGTTACTCCACTGGTGTTTGAGACCAGCGCGTCTACCGATTCCGCCATCTGGGCAATTATCATCAGGGACATGTTTTCCCTTAATTGCGGTGCAAAGGTAGGCAAATATTTTAAAACAACAAGCATTTGTGATAAAAAAGTGAAAAAAATTTTTATCTAACACTATTTAGAACGCTTTCCAACCTTTGTTCGAAAAATAAAGGTTATCTTAGCATAAACATTAAAAGTTACGCCGATATCATGAATAATAACTACTACTGTATCATCATGGCCGGAGGAATGGGACGCCGCTTCTGGCCTTACAGTCGCAAGGCATTGCCCAAGCAGTTTCTCGATTTTTTTGGCACCGGACAAACCTTACTGCAACAAACCTTCGACAGATACAAGAAAATAGTTCCTCCAAGCAATATCTATATTACAACTTATAAAGACTATAAACAAATCGTTCTCGACATGCTTCCGGAGATAACGGAAAGCCAGCTCATTGTAGAAGAGGAAAGGCGCAACACCGCACCGTCTATCGCTTACGCGTCGCACGTCATCCAGAAGATAAATCCTGATGCGACCATCGTAGTGGCTCCGTCGGATCACCTGATTCTGAAAGCGGACGAGTTTAAGGAGGCTATCCTGAAGGGACTGAAGTTCGCTTCCGAAAACGACAAGCTCGTCACACTGGGCATCAAGCCCAACCGCCCCGAAACAGGATACGGATACATACAGATTGACGAGGAAAAGAAAGGAAACTTCTATAAGGTGAAGACGTTCATCGAAAAGCCTGCACGTGAATTCGCCGAAATATTCGTGCAAAGCAATGAGTTTTACTGGAATTCGGGTATCTTTGTATGGCATGTAAATACGATTCTGAAGGCTTTCCATGAAATGATGTCGGAAATCTGTCCGCGTGTGGAATGCGATGTGCCCGACTTTACTTCGTGCCCCAATATCTCCATCGATTACAGTATCATGGAAAAGGCCGACAATGTATATGTTCAGTTGTGCGACTTCGGATGGGCCGATCTGGGTACATGGGATGCGCTTTACGATGCTTCACCCAAGGATATGAACCGCAATGTGATTATCAACAGCAATACGTTGCTATACAACTGCAAGAACAGCATCGTACTGGTACCTGAAGGACAGCTTGCCGTCGTGCAGGATCTGGACGGATATTTGGTTGCGTCACGCGACAATGTCTTGCTTATCTGCAAGAAAGACGACCAAGATTCCATCCGGAAATTCGTGAATGACGTAGAGATGAAGTTCGAAGAGAAATATTCCTGATCCCAGCACCGTACATACCTTTCCATCAACTTTGCGTTTGCTTGCGATAATATGGGAAAAAGAGAATAATGAGGACTTAAAAAGTTTTTGTACAAAGATTTTTTGTTTTTGTACAAAAACTAAAAAAACGTCCCGACAAATAAACAAAAACGAGGCCGTCTCAAAATGAATTGAGATGGCCTCT
>FR887753.1:0-3822 GCA_000432735.1 Bacteroides sp. CAG:443
TGTTTAATTTTAATTTATCGGTAAAAATTTACCGAAGTATTGATTAAAAAAACATTGATAGGCGCAAAAGTAACAAAAAAACACTATGAAAAATAATCCTTCATCGTTTTTCACCACTTTATCACTCTTACAGAAAACTTTTCCTGAAACAGAAAGAATGTCTTGACCGTAGAAAAAGTTCTCGTTTCGAATCTAATAACCTTTTCCTTCGGGCAAGACATTTTTTTCTCTGATTTCTCCAGACACATGTCGGCCGTTTGTCCAGCCTAAACGGGCCAAAACATTGTTCCACTTTATCGGAGATATGACTTTTTTACTTTCCGATACCACAATACAAACCAGCCTATCGCAATCAAAACGCAGACGATGCCTAACGAATAAGCTATTGAAGCAGGCAACGAAAGCCCTTCCGGAGCTATCAATATATAAGTGGAGCATACGGCTGTCATAAAAAGAGCCGGTATCAATGTAACCCAATAATTCTTCTTTTCATATACCAGCCACACTGTGATTGCCCACAAAGTGAAAACGGCCAGCGTCTGGTTGCACCACGCAAAATATCTCCAAATAATCTTGAATCCTTCAGCATCTCCAAAGCTATATACCAGCAAGCCGATAGTAACCAAGAATATAGGTATGCAGATAAGCAAACGGCGGCGTATACTACGCTGTTCTACATGGAAGAAATCGGCCACAATCAAACGTGCCGAACGCAATGCCGTATCTCCACTGGTTATAGGAGCTGCCACAATTCCAAGGATGGCCAGAATTCCACCGAAAGTTCCCAGCCAGTCTTTCGAAATATCGGTTGCAACTTTTGCCCCCGAATAGGCGATACCTGTTGCCTTGTCGATAATTCCATTTTCATGAAAGAAATAAGTCGCCGCAGCAGCCCATATCAAAGCAACGATTCCTTCGGTTACCATGGCACCATAGAAAACCGGACGGCAATGCTTTTCGTTGGTAATGCATCGTGCCATCAACGGAGACTGGGTAGCATGGAAACCACTGATCGCTCCGCACGCTATAGAAATGAACATCATCGGGAAAATAGGGTTACGCTCGTATTTCGTACCAAATCCATTCCAAATTTCGGGCAGGTCGGGACTCTTTACATACAACATGACCAAAATGCCGACCGCCATAAAGAGTAAGGCAAAAGCAAACAAGGGATAAACTTTACCTATAATCTTATCAATGGGCATCATGGTAGCCAATATATAATATAGGAATATCACAATTACCCAGAAATAGACATCCAGCGAATCAGGAGTCATGCCCGCCAGCAGCTCTGCCGGTCCAGAAACGAATACAGCACCAACCAAAATCATCAACAGAACCGTAAAAACACAAGCAACCCGACGTGTCCTGCCACCTAAATACCGTCCTATGATCTGCGGCAAACTTTCACCGGAATTGCGGAGTGACAATGTCCCTGCCAGAAAATCGTGAACTGCACCGGCAAATATTGTTCCAAAAACAATCCAAAGATAAGATGCTGTACCAAACTGAGCTCCCATAATCGCACCAAAAATCGGTCCAAGTCCCGCAATGTTCAAGAACTGAATCATAAATATCTTCCATGTTGGAAGAGGGATAAAATCCACCCCATCGGTCATGGTCAGCGCAGGCGTCTTGCGATTCGGGTCGGGAGCAAACAGCTTATTAATATAACTTCCGTAAATCCAATAGCCAACTACTAACAAAATCAAAGCAATACTAAATGTTATCATAATAAAAAGTATTTAAGTGAGCGCAAAAGTAACAATTAAAAAGAACATATTCGTATCTTTGCAACATTAAAAAATAAAATTATGTACAACAGACTTATTGCTATCTATATCTTCCTCATCGGATTTTTCACGCCTGGCCTAACATATTCTCAGCCCAAATACGAAATACGAGCTACGTGGCTTACCACATTAGGAGGTTTGGACTGGCCTTCGCAAAAAGCGACTTCGGCCAAAGGCATAGAACGTCAGAAACAAGAACTTTGTGAAATACTTGATGCGCTGAAACGTGCGAACTTCAACACAGTCTTATTACAAACTCGATTACGAGGGGATGTGATTTATCCATCCGCCATCGAACCGTTCACGGAATCGCTGACCGGACACGAAGGAGGAAATCCTAATTATGACCCGTTAAAGTTCGCCATAGAAGAATGTCACCGGCGAGGTATGGAACTGCATGCATGGATTGTGACTATTCCCATAGGAAACACTCGGCAAGTCAATCTTCTAGGAAAAAAGTCAATTACCAAAAAACAACCATCCATCTGTAAGTTATACAAAAGGACGTGGTATCTGGACCCAGGAAATCCACAGACTGACAATTATCTGGCAAGTATCGTACACGAAATCGTATCACGGTATGACATAGACGGTATCCATTTAGACTACATCCGTTATCCGGAACGCGCAAAAGATTTTCCTGATCAAAGTACCTATCGCAAATATGGTAAAAAAGAAAACCTGGAACAATGGAGAAGGAATAATATAACCCGTATTGTACGTCGTATCTATGCAGAAACAAAATTGTTGAAGCCGTGGGTTAAGGTAAGCAGCTCTCCCGTCGGGAAGTACAACGATACGCGGAGATACCCTTCGAGAGGATGGAATGCTTACGAAGTGGTTTACCAAGATGCCCGCCGCTGGTTGAAAGAAGGCATTCACGATGCTTTGTTCCCCATGATGTATTTCCAAGGAAATCATTTCTATCCGTTTGCCCTAGACTGGCAGGAAAATAAGAACGGACGATGGATCGTTCCGGGACTGGGTATTTATTTTCTCCATCCACAAGAACAGAACTGGCAGCTGGATGAGGTTATCCGGCAGATTCATTTTCTGCGCAACATCCACATGGACGGACAAGCCTATTTCCGAAACCGTTTCTTGTTGAACAACACCAAAGGATTGCTGGACGAACTGAAAGAATATTTTTATACCCAGCCTGCTGTTGTTCCTCCTATGACGTGGGTAGACAGCATTGCTCCTTCAGCTCCCACAAAGCCGTATTTCATGCCACTGACTAAAGGAGTCAAATTGAGTTGGAGTGCTTCGTCGGACAACTTGCCTGCCCCTGTATATTATCGGGTTTATGCATCAAACACTTATCCGGTAGATATTACCCAGCCTTCTAACTTAATAGAAGTCCGAACCGATTCTACCAGTTATATCTTTTATCCCGAAGTGCCATGGGAAGAACGGATTTACTGGGCTGTAACAGCCGTAGACCGATGCGGTAATGAAAGTAGTCCGCTGGAAATGAACCAGCCATTCAGTGTAAGCCTTGTAACAAAACAAGAAAAACGATAGGACATAAACAAAATAATCCGTACTTTTGCACATTCAAATGAACGAAAAACAAACAACTAATATCTCATGAGTAATCAACGATACATGCAGCGCGGCGTTTCTGCTTCAAAAGAAGATGTACATAACGCCATTAAGAACATTGACAAAGGTATTTTTCCAAAAGCTTTCTGCAAAATTATTCCTGATATTTTAGGAGGAGATCCGGAGTATTGCAATATCATGCATGCCGACGGTGCCGGAACAAAATCATCATTGGCTTATCTGTACTGGAAAGAAACAGGTGATTTGTCTGTATGGAAAGGCATTGCACAGGATGCACTGATTATGAATATTGACGATTTACTGTGTGTGGGAGCTGTAGATAATATATTGGTGTCTTCTACTATCGGTCGTAATAAGCTGCTTGTACCGGGAGAAGTAATCTCTGCCATTATCAACGGTACGGACGAACTGCTTGCCGAGCTTCGAGAAATGGGAGTAGGCGTTTATGCTACTGGCGGGGGGG
>FR887753.1:3837-26086 GCA_000432735.1 Bacteroides sp. CAG:443
GCGTTTAGGCTACGGGCGGTGAAACAGCCGATGTGGGCGATTTGGTTCGTACCATCATCGTCGACAGTACGGTAACTTGCCGTATGAAACGTGCCGATGTCATCAATAACGCCAACATTCGTCCGGGCGATGTAATTGTAGGTCTAGCTTCTTATGGTCAGGCAACTTACGAGAAAGAATACAACGGCGGTATGGGAAGCAACGGTCTGACCAGCGCCCGTCACGATGTATTCAGCAAATATCTGGCAGAGAAATATCCGGAAAGCTATGATCATGCTGTACCCGAAGAACTGGTTTACAGCGGTAAGCTGAAATTGACGGATGCCGTAGAAGGTTCTCCACTGGATGCGGGCAAACTGGTTCTTTCTCCGACCCGTACATACGCTCCGGTAGTTAAGAAATTATTGGATGCCATGCGTTCTCAGATTCACGGAATGGTTCACTGCTCAGGAGGTGCTCAGACAAAGGTGCTGCACTTTGTAGGCGACAACTGTCGTGTCATCAAAGACAACCTCTTCCCTGTTCCTCCTTTGTTCCGTACCATTAAAGAGCAGAGCGGAACCGACTGGGATGAAATGTATAAGGTATTCAACATGGGACATCGTCTGGAAGTTTACTTGTCACCGGAACATGCCGCCCAGGTTATCGAAATCAGCAAGTCGTTCAACATCGATGCACAAGTTATCGGACGCATCGAAGAAAGTGACCACAAGGAACTGATTATCCGTTCTGAATTCGGAGAATTCAAATATTAACGAACTAAAAGACAAGAAGGGGCAGGATATATAGCGAACCTGCCTCACTTGTTCTCTTATTCTTACGATTATATGAAACCGCAAGAAAAACAAGGATGTCTTATCGGACTCGGATTTCTCGTTTTATGGTTTGTCCTTTTATATCTTAGCATTGAATTTGACTCTCCTTTTCTAAAAACGATGAGTTTTGGACTCCCAATTTTTGCTTCTTTCTTTGTTTTTGGAAAATACTTTGGCCTCAAAGATTTTCAATGGAAAGCCCAAAGGGACTTGCCCCTCATCTTGCTCGGATTCATATTGTTGTTTTTCTTTACTTGGATAGCCTACGGCAGATTATGGTAAACAACTAACTTTTTTAAAGACTTCAATATAAGCATTCCACTAGAATGGCAGAAAACAATACATTATTAGAGAAACTGGATGGTCTGGTATCACGTTTTGAGGAAGTTTCAACCTTAATTACAGACCCGAACGTGATAGCCGACCAAAAACGATACGTCAAACTGACCAAAGAATACAAGGAATTGGGCGACCTGATGGCGGCTCGCAAGGAATACCTTCAATGCCTCAACGGACTGGAAGAAGCCAAAATGATGATGGCAGAAAGCGATCCGGAGATGAAGGAAATGGCACGTGAAGAAGCTGCTGCCTGCGAAGCCCGTATTCCGGCACTGGAAGAAGAAATTAAGCTCCTGCTGGTACCAGCCGACCCGCAGGATGACCGCAACGCCATTTTGGAAATTCGTGGCGGTACAGGCGGCGACGAAGCAGCTATCTTTGCAGGAGATTTGTTCCGTATGTATTCCAAGTACTGCGAACGCAAAGGCTGGAAGCTGGAAGTATCTAGTGCCAACGAAGGAGCAGCTGGCGGTTTCAAGGAAATTATTTGTTCCGTTACCGGAGATAAAGTATACGGTACCCTGAAGTATGAATCGGGCGTACACCGTGTACAACGCGTACCAGCTACCGAAACTCAGGGCCGCGTACATACTTCTGCAGCCTCCGTTGCCGTGCTTCCTGAAGCCGAACCGTTCGATGTAGAGATCAACGAAGGAGAAATAAAATGGGATACATTCCGAAGCGGCGGTGCCGGAGGTCAGAATGTGAACAAGGTAGAATCGGGAGTACGCTTACGTTATAACTGGAAAAATCCGAATACAGGTGTCGTAGAAGAAATTCTTATCGAATGTACCGAAACCCGCGACCAACCAAAGAACAAGGAACGCGCTTTATCACGTCTGCGTACATTCATTTATGACAAGGAACATCAAAAATATATTGATGACATTGCCTCCAAACGTAAGACCATGGTAAGTACCGGTGACCGTTCGGCCAAAATCCGCACATACAACTATCCGCAAGGCCGCATAACCGATCATCGCATTAATTATACCATATATAATCTGGCTGCTTTCATGGACGGAGATATCCAAGACTGTATCGACCATCTGATTGTTGCCGAAAATGCAGAACGACTAAAAGAAAGTGAATTATAATCACTGAAGACCTTACACAAATGTTAGGACATTGGTTTCAAAAGATTATTCAGACTTTTAACGGAACGCTTCAGAGTAATCTGAAGCGCTTCCCGATAACTTTATTTTTTACAATAGCCCTGACGTGCTATCTTTGTTACTTTGTATCTAACCATGATGAGAACAAGAAACTAAACTGGATCATCGGATATTATCTTTCTGTAGGTACTTTATTATCACTAACCCTGCACTTGTGGTGTGAAGAGATGAAAAGGATCATTCCCAAAATTGCCGTCCAGGCAGGAATGCATCTACTTCTCATACTCGATGCGATTTATCTTTATTCTTATTCCTATGAAAAATCATTCACAGAAATAGGTATAGCACATGGAGCTGGCATCCTGGCAATAGGATTATCTGTCTTCTTCCTTTCCTTTTTTAAAGAAAAGAATGATATTCCAAGTTGGAACTTTGCTCTGTCAAGTATCACAGCATGCGTGACAGCCAATGTAATAGGATGTATCATGAGTGGAGGCATCTGCTTTTTAATCTTATCTGTACATAAATTATTTGATTTAAGCATAGATTCGACATGCTATCTCTACGTTGTAATTCTCTGCAACGTCTGTCTATCTATGTTCCTGTTTTTAGGTTTACTTCCTCAAAAACAAGAGAAGCATAATACACGCCCGTTACAACATTCCTTTTTAAATGGTGTCATCCATTACCTGTTCCTCCCGCTAACAGGAGGTTATCTGATAGTACTTTACATTTATGCACTTCGCATATTGATAAACTGGGAACTCCCCATCGGATGGGTTTCATGGTTGGTCATAACCCTGATGACCGGATGCATCGTAATTGAATTCGGACTTTACCCAAGCCGAATGGCACAACAAAAGCGTACAGATAATTTAATAGCACGCTGGCTACCATTATTTGTATTACCTCTGCTCTTCCTGATGACCATAGGTATCATACGCCGATTCAATGATTATGGTGTAACCATCAACCGACTCTATTTGATTACATTAAATATATGGTGCTATTTTGTCTGCATCACATTAATTATAATCAAAGCTAAAAGAATCAGCTGGATTCCGATTTCCTTTTCTCTTGTCTTTCTACTGACATCAGTATTACCTGTCAATTATGCCAGCATAACCCGACAGATTATTCAAAAAGAGGTAAACCAGACTATTATACACCAAAAGCCTATGCAAAATTTACCTCTCTCACAAGAACAGTATAACCAATGGCTGAAAACATTTTCTCCAGAGCAAGCACGGCAAATAAATGAAAAATTTATTTATCTTTACGAATGGTTTGGAAAGGAAAGTATCTGCCAATGGATTGATGAAGATGTTTCATTGTATATGCTCCGTACAGAATTTGAAGATAGACAAGAGAATCAGTCTACTGTTTCTTATTCAGGAACAATCGCTTCAGAAGCCACCATCAGTGTTCCTGACGGATATCAAAAGTTGCAATCAATACATCGATATCAAATCATAGACCATAAAGGACAAGACAAGATAATAGCCGTTTCACTAACTCAGGATAACGATACGGTATATATCGACCAACAGACTATCGAATCTCTGAGTCAACGTAAAAAAGGAGAAATGCCTCCAACTCAATTGAACTGCAATTCAAGTCAAAAGGCCTTTTTACTAACCAGCTTCTCAATTGAGAAAACAGAAGAAAATATAGAAGTAAGTATAGATGGATATCTATTTAGCAAATAAGAATACATATAAACTTAAAAAGCAATAAATATGAACAAGCAACAATTATTTGAAAACATCAAAAACAAAAAATCTTTTTTGTGTGTCGGACTAGATACTGATATCAAAAAAATACCAGAACACTTACTGAAGGAAGAAGATCCGATCTTTGCTTTCAACAAAGCTATTATCGATGCAACAGCTCCTTATTGTATCGCATATAAACCCAATCTGGCATTTTACGAAAGCATGGGAGTAAAAGGATGGATAGCTTTCGAAAAAACAGTAGACTATATCAAAAAGAACTACCCGGACCAGTTCATCATTGCCGATGCTAAACGAGGAGATATTGGAAATACTTCAGCCATGTATGCACGTACCTTTTTCGAAGAACTTGATATCGATTCTGTAACAGTAGCTCCTTATATGGGAGAAGACAGCGTCACTCCTTTCCTTACCTACGAAGGGAAATGGGTTATCCTGCTCGCCCTTACTTCGAACAAAGGCTCACACGATTTCCAGTTGACAACCGATACGGAAGGAGAACGCTTGTTCGAAAAAGTACTGCGCAAGTCACAAGAATGGGCAAACGACCAGAATATGATGTATGTAGTCGGAGCTACTCAAGGACGTATGTTTGAAGATATCCGTAAAATCGTTCCCAACCATTTCCTACTGGTCCCAGGTATTGGAGCACAAGGTGGCTCACTGGAAGAAGTATGTAAATATGGAATGACAAAAGAATGCGGACTGATTGTAAACTCCAGCCGTGCCATTATTTATGCAGACAAGACTGAAAACTTTGCAAAAGTTGCGGGAGAAGAAGCCCACAAAGTACAACAACAAATGAGCGAACAATTGAAAGCTATTTTATAAAGAAAAGTTTCTAAAAAGAACAATTATTCCTATTCATTAGATCAATTTGTTAAATCTACATAAAAACTGTCTTCTGTTAGAGACCACAGAAGGCAGTTTTTTGTTTTCTTAAAACAGGTAAAAAAGGATACTTTTACAATGCTAAGCCAATAAATATTTGGTAATTTACACGGATATATAAAAAAAAAATACGTAATTTGCATAATTAACAACATGTATGCCAATCAATGACATACAAAAAACAGAAAAAATTAAAGTAAAAAAGAACAAAAGAATCAATTATGGAGTTTTCAGCCAAGCAAATTGCAGAATATATCCAAGGAGTGATTATAGGAGATGAAAATGCAACTGTACATACATTTGCAAAAATAGAAGAAGGTATTCCCGGTGCATTATCTTTCTTATCCAACCCCAAATATACACATTTCATATATAACACTCAAGCATCTATTGTATTGGTCAACAAAGATTTTGAGCCGGAACATGAGGTTAAAGCGACTCTTATAAAAGTAGACAACGCTTATGAAAGTCTGGCCAAACTGATGACTCTATATGAAATGAGCAAACCTAAAAAAACAGGCATCGATCCTTTGGCATCTATTTCTCCCAAGGCCAAAATTGGAAAAAATGTTTATATAGGTCCTTTTGCCTGCATCGAAGAAGGCGCTGAAATTGGTGACAACTCTTGTATCCATCCCCATGTAACCGTTAGTGCTCATGCCAAAGTAGGAGAAAACACAACGTTATATCCACAAGTTACAATATATCACGATTGCCGCGTAGGAAATAATTGTATCATCCACGCCGGAGCCGTTATAGGAGCCGACGGATTTGGCTTTGCACCGTCCCCCGAAGGTTATGAAAAGATTCCTCAAATAGGTATTACTATCATTGAAGATAATGTAGAAGTCGGAGCCAATACATGTATAGACCGTGCTACAATGGGAGCAACTATTGTTCATAAAGGAGCCAAGCTTGATAACTTGATTCAACTGGCACACAATGTAGAAGTAGGCAGTCACACGGTCATGGCTTCACAAGGTGGAGTAGCCGGTTCTGCAAAAATTGGAGAATGGTGTATGTTCGGAGGACAAGTCGGTATAGCAGGACATATAAAGATAGGTGATCATGTAACTGTAGGCGCACAATCTGGTATACCGGGAAATACCAAATCAGGCAGTACACTGATGGGATACCCAGCCATCGATCCGAAACAATTTGCACGTTCGTCTGCTGTTTTCAAAAAACTTCCAGACATGTACACTGAATTAAATAAACTACAAAAGGAAATTGAAGAACTAAAAAAACAACTTAATAAATAAACCCATGTTGAAACAACAAACATTAAAAGGCAGCTTCTCACTGAATGGTAAAGGACTTCATACAGGAGTCAAACTGACTGTAACATTCAATCCTGCCCCGGAACATCACGGGTATAAGATTCAGCGAATTGATTTAGATGACCAACCAATCATCGATGCAGTAGCTGAAAATGTAGTTGACACAACTCGCGGTACAGTTCTGGCCAAGAACGGGGTAAAAGTAAGTACCGTAGAACATGCCATGGCAGCACTTTATGCCGCAGGAATAGACAACTGCTTGATACAAGTCAATGGTCCAGAATTCCCTATTTTGGACGGAAGCGCCAAAGCATATGTAGAATGTATCAAACGAGTAGGCATTGAAGAACAAAATGCTCCGAAAGATTTTTACATCATCAAATCAAAAATCGAATTTCGTGATGAAGCTACCGGCTCATCCATTACAGTACTTCCCGATGACAAATTCAGTGTCAACACACTGATCTCATACGATTCGAAGATACTGACTAACCAGTATGCGACATTAGAGAATATGGAAGACTTCCCTACGGAAATTGCATCTGCACGTACTTTCGTATTCGTTCGTGAAATAGAACCTTTACTAAATGCTGGTCTGATTAAAGGCGGTGACTTGGATAACGCCATTGTCATCTATGAAAAGCAGATGACTCAGGAAAGTTTCGATAAACTTGCTGACGTAATGGGTGTACCCCACATGGACGCCAGTCAGCTAGGATATATCAACCATATTCCATTGGTATGGCCAAATGAACCGGCACGTCACAAGCTTCTCGACATAATCGGTGACCTGGCTTTGATAGGAAAACCTATCAAAGGACGTATTATCGCAACCCGTCCAGGACATACCATCAATAACAAGTTTGCCCGCCAGATACGAAAAGAGATACGTTTGCACGAAATTCAGGCACCTATATACAATTGCAACGAAGCCCCAATCATGGATGTAAATCGTATCCGCGAGTTGCTTCCACACCGTTATCCGTTCCAGTTAGTCGATAAGGTGATAGCCATTGGAGCAAACCACATTGTAGGCGTGAAAAACGTTACGTCTAATGAACCATTCTTTGTTGGTCATTTCCCTAACGAGCCAGTCATGCCAGGTGTTCTTCAGGTCGAAGCTATGGCACAAGTCGGAGGTTTGCTTGTACTAAATTCGCTAGACGACCCACAGAAATATTCCACATACTTTCTGAAGATAGACAATGTAAAGTTCCGTCAGAAAGTTGTTCCGGGCGATACATTGATATTCCGTGTGGAACTGATGGCACCGATACGACGTGGAATCTCAACTATGAAAGGCTACATCTTCGTAGGCGAAAAGATTGTCTGTGAAGCAGAATTCATGGCACAAATAGTAAAGAACAAATAAGACAATAGATTCATTAGCAATAGATAAAGGATGAAGAATTAACCGATTATTAGTTCTTCATCCCTAAAGCTTTACCCTTAAATACTTAAATTCTTCATTATACAAATATGATCAGCCCATTAGCATACATACATCCAGAAGCTAAAATAGGAGAAAATGTAGAAATAGGTCCGTTTGTGTTCATCGATAAGAATGTAGTGATAGGCGATAATAATACAATCATGCCTAACGCAAACATCTTATACGGTTCACGTATCGGAAACAACAATCGCATTTTCCCGGGAGCAGTCATCGGAGCTATTCCGCAAGATTTAAAATTCCGTGGAGAAGAAACAACTGCCGAAATCGGTGACAATAATACTATCCGTGAAAATGTAACCATCAACAGAGGAACAGCTGCAAAAGGAAAAACCATTGTAGGCAACAACAACCTACTCATGGAAGGTGTACACGTAGCTCATGACACAATTGTGGGAAGCGGATGCATCATCGGCAACTCAACAAAAATGGCAGGAGAAGTAATCATCGATGACAACGCCATTGTCAGTGCAAACGTTCTGATGCACCAGTTCTGCCGTGTAGGAGGTTATGTCATGATTCAAGGAGGATGCCGTTTCAGCAAGGATATACCGCCTTACATCATCGCAGGTCGCGAACCGATTGCGTACAGCGGAATAAACATTGTAGGACTACGTCGTCGCGGATTTTCGAACGAACTGATTGAAAATATCCACAACACTTACCGCATTATCTATAACAGCGGAAAGAACGTAAGCGATGCCCTGCAACAAGTTCGCGAGGAAGTCCCCATGACTCCAGAAATCGAATATATTGTTTCTTTCATTGAAAATTCAGGAAGAGGAATCATCCGATAAAGAAAATTTTATATCTTTACCACATCAATGACTACTAAACAATAAAGACAATGGTATACAAATTCAGAATCATATCCGACGAAGTCGATGATTTCTTGAGAGAAATAAAAATCGACTCAGAAGCTTCATTTTACGATTTGCACGAAGCTATATTAAAATGTACAGGTTACAAGGATGACCAGATGACCTCTTTCTTCATCTGCGATGATGACTGGGAAAAAGAAATCGAGATTACTTTGGAAGATATGGGTAACGGAAGTTCGGAAGAAGATACATTCGTAATGAAAGATACTCCGCTCAACGAATTACTGGAAGACGAAAAACAGAAATTACTCTACGTCTTCGACCCGCTGGCCGAACGTGTATTCTTCATTGAATTGTCTGAAATCATCACAGGAAAGAACCTTCAACATGCAACTTGTTCACGCAAGGAAGGAAATCCTCCTAAACAAACTATCGATTTCGACGAACAGATGAATACAAATTCCTCTCTCGATTTGGATGAAAACTTCTATGGTGATCAGGATTTCGACATGGAAGACTTCGATCCCGAAGGTTTCGATGTACAAGGAGGCGGAGGAAACCCGTACGACGAAGACAAATATTAATTCCTTATAACAAATAGATGGAAAAACATATCCATGCATTTCCATCCATCCGAAGGAGGAAAAATCTCGAAAAAACAATAAATCAACGAGGTTCTTCCTCCTTTTTTATAACACGTCAGAGCAGAAAAGAATGAGTAAACCCACACTGATTGTACTGATAGGACCGACAGGCATCGGTAAAACCGACTTAAGCTTGTCCATAGCCGAGGCATACCATACCTCTATTATTTCAGCAGACTCACGCCAGCTTTATGCCGACTTGAAGATAGGGACAGCAGCCCCTACTCCAGACCAGCTGGCACGCGTTCCGCATTATTTTGTCGGGACCTTACAACTGACGGACTATTACAGCGCAGCCCAGTATGAAACCGAGGTTTTAAAGAAACTGGACGAACTCTTCAAAGAAAATCCTGTTGTAGTACTGACAGGAGGTTCCATGATGTATGTCGATGCCGTATGCAAAGGAATAGACGATATCCCTACCGTAGACAACGAAACACGTCAGCTGATGCTGGAACGTTATGAACAAGAAGGACTGGAAAGACTGTGTGCCGAATTAAAGATTCTCGATCCGGAATATTATAATATTGTCGACCTGAAAAACCCCAAACGAGTCATACACGCATTAGAAATCTGTTATATGACGGGAAAGACTTATACGTCCTTCCGCACACAAACTAAAAAGGAACGTCCGTTTCACATCCTGAAAATCGGCTTGAAACGAGATAGAGAAGAATTATACGACCGTATAAATCGCCGGGTAGACATCATGATGGAAGAAGGACTTCTGGAAGAAGCACGTAAGGTCTACCCTTATCGTCATCTTAACTCACTGAATACCGTAGGATATAAGGAATTGTTCAAGTATTTCGATGGAGAATGGGACCTACCGTTTGCCATCGAAAAAATCAAGCAAAACTCCCGTATTTACTCACGTAAACAAGTAACCTGGTTTAAGCGTGATACAGATATAGCCTGGTTCCATCCCGACTCGAAAGATGAAATCATGCAATATATCGAAAGTCATTTGGCACTGTGATGAATCAGGGCACTGCCCCGACCGGATTGTCGGCTGCAAAGTATAAGACTCAATTTAGCAAAGATAATTTTACATCTTGAATTGAACCAGTTTTAAGACAAAAGGAAGCAGATAGATGTTTAATGCTGTAAGGTATCAAAGCTCAATTTTTGAGATGCAAACTTATAATCGGATATTCTATAAGACAACATAAATGGTCGTATCACTTCTCAAAGTAAACTACCCCCCGAAAGTTTTCCGTATAGCTTTTGGGGAGGGGAAGTACTTCAAAGCAGAATCTGATACGACCTTTTATGAATCATGATTCCAATTCATAATTTTTCGAAGTGCCCATTTTTAGTTTTAACTTCATCCCTTTTAGATTTTATAGTTACAGCTTGTAGCTTTTCAAAACATTCTTTTCAGTTCTGAGCCCTCTTCATCCTACAATCATAAACAGACAGCGTGTGAAGGAAGTCCTCAAACTACCCTTCACACGCTGCTCTTCTATAGATTCAATCTCTATGTTACCTGCCCAAACAAGACATTACTACATAAAGAACTTAAAGACAAAGATAACCGACAGAATGTACATTGCCGGAGTCAGCTTCTTATAGTTGCCACACAACAAGTTAATCAGTACATAACTAATCATACCCAACACAATCCCGTCCGAGATGCTATAAGCCAGCGGCATGAAAATAATACAGATAAATGCCGGAATAGCCTCCGAATACTCCGTCAAGTCAACCTTCTTGATAGATGACATCATCATCAGCCCCACCAGAATCAATACCGGAGCCGTAGCAGCTCCCGGAACTGCCAGGAAGAAAGGAGCCAGAAACAAAGCCAGCAAGAAGCAGACAGCCGTAACAAAGGCAGTCAGACCGCTGCGTCCGCCTTCACCTACTCCCGAAGCACTCTCTACGAAAGTCGTAATGGTACTGGTTCCCAGCATGGCACCCACTGTAGTACCGATGGCATCGACCAGAAAAGCTTGCTTCAGATGAGGAATCTTACCATCCTTTGTCACCATACCAGCCTTTGTTGTTACCCCCACCAGCGTACCAATCGTATCAAACATATCCACAAACAAGAATGTAAATACCACAATCACCATTTCCTTTGTAAAGATATGCTCCCACTGGAACTGGAAGAAAATAGGCTCGATAGAAGGAGGAGCACTCACAATGCCGTCAATATGTGTCAGCCCCATCGGAATACCGATAACCGTCGTCAGCAGGATACCGAAAAGCAATGCACCACGTACCCGCTTTACCAGCAAGACCGAAGTCACCAGCAAACCGATGATACCCAGCAGTGCAGAGCCCGAAGTAATATCGCCCAGCGAAATAAGAGTCGCATCATTGTTCACAATAATTCCTGCATTCTGCAAGCCCAGGAAAGCAATAAACAGACCGATACCCGCTCCAATCGCATTCTTCAGCGTAGCAGGCAACGCATCCACAATCTTCTCACGCAGATTTGTAACAGTCAACAAAATAAAGATAATTCCCTCCAACAATACAGCCGTCAACGCAAACTGCCATGAGTAACCCAGCGTAAGACAAACCGTATAAGCAAAAAACGCATTCAGCCCCATTCCGGGAGCCAGTCCAAAAGGCAATTTAGCATAAAAAGCCATGAGCAACGTCGTAAAAGCCGAAGCAATAACAGTAGTTGTAAACAACGCACCCTTATCCATACCTGTCGCACTCAGGATATTCGGATTTACAGCAAGAATATAAGCCATCGTAAGGAAAGTAGTAATACCCGCCAAAATCTCGGTACGCACGCGAGTTACTTTCCGGTCGAAGCCAAACAATTTCTCTAACATAATACTATAAAATTAGAAATACTTATCAGAAAGTCCACTTCATTGCCAGAGTCGGGATGTAATAGAATCCGTTACGCGTAGCAAAATTCGTACTCAGCTCCCATTCCGTACCCACGCTCAGGTTCAAATCATCGTTCACATGCTTGAACTTATTCAAGTTTACCCAAAACTGAGGTTCACTTATAAAAATATAGTTATGTTCGTTTCCGTGAACATCGAAATGCTTTTCACGCCAGAAGTCAGCAAATCCGCTGAAAGTAAATTTGTTCTGGCAGAAGTTAATCGTCCAGGTACCCGTCAACTGAAAGTTATGAGGTTTATCATTCTTTTGAATATACTTATATAATACCTGAAAGCCAAACACACGCGAAAAGTCAGCACTGTTCCAGTTATATGCAGCTCCACCCAAGAACGCATTATTGATATAATTCAATCCGCCGTTATACTCCACATGCGCCGAAATGGGAGCCTTCCAGAATTTCAGTTCACGACTGATTTCCCAATAAGCAGAAGCTACACCTTTATCCGTATAGTCCATATCGACAAAGAAATAAGTACTACCCCATTTGTCAGCCTTAAACATTTCAACAGTAGTGGTAACCCACGGACGATCCGACAGCGAGTTGTACATGGCACGTCCCAAATCATAATGCAACTGGATGTTCTGTGCCTTTGTTACTCCTGCCAAACAGCACATAAAAAGAACTAATAAGAATGTTTTTTTCATTGATTTTAGCTTTGTTTAATTATTGAAGTCGCAAAAGTACACAAAATCTGCCTAATAGCATAAAGAGAATACATATTTGTTTCCGCCTCACAAGAGTTACACCTATTATTATATATAAAGCATACCTTTCTTCTATCCTTCCCCTCTTCCCGCCTTCCGTTCAGCCTCCATTTTACCCTCCGAAATGTTCACGCATGTTACAAGTAAGTTACCAAAGCTGGCACTTTTTTGATATAGGTCAAAAAAGAAGCACTTTTCGCAATAAATATGCTATAAAACATATTTCATATCAAAATAACCCGTATATTTGCAGTGTAAAACAAAAGAGGATAATAAATAAGAGATAAATACTAGACTTAAGTTATTAATAGATTTTTAAGGTTAAAGGTTGAAAAAAGGATCGAAGGCCGACCGTGAGGCTCGCCGGAGAGTTTTTAGGTAAAGTTTTTAGGTATTATTTAATGTTTAACTAAAAAAGAAAGGATAACATTATGAAAAAGGTAAAAAACATTTTTCACAAAATCGTAAATGCAGATCCAATGATCTGGGGTTACGTAATGCTGAATGATAAGATCAGCAAGTAAAAACAAGCTGAACGCTGAAAATGCTTCAGCTTTGAGAGAGAATCTGATAAATGCCGAGAGGCGTTGTAAATAATCAACTAAGCGGTTGCGTAAGCGACCGCTTTTTTTATGTATCTTTGTTGACAAATCAGTTTTAAAATATGGCATACACCCCGATAGATACCGACAACGCAGAGTTCCAGAACGCATTAAAGCTCATACAGTACACCCGCCAGTCGGTTTTCCTGACCGGAAAAGCCGGTACCGGTAAATCCACCTTTCTGAAACATGTATGCCAGATAACCAAAAAGAAGTTTGTAGTACTTGCCCCTACGGGCATCGCAGCCATCAATGCAGGAGGAAGCACCTTACATAGTTTTTTCAAGCTCCCCTTCTACCCCTTGCTGCCCGACGATCCCAATTTCAGCCTGAAAGGAGGGAAACTGCACAGCTTTTTGAAGTATTCGTCCGACCATCGCAAGCTCATCAAGAACATCGAACTCGTCATTATCGACGAGATTTCCATGGTACGCGCCGACATCATCGACTTCATCGACAAGGTACTGCGTGTATATTCACAAAACATGCGCGAACCTTTCGGCGGAAAACAACTCCTGCTGGTGGGCGATGCTTTCCAGCTTGAACCGGTTGTAAAGAGTGATGAACGCGAAATCATCAACCGCTTCTATCCCAACCCCTATTTCTTTTCCGCACGTGTGTTCCGCGAAATGGAGCTAGTAGCCATCGAACTGACGAAAGTTTACCGCCAGACCGATAAGGTCTTTGTTAACGTACTCGACCATATCCGCACCAACACAGCAGGGGCAGCCGATCTCCAACTGCTGAATACACGCTACAATGCCCCGATAAAGGCAAACGAAAACGACATGTACATCACTCTTGCCACACGTCGCGACAATGTAGACTACATCAACGACCGCCGCCTTGCCGAACTTCCCGGCGAAGCAGTCACCCTGCAAGGAGAAATTCACGGCGAGTTTCCCGAAAGCAGTCTTCCTACCCTTATGGAACTGACCATCAAGCCCGGTGCGCAAATCATATTCATCAAGAACGATCCGGACAAGCGCTGGGTGAACGGCACCATCGGAACCATTTCCGGTATCGATGCCGACGGAATCATATACGTCATTACCGAAGACGGGAAGGAGTTCGATGTCCGCCGTGAAATCTGGAGCAACATACGCTACCGCTACAACGAACAGGAGAAGAAAATAGAGGAAGAAGAACTGGGAACCTTCACCCAGTACCCTATCCGACTGGCATGGGCCATCACCATACACAAAAGTCAGGGACTTACATTCAGCCGGGTAGTCATCG
This sequence comes from Bacteroides sp. CAG:443, assembly GCA_000432735.1. Lineage (GTDB taxonomy): Bacteria > Bacteroidota > Bacteroidia > Bacteroidales > Bacteroidaceae > Phocaeicola. Next base: position 18,349 of record FR887753.1, read on the forward strand.
ACTTTACCGGCGGAGTATTCGCCGGCGGTCAGGCATACGTGGCACTGAGCCGCTGTACCTCACTGGAAGGTATCTGCCTGAAACGCGAGATTACCCGCGGCGACATCTTCGTACGCCCCGAAATTGTAGCCTTCGCACAACGGTTCAACAACCAGCAGGCCATCGACCGCGCCATGAAACAGGCACAAGCCGACATACAATATGTAGCAGCCGTAAAAGCCTTCGACGAAGGTAACTTCGAAGAATTCCTCAACCAGTTCTTCAAAGCCATCCATTCGCGTTACGACATAGAGAAACCTCTCCAGCAACGTTTCATCCGGAAAAAGCTCGGCATCATCAACAAACTGCGTGAAGACAACAAACGCCTGAAGGAACAAATGCAGGAGCAACAGAAAAACTTGCAGAAATACGCCAAGGAGTACTACCTGATGGGCAACGAGTGTATCACGCACATGCACGATACCCGCGCGGCACTCGCCAATTACGACAAGGCCATCGAACTCTATCCCGACTACGCCGATGCGTGGGTACGCAAAGGAGTTACCTTGTTCAACGCCGACCGCATAAACGAAGCCGAAGCTTGTCTGGACCAAGCTGTCCGCCTGCGTCCAATGGAATTCAAGACCGTTTACAACCGAGGAAAGCTACGTCTTCACACAGGAGATACGGAAGGAGCCCTTGCCGACCTCGACAAAGCCACCACCCTGAAGCCTCAGCATGCTGGAGCACACGAATGTTTTGGCGACGCACTTACACAAGCCGGAAAAGAAATGGAAGCTGCTATCCAGTACCGCCTTGCCGAAGAGCTCCGCAAACGCAAAAACAACTCTTAAACAGAAACTTATTTATCGTTTTTTCTTGAAACAGGAATCGTCATCTGTTTCAGTTCCTCCAGTGTACCGTTGAACACATTCAGGTCCACCTGCTCCTTGATACCCGGCAAAGTACCGGCATCGGTATGCTGCCAGAACTTCCACTGTCCCTTATATTCTACCGAGTCGACATAATAATGAGCAATCCAGTACGGATAAGTATTGAAGATGGAATCGTTCAGATAACGAGTCTTAAACTTATAGGATGTATAAAGAATAGGCTTCACCTTGTAATGCTGTTCAATCTTCCGGAGCCAGATCAGCAAATCCTTCCGCAAGCGGTCGTCATCGTCGCCCCGCTTCTCTATATCGAGTACCGGAGGAAGGTCACCCGGTTCCAACTGAACCGAACGGATAAAGAAATCTGCCTGCCGTGCAGCATCCGTCTTCGGATTGTAAAAATGATATGCCCCACGGATAAACCCATACTGACGTGCCAGATTGAAATTATGCACAAACGTCGTATCACTGAAATCTCCACCCTCGGAAGCCTTCAGAAAAACGAAACGGATAGGAAAAGGAGTAAACTGTGTTTTGCAGAGCGCAGCCCAATTTATTTCCCCCTGATGATGAGAAACATCGAACCCATGCACCCGATACCCTGAAGGAAGGCATACGCCATACGCCTTTGTTCCGTAACAAGGTTTCCATCTGTATGCATAAGGACGAATAAAGAAATAATAAAACCCGATGACAAGTAATGCAGCAGCCCCTCCCATCAGAACATAATATATCCACGATGGAACTTCCCACTTACGGGCAATTTTCTTTCTATCCCTGCCGCGTCGTGGCTTTCTCTTCTGTCCTCCCGAAACAGTCTTCGGCGAAGAAGAACCCGTCCGCTTGCGCGATGCAGTTTTACGAGGCTTGTTTACCACCGTTATGGGCGGTTCTTTTGTCATAGGTTTATACAGTTACATTAAAAAATAGTCACTGCACCTCTCCGTCTGCCAAGGCAGACGAAGAAGGCAATGACAGATTTCTTTCCTATAAGGAGTTATTATTTAGCTTGTTCAAGCTGCAAAGTCTTAGTCGGCTGGTCGCAAACTTCAGACGGACCGAAGTACTGGATCGGACCCGGATATACATAATCAGTTTCCTTAGCCCAAGTTTCACGCTGAGCAGCGAAAGCCTTGAACGGAGCACCATCCAGTTTAACCAGAGCTTTCTGGATAACCGGTTTCATTTCACCGTGACGGCGTTCCATATTCATCATCATAGTGATAGGCACACCACCTGCAATCCATTCAGCAGCCGGAGCAGTAGTGTTACGAACTGATGACATGTAACCAGTCTTACCGTTAGCAATCAGCATAGATGCAGTGTAACCCAAAGAGTAGCAGTAGTCAGCATCGAAGTTAGACGGAGCAGCGCAACGTCCTTCGTAACCGAAGAAGTGGTGCTGAGCAGCGAACTTACCAACATACTTGCCTTCTTCCTTCCACTGAGCCAGCTTAGTACCAACCATTTCAGACAACAGCTTTTCAGTTTCGATCAGAGAAACCTGAACGTTTCCGTGCGGGTCGCGGTCCAAAGACAACTGGCGAGCAACACCTTCCGGCAGAGAAGCATAGATAGCAGCATTTTCCGGGCTCAGCTTGCTGATGATATAATCACGCTGTTTAGAACGCTTGATGCTGTTGAATTCATCACCGTTAGCAGCCAGGAAGTCATTCAATTCAGCAATCAGACGCTTCATAGCCGGGATAAATTCGATCAAACCTTCCGGAATCAATACAGTACCGAAGTTGTTACCAGCAGCAGCACGGTCGGCAACTACCTGAGCGATATAAGTAACGATGTCATCCAAAGACATGTTCTTAGCTTCAACTTCCTCAGAAATGATACAGATGTTAGGCTGAACCTGCAAAGCACATTCCAGAGCGATGTGAGAAGCAGAACGTCCCATCAGTTTGATGAAGTGCCAGTACTTACGAGCAGAGTTACAGTCACGTTCGATGTTACCGATAACTTCAGCATAAGTCTTACAAGCAGTATCGAAACCGAATGAAGTTTCAATCATGTCGTTCTTCAAGTCACCGTCGATAGTCTTCGGACAACCGATAACCTGGATACCATAGTTCTTGGCAGCATAGTATTCAGCCAATACACAAGCGTTGGTATTAGAGTCATCACCACCGATAATAACCAGTGCCTTGATGCCCAGTTCCTTCAGGATTTCATAACCTTTTTCGAACTGATCTTCCTTTTCCAGCTTTGTACGGCCAGAACCGATAATATCGAAACCACCGGTGTTACGGTATTCGTCGATGATATCAGCAGTCAATTCCATATATTTGTGGTCAACCAATCCGCCGGGACCCAAGATAAAACCATACAATTTGTTTGCAGGATTCAGTTTCTTGATACCATCGAACAGACCAGAGATAACGTTGTGTCCGCCCGGAGCCTGGCCACCAGACAAAATAACTCCCACGTTCATAGGAGCATATTCCTTAGCTTCTCCTTCAACGAACTTGATCAACGGCATGCCGTAAGTGTTCGGGAACAATTTCTTGATTGCTTCCTGATCGGCAACCGACTGTGTAGGTTCTCCTTCCTGTACCTTTACAGCACCTTTCAATGCCTTAGGCAGTTTTGGCTGATAAGCAGCTCTTGCAATTTGTAATGCACTTTTTGTCATAATTGTTTTTAATTTATATAAGGTGTATAAATTTCAGTATGCGCAAATTTCGCCTTTTTTTCGGAAATATGAAAACGTATGCAAAAAAAATGTTATCTTTACCACGTAATCAATCTATTTTATTAACCCAATAAAACAATAAGACTATGGCTAGTAGAAGAAATTTAAAAAAGAATGTCAACTATATTTCCGACCTCGTAGCAGGTTTGTGTATCGTAGAAGGTCTGAATGCAAAAGATGAAAACCGCGAAGAACTGAGCAATCTGTTCCTTCAGGCAATCAACTTGCGTCAGGATATCATCAGCCGCATCAGCCACACGGAACCGGGAAACGTAAAAGGTTTCTACAAAAAACTGAAAGAAGACTTCAACAACGGTACGGAAGCTATTTTCAAGAAACTGGAAGAACTGGGTAAATAAGGAGCATGAAACAAGCCATTTGCAGCTTTATCTACTATAAGATACTGGGATGGAAAGCCAAAGTTTCCGTCCCGGATTTCGACAAATGCATCATTTGTGCAGCCCCGCATACTACCAACTGGGATTTGATTATCGGCAAACTGTTCATCAGTGCCGTGGGACGCGAGTCGGGATTCATGATGAAAAAGGAATGGTTCTTCTTTCCGCTCGGCATCCTGTTCCGCTGGATGGGAGGAATCCCCGTACACCGCGACAAACATACCTCGCTGGTAGACCAGGTCATCAAGCAGGTCAAGGCAAGCGACAAGTTTCATCTTGCCATTACGCCGGAAGGAACCCGCTCTCCGAACCCGAACTGGAAAAAGGGATTCTACTACATTGCACTGGGTGCAAACATTCCTATCGTACTGATCGGCATCGATTATGAAAAGAAGTGTATCACCGCCGAAAAGTACATCATGCCCAGCGGGGACATAGACAAGGACATGCGAGAAATCAAACTGTACTTCAAAGATTTCAAGGGAAGACATCCCCACAAATTCGATTTAGGCAATATTGATTAACAATGTATGGTCTTTATAAGAAACGTTTCGTGTAATTGTTCGGCACGGAACGTTTTGTTTTTTCCATCCACCAGCACGTTTCTCTGTAGTTTTGTACAAATTCCAATTGTTTTTGTACAAAATATTTTTTCTTTTGTACAAATTATTCCTGAAATGCCGTGATGTTTCCAAGAAAAGATGCAGAAGCCAGACCTACCTCTTAGTTATGACTTTTCAAATCCTCCGACTGGCCATTTGATAAAAAGCACAAATAATAAACAATATACATTACCATTGCCTACAAAAAGGTATTTAAATTATCAAGACAACAAGAAGTATAAAAAAATGGATTTTAGAAGAATAAACACTCTTATTTTCATGTCAATAAATACAATAAGTTATTTACATTCTTGAACATATACTTTATTTATCTTCAGCACCTCACTAAAAAATGATTTTACATCGTCACTATTCTCTATATCATTCAATATCCTATGATATACAAAATATGAATTTGCCAGTACGATACCATCTCGCATCGGTCGGAATATAACCATACTTTGCCAACCTCTTTCATAGAGATACAAATACAAGACAGGTTCTTTTAGATTCATTTCATAAAAAAATGCATCTTCATATACCAATAGAGAAGTAGCAGCAAGTGAAGCAGATCCATTTAACGCACTCAATTGAACCGGAATAGACCTTACCATCCTTTCAATTATTATAGAATCTGAATTATCTGATATTTTTAAGGATGATTGTAGATGGCTGACACAAAATACTTTTTCAGGAATATCGTATTTACATTGAGAAATATCCGCTATAATCTTGTTGACTTCCTTCGAATTGCTACATAAATTTAGATACTCCTGGTTATTAGACAGTTGACTCATTTTCAGCGTAAGTTGTATTCCATGCTCCTTCAATGACATTTGTCCTTTTAACGTTTGCAAGGAACCAATTCTAATGTTTGTAACCGTATCATTTTCTCCAATTATAGACAAATCCTTGTCTTGCGTCGCTTTCGCCCGAAGGTGCTTTTGCTTACTAACACAACTTACGTCACTCGTATATCCGGCTGAGGTAATACCAACACTCAGAGTATCAGCCAGGCATTGAAGGTCACTTATAACAACCCATGAAAGCAGTATGAACAGTAACTTTTTCATAACTTATTACCTTAAAGTAGTCAAAGATAAAAAATAAACAGGATAACCTAATCAATTATTTGACTATTCTTTTCCTGCTAGGTTTAAGCAAATTAGCTCTTATTGTATTCAATATGAGTTCCCCTTTTGGTGAAAGACAAGCATATCCTTGTTTTCCAATTCGCCGATGTGCATGGTGTGTATACCTCCTTGCTGCCGTCAATAGTTGCCGATTTCTTGTGTCCGGATGGCATTTTGCGGGACGCCTGTATTAGTAAATCAGATAATGAACCTTGTCGGGTACGATTTCGATTTCGGATATACTTGTCACTTCAATGTAACGCTCATTGGTTTACGCCTGCAAGGAAAAGGTCGCCGATAAGCTGATAATGAATGCCGATAGTCTTGTTTTCATAAGGCTACTACTTAATTTCAAATTCTGCACTCAATTCTATATACTCTCTTTTCGCAGAGAACGATTTACATATCCGGTATTTCCCTTTGGGAAGATGATAGTACCTGCCGACAGGGAAACGAAAGCAATATAATAAAGGTGCTTTTTGCTTGTCAAACCCATCATCAAACCAACTTCTATCGCCTTTTGTCTTAGCTATAGCCCATTCTGTCCCATTCCATTGTTCTAATTTCCAACCTCTTCCATATATCAGCGAGACTGATGTCGGGTTTGCAACGAACACATTTACGACTTGTACATTCTCCCAATAAACAGGACGTTCCGTCCACATAGAAATAGGTTTATCCTTGTATTTGTCCGGCAAGTCTTCGACATACCAAAGGCAACACTCCGGCGTATCATAGATGATGGTATCCTTATCCGCCGATACAACTTGGATGCTTGTAAGCGTATCGTTTCCACCGATGATAGCCAATTCCTTATCCGGCGTTGCTTCCGACTGGAACTGTTGCCGTTTATTGGTGCAACTCAGGCAAACTGCACCTGATAACATTACGAATAAAATTATTGTTCTCATTGTAGAGACTCTCCTTTCTTGTTAATGTATTGCCATTCATTGCTTACCCATTCGTGATGTTCTCCGTCAAACATGATTTTTTCCTCTCCTGTAAATGTGACCTTTACTTTGCCGTTCTCAAATGTATGGGCTATCAGTTTACTTTTTTCTTCCGAAAGAATATGGGTACTGTCCATACAGATTTGCGATATTCTCCTTTACCATAATAATTTATAGTAGGTGTCCAGCGAGGCATTTCTTTGATTATTTCCAAAACTTGGTTATCCCAATCTTGAATACCACAACTACGCAAAATCTTTGGATCATATATTTCTCCGTACGAATTGATTCGTATGGTATAGATTCCTCTTATTTGCTGCTTGTCGCCCAATAAGGCTGGATCGTACACCAATCGTTGAGTGATATAATTTTGTGCAGACCATGGTTTCCCGTCTTGAAAATAAGATACAGCTTCCCACTCAACGAAGCTCTGCCTTATATTTTCTTCTGCAATGCTGTCTGCCTTTAGTCTATCCCTATAATGTTGTGGTAGAAAAGGAACGTATACAGTGTAAAGGCACTCCATCCGTTTGCCGTTCTCGTCTCGGCATGGTAGGCAGTGAGGAAGCTCCTTTAGCAGTCTTATGACTTCCCGATCGAAATCTTTATGTGTTGTTGTCAATATGTTAATGCTACGTGGAAGTCCTAATGTGTCAACTGAAAACATAACCACCGAATATCCACTCTGATTTGTTTCCAAGAGATGTTCAGGATAAATCATTTGAGAAGTAAAATACTTTTCCAAGTCGTAATTCCATTTCGCCCAACGAGGAGGTTCGATGATTGACAAATCTTTAATTGGCCTCCCCGATATATCCAGCACACCCACGTTCCAAATGTTTCCTGCACGCCAAATACTATCCAAACGGTTCTCATTCTGCCGTTGTCCTTGCGCGCTGCTATCACTCGTATATCCGGCAGAGGTAATACCAACACTCAGAGTATCAGCCAGACATTGAAGGTTACTTATAACGATCCATGAAAGCAGTATGAACAGTAACTTTTTCATAAACTATTATCTAAAGGTATTCAAATATAAATAAACAGGATAACCTAATCAATTATTTGACTATTCTTTT
>FR887754.1 GCA_000432735.1 Bacteroides sp. CAG:443
CCTTCAAGCCGGGTGGCCCTCTCTTTGGAGAGTTCACTTCTGAGAACCTTCCTCAAGGATTCATCCCTGGCCGCCCTTCCCTTGCGTACGAAGGAAGTGGAGATTCCGTATTTCGTGCAGAACTTTCTGTTGGCGTTATTGGCATATATGGAATCGGCTGCTACGCATCTTACCCTCACGTTCATGAGCTTCTGCTGCATGCGGATGCAGTCCTTCAGGCGTATCCCCTCGTTGAAAGCCTTGAACGAGAGGTGTTCGATGAACGATATGCCGTCTATCTGTATGTTGTTTACCTTCGCACCGAACTCAACGGATTTCGTTTCCTTGCCTCTGACGATGGGATGCACATAATGACGGTCAATGCTGACGATGCGGTCACTGACTTTTCGTCCTTCAAACATTTGCTTTTCCTGTACAAGAACCTTTCTGATGATGGAAAGCCGCTTCCGGTAATCCTGAGTATACCGGAGTGAGGCTCCATGCTCCCTATGAATTCCATCCCGCTGCATGAGAAGTTTTTCAAGGAGTCTGATCATACGACGCCTGAGCATCCTTGTCCTTGATGCCTTTCTCTTTCTTTTCTTACAGTAGGACAGATAAGCCTTGGCAACATCATCATATTTGTTGCGGGGACGTCTTATGCCGAGTTCCCCGCAATGCTTGCAGATATGCCTGTAGAGCCATTCGAGGCTTTCCCAAAGGAGCTTCATGTCTGTAGGGAAACGCATATGGCTCTCATAGCAGGTGGCATCGGTCATGCACACGTGAAGGTTCTCAAGATACGGTTTCCAGTGTGAGACCAGCACTTCCTGGAGGGATTCAATGTCAAGACGGGATGCCATCTC
>FR887755.1 GCA_000432735.1 Bacteroides sp. CAG:443
CGGATAATATTTAAACCGTCCAACTTTTTGGGGTCACTTCACAAACGATGGCAGGGGTTTTTTAGTACTCTTTTTTCTTCTCAGGGTAAGGACTTTATTGGCCGATTTCATACTTTAAATTTGATTTTTCTATATGTTGGAAACAGTTCTTATTTTTTCATGTGAATCTGGTTTATGAACAAAGTCCAGATAGATTTGTTTTATATATGAACAGTAAGAAACAAAAACAACTAACTAACTATTTTAAGATTAAAAAAGTATGAGAAAAAAATTTCTCTTCGCAATGGCATTTGCTGCTGTTGCTGTAGCAAGTAATGCACAGGATGCATACGTAGGTAACAAGTTTTTTGACAATTGGTACATCGGGGTAAAAGGAGGAGGTATTACTCCAACTACACATTCGGCTTTCTGGAAGAACATGCGTGGCGTAGCCGGAGTAGAGTTGGGTAAGCAGGTAACTCCAGTTTTGGGGGTTTCATTCGAAGGATTGACAGCCGTGAATACAAGCGCTAGTCGTACGGCATTCGATGCGCTGAATCTGGGTGTATTAGGTAAGATTAACCTGAACAATTTATTTGGAACTTATCTGGGACAGCCTAGAGTATTCGAAGTAGAAGCCATTGCCGGCATGGGATGGGGACATGATTTCATGAACTCTAGCATGGGATACGATCAGTCGTATATGGTAAGCCGTTTCGGAGCAAGCTTCAATTTCAATCTGGGAGAATCGAAAGCATGGACAATCAATGTACGTCCTGCCATTGTTTACCGCATGGATGGAAACAGAGCGCACGTATTGAATGTAAATAAGTCGGCTGTAGAACTGCTGGCTGGTGTGACTTATCACTTTGCAAGCAGCAACGGAAAGCACTATCAGACAATTCAGACACCTTACAACCAGACTGAAGTTGATAGACTGAATGAAGCAATCAACAACCTGCGTGCTGAATCTGCTGCAAAGAATGCAGACATTGAAGCATTGCAGAATGAGAACGAAGAACTGAAAGGAAAGCTGAACGAGTGTATGAATGCTCCTGCAAAGGTTGAAACGGTGGTTCAGAACACTCATTCCAAGTCATTGGAATCGGTTGTGACCTTTGGTCAGGGAAAGACTACCGTTAGTGTAGATCAGTTGCCTAATGTAGAGCGTATTGCTACCTACATGAAGAACAATCCTGCCAGCACTGTAGTAATTAAAGGATATGCTTCGCCCGAAGGTAGTGCAGAAGTAAATGCACGCATTGCCAGACAACGTGCTGAAGCTGTAAAAACGATCTTGATGAACAAGTACAAGATAAAAGAAAACCGTATTACGGCAGAAGGTCAGGGTGTAGGCTCTATGTTCTCGGAACCCGACTGGAACCGTGTAAGTATTGCAACACTGAACGAAGCAGAATAAAACTCTAATTTGTTTTTCGGAAAGAGGCTGTGTCTTTTGACATGGCCTTTTTTTTGTGAAAGTACCCTCGTCGGGAATCGAACCCGAATCAAAAGTTTAGGAAACTTCTAACCTA
>FR887756.1 GCA_000432735.1 Bacteroides sp. CAG:443
AAAAATTGAACGTGATTATTAATATTTGTTAGTATTAATTCCAATTGTCATAGGCAGGAGATTTTCATAATCCTTTCTCCCTTTGACAATTTCGTGGAAGAATTTCTTCAGATATTCCAAAGCTGACAGCCCGTTCATACTTACAGCGCATATCATGAAATTTACGCAGATAGTAGAATCTGTTCATTCCTATAACATTCAGCATAGTCCCTCCAGTTTCTCTATCAGACTTCTCAAATTCCGGTAGGTCAAGTTTCGTTGCTGTATCCTTATTCCGTTTGTCATACGGATGTCTATCATCATCCTTACAGGACAGGGGTCCGTATTCTCCTTTCTTTCCGGAGTAGGAGAAGAGGACACTTCCTTTTGGAGATTGGCCTCCGTTTCCGGTTGTCCTTGGACCTGTACCGGTACTATTTGATGTCTTATATCCTTGTACCATTTGTGAAAGAGATTGTAGGGTACCTTGTTTTTCAAACAGAAATCCTGGATGGACTCACCTTGTGGCATTGCTTCCGCCTTGTAGCGGATGAACAGCCTTT
>FR887757.1 GCA_000432735.1 Bacteroides sp. CAG:443
TGCATACAGAGGCGGAAGCCTACGTGTATTTGCTCATGAAAGCATGCTTCAGCGATCAGGGGGAAGGACCGGGGGAGCTGAAAAGGGGGGAAATGGTGTATTCGGTGCGCGAGTTGAGTATGCGTTTCGGATGGAGCAAGAGGAAGGTGATACGTTTTCTTGCCCGATTGAGGCTGGAAGGGGTGGTAAGCACGGCGCGTACCGCCCACGGCTCGAAGCTGAAGCTGCTGTATTACGAGGAACTGTGCCACCTGAAGGTGAGTCGCAAGTCGGGCGAGCGTCCCAAGAGCCGGACCGACGAGTCGTTCGATGTGTTCTGGGAGCAGTACCACGCACTGACGCAGCAGCCCGCACTCGACATCGAGGCGGCGCGCAAGGCGTGGGGCAAGCTGACGCTGGCCGAGCGGGAGGAGGCTATCGGCAACATGGAGATGTATCTCTGTCTGCTGCCGTCCATCGACCGGGCAAGGTCGGCGCTCAACTATCTGCTGATGAAGAGTTTCGTAATCAACTGAGGGGTACCGGATGTAAGAATTGGATGATCTGACTATGAAAAAGATTTGTTTTCCGAGGATTCGGAAAGGCTATGGAAAACTGGTTTCTGTGTTGCGGCGCAGGGGAGCAAGAAAGCGGACGGAGCAATTACCGGAGGTTTTGCTCGAAGCGGAACGGTGTGAGAATGAGCAGCATGAAGATGAACAGCGTGTAAATGAGCATCACGGAAAAGCCGAAGCGTGCAATCAGCAGCAATGTTCTTTGCGGGAGTTTTGCTTGAAGAGGTTCTCCGAAAAGCGGGATGCTCATGCTGCCGGCGGTGCTTCTCCGGATAAAGCGAAACGGTAGCGTATCGGGTTGATTTTCAGGCGATGCGGCGTGAGGATGATGCAACATGGAAATGAACGATGTGGGGCTGAGTTTCAGGATGAGTAACGGAGGATGATGCAGCATGAGAAAGAACAGCATGAGAGGAAAATCAGCTTTCCGGCAAACCCCGAACACTAATGCATCGGGTTGATTTTCAAGCGATACAGCATGAGAATAAGCATCTACTTGATTTTCAGCAGATACTACTTCAAGAATTAGAAAAACAACAGTAAAATTATTTTTAAAGATTACAGGGGGAATGATTTACGCAGAAGAAATAGAAAGAGCCGTTTTAGGAGCCTGTCTGCTGGAGCGGACGGCACAGTCGACGGCACTGAAGAGCCTGCGGGCGGAGATGTTTTACATTACGGCGCACCGGGCGGTGTTCGAGGCTATCAGCGCACTGTATGCGCGGGGAGCGGCGGTGGACATGCTCACGGTGTGCGAGGAACTGCGTGCTTCGGGACGGCTGGACGAGGCGGGAGGTCCGTTTGCGGTGGCGAAGCTGGCGGGCGAGGTGGCTACGTCGGCGCACCTGGAGTATCACTGCACCATCTTGTTCCAGTACTTCCTGCGCAGGCGACTGGTGGAGGTGCTGACGCGGGAGCTGGCGGCGGCAAACGACATGACGTGCGACGTGTACGATGTGCTGATCGGCACGCAGCGGGAACTGGGAGCGCTGCTTGACGACTCGCCGCTGGAGAATCACCTGCACCCCATGCCGGAGGTGATGGAGGACACGGTGGCGCTGGTGGACCGCCGGCAGGAGCTGTCGGTGAACGGACTCACGGGGGTACCTACGGGCTTGCAGCGCCTGAACGAGATGACGGGGGGATGGCAGCCGGGCAACCTGATTTTCACGGCGGCGCGTCCGGCGGACGGAAAGACGGCACTCGACTTGTTCTTTGCGCGTCAGGCGGCGATGGCGGGGGTGCCGGTGGTGTTCTTCACGCTGGAGATGACGGCTTCGGAGCTGGGCGAGCGTATGGTGCTGGCGGAGAGCCGTGCCGACCCGCTGCGTATCCGGCAGGGGAAGCTCACGGCGGAGGAGGTGGAGGATGTGCATCGCACGGCGGAACGGATGAGTGCGCTGCCGGTGCATGTGGACGATACGCCGTACATCAATGTGGATCAGTTGTGTGTCATCGCCAAGTCGCTGCGGGCGAAGGGGGAGCTGGGGCTGCTCATCGTGGACTATCTGCAACTGCTTGCCACGGTGAACCCGGGGCGTACGCGCGAGCAGGAGGTGGCGGAGTGCAGTCGCAAGCTGAAGGGGCTGGCACGTTCGCTGGGTTGTCCGGTCATCGTGTCGAGCCAGCTCAACCGTCAGGCGGAGGATCGGGCGGGGAGTCCGGAACTGCGTCACCTGCGCGAGAGCGGGGCGATAGAGCAGGATGCCGATCTGGTGATTCTGCTGCACCGTCCGGAGCGGTATCACATCCGGGTGGACCCCGACACGGGCTGCTCGACCAAGGGAATGGGGATCGCTACCCTCGCCAAGCATCGTAACGGGGCGACGGGAAAAGTGTATTACGGGTACAATCCCAGCATGACGAAAATCGGCGAGTTCGAGGGCGTGCATGTGGCTGTACCGGGAAAAACGTATAAGGAGAAAAACTATGAAGGAAAGATCGGTGACATATTCGGTGGTGCCGCGCGTTGATCCGCGGGACCTTTCGGCGGGGGTGACGTACTACGCCCGGGCTCAGGCGCGCGGGGTGGTGTCGCTTGCCGACATGGCGGTGCGCATTCAGGAGCGTTGCACGGTGACCAAGGCGGACACGCTGGCGGTGCTCACGGCGCTGGAGGAGGAGATAGGCAACGGGCTGTGCAACGGGGAGATTATCCGTCTGGGCGACATCGGTTCGCTGCAGGTGGGGGTGAAGAGCGAGGGCGTGAAGTGCGAGGCCGACTTCCGTCCGTCGATGCTGGGCAAGGTATGGGTGCATTTTCGTCCGGGCACCGTACTGAAGGAGATGATGGACGATTTGGCCTTCGAGCGGGTGGCTCCGCACAAGAAGGTGGTACGACGTAAAAAGTGAGGTGTACGATGAAAAAAGATGAATCCGACGGAACATTCCGTCTGCGTATCTACGGCAAGGCAGAGCTGGCTTGCCTGTATTTTCCGAACCGTTCGCCGGAGACGGCACGGCGCAACTTGTACCGGTGGATGTACCGCTGTCCTTCCATCCGCGAGGGGCTGGCGGCACTGGGACACGACAAGCATCGCAAGTTTTTCCTGAAGCCGGAGGTGGAGGTGATCGTGAGGGGGCTGGGGGAGCCGTAAGGAAAAGAAGAAAGGAAAGGGGGATGAGCTGTAAAGGGGATAGACCGGAGGAACCTGCAT
>FR887758.1 GCA_000432735.1 Bacteroides sp. CAG:443
CACCCCAAAAGTTTTGTGTCTAACTTTTGGGGTGCACTTCATTTGATGACAGGGGCTATTTTTTTCAAAAAATATTTTATAGAAGGTATGGATTAAGCTTCTGCACCTTCTGTATCTTTCATTTTATGTCCCATTGTCAGATAAGCAACCGGAGCTGCAACGAACAATGAAGACAGAGTACCGATAACAACACCCAGAATCATTGCGAAGGCAAAGCTGCGGATACTGTCACCACCCAAGATAATGATACTCAACAATACGATCAATGTACTTAATGAAGTATTGATAGTACGAGCCAAGGTTGTATTCAGTGAATCGTTGAACAGTTTTGCACGGTCACGCTTCGGATACAAGTGGAAGAACTCACGTACACGGTCGAAGATAACCACCTTATCGTTGATTGAGTAACCAATAGCTGTCAAGATGGCACCGATAAACGTCTGGTCGATTTCCAATGAGAATGGTAAAATACCATAACAGAGAGAATACATACCGATAATCAATACGGTATCGACAACCAGTGCAACTGTAGCACCCACACTATAGGCAATGTTGCGGAAACGGATCAAGATATACAGACCGATTGCGATCAAAGCCAAAACAACTGACCAGATAGCTGAAGTCTTGATATCATCGGCGATACTCGGACCTACTTTCTGTGAACTGATGATTGAACCACCTACACGGTTATCGCGGTCGATAAAGATTTCAAGAGTAGTTCCTTTACCCAGCAGGTTACCTTCCTTCAAGGCATTATACAAGAACTCTTCGATTTCGGCATCGATTGTAGGAGAATCTTCTTCGATACGATAGTTGGTTGTTACACGAACAGTCTTACCATCTGTACCCAATGCGATAGCCTGTACATTTGCATCGCCTACCTTCGGCTGAAGCAGATCACGCACGGTTTCCGGCTGTACCGGCTGTTCGAACTGTACCACAAAGTTACGTCCACCAGTGAAGTCAATACTCTGTGCCAGGCCACGAACGAAGAACGAAATGATACAGATAACGATTACAGCGCCCCAGATCATGAAAGAACGTTTGGTAACACCCATAAAGTTATAATGTACATTCTGCATCAGGTTCTTCGAAATGCTGGTAGTAAAGGTCAAGTTCAACCACTTGTCCTTATTCATATAGTGTTCGTAAACCAGACGAGTCAAGAATACAGCAGTAAAGAACGAGCAGAGGATACCGATAATCAATGTAGTGGCAAAACCACGAATAGGACCTGTACCGAAGTTAAACAAGATAATACCTGTGATGATAGATGTCAAGTTAGAGTCGAAGATAGCAGAGAATGCATTCGAGTAACCTTCAGACAACGCCTGCTTGGTACCCTTACCAGCTCTCAGTTCTTCCTTTGTACGTTCATAAATCAATACGTTCGCATCCACCGCCATACCTAATGACAATACCATACCGGCAATACCAGACATGGTCAATGCAGCCTGGAAGGAAGATAGAATACCCAACGTAAAGAAGAAGTTAACGAACAAGGCGCAGTTGGCAATCATACCCGGAATGAATCCATACATCACGCACATGTAAATCATCAGGACAACCAGTGCGACGATAAATGAAACAATACCCTGGTTGATAGATTCCTGACCCAGTGACGGACCTACGATATCTTCCTGAACGATACGTGCCGGTGCCGGCATCTTACCAGATTTCAATACGTTAGCCAAGTCTTTAGTCTGTTCCGGAGTAAAGCTACCAGAAATTTCAGACTGTCCGCCCGTGATTTCACTATTTACACGCGGAGCACTATATACATATCCATCCAATGCAATGGCAATAGACTTACCGATATTCTGTTTTGTCAGAGTAGCCCAACGACGAGCACCTTCTGTATTCATCGACATGCTTACACAAGGCTTGTTGTATTGGTCGTAAGAATCTCTTGCATCAGTTACTACATCACCTTCCAGCGGAGCACGTCCGTTACGTTCTGTAGACTTGATAGCATACAATTCGAAGATACGTCCGCTCTTGTCGAAGTCGGCAGCAGACACACCCCACATCAGTTTCAAATCGCGAGGCATCTGCTTCTGTATTTCCGGCATACGTAAGATACGATTTACTTCAGCAGTATCATTACGATCAGCGTATGCAACTACTGCACCTACCCCATTCTGATTCAACTGAAGAATAGAAAGCAACGGGTGTTCTTTCTTTGCCTGTTCCATATTGGCTGTAGTTGCAGCTGTTTCACCTTTCAAAGCCGCAGCCAAACTATCTTTTGCTGAAACAGCAGGCTGATCAACCGCAACAGTATCAGTCTTGACAGAATCTGTTGGAGTAGTACTTAGCAACTCACGGGCACGGCTATCAGCAGAAGCCAATGCAGGAACGATTTCTTTCGCTTCGAAAGTTTCCCAGAATTCGAGGTTCGCAGAACCTTGCAACAATTTTCTCACACGTTCTGGTTCCTTAATACCCGGCAATTCCACCATGATACGTCCCATCTTACCTTCCAGTGTCTGGATATTAGGCTGAGCCACACCAAAGCGGTCGATACGTGTACGCAATACGTTATATGAATTGTCTACCGCAGCCTTTACTTCTTCGCGCAATACAGCTTCTACCTCTGCATCTGTGCTACGTGTAGTTACCTTGTCTTTTAATTGCTGAGTTGCGAATAACTCTGCCAGACTACCTTCCGGAGCCAGCTTCTTATATTCACGAACGAAAATTGTAATGAAGTCATCCTGACTGGTTACTTGTTGTTTGGCAGCCTCAGACAAAGCCTTGTTGAATGCCTCATCTGTCTTGTTGTCAGCCAAAGCCTTCACAACATCTGGCACTGAAACTTCCAAAATAACGTTCATACCGCCTTTCAGATCAAGTCCCAATCCGATTTCCATCTCACGACACTGTTTCAGCGTATAACTGCCCAACCATACCTTTTCATTCTGTACTGAATCAAGGTAGTGAGTTTCCCCTTTCGGATCCTCTGCCGCCTTTTTCATATGATAGCGGGTTACAAAAGAGAACGAAAGATAGAACACACATACAAGGGTCAGCAATATCGCAAAAACCTTTACGAATCCTTTGTTTTGCATGTTACTTTAATTTATATATTTACTTTTTAATTAATATACGTTTATTCAAGGTTGCAAATATAGTTTTTTTTTCATTCACAAAGGGAAAGGTTTCTAAATATTTAAGTTTTAAAGCGTAAAAAACAACTATTTGTTGCATTTATATCGACTGAGAAATCTGATTTACCGCTGTTTACCAAACTACTAAAAGGACTATTTTTACAAGAATTCTTTACTTTACAACAAATACACAAAGAAATCCGGAAGGTTAACTTCCGGATTTCTTTTATTGTTTTTTCTCCAACAAACACCATACTGGATAGTGGTCGGAGGCCTTAATAGAACGGTCCACCTGACATTTCAAAACGCGGAAGCCATCGCTGGCAAAAATATGGTCAATACGAAAATAGAAGTGATTCTCGTAGTATGTAAATCCGGGACCGGAAGCAGCCTCCGCATATACATCGTTCAATCCCTGACCAATGACTCGGTGAGCATACGATATAGGAGAATCGTTAAAGTCACCGCATACCAGCATGTAACGAGTACGGTTATCTAAAATAGCATAAGCAACCGAATCGGCTTGAGGAGCACGTATAGCAACTGCTTCTGCCAATTTATGTAGTAAATACCGGCCACCATTTTTCACATTTTCTTCACGCGGAGAATTCAAGATATCATTATAAACGACTTTATCATGTGCATCGAGCTTATTCGACTCAAGATGATTATTAATAAGGACTAAAGTATCTTTACCTAATTTTAAACGATATAATACACTTCCGTTATATTGGCTCGAATAATCCAAGCACGTCTCCGATAAAATAGGATAACGGGAATAACATGCTAATCCACTTCCTCCCTTAACGCGTATCATCTTATGATATGGATAAACATCCAATGCCTGATCCACTTCTTTCTGTTTCACTTTCCCGCCCGGCGTAAACTCTTGCAGACAAATAATATCCGCATCGCTATTCCGCAAATAATTGAGTACAGGATTACCTTGCTCCCTGTCATAATCTCTCATCGCAGCAATATCCTGCGTATTGTAAGTCAGCAGTTTGATGACTTCTCCACCGTCCGGTTCCTTTTCAGTACCCAGCGGACAATACGTCCAGATACTACTCCATCCGGCGATGAACACCAGAAGAGGGAAAAAAGCATACTTCCACCTGATGCAAAGCCAAATTAAAAGAAAAAATAAATTGCCTAAAAACAGGAACGGAAAAAACAAACCAGCACATGCCCACAATGGATGACTGACCGGTGAAATATACGGACTATAGGCACTTATCAGAAAGCCGATGGCAACCAATACGTTCAAGGTGAACAATACCCACCGAATCAAACATCCAATCCTTTTCATAATAATTTTATTTTTACATTATCAAAAAAACAGTTCAGGGGAAAAAGAGCATTACTTCTTGCTTGCATCAAACAGGCTCTTTTTTTCGGCATCTGTCAAACTGCCGTAACCCGATTTGCGAAGTTTATCCAAAATACGGTCTATTTCTTCCGTACGTTCTTTCTTTCTGGCATTGAAGTCATAGTCTTTCTGCTTATCGCTGTAATGTACCTTCATTTTCGGTTTGCGAGGAGAAGGCCTCCAGCCGCCCGCAAAGAAATCGAATACATTATTAATCCATTTGGTAGCATCATGCCCTTTTTGCAATCCTGCCGCAAACCACCAGCCAGCCAAAGCACCGCCCAAGTGTGCAATATGTCCGCCGGCGTTTCCTGAAGTCATGAACAGTAAATCCAACAGCAACATAAAGATAGCAACATGCTTCAGTTTCACTGTACCAATGAACATCAGCTGAATAGGATAATTAGGCTCACGTACTCCCACAGCTATCACAATGGCAAGTACAGAGGCCGAAGCTCCCAACAAATAAGAAGAATAAACCGCATCGGCAAAATACGGGAACAGATTATATGCCACCATGTATGCCAGTCCGCCGACAATTCCTCCTAACACATATAGTCCGCGCAGGTGTTTTGCCGAAAAGAATTGCAAGAACAAACGTCCAAACCAATACAGCCACAGCATATTAAACAAAATATGCAATACACCGGCGTGCATAAACATATAGGTAAACAAGGACCAGGGCTGCCGGAGAAACCGCTCCCACCAAGCAGGAAATTCCAGGTAATTGGCCCATAATCCGACAGGCTGATTAAACAAAGTCAATGCTATGTTTACCAGCGTCACAACCAAAAAGACTCCTATATTGATATACAGCAACTGGGTGACAATATCTCCCCTTCTGAAGCCCTCTTTCAAATTAGTAATAAATCTGCTGTCCGCCGCCATTTTTCTTCCTCCAGTAAATAATCAGTATCAAACCAAAAAGCATACCGCCCAAGTGAGCAAAATGAGCAACACCGTCACTTCCGGCCAGTCCCAGTACCAATTCTAGCACCGCGTACCCTATAACAAAATACTTTGCCTTGATAGGCATCGGCAGGGGGAAGATAAACATCTGACTATTGGGAAAGAGCATACCGAAAGCCAGCAAAATGGCATATACAGCTCCCGAAGCTCCAACTGTATTCAGACGGTTCAGAAATTCACTCATCGGTATGACACCCATACCAGTATCAACACCGTCGTAATGTGACCAACTGACCAGATACTCCGTATATTGTACAGCCTCCTGTATCAGTCCGGCACCTATTCCGCACAAGATATAATACAATAAGAAACGTTTCGGACCCCAAACTTGTTCAAGCACCCGGCCAAACATCCACACAGCAAACATGTTAAAAAAGATATGCTGGAAATTGGCATGCATAAACATATACGTAATAAGCTGCGCCGGATTAAAATCGGATGCAAGGAAAAAATGCAATCCCAGCAAATTCTCCACATCGATGCCATAGCGTCGTGCTACAATTGTGCCAAAGAAGCACAACACATTAATAATCAACAGATTTTTTGTTACTGTAGGAATAGTATTCATATATATATTATTTTATTCATGTTTTACAATACTATCGCGAAGAACCAGCAAACTCTCAGGTCCCATATTAAATAACAAATCCACAATACTGAGGTTGGGCAAAAAGTTATTTTTCTGGTCGAACACCTGATAATAAGGTTTAGGCAAGAATTCCGGATCGCACTCCGTATACAATTTCTTGGGATGAAGCCGTTCGCGGAAATCATCCTGCCCTTCTGAAGCCACCATATAATCCCCTGTAGATACTAAATGCGGATGAAGATCTATCTGCTCACAAACCCAGTTGCATAATTCCAGATTGAAATCGAACAAAAATTCGTATTTCTGCTCAAAAAAGCGATGAAACTCATCGGCATAATAATCGAAGAAAGGACTCTGTTTGTAAGCAGCCACAAAAGCATTCCAATGCACATGCCGCCAATTGCCATGGTCGGAGATACGCACGTCCTTCATCAAGCATTTCAAGTCCTCACTCTTTTCTGTCGGAATGGTGAGCGACAGGGCTCCGCCCGACGAAGCTATCACGCAGCGGTTGCGGTAAGTCTGCTTCATATAATGGTCGAACCGTTCTACATATACGGTATCGTATGCAAACAACTTTGTATAATATTCTACTGGCGCAAGATACGCCGAACCAAGTATCACTTCTTTCTTCATGCTACTGTATGCGTTGAAAAAAACGTCCCTTATAAGGAGTATACCAGATACGCCATGCCTTACCGATGACATGATCTTCGGGTACAAAACCAAACAACCGTGAATCGCACAGATTAACAGGGTCATTCGATGCCATCCAATAATAATCCTTGCTGAACGTAAACGAACTGACAGGCTTTCCTTCTACCCATAAGGTATCGCCCCGCACGCCAGCCTGCTTCCCTTCGTGCGAAACAATGGTATTGCACAGCAAAACAACATTCCACGGATAAACCTTCACCGATTCCCCTTTACGAGGAACGACATAAGGATGCACCTCCTGAGAAAGCTTGCTGTTCAGTGAAACAAAATCGATCCGCTGACCGGCTTTCTGAGACACCAGATAAAACTCATAATGACTGAAACTGCGGATATAGCCCCCGTCTTCCGTATATCCTATCAGTGGATTTTCCTTCAGGCCTACCGCATCCAAAATCACACGCATCAAGTCTTCTTTCGATGCTGGATATACATACAAAGCTTTACTGTCGGGACTCAGCACTTCATCGCCGCTGTCTATCATTTCCCGGTTCAGCATGAGTGTATCGCCCGGCGTGCCGATACAGCGGCTGATAAAGACCCTCCGCCATTCAAGCCGTTTATTCCGCTGCGTAGCCCCCGGATCGTTGAAGAGTACAATGTCACCCTTCTCTACTTCACAGCTCCCGATACGGTGATAACCCAGAAATGACGGAAAAGGCATACGCAAACCATAACTCCACTTGTTCACCAGCACTCCTTCGCCCTGATAAAGCGTATTTTCCATTCCCGACGAAGGAATAAAGCAAGAAGTAACAAGAAAAGTCTTAACCAGCCACACGGCAACAACGACAAGCGCCGCCAGCTTCAGTCCTATTTTCCAGTTGTTATCCACCAATAATCTGAAGTCGTATAACTCATTACTTTATAGAATCGACAAACTTAAACAAGCGGTTCCAGCGAATCTTACCATCGAACCATCCTCTGTCCTGATCGAGCGACAGCCAGATAAAGATGGGTTTACCTACGATATGGTCTTCGGGAACAAATCCCCAAAAACGTGAATCGGCAGAATTATGGCGGTTATCGCCCATCATCCAGTAATAATCCATCTTGAAGGTATACTTCGTCGTTTCCTGCCCGTTGATATAGATTTTACCATCCTTCACTTCCAGCGAGTTTCCTTCATAGTTCTTGATAGGACGCTCGTACATAGGCAGGTTATCCAGTGTCAAGTCAATTGTTGCGCCTTTCTTTGGAATCCAGATTGGTCCATAATTGTCGACTGTCCAACCCGTCAGCTTGTTTACCGGATACAATCCTCCCGCATCGTCATCGGGTGTATTTTCGATAGATACCACCAAATCCTTCCGAGCCAGCAAAGCAGCTTTAGCTTTCTCCGTCAGCGGCATGTTATACACCGATTCTTCAGTATAATACATCGACAAGTCCTCCTGACTGATACCCAGTTCGTGACACAAATCATCGGGGAGCATTCCCTTGGTCTTCACGAAATAACGATACTGTACATTATCAGGTTCCTTGTTGGCTTTTCCATCCAGATAGATAATACGGTTTTTTATCTGCAATGTTTGTCCAGGCAATCCGACACAGCGCTTTACATAATTCTCACGACGGTCGACCGGACGTGTAATAATCTTACCGTAGGTCTGCGGGTTCTCATCGATATACTTGCGTCCCGCCTGATAATAGAAATCGTACACCTGACGCTGCTGCTCCAGTGTCAGACGCGACATATCCACCGGCTGTGAAAGCTGCTGTCCAGCCTGATAACTCAAGCGATACAAGTCTTCGGCAGGAACAGCTGTCGCTACGCTGTCGCCGGCAGGGAAATTGAACACCACAATGTCATTCAATTCTACCTTTCCCAGCCCACCGACACGCTTATAGTCCCAATGTATCCAGTCGAGGTACGACTTGCAGTTGAATATCGGAAGCGTATGCTGCGTGAGCGGCATGTGAAGCGGAGTCTGCGGAATACGTGCTCCGTAACTCATCTTGCTGACAAACAAGTAGTCGCCTACCAGTAACGATTTTTCGAGTGAAGACGACGGTATAACGTAGTTCTGGAAGAAATAAAGATTGACAAAATACACGGCTACCAGTGCAAAGACAATTGCATCCACCCAGCTCATGACAGTCAAGACGGTCTTATTTTTCGATTTCTTCCACCAAGTCCATGGAATTTTCTTTGAAATATAAGCATCGAAGATAAAAGGAACTACAATCAGTCCCAGCCAGCTCTGCAACCAGATCAGAAAAATCAGGTACAGCACCAGTACGATGCCAAACTTTATCCACTGCTTACGTGAGGCCTGTATCATAACTTAAAACTGAAATAAATCGTTCATACCTAAAAATCCTTCATGGTTTGCCGTATATTCGGCAGCCAGCACTGCACCCAAAGCAAATCCCTTACGGTTCTTTGCATCGTGAGTGATGATAATCGAATCGGCTTCCGACTCATAACGAATGGTATGGATACCCGGAACCTCTCCTTCACGAATAGCGCTGATAGGCAGTTCGTCGGCAGCACATTCGGTTGTTCCGCTTACTGTACCATCCGGAGCCGTGAGTGTACCCATTACCCACTTGTTCTTTCTGTCTAAGTTCTCCAGAATACCTTCGGCCAGTGTTATAGCTGTTCCACTCGGAGCATCCAGTTTGTGAATATGGTGAGTTTCTACCATCGACACATCGTAATTGGGGAAGTTATTCATAATCTTTGCCAGGTATTTGTTGACCGCAGAGAAAATGGCCACACCCAGACTGAAATTGGACGACCAGAAAAGGGTCTTTCCTTCTTCTGTACACAAACGGCGCATTTCCTCACCATGCTCATTCATCCAGCCGGTACTGCCCGATACCACTTTCACACCATTCTTGAAAGCTTCCAGACAGTTTCCATAAGCTACCGAAGGAGCTGTAAATTCAATTGCTACATCAGCCGAACGAAAAGCTTCTGAAGCAAAATCCTGACGGTTGTTTATATCAATAATACTTACAATCTCGTGTCCGCGGGCAATTGCAATCTTTTCGATTTCCTTACCCATCTTACCATATCCTATTAATGCTATCTTCATAAATCTCAAATTATTTTAGGCACAAAGATAACGTTTTTCGTTATTAATCATTACATTTAGCGAACATTTACACCTCATTAACATGGAAGAACTCTTGCACTATGTGTGGAAACACAAGCTTTTCGCACTGAAACCTTTGCAGACTACCGACGGACAACCGATTGAAATCATTGACCCGGGACTGGCAAACATGCACGCCGGACCGGATTTTTTCAATGCAAAAATCAAGATAAACGATGTAACCTGGGTGGGAAACATTGAAATACACCAGCAGGCTTCCGACTGGTTTCGCCACAATCATCACCTTGATCCGGCATACGACTCGGTTATCCTGCACGTGGCTTCGGACATTGACGCTACTCCCACGCGAAGTAATGGAGAGGTGATTCCACAAATGGAACTGCACTACCCGCCTTATTTGCTGAAAAATTATGAAGAGCTGATCCGTGCCGATCGCTATCCGGCCTGTTTCCGCATTATCCCCCAACTTCCGTCCTTCCTGTTGCATAGCTGGCTGTCCACTCTTCAGGTGGAACGTTTCGAGCACAAAACGCAACACATAGAAAAGCTCTTGCAAGAATACAACCACGACTGGGAAAATGTGTTTTTCATTACGTTGGCACGTAATTTCGGATTCGGTGTCAACAGCGATGCCTTCGAAGTATGGGCAAAGAATATTCCGCTGGCAGCGGTCAACAAACACCGCGATAATCTGTTTCAGATAGAGGCTTTTTTCTTCGGACAAGCAGGCCTTCTGCAAGAGTTACCGGTTGATGCGTATACGGAAGATATAATCAAGGAATACAATTATCTGAAGCAGAAATTCGGTCTGCAACCTTCTTCCGACTGCCGCTGGCGCCTGCTTCGCCTGCGTCCGGGCAACTTTCCGCATATCCGTATCGCACAGCTTGCCTGCCTGTACCACCGTTCGCAAGGTTTGTTCTCGCAACTGATGGAAACGGAATCGCTGAAAGAGCTGCGCAATCTCCTGAAAGGGGGAACTTCGGAATACTGGCTGACACACTATACATTCGGTACTCCCTCTCCTTCGCATCCCAAAACCATCAGCCAAAGCTCAACCGATTTGCTTATCATCAATACGGTAGTCCCATTTCTTTATGCCTACGGCAAGCACAAGTCAAACGATGCTTTGTGCCTGCGTGCCACTCAACTGCTGGAGGAATTGAAGCCGGAAAACAATTATATCATCCGCATGTGGAAAGAATGTGGACTGGAGGCCTTACATGCAGGCGACAGTCAGGCACTGATTCAGCTCAAAAAGAATTACTGTGACCTGAAGAAATGCCTGTACTGCCGCATCGGGTATGAATATTTCAAGAAAAAAGAAGAGTAACTAATTTGTGTTTCTTTTAGACAAAGGTATGTATACCATCAATTCCCAGCCAGACAAACGGTTGTTTACAAAAGGGAATAAATCGAATTTCCGGGTTATTCCCCGCTTATATTGTATGGCAATTTCCATACAACCAAAGTCATAACCCAAACGTGCAAACACTGGTACATTCACAAAATTTTTATCATAAAAATAATAAGCAGATTCTACTCCTACAGACAAATTCAAGCCTTTATACAAATAATATCCCACACTTCCGGAGAGAGAGACCGACAACAAATTGCAAACTCCTGCATTTCCCGCATAAGTTATGTTCTCGGCCGGAGAGAGATAGCTTAATCCATACTTATAACGATGATATCCGGCTGTTATTGCAAGATCGAAAAACCATCGGGAATCAATCGGCTTCAACCGCCAACGATAACCGAAACCTAAAGAGAATCTGGAATCAAAATAAGTATTCCCGGTATCAAAAGGAGGTAACCCGGCTGATGGAGGAACCATATCATAACTTACCATATCCTTTCCTCCATAAATTGTCAGGCCTGAGGACCGACCTGTCTGTCCGTAAGTAACCAGCCACCCACTAAGCAATAATAAAAGAACAGTCAAACGCTTTATCATACAATCAATTCTTGTGTTTAATCAATTACTTCTAACTTATTCTTCCACACTATCCATCCATTCCGTTTGTATCATCCGGCAACCCCCTACCAGTCCCAGTCCATTTGCTACATTGGTATAGGTAGGGCGTACAGGAGCCAATTCCGATTCTCCCAATTTATTGTTTACTTGTTCATTCATCGACTTCAGATAATGATAGAACTCTTCCGACAAACTATACAAGCAAACCTTATATTGTTTCCTGTTTGTATAAACTTCATCCTGAATAGAGGTTTCATAATCGGATATATAAGTCTTGTTCAGTCGAAGTGTGTAATTCTTCCCTTGAATCTTCTCATCGCTCCAAATATACAACTGCTCATAATAGGTATAGTCGCCTATAAGAATTTCATCCAAACCGGCTGAAACCTTCAGGAGCGGTTCATCGTCCCAATCCATATATGCAGTATATTCTTTGTCATAATACACCCGTGAATCTCCATCTTTCCAGTACTTCGCTCTTTCTTTCACCGTTACGGCATAATAGTTTACTGTACTTGCCTCATCGGTAAAGTTTATCTGAAACTGAAGCGTACCAGGATCGGATGGCTTTCGTTCCATATGAACAGAATTCAACGGAAACGGAGCTGGAATTGTCGTAACAGACGAAACTGTTTCCAAGCCTTCAGCAGAAGCTGTAAGTCGGATACAATCGCCTTCCTCGTATCTCTGCACCGTATAATAACTTTTGGCGGGAACACCCGGTAAAGCTTTGTCCGTCCACAACAGGCCGACAGGTGTACCGTTTACTTCCAGCCGGACATCCGTCCCTGTCAAACCGGAAACGATTTCCCCCTTGCCTGTGACTGGAAGACTTCGTGAAAGACGTACCACGGTTGTATCTCCACTCCCGGGATAACTGTATACAACTAACTTAGGGATTCCTTCCGCCTCATCCAGATCGAAATGATATACGCAAGATGTAAACAGTAAGGATACCCCAAATATAATCATGAAAGAAATATATTTTACCATCATCCTTATTAGAATTTTAAAGTATAACTGAAAGAAGGAATCACAGGAAACAGTCCTATCGCCTTGCCTCTGAAACTACCATCGGCCTGCCGTTCTACTTGAGTATAGAAAGCATTCATCCGGCAATAGGCATTGTAAATACTGATATTCCAGATACGTTCGAAACCTCGTTTGGTAGTCCGCCGGAAATTGATGCCTACATCCAGCCGATGATAGGCTGGCAGGGTAATATTGTTCGGCTTTTCGTAGACCCAGCTTCCTGCCGCATCAGACGGCTGGACGGTTCCAGGCAGAGAAGGATTTTCTACATACTGCATAGGCACAGTAGCCCGATCGCCACTACGGAAAGTCCATGCTGCGTACGCATCGATACGGTTATTAAACTTATGACGGAACATCAGGTTCAGCTTATGACGGTTGTCAAACTTGCTGGCATACCAGTCGGGGTAAAAATCTTCGAATTTCTGCTTACTCCACGACAGCGTATAACTGGCCTGAAAGACATTCTTTGCGTGACGGTACGCCAGTGAGGCTTCCAAGCCATACGATTTTCCTTTGCCTACCCTCACCCATTTCTCCCAATTATCGGCAGGAAGTGTCAGGCTACCACCGGTATCATATTCCAGCATCCGGTCGGTGGTACGGAAATAGCCTTCTATGTCCATGCTCAAATTCCATGGAAGCTTCATATAAATGCCTCCCGCCACCTGACGTGAACGCATCGGACGTATGCGACTGGTAGAAGGAACCCAGCAGTCGGTAGGAAGATTCAAGTAAGAGTTCGAAAGCTGATGGGCAAACTGACTCATTTCAGTATAAGAAGCCTTCAAGGTAGCCCAATCGAAAAGCCGGTAACCGACCGACAATCTCGGTTCCAAGGAATGATAAGTCGCTCCCGTAACCCGATACAAGACAGCATGCAGACCCGCATTTACCCGCAGCTTTTCGGTCAGCTGCATATCATCTTCCACATAAAAAGAGATTTCACTCCCCCGATAATGACCTTCACCCTCCGACGACAAGGTATCGGCAATCCCTGCCGTTTCCCTTATATCCTGCGAAGCGATACGCTGCGGATGATACAAATGAAACAAATAGTTGCTACCCAGACGAATATGATGACTCGCAGCCGGACGATAACTGAACTCCATCCGGTAACCCACATCATCAATCGTCGAATAATTGCTTCTTTGCATCCGTTCCATCGACACCCTCTTGTCTTGTTCATAATAGCTTTCATCCGACAGGAAACTATACTTTGCCAGATTACGGGCATACACCAGTGATACATTACCCGATAGTTTAGGCGTAAGCTGACCGTTCCAGTTCAATCCGACCGACAAGTTGCCCCAACGGATATGGAATGTATTCTCATCCCGTTCCTCGTACTTCTGGAACATATATCCTTCCGGAAACTGTTGCAGCACTCTCGACTTGAACAGATCGCGGGCTGAATATACGCTGAGCGACAACTTGTTCCGATCGGAAAACCGATGCGTAATTTTAGCATTGATATCGTGGAAAGCATAACGGGTCTTAATATTTTTATCTGAAAAACTTCGATTCGCTATCCACAAGGCAGGTGTGGTCAGCAGATCCATCCAGCTCCTTCGCATACCAAAACTAAACGAAGTCTTATCTTTGATGACAGGTCCTTCAAACTGGAACCTGCCATCCAGCAGTCCGATGGAAAAAGTGCCATGATATTCTTTCATGTCCCCCTCCTTGGTACGAACATCGATGACCGACGCCGTTCTTCCTCCATAACGCGCCGGAAAACCACTCTTATAGAAGTCTACATTCTTCACCACGTCCGTATTGAATGCCGAAAACAATCCGCCCAGATGATTGACCTGATACAACGGAGTACCGTCCAGCAAAAACATATTCTCATCATTCCGCCCGCCATGTACATACAGCCCGGAAAGCAATTCCGTGCCGGAAGAAACACCCGGCAAGTTCTGAATGGACTTGACAAGATCCGGAGAACTCAACAGTGAGAATTCCGTATTCAGCAATTCGGGAGTAAAAGAAACCTTTCCGGTCTGAGTGGTAAAAAGCGGATCATTCAGATTAGCTGTAACCTCCACACCTGCCAGTGCAGTTGTGCTTTCCTTCAGATAAATGGTTCCAAAATAATCAGACTGCAAATCGAGTTCCTTTACCACCTCTTCATAGCCGATATAAGAAACACGAAGCACATGCTTCCCCTCGGGTAAGGTAATACTGAAAAAGCCATGCTCATCGGTCAGTGTTCCGGTACGCGTAGTCTTGTCATACACCGTCACATTAATCAGTGATTCACCATTATCCTGACAGACATAACCCGAAAAGGTATACTTGTTCTGCCTGAACAGCAGCACATATTCATCCTTGATTTCCCACTTGATACCAGTCCCGCCAAAAACAATATTCAGATTCTCCGTCAGTGTCTTGTCGGGCAACGGTCTGCCCGCAGGCGTCACATCAGCCAAAGCAGAATCGTATACAAAACTTACATGATATACCTCCTGCATGGTATCTATCGCTTTCTTCATTTCTGTGGATTCGGACGAAGCATTCGCCGCCACATGCAGACACAGCAGAACTGCACAGAAAAATGTTCTCATCACTTCTTCTTTTCAATTTTTACTTTCAGCACCTTTTCTATTATCTCGATTATTTCATCCAAGCTTCGGGAATTGAAATTGGCAGTCAGCCGTTTATCCGTATTGTCAGCTGTCAGACGGACATTGTAATATCTGGAAAGCTCATCGAGCACCTTTTGCAAAGGCGTATTGCTGAACACAAAGCTACCTTTACGTGTCTGTACTCCCTGCGTAAGTACTTGAGGTTTCCGTTGTCCTTTGACAACCTGCGCCCTCATTCCACGTGTCAGAATCACTGCATTCGGTTGTCCTACAGCCGTATACTGTACTTTTCCCTCCTCAACATGTACAAATGCCGTATCATTCCGGCTTTCATCCAGCAGGAAGCGAGTTCCTAAAACCCTTACTTCCGACAATCTGCCACTTGCCGTAAACGGTCGGGCAGCATGATGACGAACCCGAAACGAAGCCTTTCCCCGTAGACGGACATCCCGACGGACAGACAAATATTCACGAGAACAATAGCGGATGGAAGAATGAGGATAGAGCATTACGGCAGAACTATCCGGCAACAGGCAATCGACCGGATGCTCGTATGCCGTAATCTCCGTCCATTTCGCATCAGTAAACAAGTATATCTTTATGACAAACACCAAAAGTACGGCAGCAGCAATCCCCGCAAAAGCCATCACATACGAACGAGAGCCTGACTTGCTTTCGAGTATAGCATGTTTGTGCTTAAAAGTCTGCAATGCCTTCTGTGTATCAAGTTTATTTACACGGTAATGCTTCAGCACGAACCGGAGACATTTTTCTTCTAAATCTTTCATACTTCTTCGATTTTAAGTTTCATAGATAAGACTGTACAAATGCTGAAATTCACTATTGCCAACAGGCTAATTTTAGCCGAAAAAGAAAGTATATACTTTATATGCTCCCTCACGTATCAGTCGAAGTGCTTTCTGTATATGGTTATCAACCGTATGAACGGAGATATGAAACTTGTCGGCTATGTCTTTATACTTCATGCCATCCCGTTTGTTCAGCAGAAACACTTCCCTGCAACGGTCGGGCAATGAATCGAT
>FR887759.1 GCA_000432735.1 Bacteroides sp. CAG:443
TGAATGGCAAACGAGTTCTACCGTAGACGGCGATAAATCGGTCATGAACTCCTATGAACTGGGAGCGGCATTGTCGCTGGAGTTTCCCCGCCTCGTACTGCCGTGGGTACGTTACCGTATCGACCCTTTCCGTTTCCCTTCGCAAACCAACTTTAAAATTTATGCCGAACAAGTGAATCGTGCCCGTTACTTCAAGATGCTTTCCTTCGGAGGAAGCGTTGCGTACAGCTTCCAGCCCTCACGCAGCATGAAGCACACTGTCACGCCGCTTCATCTGGCATTCAACCACCTGCAACACCGCACGGCAGCCTTCGACTCCATAGCAGAAGCCAACCCGATGCTGTTCCACAGTCTGGACGACCAGTTCATCCCATCGGTGACCTATACCTTTACCTACGACAACTCCTGGCAGCAGCGCCGGATGCGCCTGTGGTGGGAAAACTCCTTTACCTCGGCAGGAAACGTCACCTCCCTTATTTATGCAGCCTTCGGACGAAGCCTAAAAGAGAAGGACAAGAAGTTCCTCGGAACACCTTTTGCACAGTTTATGAAAATCTCAAGCGAGATACGCCCGTTGTATTACATCAGCGACAAACAGCAGATAGCAGCCCGCTTCATGGCAGGAGTTATTTGGTCGTACGGAAACAAGACCATCGCTCCCTACAGCGAACAGTTCTACGTAGGAGGTGCCAACAGTATCCGTGCCTTTACGGTACGTTCCATCGGTCCGGGCCGCTTTCATCCGGCAGAAAGTTCCACCTATTCGTACGTCGACGAAACAGGTGACATTAAACTGGAAGCCAATCTGGAGTACCGTTTCCGTATCTTGTCGAGCTTGTTCGGCGGCAACCTGAACGGAGCCGTCTTTCTGGATGCCGGCAACGTATGGCTGATGCGCAAGGATGAAGCCCGTCCGGATGCCGAATTCAGCTTCAACAAATTCTTTGATAGCATTGCACTAGGCACCGGTTTGGGCATCCGCTACGACCTGTCATTCCTCGTGCTCCGCCTCGACTGGGGAATCGCCCTTCACGTACCTTACGAAACGGGTATCTCCAAGTATTACAACATTCCCCGGTTCAAAGACGGCATGGGTATTCATTTTGCTATCGGATATCCATTCTAAAGCCAAACAGATACCGCATACAATGTTGTAATATTGTTAAATGACAGATCAACAAATAATAGCCTACAACTACAAAATCTAAGAAGAGGCTGTATCAAAATGAAAAGCTGAGACAGGCTTACTTATAATCTATAAGTTACAACATAAAAATCTCCTACTTCAGTCTTTGTTTTCTTTAATTACAGGACTAAAAGCAGGAGATTTTTTACTTCTAAGTTGCAATCTATAAGATTTTTACTTTTGTAATTCTATTTTGAGACGATCTCTTTTTCTTTATCTCTTAATAAATATATAAACTTTCAGATTAATCGTTCATCGTTGCTAAAATGACATTTAAAAAGCTTACCAATAAAAAACAATCCACTATCTATTTTTTCTGTTTATCCTTATATTCGGTAGGTGTCATACCAAAACGCTGCTTGAAGCATTTACTGAAATAACGCGGATCGTTGATACCTACCATGTACGAGATCTGAGTCATATTGAACTCTCCCGTCTCAATAAGCTGAGCAGCACGTTTTACACGTATTTCTTTAACAAATTCTATCGGAGCAAGTCCCGTCAGCGACTTCAATTTTTTGAAAAAGACTGAACGACTTACTGCCATCTCGTGCACCAGATCATCAATCACCAGATCTCCGTTGTCGATGTTACGCTCCATAAACTCTGTCAGCTGGTCGAGAAACCGCCGATCCTGCTGCGACATCATGTCTACTTCCTCTTCTTCATTGGTAACCTCAGGAGAATCAGGATCCATTAAGTGCTCACAATAGAACTGACGCAGTTTCTGACGACGGGCCAGCAGATTGTCCACACGAGCCTCAAGGTAAGTGGCACTAAAAGGCTTAGTAATATAACTGTCGGCACCTAATTTCAAGCTCTGGAGCTTGGTATCGATATCAGTCTTCGCCGTAAGCAGCACTATAGGTATATGACTGGTAGTCAAATCCTCTCGCAATTCACGGACCAGTGTAATACCATCTTTTTCGGGCATCATGATATCGCTGATAATGATATCGGGGATATACTTCACAGCTTTTTCCATACCTTCCACCCCATTGGCAGCTTCTATGATACGAAAACGAGAGCTGAATATGCTGCGTAAGAAGAACCTCAGTTCCAGATTGTCTTCGACAAGAAGCATGGTCTTTTCAAAAGAAGTTTCAGAGGGAGCAGTCCCAGATGTGGAAGTTTCTGCAACGGTCACCACACCATCCGGCGTTTCCTGCTTGCTAATAGCATCTACTACTTCTACATTATCGGACAAGACAAATTCTACATCTTCGCCATAATGTTCTTTCCCCTTCAGGAAATCTACCATAAAGCAACTTCCCTCTCCTACTTTACTTTCTACACGTATGGTAGCGTGATGCATTTCCACCAGCTCTTTCACAAGTGAAAGCCCGATGCCCGAACTATTCGGATTGAACAAATTCTTGTCGAGCAACGTTTCGAAACGCACAAACAAAGAATTTTTCTTGTTTTCCGGAATACCGATTCCCTGATCCTGTACGCCTACTGTTACGCTTTTTTCATTATCGTGTACAAATACGGTAATGGTTTTCCCCGGCTGTGTATACTTAAATGCATTCGACAAGAGATTGAACACAATTTTCTCTACTTTATCGGCATCTACCCATAATTTCAATTCCAGTTGCTCACTCTCAAATAAAAAATCAATCTTATTCGATTCTGCCACCGATTCAAAATTTTCCATAATATTGTGTACAAACGATACGATATCAATCTGCTCGACCGAAAGTTTCATCTTATGGTTCTGTATCTTACGGAAATCCAGAATCTGATTGACCAGCCTCAGCATGCGGTGAGTATTGCGTTCTACCACCTGCAATTGCTCACGTACTTCCTTGCTTAAATCCGCACGTTTCAAGATATATTCCAGCGGTCCTTCTATCAGTGTAAGTGGCGTACGGAGCTCGTGTGAAATATTGGTGAAGAAACGTAACTTCATATCTGTAACCTGCTGCTCAACAGATACCTCATGCTTCAGGCGATAAATCAAGAACAGAATATAAGCTCCTCCCAATAGAACGAATATAAACACCAGTACATATAGGACATAAGCGTAAGGCGTTTCCCAAAACGAGGGCTTTACAGTAATATTCAGCGTATGTTCGTTCTCTACCCAGATACCTGCCCCATTGGTCGATTTGACACGGAACACATAATCTCCCTTAGGCAGATTGGTATACGTAGCCGTACGCTGTTTACCTACATAGTTCCACTCTTTGTCGAAGCCCTCGAGTATATACGCATACTTCACATTTTCGGGAAAACTCATATCCAGTGCTGCAAACGATAACGTTACGGTATTCTCTTTATGAGAGAGCGTAAGATGCGACAAGCTGTTTAACGACTCCGGCAAAACAGAACCGGGCTTTGGAACAATCACTTGATTGTCTATCTTCAAACCAGAAAAAACAATCTCAGGAATATAAGCATTTTTTCGGATATGTCCTGGTACAAAGGATAAGAGTCCTCTGTTTGTTCCAAACAGCAGACGTCCATCAGTCGAAGCAATCGCCGTACTTTCCTCGAATAGCAACTCCTCACCAATTTCCTGCTTCAGGAAATTGTCAAAATGACGTTTTGCCTTATTCATCCTACTCAATCCGCTTTCCGAACCCATCCAAATATTACCGTCCTTGTCTTCGGCAAGCGAGAATAGTACGTCCGTAGGAAGGCCATCCTTGGTACCATACGAAACAAACCGTGCATTACCCAGATTGTCGATATGTGTCAGTTCATTCAATCCACCACCAAACGTAGCAAAAAACAGTTGTCTATCGTGCGTAAGCAAAATATCGTATATATCGTTACAAGTCAAAGTTTCCTGCTGCCCAGGCGTACTGACGTACAAATGAAAATTTATATCATCAGGTCGTGCAAATTTCTCACTGAACGACAACAATCCGTTGGAAGTTGCTACCCACAAGGTTCCCTTTCCGTCCTGACGTATACGGCGCACCTTATAACAACGTTCTATCGGATACGATTTCAGGTTATTGTGAGAGTTAATAAAGCGTACGCTGCCATCGTCTTGTATTTCTATATAGTTGATGCCTCCGCCAAACGTAACGACCCAGATACGTCCAAAGCTATCTTCACACAAATCGTAAACACTGTTATGACTCAGGCTGTAAATATTGCTGGCATTATATACATAATGATTCACTTTGTATGTGTTTCCCTGAGGAATGAGCTGAAGCAATCCATTCCCCTTAGTAGCAATCCAGATATGCTTATGTGAATCTTCTATTATTTTATAGGCCGATCCTTTAAAAGGTGTTCCTGAAGTAGAAATCCGTCCATCAGTAGTGAGATAACCCTGAAAATGAAAGTCGAGTGAATAAACCGAGATTTTGCTGTCGCGTGTACCAATCCAAAGCTGCTTCCGGGAATCCTCGCACAAGGCTCGTACCTGATTGGCATTGGTATCATAATTACAATCGAAAGGCTTAAACGAACGAAATTTATTTTTAAAGAACGTTACTTTATCCAGTCCCTTGGAGTGCGTTCCCAACCATAAGTTACCCTGATGGTCAAGCATCATGGCATGCAACTTATTGGAAAAGCGCCATGAATCGGTACCGGCCTCATTATAAAAAGGCTGCAGACGGTTATTTTTCCGATCAAACCACGACAAACCTCCTCCTTCCGGATGTACCCACAAATTTCCCTGACCGTCTTCACAAATGGCAAACCTGGGTGCATTGCCAGGTTCCTGCTCCACCGCAATCTGTTCTACCTTGAATATTTGAGTAAACGGATTGAAATGGCAGACACCACCAATCTTTTTTACTTCAAACCATACCTCATGGCAACTATCAACATACATAGACCGTATCGGATACTGCATGAAATCGAATTTATCGACCGGATTATAATATGTCAGGCTATCCAGTGCTGCATTGCCCACTATAAAGCCCGATGTACGGGTAGCCATTATAAGCTTATTGCCCGGCAACTGGTGAATGGCTATAATATCATCTTTCACCGATAATTCTTTCAGCTCGAAAGAAGCATCTTTCAACGAGTACTTCCAAACTCGTCCGTAACTGGAAGTGAAATAAACGTGTTCGTTCACAGAAGTTGCCGAAAAAAAAGATTGTCCCGTATGACCAGCCTCAAGCCGCGTATGTACAAAAAAAGAAGATCTTTTTCCACTTGCACCATCTATTGCAAATAACCCATCTTGCGTCAGCAACCATTCCCTGTTATTCGCATCCAGATAAATAGTATTGATGGCAATTCCTTTCTCCTTGTTTGTAGTCGACAGATAGATTTTGGAAGTAAATTTTCCCGTTTTTTTATCAGGAACCACTCTGATACCTCCATTTCTATCAGTAAGCAACCACACCGTTCCATTACCGAGTGGCAAGATAGAATTAATAACCAGTTCCTTTCCTATACCATCGGCAGGTACTTCGGTAAAAGTTTCCATCCGCTTATCAAAGCGAAACGCCCTGCCATCGTAAGTAATGCACCATACATCTCCTTGCTTATCCACCTGTAAGTGATCTACACGATTGGAACTCCAAAGCATATCATTTTCCTTACGAGCCTTATAAACTTTAAAGTCATAACCATTGAAACGATTAATGCCATCCCAAGTAGCAAACCATATCATTCCGTCATGGTCTTGCACCATATCCATAACCGAATTTTCCGACAAACCGTTTTCCTGCGAATAATGCGTAAAGGTACAGTTTAGCTGAGCATGAGCTAAAAGACTAACAAACAGAAGAGAAAGAATATTTAAAAGTTTTTTCATAACATTATTTTCAGCGAGTCGGACAAAAGTAATGAAAATTAAATGATTCCGCAAAGAAGAAAAGATAGTAAAATACCTCTTGCCTGTTTTATAGTGCCAATACGTAGAGAAAACAATTAAACAAGCAGAGCCCCAATTGGGGTAAAGATAAACCTTAAAATTAAAATCAAGAAAGCTTTACAAAGACAAATAAAGAGTCGTATCAATACTCCCAAACGGTGAAGAGGCCGTCTCAAAATGAATTGAGATG
>FR887760.1 GCA_000432735.1 Bacteroides sp. CAG:443
AAAAAAAGACTAAAGTAGGAGATTTTTATGTTGTAACTTATAGATTATAAGTAAGCCTGTCTCAGCTTTTCATCTTGATACAGCCTCTTTTTATTCTTATCATTCAATTTCAGCACCCGAAACGAATCAGGCTTTTTTGATGTAATCGACAATCCATGCACCCACTTCCTTGGTTCCATATTTAGGCTTGCCCTCAACCTGAATTTCGGGAGTACGTACACATTCGTCGAGTGAAGCATCGACTGCCTTACGAATCAGTGCACCTTCCTCTTTCAGATCAAAGTATTCGAACAACATGGCAACGGACAGAATCTGTGCCAACGGATTGGCAATATTCAATCCCTTAGCCTGTGGCCATGAACCGTGAATAGGTTCGAACACCGGAGTGCTTTCACCGGTAGAAGCCGAAGGCAACAATCCCATAGAGCCGCTGATGCAAGAACCTTCATCGGTCAGGATATCTCCGAATGTATTTTCTGTAACCATTACATCGAAGAAGGTAGGTTCCTGAATCATACGCATGGCAGCGTTGTCTACAAACATATAGTCAGTAGTTACCTCTGGATAAGAAGGAGCCATTTCCTGTGCAATCTGACGCCACAGACGAGAAGAGGCCAGCACATTTGCCTTGTCGACTACCGTCAGATGCTTACGACGTTTCATGGCATATTCGAAACCAACCTTCAGGATTCGTTCAATTTCGGGACGAGTATACATGTTGGTATCGTAAGCCTTGTCGTTGTCTTGGTATTTTTCACCGAAATACATACCACCGGTCAGCTCACGGATGCAAAGGAAGTCGGCACCTTCTACCAGTTCGGCACGTAAAGGTGACTTATGCAACAGGCATTTGAATGTCTGAACCGGACGGATATTGGCAAACAATCCCAATTTCTTACGCATGGCGAGCAATCCCTGTTCCGGACGAACCTTCGCAGTCGGATCGTTATCAAATTTCGGATCGCCTACAGCCGAGAACAATACAGCATCGGCATTCTTACATATTTCATAAGTTGCTTCCGGAAACGGATCTCCCACCTTGTCGATGGCATCCGCACCGCACAGCGCATATTCGTAGCTTACTTTATGTCCAAATTTCTCACACACAGCCGACATCACGTCCACGCCCTGAACAGAGATTTCAGGACCGATTCCGTCGCCTGGCAATACAGCTATTTTAAAATCCATAGTTCTTTATTTTTTTGATTCTTCTATAATGTTAAGCATTTTAATTGTCGCCTTGATAGCCGCTTCCGTCTGGTCGGCATCAAAGCCGCGGGTACGAAACTCCCTGTCCTCATAGTTCCAGGTAATGACTGTCTGCACAAAGGCATCCGTACGTCCGCCGGGAGGGATGGTGACCGCATAGTTCACGAGCATCGGGAAGGTACGTCCTAAGATGTCTTTGTAAATCTTACGCAACGCACGTACAAAGGCATCGTACTGTCCATCGCCGGAAGAACTTTCCTGATAAACCTTTCCGTCGATTTCGATACTCAAGGTTGCCATCGGTTTCAGTCCTTTTGCCAGCGTGACAAAATAACTCAGCAGTTTCACCTTATTGGTTGTGGTGTCGTGCTTCAGCACATCGGATATGATGTAAGGCAAATCTTCCTGCGTAACCTGCTCCTTACGGTCGCCCAACTCGATAATGCGGTCGGTCACTTTCTTCATCGACTCCTCGTCCAGCTCCAGTCCCAGGCTTTCCAGATTCTTCCGGATATTCGCCTTGCCGGAGTTCTTTCCCAACGCATATTCACGTATTCTGCCGAAACGTTCCGGAAGCAGATCGTTGCAATACAAATTGTTCTTGTTGTCTCCATCGGCATGTACGCCGGCCACCTGCGTAAATACACTGTCGCCTACAATCGGCTTATTGGCAGGGATGGTCACACCCGAATAAGATTCAACCAGACGGCTGACCACATTCAGACGACTCTCGTCGATATTGGTAATTGCATGGAAATGATCTTTCAAGATTGCCTGCACACTGGCCAGCGGCGCATTTCCCGCACGCTCACCCAAACCGTTGATGGTAGTATGCAATCCTTTGACACCGCTCAGCACGGCTGCCAGCACATTGCTCACTGCAAGGTCGTAATCGTTATGCGCATGAAAATCAAAATGCACATCGGGATAACGCTTTTTCATCTTCCGCATATACTCGATAACCTGCAACGGATTGAGGATACCCAATGTATCGGGCAACATAAAACGCTTGATGCCGCAATCTTGCAATCCGTCCATCAGTCCGAATACATAATCGGGAGAATCTTTTATGCCGTTACTCCAGTCCTCGAGATAGACATTCACATCCATGCCTTTTTCATGGGCATAGCTCACTACCTGCCGAATATCTGCCAGATGCTGTTCCAACGTCTTCTTCAGCTGAAACTTACAGTGCTTTTCCGATCCTTTCGTCAGCAGATTGATCACCCGGCATCCCGCATTGTAAATCCAGTCGACAGAAATCTTTCCGTCGACAAACCCCAACACTTCTACCCGAGATAACATCCCCCGACGAGCAGCCCAGTCGCAAATCATTTTTACTGCCTTGGCTTCACCTTCGGAAACACGAGCCGAAGCCACTTCGATACGGTCGACTTTCAAGTCTTCCAGCAGTAAACGGGCTATCATTAATTTTTCATGGGGCACAAAGGACACTCCGCTGGTCTGCTCACCGTCGCGGAGTGTGGTATCCATGATTTCTATTCTCGGATGATTGTTCATTGAAATTGTTTAATTAGTTACGAGCTTTTTCGTAAGCTTCTATTTTATCTTTATTTTCTACCAGAAAATCGATGTCGTCGAGTCCGTTCATCAAGCAATGTTTCTTGTAGGCATTGATTTCAAACTTTTCCGACTTACCTGTTGCCTTATTGGTAATGGTTTGTTCCGGTAAATTCACTTCGACCTCAGTTTTCGGATCGGCATAAATAGAATCGAACAACTCTTTCAGGAAACCTTCGCTTACGACTACCGGCAACACGAAATTGTTCAGTTCGTTATTTTTATGGATATCGGCAAAGAAGCTCGATACGACCACGCGGAAACCATATCCGGCGATGGCCCATGCGGCATGTTCACGGCTGGAACCACTACCAAAGTTCTTTCCGGCTACCAGAATCTGTCCGCTGTATGTAGGATCGTTCAGCACAAAATCTTTGTTCAGCGATCCGTCGGGATTATAACGCCAGTCGCGGAAAAGGTTATCACCGAAGAATTTTTCATCACGGGTAGTCGCTTTCAGGAAACGTGCCGGAATAATCTGGTCTGTATCCACATTTTCCAATGGCAAGGGGATACAAGTACTGGTTATGATGTTGAATTTCTGTTTCATAATAAATGTACAATTTTACGGATTACATAAGTGTTCTGGGATCGGTTATCACGCCGGTTACGGCAGCTGCAGCGGCTGTCAGCGGGCTGGCAAGCAAAGTACGCGAACCCGGCCCCTGACGTCCTTCGAAGTTTCTGTTGCTGGTAGAAACCGAATATTTTCCTGCCGGAATCTTATCGTCGTTCATGGCAAGACAAGCCGAACATCCCGGCTGGCGGATTTCGAAACCTGCTTCTTCCAGTATCTTGTCCAAGCCTTCCTGACGAATCTGTTCGTCTACCATCCACGATCCCGGTACAAGCCATGCCGTGATGTTTTCGGCTTTCTTACGTCCCTTCACGATAGAGGCAAACGCACGGAAGTCTTCGATACGTCCGTTGGTGCATGCTCCGAGGAACACATAATCAACTTTCTTGCCCAACAGCGATTCGCCCGGCTGGAAGCCCATATAGTGCAAAGACTTTTCGAACGAACCTTTCTCTACATCGCTCATTCCTTCGGTAGTAGGAATATGATCGGTAATAGCCATACCCATACCCGGATTGGTTCCGTAAGTAATCATCGGCTGAATATCGGCTGCATCGAAACGGACTTCTTTATCGAATATCGCATCATCGTCACTCTTCAGCGTTTTCCAGTAAGCAAGTGCCTTGTCCCATTCTTCTCCCTTCGGAGCATATTCGCGTCCCTTGATGTATTCGAAGGTAACTTCATCCGGAGCAATCATACCTCCACGAGCTCCCATTTCGATACTCAGGTTACACAAGGTAAGACGTCCTTCCATCGTCAGGCTGCGGATAGCCTCGCCTGCATATTCAACAAAATATCCAGTAGCACCACTTGTTGTCATTTTCGACATCATGTAGAGCGCCACATCTTTGGCTGTTACACCTTTACCCAGTTTTCCGTCGATAGTGATGCGCATGGTCTTCGGACGTGCCTGAAGAATACACTGAGAAGCCATAACCATTTCCACTTCACTGGTACCGATACCGAAGGCAACAGCTCCCATAGCTCCGTGAGTAGAAGTATGTGAGTCACCGCAGACGATGGTCATTCCCGGCAGAGTAAGTCCTCTTTCCGGACCAACTACATGAATAATACCATTCTTCTTGTTCATCATGCCGAAGTGAGTCAGACCGAAATCGGCAGCATTCTTGGCAAGTGTATCCACCTGTGTACGAGAAATAGGATCTTCAATCGGTTTGTCCTGATCGTGAGTCGGAGTATTATGGTCGGGCATACAGTAAATCTTTTCCGGACGGAAACATTTCAATCCGCGAGCCCGCATACCAGCAAATGCCTGAGGACTTGTCACCTCATGGCAGTAAAGGCGATCAATATACAATTGAGTAGGTCCTTCCTCTACTTTCTGCACTACATGTGCATCCCATATTTTGTCGAATAATGTATTAGCCATACTTAAAATCTCATTATATTATTTTCTGAATTTATTGATACAATCTATATAAGCTTCTACAGATGCCGCGATGATATCGGTATTTGCTCCGAAACCGTAATACATCTGTCCGTCGTATTCTACCTGCATGTGAACTTTACCTACATCATCACTACCCTTGCTGATAGCCTGAATGGTAAATTCCTTCAAAGTCATCTGGCGCTTGATAATCTGTTTTACAGCCTTGATGGCAGCGTCTACCGGACCATTACCGGTTGCAGCTGCTTCAAAGTGCTCGCCGGAAATATTCAGTCCTAAGCTGGCAACCGAACGAACTCCCACACCACTGGTCACCTGAAGGTATTCCAGCTTGATGTGATGGTTCACATTGCGATCGGCTCCGGCAAGTACCAGAATATCATCATCAGTAATGTCTTTCTTCTTGTCGGCAAGTTTCAGGAAGTCTTCGTATACCTTGTCCAACTTTTCCTGATTCATTTCAACACCCAGTACATGCAGACGGTGTTTCAATGCCGCACGACCACTGCGGGCTGTCAGTACAATTGCATTATCGTCGATACCTACATCTTTCGGATCGATAATTTCATACGTCTGCACGTTTTTCAAGACTCCATCTTGATGAATTCCCGAAGAGTGAGCAAAAGCATTGCGTCCTACAATAGCCTTGTTTGGCTGAACCGGCATGTTCATCAGGCTGGAAACCATTCGGCTGGTAGGATAAATTTTCTGCGTATTAATATTGGTATCAATGTCAATGCCGTGATGGCAACGTAAAATCATGGCAACTTCTTCCAGGGCTGTATTTCCGGCACGCTCGCCGATACCATTGATGGTTACTTCTACCTGACGGGCACCGTTCAATACTCCACTGATGGTATTGGCTGTTGCCATGCCCAAGTCGTTATGACAGTGCGTAGAAATGATTGCCTTGTCGATTCCGTCTACATGATCTATCAAGTATTTGATCTTGGCACCATACTCGTCGGGCAAGCAATATCCAGTTGTATCGGGAATATTTACGACTGTAGCTCCTGCCTTGATAACAGCCTCTATGACACGAGCCAGATATTCATTTTCTGTACGTCCGGCATCTTCTGCATAGAACTCAACGTCTTCTACATACTTCTTAGCATATTTCACGGCTGCTACCGCGCGTTCGATGATTTCTTCACGAGTGGAATTAAATTTATACTTGATATGAGGATCTGAAGTTCCGATACCCGTATGAATGCGTTTGTGTTTTGCATACTGCAATGCTTCGGCAGCCACATCGATGTCTTTCTGTACGGCACGTGTCAAAGCACAGATGGTAGGCCAGGTTACTGCTTTCGAAATTTCGATTACAGAATTGAAATCTCCCGGGCTGGAAATAGGAAAGCCCGCCTCAATTACGTCTACTCCCAAAGCTTCGAGCTGCTTTGCTACCTGAATTTTCTCGACTGTATTCAACTGGCAACCGGGAACCTGTTCCCCGTCACGCAATGTCGTATCAAAAATAAATAATCTGTCGCTCATAAACGTATATCTTTTATATTGTTTTATTCAAGCAAAAAGCCTTTCGCACCAGAAGTGAGAAAGGCTTTATATCATAAATCTTATACCGTCATGCACACGGCTCACTTCCCACTGGTTGCACCAATAGAATAATAATACCGCCTAGCAAAATATGTATAAGAAATGTACTCATTATTATCTTTTATTTGTCTTAAACGCTTGCAAAGGTAGATAATATTTCGACATTACAAAATAAAATGAAAGTTTTTTATTCATTTCAGCAACAAATTAGT
The DNA here is from genome assembly GCA_000432735.1 of Bacteroides sp. CAG:443. Taxonomy (GTDB): domain Bacteria; phylum Bacteroidota; class Bacteroidia; order Bacteroidales; family Bacteroidaceae; genus Phocaeicola. The sequence continues at coordinate 6,548 of FR887760.1, forward strand.
ATTTGGCAGGCTATTTTAAGCGTAATTCATACAAACAAGCTTCAACTTCTGCATTGCTTCCCATGTGTTTTCCCATATCATCTGACAATTTAACACATTCTCGCCATTCCTGGTTAACATTCATCTTACAACGCGACAGTTTCATAACAATATTTGAAGGCTGATATCCTGTATCGTTGGTAAGGTTTGTCCCTATACCGAAGGAACAACGTATCTTACCTTTGCAGTAATCGAATATATGCAACGCCTTCTCAAAGTCGAGTGCATTGCTGAAAATAATTGTTTTCGTCTGCGGATCGATACCTAATTCTTTGTAACGAGCTATTAACCGGTCGATGAATTCAAATTCATCACCTGAATCACATCGTACGCCGTCGAAGAGCTTGGCTTGCTTACGACTGAAGTTTGACAAGAAAGAATCCGATGTATAGGTATCGGAAAGGGCTGTACCCAAATCACCGTCGTACACATTTACCCAGTTTTCCAACGCCATGTAATTGGCATGCTTATAGCCGAACTGAGCTCCATGGAACATGAACCATTCGTGCGGATGGGTTCCCATTGGACGCATGTCGTATTTCATGGCGAGATAACAGTTCGACGTACCGGTACAATAGCGGGCATGCTCTTTCAGATAGGCTACAACAATATCGTGTACATCCAGAGAGAAGCGCCGGCGAGTGCCGAATTCAGAAAAAGGCATATGATGTTCGTTTGACAATTTCACCTTTCCTGCCAGTTTGCCTATGATTGATTCTTTATCCGGTATTCTATTTAAAAACTGGTTTTTGATTTCGGAAACAATCGCCAACAACGGAACTTCATATAATGTTACCTTGTATAAATAATCGGTCACCTCGATATGTAAATGATGCTGCTCGTCCAGACTCACAGCTATTTTGTCAGGATCAAAACGGAAAGAAGACAGCCATTCCCAATAAACACGCGGCAGGAACCGGCAATGAGAAGACATGTACTCCAGTTCTTCCTTGCGGAGCGAAACCAGTGACAAATTGTGAATCTCATTTTTCAGGGCTTCCAGAAAGCCTTCTGTGTATTCTGTTTCATCTCTATCCTTAAAAGTAAATGTTCCTAACGCATAAGGAAAAAGCTTGATATAAGCGTACGAAGTTGTAAACTTATACAAATCTGTATCTAAAATCGTTTTTATTACCATAGCATTGTTTTTATTTCTTTTTGTAAATATAAGGAAGAAAAATTACTTCCCATTATTCTGACAAGATTTTTACTTCAATTTCAATGCTACGATACAATCTGCCGACGGTTCCAAAGTCGCGGTATGCAAGACAATTCCTCCATCAATTTTCTCCCATTTTACTTTTTCTCCAGAAGCAAACAAGGTGGCAGATACAACTTTTTCGGTTAACGACAAAGTAACAAATTGAGGCATCTTATCGGCTAGCAGATGTACATACAGCATATTTCCTTTACGGGTAGTAGTTCCCCACGAAGCAGTTACCACATTCCCCGAAGTCGATCCGTAAATGGTTTCTCCATTTTTCGCCATCCACTCTCCTATTCCCTTTAATCGTTCTACGGCAACAGCAGGTAATTCTCCGTTGGGCTGAGGACCGATATTCATCAACAAATTGGCGCCCTTACCAGCAGCACGTACCAACAGACGTATCAGCTCGGTGACCGATTTATAATTTTGGTCTTTAATCTTGTACCCCCACATGCCATTCATCGTTTCACAAGTCTCTAATGGCAATGCACTGATAGACTGTCCAGACAATCCTGCCGTATTCTCTCCGGGAAGATCGCGTTCAAACATTTGAAAATCCTCACCCGGGAAAGGCGTTTTATGATGGTTATTTCCAATCAAACAAGCGGGCTGCAATTTATGAATCAAAGCATATTGTTCCTTCAGTCCCCAATTGAAATCATCAGGCTGATCCCACAGTCCATCGAACCAGATTGCCCCTATCGGACCATAATTGGTCAACAATTCCGTCAACTGATTATTCATGAACTGATAATATGTACTCCACTCTCCATGAGATTTACGTCCGGTTCCGCGTCCGGTTCTTCCTAAAGGATAATAATCTTCACGCGTCCAATCCAGATGGGAATAATACAAATGTAGTTTGATGCCCTGTTTCTGGCACTCTTCAGCCAACTCTTTGATAATATCCCGCTTAAACGGAGTAGCGTCCACTATATTATAATCAGAATATTTAGTGTCAAACATCGAGAATCCTTCGTGATGACGGGAAGTAAAACAGATATATTTTGCTCCCGAAGCCTTAATAGCCGCAACCCAATCGTGTGCATTGAATCGGGAAGGATAAAAACCGGATGCCGCTTTCGCATATTCATGACAGTCAATATTCTCATTAGTCATATACCATTCTCCCTGCCCGAACATACTATAAAGTCCCCAATGAAGGAATATACCAAATTTACTATCCTGAAACTCCTTGCGTGCCTGCAAATTCTCTGGTGCGGGTACATACTCTGTTCCCGAATTCTGTGCATAGAGGGAAGATATTCCTAAAAGCCCACTTAAACAAATAGTCTGCCAAAAACGAAAAATACGTGTTTTCATACTTACCCGATAATTAAAAAAAGAATAATTAGATTTATTTTTTCAAAGATACAATAAAAAATCGAGTTTCATCGTAGAAGCTTTTTTGAAAGCGGGGAATCAATTTCGGAAAGATAGTACAACATTCAACTGTTTACCCATCAAGTACAACTATGCTTTTAAGACATTCTCCAAGCAATGAAGCATATTTTTATGTATCTCAATTGTATGCAGACCCAATCTTTTACTTGATACAAAAAAACTCAGCCTGGCGGGCGCATGCCTGAAGCCGACTCATCCGGTACAAAGAAAAAAGAAAAGAGTACCCGCACTCCAGCGTCGG
>FR887761.1 GCA_000432735.1 Bacteroides sp. CAG:443
TTCAATCTATAAGATTTTTACTTTTGCAATTCTATTTTGAGACGGCTTCATGCCCATCTTCAGAGAATAAATCACCCAAGTTTCGGATGACAATCTACTCCCACAGGTTCAATTTATTTTTCTGTGCTTCCTTGAGCGAAACCGTCTTGACCTGTTTCGCCTTATTCTTCTCACGAAGTTCGCGATATTCATTTTCCAGTTCCTCGGCAAAAGCACTCCGCAAGTCGAGATTCATCAGGCGTGCCGCTACCGGCGCATTGAGAGAAGCGTCTTTCATGTAGACCACCGGAGCATGATAAACCGGAGCAATCTTCAGAGCAGTATGGAGCTTGGAAGTTGTAGCACCGCCAATCATCACCGGAATGTCGAGTCCGGCACGTTCCATCTCCCTCACGACATGCACCATTTCTTCTAGCGACGGAGTAATGAGTCCGCTCAAACCGACAATATCTACCTTCTCACGGATAGCCGTTTCGATAATCTTCTCCGCAGGGACCATCACACCCAAGTCGATAATCTCGTAATTGTTGCACGCCATGACGACACCCACAATGTTTTTACCGATATCGTGTACATCGCCCTTTACCGTAGCCAGCAATACTTTACCGGCACTGCGTGCTCCTTCCTTCTTTTCTGCCTCGATATAAGGCTGCAAGATGGCTACTGCTTTCTTCATGGTACGCGCCGTCTTGACCACCTGTGGCAAGAACATCTTGCCGGAGCCAAACAAATCGCCGACATGATTCATGCCCGCCATGAGCGGACCTTCGATGATGCTGACTGCATCCGGATACTTTGCAAGCGCCTCATGCAAGTCTTCATCCAAGTAATCACCCAGTCCCTTGACCAATGCATACTGCAAACGCTCTTCTACCGTGGTACCCTCACGCCATGCAAGATGAGAAACAGCCGCCTGCTGTTCGCCTGCATTCTCTTTTTCCGCCTTCAGTTTTTCGGCCGTTTCAATCAGACGCTCGGCAGCATCCGGACGACGGTTCAATACCACATCTTCTATACGCTCCAGAATATCCGAAGGAATATCGGTATACAGCACCGAAGTTCCCGGATTGACAATGCCCATATCCATACCTTGCTGAATGGCATGATAAAGGAATACCGCGTGCATCGCCTCACGGATATAGTTGTTGCCGCGGAACGAGAACGAAAGATTACTTACCCCTCCGCTGACGTGTGCTCCCGGAAGGTTCTGACGAATCCAGCCCGTCGCCTTGATAAAATCGACGGCATAATTATTGTGTTCCTCGATTCCCGTAGCTACCGCCAGCACATTCGGGTCGAAAATAATATCCTGTCGACGGAAACCTACCTTCTCTGTCAGAATACGGTAAGCCCGTTCGCAAACTTCAATCTTACGTTCGAACGTATCGGCCTGCCCTTTCTCGTCGAATGCCATCACGATGACTGCCGCACCGTACTGCTTGACGGTACGGGCATGCTCAATGAAAAGCTCTTCGCCTTCTTTCAGCGAAATGGAATTGACGACACATTTACCCTGCACACACTTCAATCCCGCTAAAATAACCTCCCATTTGGAAGAGTCGATCATTATAGGCACACGAGCAATATCCGGCTCCGATGCGACCAGGTTAAGGAACGTAGTCATTTCCTCGGCAGCATCCAGCAAACCGTCGTCCATGTTGACATCGAGAATCAGCGCACCGTCTTCTACCTGCTTGCGGGCAATCGACAAAGCCTCATCGTATTTCTTTTCGTTGATCAGGCGAAGGAACTTGCGAGAACCAGCCACATTGCAACGTTCACCCACGTTCACAAAATTAATTTCGGGAGTCACCTCCAGCAGCTCCAGTCCCGAAAGCCAGAGATATTTCGGTTCCGGCGCAGGCACATGAGGCTTAGCATCCTTGATGAGTTCCTGATACTTAGCTATATAGGCCTCTGTAGTGCCACAGCATCCTCCAATGATGTTAACCAGTCCCTCGTCGATATATTCCTTGATTTCGGCTGCCATCTCCTCGGGCGTCTGGTCGTACTGCCCCAGACTGTTGGGAAGTCCAGCATTGGGATAGGCACTTATATAATAAGGAGCACGGCGAGCCAGCTGTTCCAGGAAAGGCTTCAACTGCTTGGCTCCGAAAGAACAGTTCAATCCGATAGAGAAAATGTCAGCATGCTGCACCGAAGCCAGAAACGCATCAAGCGTCTGTCCCGACAAGGTACGTCCTGCTACATCCGAAACCGTCACAGAAAGCATCAGAGGAACCTTTCTTCCCAATTTCCGCATCGAGGTTTCTGCCGCCAGAATAGCAGCTTTCGCATTCAGCGTATCGAAAATGGTTTCTATCAGGATGGCATCCACTCCCCCTTCGAGCAAGGCTTCCATCTGTTCGCGGTAAGCATCAGCAAGTTCATCGAACGTAAGCGCACGAAAAGCCGGATTGTTTACGTCGGGACTCATGGAGCAGGTCTTATTGGTAGGGCCCACCGAACCAGCCACGAAGCGTGGCTTTCCGGGAGTTTTTGCAGTAAACTCATCGGCTACCTTACGAGCCAAGCGAGCTGCCGCCAAATTCATTTCACGACAATACGGCTGCATGTGATAATCCGCCATCGAAACAGAAGTCGCATTGAATGTATTTGTTTCAATGATATCTGCTCCCGCCTCCAGATACTTCCGGTGTATTTCTTCGATTACATCCGGACGAGTCAGGCACAGCATGTCGTTGTTTCCCTTTAACTGTCCGGGTATATCCTTGAAACGCTCCCCCCGGAAATCAGCCTCCGAGAGATTGTATTGTTGTATCATGGTTCCCATCGCTCCGTCGAGCACGAGAATACGTTCGTTTATTAGTTGTTGCATTTTGAAAAGCCCTATTTAATTATAAAAAAGCCGTATAAGCCCATGTAGTCCGTGTAGTTTCCTTTTGTTTATCGCTTAAACATGCGATCCATCATACGTTTGTCTTCCTTTTCCTTCAAGGTCTGGCGCTTGTCGTATTGTTTCTTACCCTTTGCCAGAGCAATAACCACCTTTGCCAGTCCTTTTTCATTGATATACATACGAGTAGGCACAATGGTAAAACCCGGCTCGGCAGAAGTCCGTTCCAGCTTGCGCAGCTCCTTCTTGGTAAGCAGCAGCTTGCGGTCGCGACGAGCCGCATGGTTATTGTAAGAGCCATAAAAATATTCGGCAATGTGCATGTTCTTCACCCACAACTCTCCGCGGGAAAAGAAACAAAACGTATCGACCAGACTTGCCTTTCCCTGACGAATGGACTTGATTTCGGTTCCGGTCAGCACAATTCCGGCGGTATACGTATCGATAAACTCATAATCGAATGACGCACGTTTGTTCTTGATATTGATATTACCGGCGTTTGTTTTCATCAGTTCAAAATTACAGATAACTTATTAAATATAAATTCGATAAGGGCAGGACACACCAAGATAATGACAGTTGCCACAACGGTAAAAGCGGTCTGGCTGTATTCCGGTATCTTGAGCCACCTGCGTACTCCTTCGAACACAATTACAATGGTATATATTTGCAATATCCAGTGCAGCAGAACAATGGAAAACAGTCCGCTGACGATATTCAAAACAAAGGTAACGACCATGGAATAGCCCACAAAGACCAGCATCCGGTCGTATGAATCTTTTCTGCCAAGCCATTTCCGGTTCAGTTTATCGAGCAGATAAGCCGACAGGAAAAATCCTCCGAACAAGGCTACAGCTACGGCACAACAGCGAGTTAAGGCTATTTGAAACATGATGGACGAAAAATCCTTTCCAATAAATGTTCCGATAAATTCCGACAACCCGCACAAACCAATCAGGGGATAAACAAAAGCAGGCATTATCGAACGCCCAACCCCTCGTTCTGCTATTTCACTCCACGCTTTACCGGGAGTGGAAAGCAAAGTAACTATTTGCTGAAATAATGATTTATAATCCAATGTTATTCTTCTTTTTTGTAATCAATCCGACAATCGGAATTGCAAATGTACAAAAAAGAAATAAAATAAGGTACGAATTATACAGAAACGCTGACATACATTAACATACAACAGCCATTCCGTACAATCCGTACCTTAACAAAGGCATACTTACCAACGTATGCCCTCTCTCTATCTTTTCTCTCTTAAATTATTCGTTACTACCTGATCCGGTCGTACTACCAGCCAGCTTATCATAATTTTCGACTACCGTCTTATAGTCTATTTCGTATGATTTGCTTTCTATATCGTCTTTCCCATAATCAGCATTGTACCGATTCTGTTCGAATTCAATTACAATCTTATCCGGATTCTGTCCGCCATTGGCAGCCTGATACTGACTTAATGCTGAATTCAAATTAAAATGTCTGAATTCATAATCGTAACTTGTTCTCTTTTCATTTTCTTCTGCATCAAAATCCTGTATGGTATGACGAAGATGCAATGTCATAGTAGAGCTTGTGAAATCGGTCGTTGCATCATAATACAAGGTAAAATGGTGAAGAGCCGTTTCTTTCTGCAAGTCATCATTATTAGTAGCCGGTTTATAATAGTAATAAATCGGAATGAATACATCTCTCTTCTGATAGAAAACAGGCTGTACACGATATTGTGAGCTGGTACTCATATCATATACGCTATAGACAGGAGCATTCGCATTTTCTGCCACAGGAGCATTTGCAACAACCTGTTCATCGGTCAGAATAGAATAACCTGCCAGATTAATATTGACCGCCTTCTGCGCATAATCTACAGTTGTAGGATCATACGTATAAACAATATATGCATACTTCCCGCTCGTCAAATTTGTAATATTCTCTTTATTAGAAGGAACATACTCAAACCCTAGTTCATCTTTCAAACTATTAATTCCCAAATAGCCTGATACTTTTACAAACGTAGCACCCGATGCCGTATTAGTATAATCCCCACCATTCAAGCAAGAACTGAAACCTACCATTGCAGCCAAAGCCGATGCCATTACGAAAAACTTCATTGTCTTCATTCCTTTATGTTTTTATAGATTATTAAATTTCTTCATCTTAAATAAAAAAAGCGTAAAAAGACTGCTTTACACTTTTACTTTTTAACATTTATTTATACAATTCGTAAAGATCAACCGGTTCTTCGGCTCCAAAACTCCCTATCTTCCACGAATTCGCATAACCGCTATTCGTACTTAAACGATTTTCCTTCACAAGTAAAATAATTTATTGCTCTACCTCGGCAAACTGATCCAAATGTTCGTCCACATATTCCGCAATCTGAGCCGTAACCTTCTCTTCCATATCCATATAGGCTTCTTCCAGATCATCGAATTCTTCATACTGCTCATACATGGCCATAAACTCATCGTCGGAACACTCTTTCTCCAAGTCTTTCCGATGCGCATCGTAAATCTTCTTGGCTTCGTAAATCAGTTTCGAAAACTCCTTAGCTCCAAACAGACGCATAGCCTTGGCAAAAGGATTATCGAAAATGTACGGTCCGTAACCATTCTGAATCAACTGCACAAAACCTCCTTCGAGCACTTCCTCCCGAAAGAAATGATACCCCAGCAGTGTATGCTGATAGCCATTGAGCAACGGCATGGTTTCTGCATTGATAACTCCACCGGTCACCTCCAAGTATTTATCGACAAACACTTTCAGAAACTCATCCATTCCGGCTTCTGCACCACGACGCAAAGCATCGTCTTTTACTTTAATCTTACACTCGTCCATATACCTGATTATTATTACTTATATATAGGTATATCCTTTTGTTGGAATACCGGCAGCAAAGATACGGGTTTCTCTCGGAAGATAAAAAACATTTTGATATGCCGACATTACAAAACACGAGTTTCAGCGAAAAATATCATTAAAATGCAACAAAAAGTTCGGTTTCATTGATTGCATAACTAAATAAAACGACTAACTTTGCGTACGAATTAAAGAAGAAATTCCGTAATAAGTGGTTTACGAAATACTTATTTTTTATTACTCATAAAACGTAAATAATATGATTTATTCACATGAAGTTGAACACATGTGTTGTGTTGCTAAAGGACCTAACCACGGTCCGGCCCCAATTCCTGAAGAAGGAAAATGGATTCAAGCAAAAGAAATCAAAGACATTTCAGGTTTAACTCATGGTGTGGGATGGTGTGCTCCACAGCAGGGTGCTTGTAAATTGACTTTGAACGTCAAAGAAGGTGTTATCGAAGAATGTTTGGTAGAAACAATCGGTTGCTCTGGTATGACTCACTCAGCAGCTATGGCTTCTGAAATTCTGCCGGGTAAAACAATTCTGGAAGCACTGAATACAGACTTGGTTTGCGATGCCATCAACACCGCAATGCGTGAATTGTTCTTGCAGATTGTATACGGTCGTACTCAGTCAGCTTTCTCTGAAGGCGGTTTGATGATCGGTGCAGGTTTGGAAGACTTGGGTAAAGGACTTCGCAGCCAGACAGGTACTTTGTATGGAACAAAAGCAAAAGGTACTCGTTACTTGGAACTGACAGAAGGTTACATCACTCGTATGGCTTTGGACAAAGACAACCAGGTAATCGGTTACGAATTTGTTCACATGGGTAAATTCATGGAACAGATCAAGAAGGGTACAGATGCTAATGAAGCATTGAAAGCTGTTACCGGTACTTACGGACGCTTCAAACCCGAACAAGGCGCAGTTAAATATATTGACCCACGTAAAGAATAATAAGGAGGATACAGATTATGATTAGACCAGTACAGTTTGAAAGTCAGGACCGTCGTATCAAGCAGATTTTGGCTGCTTTGAATGAAAACGGTATCAAAGACATTGAAGAAGCTAATGCAATCTGTGACGCAGCCGGCCTTGATCCGTATCTGACTTGTCAGGAAACTCAGGGTATCTGCTTCGAGAATGCAAAATGGGCATACGTAGTAGGTTGCGCAATCGCTCTGAAAAAAGGTTGTAAAAACGCTGCCGACGCTGCAGAAGCTATCGGTATCGGTTTGCAGGCTTTCTGTATTCCGGGCTCAGTAGCTGATGACCGTAAAGTAGGTTTGGGTCACGGTAACCTGGCAGCTCGTCTGTTGCGCGAAGAAACTCAGTGCTTCGCATTCTTGGCAGGCCACGAATCATTCGCTGCCGCAGAAGGTGCTATCAAGATTGCTGAAATGGCAAACAAAGTACGTAAGAACCCGTTGCGTTGTATCTTGAACGGTCTGGGTAAAGACGCTGCTATGATTATCTCTCGTATCAACGGATTTACTTACGTTCAGACTAAGTTCGACTACTTCACAGGTGAATTGAACATCGTAAAAGAAACTCCGTATTCAGACGGTCCTCGTGCTAAAGTAAAATGCTACGGTGCAGACGATGTACGTGAAGGTGTTGCTATCATGTGGCATGAAAATGTAGATGTATCTATCACAGGTAACTCTACTAACCCGACTCGTTTCCAGCATCCGGTTGCAGGTACTTACAAGAAAGAACGTGTTCTTGCAGGTAAACCTTACTTCTCAGTAGCTTCAGGTGGTGGTACAGGTCGTACACTTCACCCGGATAACATGGCTGCAGGTCCTGCTTCTTACGGTATGACAGATACTATGGGCCGTATGCACT
>FR887762.1 GCA_000432735.1 Bacteroides sp. CAG:443
TAATATTTAAACCGTCCAACTTTTTGGGGTCACTTCAAAACTATTGGGCTTTTATTTTTATAGCCTCCTTATGTTTTATAATCTGTATTATGTTTAATTATATATAACTAATGTTCCCCCTCATTCAAGAAATACGAATAACAATCATCATAGGAATGTAAAAGTAGCAAATGCTCCCTAAAAAGCACTTCACAAAGAGGTGCTGAAAATAAAATTGTGCTAAGTATATCTAACTTGTGTGATCTTCTTGGAAGTTGGAAACGACGAAAAACTTTCAAGACAAAATTCATACTTCTTTTCAAGAAAATCCAAATGACTTCAAGCTGAAATAAAATAATAAAGGCCGTCCCAAGTTCATTTTGAAACGGCCTCTAATAATAAATTTGTAACTTTACTTTAAGTTTTCAAATTACATAGTTAATTCTTTTTCCAAAGCATCGTATTCAGCTTTGTTTAACTTCCAGTAAATATTCAACAAATACTGTCCCCACAACTGTCTGTTATCAGGTTTCAATTCTTTAGCCTTTTCGTAATTAGGCGCAGCTTTCTCGTAAAGCTCTTTAATTTTTGCCTCGTTCTCAGCATATTTCGGGTCATCCATAGAAATCTTGCTGTTTTCTTCAACAATAAGCTGTGCCGGGAAGAAATAGCAATCACCAATCTTAGAATATGCTTCAGCTACGAAATCAGAATTCTTTGCAATAATAGAATTAAATGTTGCAATGGCTGCATCATAATCCTTCTTTTCATATTGCAGTACACCCTTTACGTACAAGAAATACGGAGTTTCGTTTTTAGCCAAAACCTGATCGATTTCAGTCAATCCGTCATCGATTCTACCTTTCTGGATATAATAGTCCATCAAGTTACCGATAAAATATTCCTGAGTCGGGAATCTTTCAGTACCTTCTTTAATAGTAGCCAACCACTGAGTTGAATCAGGATTTTCTCCCTTACCATAAACCTCAGCCAAGCACATCAAAGCTCTGTAACCTTCTTCCTTATGAGATTTTCCTATAGTTGCATATTTGATAACAGCATCCTTATCATTCAGAGAATTTGCAGCCAAAGCAGCATAACATGCAATCAACGGAGTCAAAGTATCGTTCTTAACAGATGCTTCATCTTCAAACATAGGATTTCCGGCAGCATCTACATACAATCCGAAGAATTTCAATGCGTTAGCATAGTTTCCTGAATTATAAGCATCAGAACCACCATTTGTCAAGTTCGGACGAACTGTAGCCAATGTCTTTGATAATTTCTTTCTCAATTTAGGCTTTTTCAATTCTCCACTTTTTACTTTTGCCTGTTCTACTTCATCACATTTAGTGTAATACTCGAACATTTTGATCAGGCTGTTATACAACTTCGATGTATCTGCCTGACCACCCGGCAAATAAAGCTTCATGTTTTCTTCATCGTAGATTGACTTCTGGAAATCACCAGCTAATTTCCATGTTTCAGGATCATTAGCAGTTGAAGGATCTACCAAAGCTGGTTCAATAATCTGCGCAGCCTTTACAGGGTCACTTTTTGCAGATTTTGCTTCCTTTACAACACTTTCCTGTGCTGACACAGCACATGCAGTAAGGAACAGAGCGGTAGTAAATAATACTTTTTTCATAACTGTTTTTTTGGTTAGTAATACAAATATATTCAATTTATTTATTCTTGCTTTTCTTCAGCAGAATTTTCTTCATTAAAAGATTCACCTTCCACAGAAGCAGAATTTTCACTATCTACATTCTCCTCTTCCGTTTCAGATGTCACCTTACATACCGACCCAATCTGATCGTTACGTTTCTCGAGGTCGATCAGACGAACACCCTGCGTTGCACGTCCCATGATACGGACATCTGCCACATGCAAGCGAATCGTTATACCCGACTTATTGATAATCATCAAATCATTCTCATCCGTTACTGATTTGATAGCCACCAATTTTCCTGTTTTTTCAGTGATACTTAATGTCTTAACGCCCTTACCACCACGATTGGTCTTACGATAATCTTCGATATCCGAACGTTTTCCATATCCATTTTCTGAAATCACCATAATGGTTTCCTTCGCAGGATCTTTGATGCAAATCATTCCGATAACTTCATCAGAGCCATCTTCATCGAGAGTGATACCACGAACACCTGTAGCCGTACGTCCCATCTCGCGGACTGCACTTTCGTGGAAACGAATAGCGCGGCCGTTACGATTGGCGATAACGATTTCATTATTACCGTTCGTCATGCGGACTTCGATAACCCGGTCGTCTTCACGAATTGTAATAGCATTGACACCATTCTGACGAGGACGAGAATACTGCTCGAGCAATGTCTTTTTAATCACGCCGTTCTTCGTACAGAACAATACATAGTGACTATTGATAAACTCCGTATCGTTCAGATTCTTCACGCGCAGATAAGCAGTAACCACATCATCTGCATCGATATTCAACAAATTCTGGATAGCACGTCCCTTGGAAGTCTTGTTACCCTCCGGAATTTCGTACACCTTCAGCCAGTAACATTTACCTTTCTGCGTAAAGAACATCATGGTATTATGCATAGTCGCTGGATAGATATGCTCGATGAAATCCTCATCGCGAGTCTCACTACCCTTCGATCCTACTCCCCCACGATGCTGTGCACGGAACTCAGACAACGGAGTACGCTTGATATATCCCAGATGAGAAATTGTAATCACCATTTCATCGTCGGCGTAGAAGTCTTCCGGATTGAACTCTTCGGAAGCATATACGATTTCAGAACGACGCTTGTCACCGTATTTCTCCTTCACTTCAATAAGTTCATCCTTGATAACCTTCTTGCAGAGCTCCTCATTCGTCAGGATTTCTTCGAAGTAAGCAATCTGCTTCATCAGTTCTTCATATTCAGCATGCAACTGATCCTGCAAAAGTCCTGTAAGCTGACGAAGACGCATTTCTACGATGGCACGAGCCTGAACTTCAGACAACTGGAAGCGATCCATCAAATTAGTAATTGCCTCATTCGGAGTTTTCGCAGCACGTATGATACGGATAACTTCATCAATATTATCGGAAGCAATGATCAATCCTTCCAAGATATGAGCACGTTCCTTTGCCTTACGCAAATCATACTGTGTACGGCGAATAACCACCTCGTGACGATGTTCAACAAACAGACGAATCAAGTCTTTCAGGTTCAACAACTTCGGTCTTCCATGTACCAAAGCAATATTATTCACCCCGAAAGAAGTCTGCAAGGCCGTCATCTTGAACAACTTATTCAATACAACGCTTGCATTGGCATCACGTTTCACATCGATCACGATACGCATACCCTCACGGTCAGACTCATCGTTTACATACGAAATACCTTCTATCTTCTTTTCGTTCACCAAAGCCGCGATACTTTCAATCAGCTCCTTCTTGTTTACGTTATAAGGAATCTCGTTTACGATGATCTTGTCATGAGTAGGATGCGATTCGATTTCCGTCTTGGCACGCATAACCACACGTCCACGTCCGGTTTCATAAGCATCGCGCACCCCGCTGATACCATAAATATATCCTCCGGTCGGGAAATCGGGAGCCTTGATGTAATGCATCAGGCCGTCTATATCAATATCATTATTATCAATGTAAGCAACACATGCATCTATTACCTCCGACAAATTATGTGTCGGCATGTTGGTAGCCATACCCACGGCAATACCCGAAGCACCATTAACCAAAAGGTTAGGAATACGTGTAGGCATGACAGTAGGTTCCTGCAATGTATCATCGAAGTTGTTCGTGAAGTCAACAGTTTCCTTATAGAGGTCCTGCATCATATCCTCGCCGATCTTTTTCAAGCGCGCTTCAGTATAACGCATGGCAGCCGGGCTATCACCGTCAACAGAGCCAAAGTTTCCCTGTCCGTCGACCAGCGGATAGCGCATTGCCCAATCCTGTGCCATACGAACCAGTGCTCCATACACGGAAAAGTCACCGTGCGGATGATATTTACCTAAAACTTCACCAACGATTCTTGCTGCTTTTTTATATGGCTTGTCTGAAGTGTTTCCCAGTTCCATCATTCCGTACAAGATACGGCGATGAACGGGTTTAAAGCCATCTCTTACATCCGGAAGGGCGCGAGCAACGATTACTGACATAGAGTAGTCGATGTACGACTTTTTCATTTCCTCCTCGATGTTAATTTTTATTATTCTGTCTTGTTCTTGCATTGAAACAAAATTAGTTATTATTTAGATCTCTCTGGCTTATTAAAAACCACGCTAAAGTACGACATTTTATTGAATTGGCAAAAAAAATGCCAAAGTTTTAGCCTTCCTGCCCCAGTTGCCCCTATCCTATCCGTACAACCTTATCGGCAAAACTTTGTTATACATGAAAACGATGCTCAGCAGGCAAAATATCAGAAGTAAAAGGAACCCGATGTTTTACTTGCGAAATACCATTCCTGGTATGAAAAGTATAATCTCTTTGGCATGATTTTTGTTAAATAGAAAGAAAGAACTTAATCATATTATTTATATAATGTATCTTTGCAAAAAGAAAGTGTTTTAGGAAGAAACTCAAATTTATGAACAACCCATTTTCACAAAGAATATCCGATGTAATACAATTCAGCAAAGAAGAGGCAAACCGGTTACGTAACAACTATATCGGTCCCGAACATTTGCTGTTGGGAATTATTCGCGAAGGCGAAGGAAAAGCTGTCCAGATATTGGAGAGCCTGTATGTGGATTTGAAAAAAGTAAAAAAAGAAATAGAAGATGAATTGAAATTGACGGCCGAAGCTTCCGACAATTACTCAGAAGAAATAACATTCAATGAGAAAGCTTCAAAAATATTGAAAATGAGTATCCTGGAGTCGAGAATGCTGAAAAGCCCGACCACAGATACCGAACACATGTTACTGGCTATTATGAGAGAAAATCAGAATAAAGCCTCGCAGATTCTGGAAGAAAGCGAGGTGACATACCAAAAGGTAATGGATAAACTCATCCCGAAGGCAGAACCGCAAAGCGGACTGGATTTCGGCGAGGAGGAAGAAGATGAGGATGAAGGCATCCGCCGCCAGCCGACAGGCAACGGCGAGGGCTCTCCTTTCTCACAAGAATCCAGATCGACCACTCGTACCCAGCAACAAAAGCCTAACAATGACACGCCTGTACTCGACTCATTCGGTACCGATATGACAAAGGCTGCCATGGAAGGCAAGCTGGACCCGATTGTGGGACGTGAAAAGGAAATAGAACGACTGGCACAGATTCTGAGTCGCCGCAAGAAGAACAATCCGATTCTGATTGGAGAACCGGGTGTCGGAAAATCGGCGATTGTGGAAGGACTTGCCCTGCGTATCATCGAGAAGAAGGTATCGCGCATCTTATTCGACAAACGTGTGGTAGCGCTCGACATGACGGCTGTTGTAGCCGGTACCAAATACCGCGGACAATTCGAAGAGCGTATACGCGCCATACTCAACGAGTTGAAGAAGAACCCGAACGTCATTCTGTTTATCGATGAAATACACAATATCGTAGGAGCCGGTTCTGCGGCTGGTTCCATGGACGCAGCCAACATGCTGAAGCCTGCTCTGGCACGTGGAGAAATACAGTGCATCGGTGCAACAACCCTCGATGAATACCGTCAGAACATTGAGAAAGACGGTGCCTTGGAACGACGCTTCCAGAAAGTCATCGTAGAACCGACCACTCCGGAAGAAACACTCCAGATTTTGCAGAACATCAAGGATAAGTACGAGGAACATCATAACGTTACTTATACCGACGAAGCACTGCAAGCATGTGTCAAATTGACAGACCGGTACATTACCGACCGTAATTTCCCCGATAAAGCGATTGACGCAATGGATGAAGCCGGCTCGCGCGTACATTTAAAGAATATCAATGTTCCGAAAGAAATCGAGGAACAGGAACGGATGATAGACGAGGCACGCAACCACAAGAACGAAGCAGTACGCTTGCAGGACTTCGAACTGGCAGCCAGTTTCCGCGACCGCGAGAAATCGCTGATGAGTGAACTGGATGACATGAAACGCCGCTGGGAAGAAAGTCTGAAGGAAAACCGGGAAACAGTGGACAAGGATCAGATTGCCGATGTAGTTTCCATGATTTCAGGTATTCCCGTACAGCGTATGGCTCAGGCCGAAGGTATTCGTCTGAGAGGCATGAAAGAGCAGCTGCTTTCTAAGGTGATTGCACAGGACAAGGCTGTCGATACGCTGGTAAAAGCCATTCAGCGAAGCCGTGTGGGACTGAAAGATCCGAACAAGCCGATTGGTACTTTCCTGTTCCTTGGTCCTACCGGTGTGGGAAAGACTCATCTGGCGAAAGAACTTGCCAAACAGATGTTTGGTTCGGCCGACGCGCTGATTCGTATCGATATGAGTGAATACATGGAAAAATTTACCGTGTCGCGACTCGTAGGAGCTCCTCCGGGATACGTGGGTTATGAAGAGGGCGGACAGCTGACCGAGAAAGTACGCCGGAAACCCTACTCCATCGTATTGCTGGACGAAATAGAAAAAGCACATTCCGATGTGTTCAATCTGTTGCTTCAGGTAATGGATGAGGGACGTCTGACTGACAGTTATGGCAGAACCGTAGACTTCAAGAATACGGTCATCATCATGACTTCGAATATCGGAACCCGACAGCTGAAGGAATTTGGCAAGGGTATCGGTTTTGCAGCTCAGACCCGTACCGACGACAAGGAATATTCTCGGAGCGTCATCACGAAAGCGCTGAACAAATCGTTCGCTCCTGAATTTATCAACCGTCTGGACGAAATCATTACGTTCGATCAGCTCGACATCGAAGCCTTGACTAAGATTATCGAAATAGAGCTGAAAGGATTATACGAACGCATTGAATCTCTGGGATATAAGCTGATTATCGACGACGAAGCCAAACGTTATGTGGCATCGAAAGGCTACGATGTACAATTTGGTGCACGTCCGTTGAAACGTTCTATTCAGAACAATCTGGAAGACGGACTGGCTGAACTTATCCTGAACGAAGACCCGCAGCCGGGAGATACCATCCATGTCGGCATGAATCCGGAAGGAAACGGACTGAAGATGGAAATTGTAAAATAAAGGAACAAGACGGTTACACAGTAACCCGAATACAGACAAAATGTCAGGCGGAGACGTCTGGCATTTTTTTTGTCACAAATTCACTGCTTTCTAAGCAAGAAACAAAATAATAAAATTAAAATATAATGACTATGCAAAAAGGTAATATTGGGGTAACGACCGAGAATATCTTCCCCATCATTAAAAAATTCTTATATAGCGACCACGAAATATTTCTTCGTGAACTGGTTTCGAATGCAGTCGATGCAACACAAAAACTGAAAACCCTTGCTTCCACTGGCGATTTCAAGGGAGAACTGGGTGATCTTACCATCCATGTCAAGGCTGACAAGGATACCATCACTATCTCCGACCGTGGACTGGGACTGACTGCAGAAGAAATAGAAAAATATATCAACCAGATAGCTTTCTCAGGAGCCAACGATTTCTTGGAGAAATACAAGGAAGATGCGAATGCCATCATCGGACACTTCGGACTGGGATTCTATTCAGCCTTCATGGTTGCCAAGAAAGTTGAAATCGTAACCCGCTCTTATAAAGAAGATGCGAAAGCCATGAAATGGAGTTGCGACGGAAGTCCTGAGTTTACAATGGAAGAAACCGAAAAGGCAGACCGTGGTACAGATATTATCCTGTACATAGACGATGATTGCCGTGAGTTCCTTGAACCTTCACGTATTCAGGGCTTGCTGAACAAATACTGCCGCTTCTTGCCTGTTCCGGTAGCTTTCGGAAAGAAGAAAGAATGGAAAGACGGCAAACAGGTAGATACAGACGAAGACAACATCATCAACAGTACCTGCCCTATCTGGACAAAGAAACCGAGCGAACTGAAGGATGAAGACTACAAGCAGTTCTATCGTGATCTGTATCCGATGTCGGACGAACCGTTGTTCTGGATTCATCTGAATGTAGACTATCCGTTCAACCTGACAGGTGTCCTCTATTTCCCCAAAATCAAGAGCAACATCGACTTGCAGAAGAACAAAATTCAGTTGTACTGCAACCAGGTATATGTGACAGATTCGGTTGAAGGCATCGTACCTGACTTTTTGACATTGCTTCACGGCGTCATCGATTCACCGGATATTCCGCTGAACGTATCTCGTTCTTACTTGCAGAGCGATTCGAATGTAAAGAAGATCTCTACTTACATCACCAAGAAGGTGGCCGACCGCTTGCAGGCTATCTTCAAGAACGACCGTAAGGAATTTGAAAACAAATGGGACGACCTGAAGATTTTCATCAACTACGGTATGCTTACACAGGAAGACTTCTACGAAAAAGCCAGCAAGTTTGCCTTGTTCAAAGATACAGACAGCAAGTATTATACTTTCGAAGAGTATCAGACACTGATTAAGGACAACCAGACCGACAAGAACGGAAGCCTGATTTATCTGTATGCCAACAACCTCGACGAGCAGTATACATACATCGATGCTGCCAAGAGCAAAGGTTACAATGTCTTGTTGCTGGACGGACAGCTAGATGTTCCGATGATCAACATGCTGGAACAGAAGTTTGAAAAGAGTCACTTCACTCGTGTGGACAGCGATGTAATCGACCGTCTGATTGTAAAGGAAGACCAGAAAAGTGAAGAACTGGCAGACACCAAACGTGAAATTCTGTCGACTGTCTTCAGTGGTCAGTTGCCGAAAGTCCAAAAGACTGAGTTCCATGTAGAAACACAGGCAATGGGCGAAACAGCCGCTCCTATCGTCATCACGCAGGCCGAATACATGCGCCGTATGAAGGAAATGGCAAATATCCAGCCGGGTATGAGCTTCTACGGTGAAATGCCTAGCATGTTCAACCTGGTTCTGAACAGCGATCACCGACTCATCAAGCAAGTATTGGAAGATGCTGAATCTGCTTGCTCAGAGAAGCTGGTTCCGGTTGAATCGGAAATTGCCATGCTGAAACTGCGTGAAAACGAACTTCACAAAGCTCACGAGGGCAAAAAAGATGAAGAAATTCCGACTACAGAAAAGGATGAACTCCACGATGTAGAAAAGAAACTCGACGAGCAGAAGAAGCAGAAGACTGACATCATCAACGAATATGCTGCCGGCAACAAGGTAGTACATCAGTTGATTGACCTGGCATTGCTGCAAAACAACATGCTGAAAGGAGAAGCTTTGACTAACTTCGTAAAACGAAGCATCGAACTGATTTAAAGTTTTTCTCCATAAAAATTAATTATACCCCAACGCCGGACGAAACCATATGCTTCGCCCGGCGTTTTTTTATGCCGACCAGATGCAGGATAATGTATTCACCTGTTCATCATGCCCCGAAATCGTAGAAAAAACCTCAGCATCTTTTTTCAGAATTTGTACAAAAACAAATTTTTTTTGTACAAAAAAGCAAGCATATCTGCCGGACTTCCCTCCATATTCCCTTCGACCTCTAAAAAAGGAAAGGCATGTTTTTCCTGAAACTCAATTGTATTTGCCGTTTTCCTTGTACAAGAAATAGTTTTTTTCTATCTTTGGTTTTATATCTTACCAATAACTCCGATTAATGAAAAAAATACTATATATTCTTTTCCTCTTCATCTTTCTGACACATACCAGCAATGCCCAGAAAGTAGGACTCGTATTGAGTGGAGGAGGTGCCAAAGGACTGACTCACATAGGTATCATCAGGGCACTGGAGGAGAACAATATTCCTATCGACTATATTGCCGGTACATCCATGGGAGCCATCGTAGGCTCACTCTATGCCATGGGATATTCTCCCGACGATATGGAAAAGTTGCTCAAGTCGGACGACTTCAAACGCTGGTACACCGGAAATATTGAAGAAAAATACATCTATTACTTCAAAAGAAATCCTCCGACTCCCGAATTTCTCAACATCCGCGTTTCTCTGAAAAATCCACTGCATAAGGTAAAGACGCAGTTCCTGCCGTCGAGCGTGGTAGACCCTCTGCAAATGAATCTTGCCTTTCTCGAGCTGTTCGGACAGGCTACGGCTGCATGCGACAACAACTTTGACAAGCTTTTTATTCCTTTCCGCTGTGTCGCGTCGGACGTATACAACAAGAAACCGATGATTTTTGACAAGGGCGATCTGGGTGATGCCGTCCGTGCCTCCATGAGTTTTCCCGGTATGTTCAAGCCTATCGAGATAGATTCTACGCTGGTATACGATGGCGGAATATACAATAACTTTCCCGTTAACGTCATGGTAAACGACTTCCATCCGGATGTTATCATTGGAAGTGTGGTAAGCTCCAATCCGGGAAAGCCCAAGGAGGGAGACATCATGGGACAGCTGGAAAACATGATTATGCAGAAAACAGACTACTCGCTGCCCGATTCACTGGGCATCCTGATGACTTTCAAGTACGACGACGTCAGTCTGATGGATTTCGACCGTTTCGATGAACTGCACGACAACGGATACAAGCGTACCATGCAGCTGATGGATTCCATCAAGGCACGCATTCCGCGCCGTGTCAACTACCGGCAGCTCGAACTGAAAAGAATCGCCTATAAGAAAAACATGCCCGAGCTTCGTTTCAAGGATATAGCCATACAGGGCGGCAGCGAACAACAGAAAAGATACATCCGCCGGGAATTTCATGCTTCGGACCACGAAACATTCTCGCTGGAAGACCTGCGTAAGGGGTATTTCCGCCTGATGTCCGACAACATGATTTCCGAAATCATTCCTCATGCCGTCTATAATCCGTCTGATTCTACGTTCGACCTCCACCTGAAGGTCAAGATTGAAGACGACTTGTCGCTCCGTGTGGGAGGCAACGTGGGCTCAAATGGTGCCAACCAGATTTATGTGGGAGCAACTTATCATAACCTGAATAACTTCTCGAAAGAAATCTCACTGGATGGACAGTTGGGACAGATCTACAACAACCTGCAAATAGCAGGCCGTATTGACTTCCCTACTCATATTCCGACTTCTTTCCGACTGGTAGCTTCCACTTCGTCGTTCGATTACTTCAAGCAGGAAAAGCTCTTCACCAAGGGAAACTCACCGGTATTCAATAAAAAGAAAGAGCACTTTGTAAAGCTGCTAGTTTCACTCCCCTTCCTTACACGGCAGAAAGCCGAATTCGGAATCGGCATCGGAAAACTTCAGGATCAGTATTTCCAGAGCAATGTCATCGACTTTAACAACGACCAGAATGATATCAGCAATTATCGAATATTCGGCGGTTCCGTGGCCATGGACGGAAATACACTGAACAGTAAACAATATCCTACTGCCGGACGCCGAGAACGGCTGGTAGCTAATATCTATACAGGAAAAGAGTATTTCCAGAGCGGATCGGCTCCCGATCCTTATGAAGGTACATACAGTTATGTGCAGTCGTGGCTGCAACTCTCGTATGAAATGGAACGTTATTACCCGATTTCCACAAAGTTCGTACTGGGGAACTATATTCATGCCTACTATTCTTCCCGTAACTTCAGTCAGAACTATACGGCAACGATGATGCAGGCTGGAGAATTTGCTCCTACGGCTCACAGCAAAATCACATACAACGAAGCTTTCCGTGCCAATCAGTTTATCGGAGCCGGCATTATGCCAATCTATCAGATCACTCCCGTGTTCCATATCAGAACGGAAATTTATGGCTTTGCTCCTATTTTTCCGATAGTGTGCAACGAAGATTCGAAGGCATCCTACGGAAAACTCTTCAGCCGGATAGAATATATGGGAGAATTGTCGCTTGTAGTGAAACTTCCCTTCGGGGCAATAAGCGCTTATCTAAATCACTATAGCTCACCAGCTAAGAACTGGAATGTAGGCCTTACACTGGGCTGGCAGATATTTGGATCGCGATTTATCGAATAAAAAAGTTAGCAAAAATACCTGCAAAGATTTGGAAGTTTCGGAAAAACTCCATACCTTTGCACCCGTTAAGAAAAAAGACATGGCCGCGTAGCTCAACTGAATAGAGTAGCTG
>FR887763.1 GCA_000432735.1 Bacteroides sp. CAG:443
TATTTTTTGATTTTATTTCGAACTCACGTTAAGTAATATCATGATTCCTAAAATCTAACTTATTTGGTAAATAATAGGAACCATGATGTAACATTAAAATAAAAATATCAAGCCGTTACTGAATAAGCTTCTCTTTCAAGACCTGCATCCAATAACCTCCAATAACAGAACGAGCCTGAAAACCTTTTTGATGAGGTTCAAGCGTCCATGTCCAGTCACTCATTGGTACTCTATCCGGCGTTTCATTCATAAATTTATACACCGGAGAAATAAATTTCTTGAAAGTAGCTGTATCAGTACTCATAGCAGCCGTCCACATAATCCAGTCATTCTTTGTATAAGTTTCACGGCTATCAAGAGGCAACCCGTAAGTATTTTGCTTGGTCAGATAGTAAGCGATTTCCTTTTGAGCGACCTCTTCAGGGAAAATATTCAGCCCCAACAACTTATCCCAAACCAGATTATACTTCTGACTCCATGTGCCAGGCTTATCAAAAGTAAGGCGATAGTGATCTCCATCATCGGCCATCTTGAGCCATTGAGCAGCCATGTCTTTTGCCTTACTCAGATACTTTTCGGCCACATCGTGTTTACCAAGCATTCCGGCCAATTTTCCATACGAAGCAACGCCTAAAATAGCCTTTATAGAAAGATTGGCATTATGAGCAAAATGTCCGGCAAAGTCATCGGTACAAAGCTGGTTTTCCGGATCAAGTCCCTTCTCCAGTAAATAATCGGCCCAAGTAGTAAGAACTTTCCAGTGTTTTTCCGCATACTGTGCATTTCCCTCCACCTTAGCAATGGCAGCAGATAAAATTAGCATGTTACCACTTTCTTCGACAGGCATATCTCCTCCATATACCTGACCGTTGGCGAGAGGATAAGTACCTAAGTCGTGTGCGGCAAACGGTTTCTTCCACTTGCCAGACTCACTATAATAAAATATACCGTTCATCATGCCTTTCTCTAACTCAGGGTTGTAAACCAAGAATAAAGGAGCCGACGGATAGGTCAAATCGACAGTGTTGATACAACCATTGCTGAAATTTTCTTTTGACAAATACAACAATTCACCTTCGGGAGATTGTACTAGTTTATGAGCAGCCATTACCTGACGGTACGCCAAAGCACACAATTCGGCATACTCACGTCCTCCAGCATTTTCAGCCTCAGTAAACAACTTGCTATCGAACTCTGTACATTGCTTCATCAGTTCGTCATATTCAACAACGGCTTTCTTCATCTGTGAGAAAATAGTCTCCTTTCCGTTTCTATTCCAATACGGACGCAAATTCTGTCCAAAATACTGAATAGAATAAATATCATCGTATGCCAACATGATATAACCAGAAGCATTCTTTTCTTTGCCCAAATTACAAGATAGCACTAATTTATCGAAGCCATTGGTTGATTGGCTATTCAAGTCATTACCTGCTACAAATGCTTTTCGCATTGAAACGCCATCACCTGTAGCCGACAAAATGTTTTCTGCCTGCGGAGCAGCCATATAAAAATATCCCCAGTCAATGCGTAAATCATCTCCACGTTTTCCTAAAATCTGCTGGTCTACACTACCAGTACTTACATAAGTAATGCCCTCTGTATTGCCGGTCTTACTGACAGACTTCTGGTATGGCTGGTCGATAGCCCATTGAGGAGCAGCCTCAAAGTAAAGACTTATCTCATGTGCTTGTCCGTCATTGGAAGCAGTTTCATAAGAAAGATAATTGACTGGACGAGTCATCAAATCCAAATTATTCATCAACAAAGGAGCAGTAAACTTAACACTCAAGTCGACTGGTCCACATGTAAAACTATAATAAGTTTGAGTAGCCTGCACATCAACAGCAGTTTGTTCTGCCGTCCGGGTAAAACAGCGGGTATTATCTCTTTCGGCCATCAACCCAAAATCCAACAAACCATTTCCTACTCTATTATGACAATAAGCAGCTATCAGGTTCTTACCGGGTTTCAATGAAGCAACAACATCGGCCGGCAGTTCAGCATATTGATACTTCTTGGCAGAGTTACCCGTTTCAACAACCTTTATACCGTTTACATAAATAATGACATCGTCATCGTGGGAGTACTCTAAATACAATTTTTTCCCTGCCAAATCATCCTTTATATCAATCCAGCGTCGTACCCAGATAAACTCATCTCCCCATTGAGTTTTTGCCATCGCCTCATTTTCTTTCGTACCGAAAGCTCCTGCACCTTCCTTCCAAGATCCATCGTTGAAATCGGCCTTCTCCCAACCATCGGCTGGTTGTTTTACCGTATATCTACCCTTCCAGTCGACTTGCTCCGAAGTACCACAAATGGGATAAAGCGATAACTCTTCATCTCCCATAAAACGATAAGAAACTCCATCGACCTTAGCAACCCCCAATAAAGGAAAATCTTTTCCGGTCCAATGTTTTACAGGACTATCAAATAAATTATCAGAAGCAGACCATGCACTTGTATAGGGATCGATTGTCACCAATGGATACATCGGAGCCCGAAGCCGATTAGGCTCGTGAGTCATTTTCCTACCGTCTCCATTACTACAACCACACATAGATATAACTGAAATACCTATGCAAAATAAAGACTTTAACTTCATATCTGATTTTATAAATTGTTACATACTATCTTTTGTTTAACTTCCCCATAACTCATCATAAACTTATAGATTTTTTACAATCTTCTCACCTTACAAAGAAATTACTCCGAATAAATAGCCTGATCGGAACCAGAAGGACACCATGCAATACGACCAAACAATGTACCACGCTTCAGAGCTGTTTTGAAACATTTGATGTTCAGAATAATCTCGAGTTTGGGATGTACAGGTTTTGCCTCCATCTGCATAATCAGACATATTATCTGTTTCATCATATCTGGCTTTTCTACAACTAGATAATACAACAATCATTAGAACAAAAAATGTACAACCACATAGTATAAACTATTTATCTACTGTAAACTTAAAGATTGTATGACTCATATATTTTTCACCCGGACGTAATACGCACGAAGGCCATTGGGGCTTATTCGGAGTATCCGGATATTTTTGGGTTTCCAAGCACACGGATGCACGGAAGTTATATGTTATATGTTTTTTACCTGTTTGAGTGCCATCCAGAAAGTTTCCGGTATATACCTGAATACCCGGCTCATCAGTATAAACTTCCAGTTTGATGCCACTATACAATGATTTCAGTGACGCACATACCTGATTGATATCACCTTTTGTATCAAGTACCCAGTTGTGATCAATTCCATGACCATTTTTCAGCTGTTCGGAATCTTTACTCAATTGTTCTCCCAATACGGTTGGCTGGCGAAAATCCATAGGAGTACCTTCTACCGGAAGAATTTCTCCTGTCGTCATGAAAGTACTGTCGACAGGTGTATAGTTGCTGGCATTAACCATCAACAAATACTCTAAATTATTTCTATTCGGATCTCCATCCAAGTTAAAATAAGAATGGTTGGTCATATTTACGATAGTAGGCTTATCAGTCTGTGCCTCATATCGAATATCAATAGAGTTGTCATCGGTAAGCTTCATGGTAACAGAGCAGTCCAGGTTTCCCGGGAAGCCTTGTTCCATATCCTTGGCGTGATAACATAACTTGATTTCACTACTGTCAACATGAGCAACATCGTATACTACATACTGAAAACCTTTCGGACCACCATGCAAACAATGTCCATAATTGTTTTGAGGCAACTGATAGGTTACTCCGTCCAAGGAGAAACGACCATGAGCAATACGATTGGCATATCGGCCGATGCTGGCTCCATAATCTGAAGGGTACTTTATATAATCCTGAATAGAGTCGAAACCCAATACCACATCACGCATGGTACCATTGCGGTCGGGAGCCATAATTGACACAATTCTTCCTCCAAAGTTTGTAACACAAACTTCCATATTGTTCTTGTTCCTTAATATATACAAGCCAGTTTTCTTTCCATCTACATCAGTTACAAATTTCTGTGGATTTAAGCCTGATTCAGTAAGCTCGACTGAATTTTCTTGTTTTCCCCCCATACATGCTACCAGAAGAAAGACAGATAGCATAGATAAAATCAATGTTTTTTTCATAAGTACATTTATTTACTTTACACAAAGGACTCTAATATTTTTGTGGCAAAGAAAAGCTTTATATGGCATTTTTTACAAAAATTCTTAGTCAATGAATAGTAATATCTAATCAAAAAGCAATCATAAATCACGACTATCAATACTGTGTCACAAACGAAATGAAAAGAATAGAAAATATTATTAGTTTTTATCAAATATATTATAACTTTACCGCCATTATGAGAAATTGTTAGCTACGGGATATTATGTTATCAAAAATCTACACTTTGTTTCGTTTAAAAAAAACTTGCATCTTATTGTTCTTATTCTTTCTATGTACCAGAGTAGCTCCAGCCGAACTTTTCCCATCATTTGTCATAAATTCTTATACGGTAAAAAACGGATTATCACACAATACGATATGGTGTGCCTTACAAGACAGCTACGGATTCATCTGGTTTGGAACAGACAATGGACTTAACTGTTTTGACGGACAACGCAACACGATATTCAGAACTTCTTCCCAAAACAAGAAACAATCATTAGGCAGCAATTTCATTTATTCCTTATTCGAAGACAAGCAACGGAGAATATGGATAGGTACCGACCGGGGTATATATATCTATGATAGAAAAAACACATTCATCCCGTTCACCCAAATGACTAAATTTGGAGTATCCATCAGCAGTGAGGTCAGAAAAATCATTCAGCTTTCCGATGAAGAAATAGCAATAGCCACCTTAGGGCAGGGAATCTTTATTTATAATTTGCAAAACGATACACTGACACAAAATAACCAGTATTTATCTTTTGTGTGGGATATGTATGTAGACCGAAACCATAAACTATATATAGCCTCGCTGCAAGAAGGAATAATTTGCCTGGATAAAGGACAGAAGTTTATTCAATCATTCCCATTGCAAACAAAGGAACAAACAAAAAATTACCTAAAAACCAACTGCATATTACCTATCGGGAAAAGTCTGTGGATTGGAACTGACAGCAAATTCTTATTCGAAATAAACACTCTGACGGGAAAGGTTGATTGCCGTAAACTGCAATCTGATCAGTTCCAGATTGTACAATGCCTAATTCCTTTTACCAAAGATACCTTCCTGATTGGGACAGACAATGGAATCTATCTATATAATTATAAGGACCAGACTTTATCTAACTTAACAGAGATTCATAACAACGACGGAACCAATATAACGGACCAAAATATCAATGCTTTCATAAAAGATAAAGAAGGGGGCATCTGGGCTTTAACCAACCAGACGGGAGCGATCCACATCATCCCAAAGAATAAGACCTTCAATCTTCACAAAATACCGGGCAACCCCACGGTCAATGCCTTCTATGAAGACCACAAACGCCACATCGTCTGGGTCGGAACTCAAAAAGGTTTATTTACCTATAATACGACCAGTAACGACATACAAGAATATCCATTAGTAGAGAAAGAAAAACAACTTTATGATATACGTTGTCTTTGCCTGAAAGAAGACGAACTGTGGATTGGTACATTCTCGAACGGCTTAAAAGTCCTCAATCTGACCAATGGTAAAATAAGGACTTACCAGCATTCTTATAATATACCTAATACCATTTGCAGCAACAATATTCAAAAAATATATAAATGCCACGATGGAACCATCTACATTGGTACCAACTGGGGATTATGTTATTATAATCCCGAAGAAGATAATTTCAGAACCGAAACATCTGTCGGGGCCATGATTTCCATTACTGACATATACGAAGATTCCCACAACAACCTCTGGATTACAACTGCCAATAATGGTATATTTTTCAATAATAAAAATGCTAATTACTGGAAACACTATGAACATAAACAAGGAGTAGAATCTTCGCTGATCAATAACTCTATCATTACCTTATTTGAAGATTCCAATAAAAAAATATGGTTAGGAACTAATGGAAATGGATTATGCTTATTCAATGCTGAGGAGGAGACTTTTACCACCTTTACAAACAAGCAGCTCTCAACGCTTGTGGTATATTCCATTGAAGAAGATTTCTACGGTTATCTGTGGCTTACAAGTAACATCGGACTTATTCGGGTAAATCCGAAAAATTTCGACGACTATCAATATTTTACAAACTCAGACGGACTACAGGAAAACCTGTTTTGTGAACGTGCATCTCACAAGATATCGGATGGCACTTTATTGTTTGGAGGTACCAATGGATTTAATTCTTTCCAACCTTCATTTGTTCAAAAAAACACGTTTATACCTCCAGTCTATATTACGGATTTTATTTTGACCCACTCGGATTCCTCTCAGGATACACAAGAATTACTGAATCTGGAAGAACCGATTTTCTTGACCAAACAGATAAAACTGCCTTTTAATAATAACAGCTTTTCCATCTATTTTGCTTCGTTAAGTTACCAGAATCCTCAAAAAAATCATTTCTCATACAAATTAGAAGGTGTTGATACGGAATGGAACAGTAACATAAGAGAAAATTTTGCGACCTATCACAACTTGCCGCCGGGAAAATATTGCTTCTCCGTAAAAGGGTCGAACAACGATCAAAAATGGAATGAGCAAATAGCAAAATTATGGATCATCATTACTCCTCCATGGTATCGCTCTGTGTGGGCGTATCTTGCTTATATCGCATGTGCCATTTGCCTCATTATTTATGTACTATATAAAAGAGATTTCTATCTAAAGGCAAAGTACCAGAAAAGAATCGAAGAGTATCAAATTAAAAAAGACAAAGAACTCTATAAAAACAAAGTCAATTTCTTTATCAACTTAATACACGAAATCAGGACTCCACTGACGCTTATAAAACTGCCATTGGAAAGCATCATGCATGCGGCTATAGATAAGCAAACCGAAGAGCATTATCTACAGGTGATCAATAAAAACGTGGATTATTTACTGGGAGTGACAAACGAATTGCTGGATTTTCAAAAGATGGAATCAGGTGAGATAAAATTACATCTTAAACTCTGTGACATATCTCAACAGATCAATAGTATCTACCAACAATTTGCCGGATCTGCCGATTTAAGAAACATCAGCCTCTCCATCCATCAGCCCGAGGACTTCCATCTTGAGGCCTTGGTCGATGGTGACAAACTCAACAGGATTTTGGTTAATCTGCTGAGTAATGCGATGAAATATGCCAATAATGTCATTTCGATTACAGTAAAAAACGATGCAAAGGAGTTTTCAATCATCGTAGAAGACGACGGGCCGGGTATTGCAGATGCTGAAAAGGAAAAGATATTTCAGAACTTTTATCAAGTGGCCGACGGACAATCGATTCAAGGCACTGGCATCGGACTGGCTTATTCACGGGCTCTGGCAGAAAGTCACCATGGTACACTGCATGTTGAAAACAGCTCTTTAGGTGGATCTGCCTTCATCTTAACACTGCCCATTTACAATGAAGACCTTCAGAAAGAGGAGAATAAGGGTATCATACTCCCCGACAGCCGGTCTCATACGGATTTGGAAGGTAGCAATGACAAGCCAGCCAGCAGCTCCAAAGCTAAAATATTACTCGTAGAAGACAACCGAGATCTGTTGGAACTGGAATGTAACGGACTGAAAGAGTATTATCACATATTGAAGGCTCAAAATGGAATAGAAGCCTTACAAATAATGAAAGACGAAGATGTTGATATTGTGGTTACGGATGTCATGATGCCGCTGATGAATGGATTTGAACTGTGCCATAAGATTAAAAGTAACATAGAATATTCGCATATACCGGTTATTTTACTCACAGCCAAGACCTTGCCAGAATCGAAAGAGGAAGGTTTTTCTTATGGAGCGGATTCTTATATAGAAAAACCATTCACAATTCAGCAATTACATATGCAAATACGAAATTTGTTGAACTTACGCACAGCATTTCAGAAACGTATGGCGTCGTTCTTCCCTCAAGCAACTCCTGAAGAAAAGGATAAAGAAGATTACATTCCATTTACTGCACAAGATCAGGAATTCATAAAAAAGATACAAGAAATCATAGAGCTACAGCTGAATGATGAAAACTTCTCTATCGATGTGCTTGCTACAGAGATGCACATGAGCCGATCGAATTTCTACCGGAAACTGAAAGCACTCTCAGGAATGTCGCCTAACGACTATCTGAAGAACTGCCGACTCAATAAAGCGGCCCAGTTACTAAAAGAAGGATATCGGGTAACGGAGGTTTTTGAACGTACAGGATTCGGTTCGTCATCCTATTTTGCCAAATGTTTTAAAGCGAAATTCGGCGTACTTCCGAAAGATTATACCGAATCGCTTAACTGACATACAGATAGCATATACACTTGCATACACGTTTTGTTACCCGTATCAAATTAGGGTATTCAGTAAATATCTCTAAAAACTGTATACCCTAAGATCGTATCCAATAAAAGAAAGCCGCCCGTCATTGGCACATGCGCACAATGACAGGCGGTTTTTTGTACTTTACAGACTGGAAGCATCATCCAGTTTCTTAGACGAATGTCAGAAGAGGCATATCCGCATTTATTCTTCTTTTTCTATGTAGCCATTACGACAAACTGTACAACGATGATCTATATGCTTGTGGGGAATCCCCCAGGCATTACACCGGCTACACCACTGTCTTTCGTCCGAACCTGTATAATTGGGTAAATATACTTTCTCCGACCAAGAAATACCCGTTCCATTACAGAATTGGCATTTTACCCGTACCGTTCTTTTTGTTTTTCCTCCAGGGGAAGATGTTCCCGACGAATTAGGGCTACCAGAAACAATCACTGTACTTCCTGTACCCCCACTATTATCGGTATGAGAATCTGTTACACTATAGTAAGTAGAGTTCGACTGCGTTCCGTTCGTACGATAAAAGACATAAGTATTTCCAATCTCGTCGACAACATTCAAAAGTGAATAATCCCTCGAGAAATTGTAATACGCCTGTCCCCAATAAGTCCATCCATAATATGAATAAGCTTTTTGATTATTTCCTATATAATCCAGTTTGAAAGAAGCATTTACGGCATAACCATTACGATCAGAGTCATAACATATATACTTACCATCCTTACTGGCAGGAAAGGTTACATACATGCCTGCCGAGTAGGGAGGTTTTACATTGTTCTGCCCTACCTTAACATATTTCAGACTGTAAAAATAACGACGTTGTGCTGTTGAGGATACCACAACAAACAACAAAACAATCCATATACCGAATGTGAATAGCTTTTTCATCTGATTAAATCAGGAATTTCTACTGCTCCAGGTTTTTGAGGATTCACATAGTTATAGACCCTCGTTCGGACCAGCTTGTTGTTGGCATCATATTGACAAATATTCAAGGTCTTGTAATCGTTGGAAACTAACATTCTAGTACTCTTTATACCTGTATAATTACTTAGCACATTTTCCATATTAACGATAAAAGGATTACTATGATCTAGTAATGACCGCTGCTCGAATATCATCATATCTCCCTGTCTGCCTACGAAAAAATAGGCGTACATTTGTCCTCCTTGAGTAGCGTTCCCATACTGATCTGATTCATACACCACCTTTTGATTAAACGTAAAGTACCAAATATGCGGAGTATCTCCCTTTTTCATAATCCCGTTCGCTTCAACAATTTTGGTGCACTGATAACTACCAGTATGCTGAGCCTTTACATGTACCGTACCTAACAATACAAGTACAAGTAAGATAAAAAATAACCTGATTTTTTTCATCATCTTATATTTTTAGTTTAATCATTTTCCGTACTCCGACGATTTTATCGAGAGAGAAATAATCGATAAATCAATATTTACATGAAGAGCACATCCACACAGGTACCCTTAGGGTTGTCCAACCTGCAGAGACTTTCACGACGTCTTGTTTCACAATCAGTAATATAGTCGATTTACAGTCCGTAAGTCAGTACACCTAGTATGAACATTACAAACATATCCAGACAATATGTCTGAAATCGACACGAACAAGAGCTATCAGAACAAGATAAATTTCTTGAACTTTTCCTGTATGATGGTTAAGGTAGTGACCTCATCGCCACAAGTTACTTCAAGTTGAGAAGATCGTTCCACATCATTAGGATTCTTCTCTACCTCAATAACAATTTCATTATTCTCATTTTTAGAACAATTTACCCATTCCGGCATCTTCGTGATCTCCCAATCCGGATAATTGCAAATTACTTTCACCTTCTGGAACTCATTACCTTTTCCCTTGAACTTTATATAGGTACGATCCAAACTCAGCTTTATTCTACCATCTTTTCTGACCGGTTTCAAGTCATTTTTTGCCTTATTTCGATCATTTTCTTCAGGTTCCCTAGTCTGGGATTCCTTTTTCTTAGCTTCTTCCGTACGTGTCAATTGGGTAATAATGTTCCTACATGACTTGATCTGCTGGTCACACAAATCTTTCTTAGCCTGAGAATCATAACAGATTTTAGCCTTCTCAAAATAACCGATTGCATTTCTTTGGGAAGAGATAGTCATCGTCTGCTGACATTTTACTCCATTTGCAAAAAGTTTATCACAAGCACTCTGTGCATTAGCAACAAGCGCAGACATGCACATCATACTCCACAGAAAGCATCCAATAAAATATTTCATACGCATTTAAATATAACAATAATATTCGTTGATAAAATCATATACAGTTACTTTTCTGGAACAGCCTTTTCCTGTTTATTCTCAAATTCTGCAACATTTATAACAGAACTGATATTACCGGCACGTTCCTTGAATTCTGTGGAAATTTCCACATCATCTTTAAATAGTTGTGACTTTTCCTGAAAAGAAGCATAAGCATCGTACAGCTTGCGTTCCAACTGACTTTTCTTGTCGTCCAGATTTTTATGTCTGTCAACATTCGCGCTATCCTGCAACGTTTGGGCCAGTTCCTCAGCAGATTCATAATTGTCATAGGCCTTCAAGTAAGCTCTTTCATAACCTTCATCATGCAAATCGCCTACCTGTACCAGACTATCAGCCGAGAAAACCAATTGAGAAACTTCGGCCTGTACCGAATCATTATGAGCCATGATTGCCATCTTTTCACGAGTCTCCCTCTTTACATTGACTTGATGCCTTATCAGCATTCCTCCACCAATAATGGCAACAACAAGTACACCTCCCACTACCGAGAAAAGTAACTTATGCTTCTGCCATGCGGTCTTTTCGTCTACATACTTTATGGTATTACCAGACAAACCCGTTATGGCATACTGCTCCAGCTGTTCCGCAGTCGGACGTTTCCACGGATCTGTCGACAAGCATTTATAAATCAATTTTTTTAGCTGAGGAGAATAATCTCCTTTCAACTCAGGAATCTCAGCACCCTTTTTCTGCACCAGTCCTCCATCATCTCCGAAAGGAGTATCCCCGCTCAACATTTCGAATACGGTAGCTCCAAGCGAATAGATATCATTTGCCATAATGGGCGTATTATCCTTTCCGAAACGTTCCGGTGCCATATAAGCTACTGTTCCCGCCGAACTGAATGCGGAGCTAAGACTTTTACGTAGTGTTGACCTCAGGTGTGTACTGACGCCAAAATCCGTAATCATAAAATCACCATTATCTGCAACCATGATGTTGTCTGGCTTGATATCCTGATGAATGACAGGCGGATTCATAGCATGGAGCCATGCCAATCCGCTGGCTACATCCCGCAAAAGCCTCCAGGCATCTTGTTCCGAAAATTTTCCTACCAGTTTCATAATGCTTCCTTTTTCACAGTACGGAAGTACCAGATAAGGTTTTCGGTCGCAAGAATCATAATATAAGGGTTTCAACAGATTCTTGTGGTTAGCATTCACAACCAATGAAAATTCTCGTGCAAAGACATTCAGACCTGCATCATCAAGTCCGGTAGCTGGTGCATACACCTTCAACGCTACCTTTATGTCGGTCTTAGTATCTTTGGCAAGCCACACTTCTGAGAAATTTCCCCGGCCTAACAAGCGTTCCAGGAAATACCTATCATGAAATAAATTGTTCTGTTCCATTGTTTTTACTTCAAAGCTTCAATATCTATACTATATAAGGAACCTGGAGAATTTAATGAATAGCCTTCTCCATTTTCATTTCCATAATCAAACTCAAACTTGAATTGCAGGGCACCGTCGGCCGATACAGCTATAACCTTTGCCGAAAGCGTTTTACGTCCACTGAATTTCTTCGTTTCCGGCTTCTCCTCGATATTGATCGAGAATCCCATTCCCTTAAAAAGTTTCAATATCTGGTTATAACTTGACTCCCAAGTCAATCCCAAACTCACCCATTTGTCGGGCATATAAGAAGAGTCGGTCATATAAATCGACTCAAAAACTTTATCTTTATCAAAATCCCAGAAAGTCAGTCCTTTGACATCACAATGTTTTGCACCGGAATCCGTTGCCTTGACAATATAGCCCTGTGCTTCCATTTGTTTTACCGTCGATTGGCCCACAGTAAAGCCATAAACCGGAAAGAATTTGTTTATTGCCGTTCCGCTTGATACATGTGTCAGATGATTTGATCCTTCATTTTCATTATAATAATTCAGGACTGTCTTTTCCAGTTTCAACAATTCTTCCTTGCTCTTGTAGAAAACATAACGGAACTCCTCCGGTGAATGACAATACATCTCTACAGCCAATGAAACGGTTTCACCAGAAAACATCGCTTTGGCACAACGTACCTTCAGGTTGCCTTCATTCACAGCCCTCCTGACAACATTCAAATCAGCATCAGTACATTTGAACCCAGATTTATGAAATTCTATATAATAGGGATTCGAATCACTCACCAAAAGCCAAAAAAGTTCATCATCTTCCCTGAAGGTTACGCTATTATCCTCCGGATCAATTTCAGGAGAAAAACCTTCTTCCTTCAGAAACTGATACAGGTTTGACTGGAATTTCTTCTGTTCCGGTGTCAGTCCATCTGCCCATATTCCTTGCAGGCCCCATAGACAGAAACCTACAAACAGCCATAGCTTATAAATCATTTGCTTCATATCGGTCTGTTTTTAAAGTACAAGAATTGTTCTATCAGCCTTATCGATGACAATAATCTTCACAGCCACACCATCGGGCAGACTTAGATTCTTCCGCAATTCCATCTTCATGGATTTTCCTACCTCTTTCACCTTATCTTCACTGAGTTCCGCCATATTATATTTCGACACCTCGGTCAGTTTCATTGTCAGCGTTATAGCAGAAGCGGTATAAGTAACAGACTGAGCATACACTCCGTCGGCTAGTTTGTAAGGACATTCTCTCGCCGCCTGCTGTACACTCTGCTGCCAGTCAGAATAGGAAACTGATGAATTTTCCGTAAAATTCATATCCCCCCACTGACCGTTTTTTGCATCCCATTTCTTGGTAGCAATCAGTTTTCCGTTCTGGTTATAGTAATTCATCGTGATAGGGTTAATACCCGAATCGTCGTATTTGACAGTTACCTTAGATACTCCATAAAATGCGTCCGAAAGTTTACCATTACCATCGCATATCAGCCGTTCAGTAAACTTATTCTTTTCGTTATACTTCCAAGATTCTATCCGGATACATTTGGAAGTATCGTAATACTTCTCTTCCAGTTTATTCCCGTGATTGTCGTATGCAAAATCCACTTTAGCAAAACCATTACTTTTATGCATGACCAGCTTGCCGTCTACATCAAGATACTCCTGATGCAGCAGATTTCTTCTTTTATTGTATTCAGATTTCATGATGAAAAATCCATCTGCCCCCACCTGAGGATTCCCATATCCGTCGTAACAGGAAATTTCTACCATATTTCCCCATTGGTCATATTTCACCCGTCCTTCCGGATACACATTAGTACCTGAAATAGGTTTACCGTCTGCTCCATAATTCTTTTCAACTATGA
The DNA here is from genome assembly GCA_000432735.1 of Bacteroides sp. CAG:443. Lineage (GTDB taxonomy): Bacteria > Bacteroidota > Bacteroidia > Bacteroidales > Bacteroidaceae > Phocaeicola. The sequence continues at coordinate 13,959 of FR887763.1, forward strand.
CACGGTTCAGTGCGTCGAACTCACGGTCTCTTCTGTGTGTTTTCATTTCATCTACAGCAGGGCTGCCATCTATTCCCCAATAGCTCGTTTCTTTCGTATTTCCCCGTTCATCGTATGCATACTTAATCTGCGAATACGTCTGTTTTACAAAGTTGGTTCTTTTCCCCTCCAGATTGGTACTCCATTCAGAAACAATCCGATTGTTTGAATCAAATGAACGGTTGATTACAGTCATTCCAGATTGAAGCCTTCCATCTTCTACTCCATACTCCTTTACGATATTTCCTTTTACATCGTACGCATAGTGATAACTGTTCAAAACATTTCCATTCAAATCGCAGTATTCGGATCCTATCAGGAAGTTAGTCTTGTCATCATAACGGTACACTATGCTGGAATAGCCGCTACGGGTCATACAAGCTTTCCCGTCGCTATTGAAGTAGCTCATTTTTTTCTGGTTTCCACGTTCATCATATTCAATAACATATCCTGCAAAGAAGTCATTTCCATTCACCAGATGCCCATATTCATCCAGGAAAGACATTTTTGTCAAAGCCCCCTGCAGGTTATATTCCATACGATAATCTGCTACCACTCCATCCGAAGTAGTCAGCTTACCTTCCGCATTCAGGTAATATTCTCTGGTTTGCCGGTTAAACTCATCGTATTCCATTCGTTTCTCGAAATAGAAACCGTCTACAGCTGCTGGTTGATTTCCCTTATTATAAAAACATTGGGATGTCATATTTCCAGCCTCATCGTACGTACAAGTAATTCGGGCAGCTCCCATTGAAAGTTCTGTCGGACTTCCGTTCTCATCTGCATAACTTATTTCCAGAGGGAGCCCCGTTTCATTAGGTTTCGACGAAACGGAACAGTAGCTGTCTGTTCCATCATTGTATAAGGTCGGATTGCCGTCTTCATCCAAATACATTTCCTTTACCAGATATCCATTCTCATTATAGGAATTTTCTACCGTTACGTATCCAAAGGTACAGTAAGCCAACTTGCCGTCTACTCCGAAACAAGATTGTTTAACACGAAAGCCTTGCTGGTCGTATTCATACATGAAACCAGACACATTTACATCCGTACGTATCGAAGGAACACCATCCAGTGTATAATAAGATTCTTTGATTCGGTTTCCATACTCGTCATATTCCAACTTCACCAACGGGCAATTATTGCCATCGTGTGAGGCGTTCCTTTCAGCATCCAGATAGGTAACAGAGGTCCAGTCATCATTCTCATCATAGGTATAGACCTTGATAGCCAGTCCATTCTTATTACTTGTCACACTGCCGTCTGCCCCTACAAATGTTTCTTCTATCTTTCTACCTTTCTCATCATACTTATATCTCTGTCCATAAATTCTGTCACGGTCACAGGCCGGTACATTCTGGAAAGCAGCATAACGTCGTTCTACCAACAGACCATCCTTATCATACGTCAGCAGATAGCGTGAGATATGGCTTTTCTCCTCCCACACTCCGGAATTCTGCTTATACAGGTCATTCATGTTGGCATTCAGGTTCATCTCCGTACCGTTTTTGTCATTCTGCCGGAAAGTAGCAGTTTGTAAGTTTTCATCAAAATCCAGTTTAAACAACATCTTTCCATTCGAGTCGTAAATGAACATGTTATCCAGATTTCCATCCTCGGTATAGGAGTAGCAAACATCCGAGAAACGACTGGCTATCAGCTCTGTATCTGTATGATTGGCTACCTTTCCTTTAGAATTCACCAACGTCAAACGTCTCACCTGACCCTTCTGGTACTCAAACCGATAAGACCTCTCACGGTGCTGTACCTCATTGCGGCTCAATCTGCCGATACCTTCGGGCACTCCCCAATGTTCACAATAATCCTTGTAATAATAGACTTTCGTACGGGTATAATCCCACAGGAAGATACCTGCACACATCAATACAGACGCAGCTACAGTAAGCAATATGGCGATGGTCTGCTTACGTGAATGTTTAATCCACGATCCGGTTTCCCAAAAAAGTTCTATCTTCTGTCGGATTTCATTGGCCCGGATTCGCTTGCTCGGGTCAAGTTCCAGACATCTCATGATCATCCCCTTCACTTCCGGCTGTAATTTAGGAAGTTCAGGAAGTGGTTCACCCTCCGCTTGAAGTAGTCCACCGTGTTCTCCATAAGGAGGAGTACCGGTAAGCAGTTCCACAGCCGTTGCTCCCAGCGACCAGATATCACTGGCATTCGCCGTATTTCCCTCAAACCGTTCAGGAGCCATGTAAGCACGGGTTCCCCCCGACATACCGTTCGAATCACTGATGTCACTATTTCCACTGACACTGATACCGAAATCTGTCACCAGAAAATTACAGTTGTCGTCCAGCAGGATATTGTCCGGCTTGATATCCAGATGAATGATGTTATGGTCATGCAGGTATTCCAGTCCTGCAGCCACATCATGCAGAAACTTGATGATATCCTCCTCTTCCATCCTTCCGACCATACTACTGCATGATCCGTTTTCACAATACTGCATAATCAGGTAAGGCCTTCCTGCGCAGACATCATATCCGGTAGGCGGTAACAGATTCGACTGTTTCATGTTGTACACCGTAGTAAACTCACGTTTGAAATTCTGTAAGCCATAGGTGTCGAATTCTGAATGTTCAGAGAAAATCTTCAAAGCGACCGTCAGATTATTCGCCTTCGTATCCTTTGCTTTCCATACTTCTGCGGAAGCACCACTTCCAAGAGATGCTACCAATAAGTATCTATCATGAAATAAATATCCTTTTCTGAGTTCCATAATGCCCGAATTTATATCATATCATAGATAAAGTAGTATAAACCAGAAATGCTGAAGCAGATACAGAAATGATAAACCAGATCAATCCAGCAATCGCCCAATTACGCTGGGCATTCTTGTAGCTTTCAAAATCTTTGTATTTACCACTGTCCCAGGCAATTCTGGAACCCTTCAGTCCCATATACACGCAGAGACCTATGCTGCATACCTGTCCGAGGTAAGGAATGGCCGCCACCACCAAAATCAGCAATGGCCAATACATCCGATGGAATATACCCCATAACCAGGTACAGAAAAAGGCTCCCCAGTTCCATTTTTCAAGTTCCTTGTCTATCTCTGCCTGCGAATAAGCATTTGCCTGACCGTAGTTATTTTCCCTTTCCTGATGAATCTGATAGCCTGAATCGTTTCCACCCCCTATCTTGTTATAGTTAAAGGGCTCTGTCTTACGTCCACTCTGGCGATTATCATAGTCCCTCTCCACATAGACATCTTTACGTACAGTACTTCTGCCTACCTCTCCGTGGATATTCTTGGTCACAGTCGGTCTACGGGAAATGGGGAAAAAACGCTCAAGTATCTCCCAATCCAATCTATAGACACCTGCCAACAGGATTTCATCACCCGGATAAATTGGTACATTTGTATTATGAATCTTCTGCCCGTTGATAATTGTCCCGTTTGAACTATGGTCATAAAATAACAGACTATTGCCTATAGCTTCAATCTCTGCATGTTCATTGCTCACTGTATCCCACCGTTCCTCGATACGGATATTACTACCAGGAGCTCTTCCAATTGTAATTCTCTTGTTGTTCATAGCCTTCATTTTTTGGGGACCAATATTATATCACCCGCATTCAGCCTGGTGTTTTTTGTATTGTTCATTGACATCAGTTCTTCAGCTGATATACTGAACTTTTTTGCTATAGAGAAATAAGTTTCTCCTTCTTTTACCTGATACTGTTGGGTATGGGTTGAATCCGGATGGACAGCCCCTTGAGTATCCTCACCACTCTTCTTTTGCTTTTCAGGTTCTTGACCTCTCGTATTCTGTTCCTTTTTCTCTCCCGCATGTTCAGGTTCATTATCATGTATCAGTGTCAGCCTAGGTTCCTCCTTTTTTTTCTCTCCAGTTTTCTCCGGCTTACTTACACCGCTAATTTGTTCCAGACTATTCTCTATTTCAGTAGAAACAGACAGAGGGGCACCCGTTTCATTCTGTTCCTTAGTGCTCTTACTTGGATTTGTTTTTTCGGCACGTGAAGGAGTCTCCGTTCTCATCTCAGTTGTATCTGTTGCGGACTGAGCTTTTCCATCCTTTTCTGTATCTTTCTTATCTCCTTCGGCCTTCATTTCCACCTGACTCTCGCCCTTATTTTGCATCCAAAACCAGCATCCTCCACCAATCAGGACCAAAACAAATGCAATCATCAAGCCTATAAAGGTTTTCTTTCGATACCATTTGACCGTTTCTTCTGTATCATGCTGGGGAACTCTCGTATCCAGTCGCTGCTTCCCGGCCAGACGGTTATCGAAACTCTCGAAAGTATCCGGCATACAGACGCCTCCTCCTTCCAGAATCTGACAGAGACAGATTGTGATATTATCCGAACCGGCCGCTTCACAGGCAGCCTTGATCAATTCGTCAGCCAGACAGTCCATGTCCGCTTCATTATTCCGAATGACATCCTCTATCTCACTGTCTCTAAGCATTCCGTTCAATCCGTCGGTACATAAAAGGACGATATCCCCATCACACAATTCATAAGGCTTCAGCAGCGATTCTGGTTTCGCTTTGGCAGTTCCGTCACTCAGCGAACGGGTAATGATATTACTGTCAGGATAGTCGAAAGCATCTTCCTTAGAAATAGCCCCCTTATCTACCAGTCCTTGCACATACGAATGGTCTTTTGAAATCTGATGCAGTCCGGCCACCGGATTATAGACATATGCCCGGCTGTCTCCACACCAGGAAACATACAGTTTACCATCCAGTATCCATCCGATCACGATTGTTGTCCCCATGCCACGAGTTTCCGGACGCCGTTTGGCTTCCTGTTTAATCCGCGCATCAGCCTCAACAATCACTTCATTCATGTATTTCTCGATGGAATAGCGGTTTTTGAGCACTTCGTCTGTCAATCTATCCGAAGAGAAATACTCACGTACCGTTTCAATGGCCAGCTCAGAAGCCACTTCACCGGCATTCATACCTCCCATTCCATCGGCTACGACCAGTAGCGTTCCCTTTTCTCCTAATGAGTAGACCTCATTGTTTATCCACTGCATTTTATCTGAAGTAAGGTCGGCTGCTACCTGGAAATTATCTTCATTGTTTGTGCGGACAATCCCCATATCGGTTTTTGCCGCCAGTCTGATTTTCATTGTATTCATTTCCGACTTTTCTTGTTTTTCGCTTTGTCTTTCTTACTTTTACCTATTGGAGTCAACTCGGCTTCCGAGCTCTGTTGGTTATCTATTTGCTCTATTTTACTTTCCGATTTTCCGATAAAAGGACAATATATTCTCCAGGAAGTATTTGCCTGAGCAAGGACTCCACATAATTGGAATTCAATAATGCCAACCTCCTTAAAAGTAGGAACTACATAGATTCCCCCCAAGATCTTCTGTTTTCCATCCGGTTTGTCCACTTCAATCCACTGCCCGTTTTTGTTAACCGTAATTTCTTTCCGATAAACCAAAAAATCTAACTGGACATTACTTTCTGAATTAGAATTTTCATGAGCAACAACCCATATAATCCATCCGTCTTTTTTCCCAGTCGTATTGTCTAACGTAAAACCTTTACCGTCAAAAGTACTGGACATGAACCTATATACGGCTGTATCTACCACTACTTCTTTTTTGTCATATTCATAATCAAGCAAGTCATATTTTGGAGTTTCCTCCAGCCCCGAATACAAGGCCTGAAAAAGCACCGGACTATAATCGTCTTTATATTTTTCAAAATTGACATCATATAACCACGGACAGACACTCCTATTGGTCAATAAAATTCCACCCGGTACTTTTACTCCAAAAGCATACTGTGATCCAAATTCATCTTTTCCATCAAGGCCAAACAAATCACCCGATTTCTCGTCACAAATTCTAAAACTATGCTTTGTAAGAAAAAGACCAGTTCGTACAGCATTCTCAACATATTGTTGCCCAACACTCTGTCCTAATGAAAACTGAGCAAAACTTGAGACAGAGAGCAATAAAAAATTAACGATAAAAATAATCTTTCTCATATGACAATCATTTAAATATAGCACCTATCGGAACGACTCTACCTTTCATTGAGTCAGCTCCTTGATCAGCTCCTGACAAAATACCTACAACAATGTATTTTCCATCCTTGACCGCAAAGACAGGACCACCTGAATTTCCATGGTCAGAATTATCATTTGATGTTTTAATGGTTCCATCATCTTCCAGTCCTTGTCTGGAAGTAATAGCCTGAGATACGATAGGAGAAATCTGTCCATTTACTGTTTCACCCTGATTGGTAGGGAAACCGACAATTGACAACGGAGTCTGGACAGGCAGATTCATGGAGTAGTCTGCATCATACTCAATAGATCCCGTTTTGTCAATCTTTATGTATGCCCAATCACCTCCCCTGTAATTATGGGCTCTAACAACCCAGCTACGTCCGGATTCATCCACAAATTTATCTTCTAGCACTTCTGCTGCTCCCAACTTAAACGGCATATCATTGTATGAATATTCTATATTTATCTTACCTGCTGTAGAAATACCTTCCATTACCACTTTTGTAAGACCGGCATAATAATATGCATTTATATAATTTGACTCATCATCCGGATCAAAAATCACAATTTCTTTTGTCGGATCTTGAGGGTCTTTTACCTTCTTTAAAGCGAAAGCGTCATAATTAATCATATGTTGTGCTGTAACCAAATATCCGTTATTCAACAAGAAACCTGTTCCACCCCATCCAGTTACAAGATTCCCTTCATAATACATCTTACAAGTTAAAACAAAGATATCCTTAAAATAGGGAGTGATATCTATCTTATTCTCCGTTTGTACCTTTTGCTGCTGAACAACCACCTCCTTGATATTTCCTAAATTAGTCTTGATTTCAGTCAGTTTCTTTTCACTATCTGTTATTTTTTGATTGGCTACGACGAGTTCTTTATTCAGTGAATCAATCAGTGCCTGATTACCTTTTGCAAGAATTATCTGATCAGCTAAAGACTGACTTTGCATTTTAAGCCTATCATTCAGTGTAAATCCCCATGTAGCCAATCCACCTACAGCCAGCACAAGTATGCACGACAATACAGTGATTGCCGTTTTGTAAGGTCTCAAAGCCTGCTGTCTGAACAGACTGAGTCTGCGGGTCAGACCAATGGAACCCACTGTCGATTTTTTCCCGGTCGGGATAATGAATCCCAGTTTAGGTCCGTTTACGGAGAGTTGGATTTCATCGCCGTTCTGCAGATACCATTCCGTCTTGATGGGGCGCCCGTTCAGGAAAGTAGAATTCGTCTGGGAAATCTGTACCAGTTTCCACATGTCCCCATCTTTTACGATAGCTGCATGACGGCGCGATACAGTCTTGAAACTTTCATCGAAACGTACCTGACAATGTGAATCACGTCCCAGTGTAATGTTATCTACAATAATTTCCTGACATTCTCCTGCCCGATGATATTTACTACTTACTTTATGCTCCAGTATATAATATTTCTTTCCACCCGGAGCAAAGATTGACCCCATTCCGGCTCCTACTGAACCGGATAAAGTATTTTTATAAGGTTTAGTGGTATGACCAACCATAATCTGATTATTTTATTCGTTATACTTCATTTTAATATGCTTCTGCACGTAGTTTGGTATCTCCAATTGATATGATATCACCCGGGCTGAAAGGCAATCCGTTGATCGAGACCTCTCTGGAATTCACATAAGTACCGTTCGTCGACTTCCTCCATCCACCGGTCTCACATCTGTCCCATTGTCCATCCCTGATGACCCACGAACCAATATCGTAGTCCAATTCCAGTGTACAATGCTTCCGGGAAATATAACTGCTGTTCTCTTCCCGGATAGCGATATCATTGTATACGCCTTCATCCATACGTCCCATACGTAAGATGGAAGACTCTCCGCGGAGCATGTCATCCAGCTTATATACCCTGCCGAATTCCTCTCCCTGCATGATACGCAGCAAAACTCCATTGACAATCCTCGTCTGAAAATCTTTTCCTTCTTCCACAATCGTTTGCTGTACACGCTGAACTTGCGGAACAAGCTCCAGTACCTTCTCTACCGTCTGAAGACGATCTTGAAAATTAGGAATAAGACATCCGTCAATTAACTGATACCAGTCTTTACCAGAAGGAAGGCTCATCAGATAGTCCTTGTCCCAGTCACCATTTTTACCCCGGCGCAGATAACTTACCAAGTCTCGTTCCAAAGCCAGTTGACCAAAAGGAAGGCGGTTGGTAATGAGCTGATACATCATTACTCCAAAGGAAAAAATATCGGTAGTAGGAAGCACCGTAGCGTCTTTACGCGGATTCAGCTGTTCGGGTGGCATATAAGCGTATGTCCCGAATATCTGTTTAGGTTTCCCCAAAATATTCCGCTCGGTCATTCGCTTGTTTCTATCGCCGGATATGCCGAAGTCCGTCAGTGCATAATCGCCGTTCTTCTTCACCAGAACATTCTCCGGCTTCAGATCCCGATGTACTTTTCCACAACTATGCAACGCTTTCAGACCATACAATACATGGGTAGCTACTTTAGTCAAATCCACATATTGCTGGGCTACGACACTCAACAAGTCACCATTAGGACAATACTCCATTACAATATATGGATTTCCGTTTACAGTACCATGTGCAATAGAATGGACCAGATATTTACTGTCTATACGTCCCGTCTCGAACTCCATGTCAAAACGTGCCATCAATGAAGCTCGGATTTCGGAAGGAACTTCCCACAATTTCAGGAGTTTCAGTGCCTGCAGCTCGCCGTTAGGATCTGTCACGGCATATACCTTTCCGAAAGAACCTTCTCCCAGTATCTTCTGCACCTGAAAATGATGGTCAATCCTGTCACCTATAAAGAAATCACATCGCTGAACAACAGACATCGCTATACAGATTTATTCATGAAATTCAAACAACCGGTTTCCCAACAAAATAATATCCCCGTCATGTAACTCGATACGCTTGGCAGCCTGTACGAACGTGGTTTTCTGTTCACTCTTGTCTTCTATATACCAGCGTCCATCTATACGAGTTACGATAGCCTGCTGACGCGACGTAATAGACGAATTATTGGGTTCCGTATTTGCACGGTTTAAAGAAATTTCCTTCCCTTCGTATTCCTGCTCATCCAGCTCGTGTCGCTCATTCATCCGTCTGATAGGTTTCAATACAAATGTAGGTTCCATCTCCATATTCATCATATATGGATTGATGGTTCCACGGAATCCGGTGGTTCTGTTTTCTTCCGGATTCATTCTGGTAGGACGAAAATGAGATTCCTCCGATTTCGGGTTGTCTACCGTTACAGTAGGCTGTCGCTGACTGGTTCCTCCACCTTGTGAAACAGGGAACTTGCAGTTCGGACATTTCTCTGTTCCTATACGTACAGGATAGCCACACTTCGGACATGGTTTAGTCTTTTCCTCGGATGTCTCAGCCTGATTATTGCCAGAAGGATATGGTTCATTCATACTTTGACCGAAAACGTTCTCCTCACATACCGTCTTGCTTAAAGAAGCATCTCCTTCACTACCACCCACTTCTCTTTCTATAGAATCATCATCTGCACTTAATGGAGCATGACATTTCACACAAACTCTTTCATTTGGCTTATTAGGCCAGCCACAATTCTTGCATCTCATAATATTATAACATTTTTAAGGATTACCATATAATATGTATCTTTCTACTTGCTAAACGAGTCTATTTTTCGCTTACTGACGGAATAGGCTTAATGAAAGCCGTCGGTATATACGCCGTAGCCACCAGACAGACACCAGGAAGTTCTATCACTACCCGCTGCTGACCAGCTACTCTTGCTACTTTCCCTTCAACACCAGCAAAATCACCATCAACAATCCGAACCTTATCCCCACTCTTATAATGACAATGTTGAGATTCAACCAAACGAACATGTTCATTATTCAGACTTGTTACACGGATAAAATTCATCATTTCATTATACCCTACAGTCAAAGGAGGATTTTTACCAAATTCTCCGACTTTGAAATGATTGTAATAATAAGTCAGATAATGGAGTTCAGGAGTCTGTTTCACATATTTCTCCACTTTTTCAGGAGTCGCATAGACAAAAAGAAAATTGGGAAGAAGAGACGTTAAAATACGTTTCTTCTTCCCATTGTATATCTTCTGTACATAACACATCGGAAGGTATGCCTCCGTATGGTCGTTCATAATAAAATCGTATGCTTTGCGTTCCCGACCGTATGTGACTCTCAACACAAACCATCTCTTATTCACATCCGGGACATACTTTACCGACACCTCACCCGATATATCAGTTTTTTTGAGGGGAACTTTGGAGGTAAATCCAACGTCTTGAGAGATCACTTCATCCTCTCGTTTTTTGTTCACATTAGACAATGTGTCCATGGCTTTAAGCCTTCTAAATTCCTCGTCGTCCCTATAATAATAGACAACTAAATGTAGTCATTCCCGACCACACGGAATTTGTTTCTTTGTTTCAAATGTAACCAAAAACAAAAAATAACGGAACTTGAAAAGTTTCCATTTTGCACTATCGGAGCTTCTGAAAGCACTATTTGGCTTAATTCGACAACTATTCGGTCAAAAAAAATAGATAGACATTACTCGTTAGTAGTATTGAATTAGCACATATTCTACCCCATCCAGTAGTGCAATTTTAATGTTAAGCAAGGAATTCCTTTGCCCATTTTAGACAGAAACCGATGTGGACAAGCTTCCGGAACAGCAGGACACTCAGCTGTCCAGAAAGTTGTAAAACCTCCCATCTCCGTTTACCAGATAGTCCGGATGAATGATCTTAGTTCTGTGATCCGTATCATTTATTTAATGCCGGATGGTTTGGGCAATAACGTACTTACGGGTAACGGTTTTCCTAATACCGGCATGTTATTTTTATCCCATGTGATTTTCTGTAGACGTGGGCTTCGGCTTTCACTCTCTCCCGTTATGCCATTAGGTATATTTCTTGCGGTATAAAGTATATACCACTCTGTACTATCGGGAGAAGGGATGAATGACGGACTACCCGGTCCCCATACACTGTCCTGAGGAGACTGATAAAACACAGGTTCTGTTGCCTTCGTCCAGGATTTCGGATTCAGTAAATCGGCACCTGCATCACAAGTAAGCATACCGATACAATAATAAGGAGACCAGCACCCGCTTGCCGAATAATAAATAATCAATTTCTTATTGTCCTTGGAATGGAAAAAGGCAGGTGCCTCGTTTACGTAAATCGGATAAGCCGTACGGCTTCCATCCGGATTCACCCACTGCCGTTCCCAATTGTATTCAGGAGAAGACAACATGATACGCTCTCCATCCAAAGTCCATGGATTTTTCATCTTGGCAATGTAAATACACTGAGTTTCCTCCGTGATACGTCGCTTGGGCCACCCAGACCAAATAAGATATTGGATTCCCTTATACACAAAAGTAGATGCATGTATCCCCCAGTTCCATTCGCGGTTAGTCAGAACAGGACCTTTCTGTTTAAATGTCCCTTCCATAGGATTCTGCGCATCATTTTCTAACACATAAATCTGATGGTTATCTGTATTTCCGTCATCAGCCGCATAATAAATATACCATTTATCGTTTATCCGATGTATTTCGGGGGCCCATAAATTATGCATGCTTTTCGGATCGGTTGGTCGCCAAACCTCTTTGCAGAGCGCATGAGCCATATCCGTGATATCACTTGTTTCCCAAAGCAGAATCATGTCGCTCGTTTCATGCGTGTAATAATACTTCCCTTTATAGAAAAAAGCATTCGAATTACTTCCCGAAGGAAGAATAGGATTGACGAAATAATTTCCTTCTACTTTAGACTGACTTGTTCCCGTATGCTTACACGACACTAAACTCAACAACATTGCCCCCAAAAAGAAAATGATATTCGATTTCATAAATATACAATTATCTAACTATCTAACGTTACAATCGGAACATTAGCCTATAAATGCCTCCTTTTTGATCAAAAGTACACAAAATTTATTATCTCGACTTCAAAGATTTAAAATTTCTTGCCATCACAGCCAAAATGGTCAGTTTTTTTCATTTATCTACTCATTTTTTTTGTTGATTCTTATCGAAAAACGCAACTTTTGCAATACAGAAAATCCATTCACCTATGAAAAACATCCATATCAAAAAAGCAAGTCTTTACGCTACAGCCATTATACTATTATCGGCCTGTGGACAAGTAAAAAATTCTCAGCAAGATGAACATATTGCAATGGTTGAAAGAACGACTTTCACCCATACAACTTCCAACTATAGTAATAACCGCCTACCGTTATTGCCACAACACTTCATGAAACTGCCTGTGGGAAGCATACAACCCGAAGGTTGGCTTAAAGAATATCTGATACGACAAAAGAACGGCTTAACCGGACATCTGAACGAAATCAGTGCATGGCTCGAAAAAAAGAATAATGCATGGCTCACTACTCAAGGCGATCACGGATGGGAGGAAGTTCCTTACTGGCTGAAAGGATATGGCGATCTGGCATATATCTTAAAAGACCAACAAATGATTGATGAAGCTAAAATCTGGATCGAGGCTACCTTAAAGAGTCAGAGACCCGACGGCTCATTCGGTCCTATCAATATGAGAGGAGATAAACCTGAACTCTGGGCACAGATGATCATACTCTGGTGCCTGCAATCGTATTACGAGTATTCAAATGACTCACGGGTACTCGACTTAATGACTAAGTACTTTAAATGGCAGTTGAGTCTGGCAGATGATAAATTTCTGGAGGATTACTGGGAAAACAGTCGTGGCGGAGATAATCTGCTCAGCGTATACTGGTTATATAATCATACTGGTGAATCCTTCCTTCTTGAACTCGCGGAAAAAATTCATCGCAATACGGCCGACTGGACCCAACCCTCTTCATTGCCTAACTGGCACAACGTGAATATAGCTCAATGTTTCAGAGAACCTGCTACTTATTACATGCTGAACAAAGATTCTGCCATGCTTGCGGCAAGCTATAATGTACATCACCTCATCCGAAGGACTTTCGGACAAGTACCGGGTGGAATGTTCGGAGCCGATGAAAATGCTCGCATGGGATATATCGATCCACGTCAGGGAGTTGAGACCTGCGGCATGGTAGAACAAATGGCATCCGACGAAATTATGCTAAAAATTTCAGGAGATCCTTTTTGGGCAGAAAACTGTGAAGATGTGGCATTTAATACTTATCCCGCAGCTACAACGCCCGACTTTAAAGCATTGCGTTATATAACCTGTCCGAACCAGATTACCAGCGATGCTAAGAATCATCATCCAGGCATCGACAACTCGGGACCCTTTTTGGCGATGAACCCGTTCAGTTGCCGTTGCTGCCAGCACAACCATGCCCAAGGGTGGCCTTACTATGCCGAACATCTGGTACTGGCTACTCCCGACAACGGAGCAGCACTTGCCTTATATGCGTCGTGTGAAGCAGATATTTTAGTAGGTAATCATCAAGAAATCAAAATTATAGAAAAGACTAATTATCCATTCGAAGAATCTATCCATCTATCCATTCAAACAGAGAAAGCAACCGAATTTCCGCTGTATCTGCGCATTCCGTCATGGACACGGCATGCTTCCCTTAAAATAAACGGAAAAAGTGCAGAAACACCGCTTACGGCTGGACAATATGTCCGTATCCAGCGAACATGGAATAATGGTGATTCCATTGAACTGACGGTTCCTATGCACTTGAGTCTGCGTACGTGGCAAGTCAACAAAAACAGTGTAAGTATTGACTACGGGCCACTGACCTTTTCGCTTAAAATAAAAGAAAGATACGTCAAACGCGACAGCCGTCAGACTGCTATCGGAGACTCCCAATGGCAACAAGGTGCCGACGCAGGCAACTGGCCTTCATTCGAGATATTCCCGGCATCTGCATGGAATTATGCCCTTGTCTTGAATAAAGAAGATGCATTGAAAGACTTCAAAATCGTTCGCAAGAACTGGCCCGACGACAATTTCCCATTTACGCAAGAAAGCTGTCCGATTGAAATCAAAGCTACGGGACGCAAGGTTCCTTCGTGGAAGATCGATGAATATGGGCTATGTCATGAATTGCCCGAAGCGAATGCACCCAAAGAAGAAAAAGAAAGCATCACACTGATTCCCATGGGAGCTGCACGTTTGCGCATCAGTGCTTTTCCCAATACATATGAATAACTCAAATCATTAAAACTTAAACTCAATAAACAATGAAAAAACTCTTTACTGCTGTCGTATTCTTTCTGTCATTGGCTTTTTATGCCAAGGCCAGCGATTTACCTCGGAAAGAATATCCCAGACCTCAATTTGAACGAGAGAGCTGGATCAATCTAAATGGTACATGGACTTTCGACTTTGACTTTGGACAGTCTGGAGTCGACCGACAATATCAAAGTTCAGAGAAATTCAGTCAAAACATTACAGTACCTTTCTGTCCGGAAAGTGAACTGTCGGGAGTCAAACATACCGATTTTATAAATTGTATGTGGTATCAAAGAAAAATCTCTATACCCTCAGACTGGCAGGGGAAAAAGATATTCCTGCATTTCGGTGCTGTAGATTACTGGTGCGAACTGTACATCGACGGAAAGAAAGTCCAGCAACACTGGGGTGGCAGCTCGTCGTTTTCTGTCGATATCACACGCTTTGTAAAGGCAGGAAATACCCACAATCTGGTCATTCAAGTAAAGGATGATTTGCGAGGAGGCAAACAGACCGGCGGAAAACAATGCACCAACTTCTTCTCTGGTGGTTGTTCGTATACACGCGTCACAGGTATCTGGCAGACAGTCTGGATGGAAGCTGTTGCCAATGAGGGTTTAAAAGATATGGTACTGCGCACCGACATCGACCAGAAACAATTGGTGGCAACTCCAAGTTTCTACAAAGAATCAGACAATATCTTGGAGGTCATTCTGAAAGACGGTGATAAAGTTATCAGCAGAAAACAGACTACCTGTTCCAATAATGCCTGTATAGTGCTTCCTGTCAAAAACATGAAGTTATGGTCACCAGAATCGCCTTTCTTGTATGGACTGACTTATCTGGTAAAGGATAAGTCGGGGCAAGTACTTGATAAGGTCGAATCGTATGTCGGTATGCGTAAAATACATATTGCCAATGGTATATTCTACCTGAACAATCAACCTTATTTCCAAAGACTGGTATTAGACCAAGGATATTACCCTGACGGTATATGGACAGCCCCATCTGACGAAGCTCTTAAAAACGATATCATTTTAGGCAAGAATGCAGGATTCAATGGTGCACGCTTGCACCAAAAGGTGTTCGAAGAGCGCTATTATTACTGGGCAGACAAATTAGGATACATCACTTGGGGCGAAAGTGCAAGCTGGGGAATGGATGTCAACGACGAAGTGGCCGCACGCAACTTTATCAGCGAATGGAGTGAAATTGTGATCCGCGACCGCAATCATCCCTCACTGGTAACGTGGACTCCTTTCAACGAAACATGGGGAAGCCGAGACGGTGCTTATCCACGCTTAATCCGAGACATCTATCACATGACCAAAACTATGGATTCCACTCGCCCTATCAACGATGCCAGTGGGGACGATCACATCCTGACCGATATATGGAGTGTACACAATTATGAGCAAGACGGCAAACGCTTAGCCGAACAATTGACGTTCAAGGAAGGGCAAGAACCTTATCGCAATAGCCGTGACAAAAAGTATCTGGCTATCTACGAAGGCCAGCCTTACATGGTCGATGAATTCGGGGGCATAGGATGGATGAGTGCCGAAGAACGCAAAAATTCATGGGGGTACGGTAATCTGCCACAAACCGAAGAAGAGTTTTATACGCGCCTGCAAGGACAAGTAGAAGCCCTGAAAAATGCCAAACATGTAATGGGATTCTGTTATACGCAGCTCACAGATGTGGAACAAGAGAAAAACGGTATTTATTACTACAACCGTACACCTAAATTTGACATGAAGCGAATCAAGGCTATTTTCGAATTGATTCCTTCATCGCACACCAACTTGAAGTAAAAGAATTGTTTTAGCCCATCGAAATTAGAACAACCCTCTATCGCTGTTCCCTAACAGAATAAAAGACAGTTTTCAATAGAAGAATAAAATAAATTCCTTTATCCATAACACTGATCAGAGGCTGAATACGCATTGTGCTTACACAATAAGATTCAGCCTCTTTCCTTCACCCTTTTTCCTTTCCCGACGTATTTCGACAAAATTCCGTATCTTTGCAACGTACAACTTAATTCAAAAGGCTATGCTCGACAATAATGAAGAAATGTTTCCCATCGTAGACGAAGAAGGCAATATAACCGGAGCCGCTACCCGAAAAGAATGTCATAGCGGCAGTAAACTGCTTCATCCGGTAGTACACCTGCATGTTTTCAATTCAAAAGGAGAATTATACTTACAGAAACGACCGGCATGGAAGGATATTCAACCGGGAAAATGGGATACCTCAGTAGGAGGACATGTCGACTTGGGAGAAAGTGTGGAAATGGCATTGAAACGGGAAGTGCGGGAAGAACTTGGTATAACCGACTTTACCCCGGAACTGCTGACTCACTATGTGTTCGAATCGGATAGAGAAAAAGAACTGGTATTCAGTCATCGTACGACGTACGACGGGAAGATTGCACCCAGTGAAGAACTGGACGGAGGGCGTTTCTGGACCTTGGAAGAAATTAGAGATAATTTAGGCAAAGGTATATTCACTCCCAACTTCGAAAGTGAATTTCTCCGGCTGAAATTTTAACAAAGGGACTTTTGCCTACGGTTCAAACAGACTCAATCTTTTTAGGAATTGATTTACGTCAAGAATTAAATAAAACAGCTAATTTTTCTGCTATATAACATAACAACGTATCTCTAAAACCTGTAATTTTGTGTTGCAAAACATAAAAACAGGATAACTAGAGATGATTAAGAAACTGAAAAAAATATTCGTAAAGAGTTTCCTGACATTGGAAGAAAACCATTTGAGACCTTGGGAAACCATGACACGATAACAGCACTGATCAATCAGCACACCGGAAAGGCAAATGAAAATGTAAATTTACAAGCAAATACAAAATTAAGCTGTGTGTCAAGAAAAAGCACCACAGATTACACTGTTTATCTTAGCAATCATTCAGCAATCAGTGTAATCGGTGGTGCTTTCATTTTTTAAGCACATTAATACTCTACCTTATCTGTTTTGTTCTCCCAATCCTGAAAAGCCTTAATAGCTTCCTCGGGCAACAGTACTTCCGATTTTAACCGGCGATCTTCCGGTTTCAAGTCGAGTTCTTCATAGATAAACGCATCATCGAAACCGATCTTTGCCGCATCCTTTTTACTATTGCCATAGTACATTCTGTCCAGATGAGCCCAGTAAATAGCTCCCAAGCACATCGGACACGGCTCGCAGGAAGTATAGATCTCACACCCGCTCAAATCGAAAGTACCCAATATCTTAGCCGCTGTACGAATAGCGCTCACTTCGGCATGTGCAGTCGGGTCACAATCAGGAGTTACCCGGTTCACACCCATTGCTATAATCTCCCCGTTTCTGGCAATTACAGCCCCAAAAGGTCCACCACCTTCGGCAACATTCTGTACCGAAAGTTCTATCGCTTTACGCATCAGTTCTTCCTTTGTCATAATTGTTCTTGTTGTAAAGTTTGTTTTCAACGCGGGGAAAGTTATAAAAAAATTTAGAAAAGCAAAACTCTTTGGCCTTTTTAATTCCCATCGACAAAAGCAGAAGTAACCGCACCCCGCAGCCAGCCCCGTCTGCCAGCTATAAAACAAGCTGCCAATACTCTAAGTACAGGCACAAAAAAACCTCCCGCCCTGAGTGAAACCCAAGACGAGAGGTCCTTATTTATTAGAAAGGGGAAGATTACATCATACCGCCCATGCCGCCCATTCCCGGAGCACCCATCGGCATTTCAGCTTTCTCTTCTTTCTTTTCAACGATGACACATTCTGTAGTCAGGAACATACCTGCGATAGAAGCTGCATTCTCAAGAGCTACACGAGTAACCTTGGCAGGATCTACAACACCTGCTGCATGCAAGTGTTCGTAAACATCGGTACGTGCATTGTATCCGAAGTCGCCTTTACCTTCACGAACTTTCTGAACAACTACTGCACCTTCCTTACCAGCGTTGGCAACAATCTGGCGAAGAGGTTCTTCGATAGCACGCTTGATGATTTCGATACCTGTAGTTTCATCTGCATTGTCACCCTTCAAGCCTTCCAGAGCATCGATTGCACGGATGTAAGCAACGCCACCACCCGGAACGATACCTTCTTCGATAGCTGCACGAGTTGCGCACAATGCATCGTCTACACGGTCTTTCTTTTCCTTCATTTCTACTTCGCTGGCAGCACCTACGTAAAGAACAGCTACACCACCCGACAACTTAGCCAGACGTTCCTGCAGTTTTTCTTTATCGTAATCAGAAGTAGAATTCTTCATTTCAGCCTTAATCTGGTTGATACGTTCCTGAATCAATTCCTTCTGGCCACCACCGTTTACGATAGTAGTATTTTCTTTTGTAATAGTTACTTTATCGCAAGTACCCAACATTTCCAAAGTAGCCTGTTCCAGTTTCAAGCCCTTTTCTTCGCTGATAACAACACCACCTGTCAATACGGCGATATCTTCCAGCATGGCTTTACGACGATCGCCGAAGCCCGGAGCCTTCACAGCACAGATCTTCAACTGGCTACGCAGACGGTTTACAACCAATGTTGTCAATGCTTCGCTATCTACATCTTCTGCGATAACCAGCAACGGACGTCCGCTCTGAACAGCCGGTTCCAAGATAGGCAAGAAATCTTTCAAGTTAGAAATCTTCTTATCGTAGATCAAGATGTAAGGATGTTCCATTACACACTCCATCTTTTCTGTATCAGTTACGAAGTATGCTGACAAGTAACCACGGTCGAACTGCATACCTTCTACTACACCGATAGTAGTATCTGTACCCTTAGCCTCTTCGATAGTGATGACACCATCCTTAGAAACCTTACGCATAGCATCAGCAATCAGCTTACCGATAACAGGATCGTTGTTTGCAGAAATGCTGGCAACCTGTTCAATCTTATCATAGTTGTCGCCTACGGTTTCAGCCTGTGACTTGATTGATTCTACAACCTTAGCAACTGCCTTGTCGATACCACGTTTCAAGTCCATCGGGTTTGCACCGGCTGTAACGTTTTTCAAGCCTACGCCTACGATAGCCTGAGCCAATACGGTAGCAGTTGTTGTACCATCGCCCGCATCGTCTCCAGTTTTCGAAGCCACCGACTTCACCAGCTGCGCACCTGTGTTCTGGAAAGGATCGCTCAGTTCTACTTCCTTAGCCACTGTTACACCATCCTTTGTAATATGAGGAGCACCGAATTTCTTTTCGATGATAACGTTACGTCCTTTCGGACCCAGTGTCACTTTCACGGCGTTAGCCAGTTCGTCTACACCTTTTTTCAACTGATCGCGAGCGTCAATGTTGAAGAGAATATCTTTTGCCATAATAATCTTAAATGTTTAAAAGTCCAACTAATGAATTATCCCAAAATCGCAAGAACGTCACTCTGACGCATCATCAGATATTTAACACCATCGTGTTCGATTTCCGTACCAGAATATTTTCCATACAATACGGTATCGCCTACCTTCAATATCATTTCTTCGTCTTTTGTGCCATTTCCTACTGCCACAATCTCACCCTGCAATGGTTTTTCTTTCGCTGTATCAGGAATAATAATACCGCCGATTGTTTTTTCTTCTGCAGGAGCCGGAAGAATCAGAACTCTGTCTGCTAATGGTTTAATGTTCATAGTCTTTATATTTTTATTTGTTATTATACATGTTATTTATTGTCCTTTAAAGGGACACTTGTCCTCTTACGAAAAGCGTGCCACGACTTATTTATGACATTCTGTCACTTTTTCTCTGCCAAAAACTTTTACTCCGACTGACACTTCTGCCAAAAGCAAGCCCCGTCTGCCAGTGAAAATATGAACACGAGTCTGCTTCGGGTTAAAAGTTTCGCCGTATCTTTACACGGAATTTATCATAGTACAACAAAAAACATGGAAATACTTTACCTTATTCTTACATTTATAGTCGGAGGGGTGCTGGGATATCTGGCAGCTTCCCGCCAGTTGAATGCGCTGAAAGCACAACTACACTTGCAGGCAAGTCATCAGGAAGATCTGCTGCAGGCAGAGAAACGTCAGGCGGCAACAGCTCTGGAACAGCTCAAGGAAGAGAACCTGCGTATACAGCGTCAGGTGGAAAGCACAACCCAGCAATACGTGGAGACAAGTCGTCAGGTGGCTTCGCTACAAGCCGAAAAGCGGGCGCTCGAAGAGAAACTTGAACATCAGAAAGAGGAAATGGCAGAACTCCACAAACAGTTCAACCTGGAATTTGAAAACATCGCCAACAAGATATTCCAGCAGAAAACGGAAAGTTTCAACAAGTTGAGTGCCGAAAGCCTTTCCAGTCTGCTGAAGCCATTCGGCGAAAACCTGAACGAGTTCAAGCATCAGGTGGCAGAGGTATACGACAAGGAATCGAAGCAACGTTTCTCGCTGGAAGACAAGATAAAAGAACTGGTACAACTGAACAAACAGATCAGCGACGAAGCCAATAACCTGACACGTGCGCTGAAGGGAGATTCCAAGACACAGGGTAACTGGGGAGAAATGATTCTAGAATCGATTCTTGAAAACTCCGGTCTGCGGGAGGGAGAAGAATATTTCCGTCAGGAGTTCCTGAAAGACGAACATGGAGAACCGCTGCGCAACGAGAACGGACAACGCCTGCAACCCGACGTGCTGGTCAAGTATCCCGACAACCGGCAGGTGATTATCGACTCGAAGGTGTCGCTCACGGCTTATGCCAACTACATCGGCAGTACCGAGCGGAACGAGCAGGAACAATACCTGAAGGCTCACCTTTCGTCGGTCAGAGCGCATATCGATGAGCTTAGTCAGAAGGACTATTCCAAATACGACTTGTCGTCGCTGGATTTTGTCATGATGTTCATTCCCAACGAACCGGCTTATGTGCTTGCCCTCCAGACCGATCCGAACCTCTGGAATTATGCCTACAAGAAAAAGGTGGTTCTCATGAGCCCTACCAACCTGATAGCTGCCCTGCGTCTGGCTCTCGACTTGTGGAAACGGGAGTATCAGGAGAAGAACACGCGTGAAATCGTCAAGCGAGGAACGGCTCTCTACGAAAAGCTGGTCAGCTTTACCGAAACGTTCGAACGGATAGGCGAAACCTTACGAACGACTTCCAATGCCTATGATACGGCATTGAATCAGCTCTCTGCGGGAAAAGGAAATGTAATCCGTCAGGCAGAGATGCTTCGCCAGCTGGGTATTACTCCCAAGAGAAAAATCTCTTCACGGCTGTCGAGTCAGGAGGAAAATACGGAAGAAGTAGAATAGTTCCCTGTACAAAAACAAGAACGTTTACGGCAGGATCAATGCAAGAGATGCAAGAATAAATACAAGAAATACAAAAAAATGAGCTGTATCAAACTTTGTGCAAGTCATGATACAGCTCATGATTCTATTTACCAGTTGGTATTTTCACCTGTCAGCGTGACTGTCAAGATTTCAAGACAGCCATTTCAGGTTCGGCATCCTCTTACAATGTCCAGCCCTCAGTCCAGTCTTCACCGCTCTTTACGGCACCCTTGTAATCAGTCGAAGTGAAGAAACTGTCGGCCGACAAATCCTTACCACCGTCGAGTGTACCTACATACTTATTGTTCCATGTAAAAGTCTGATTATCCAAGTTGCCTGTAGCCTGAACGAAATCAGCATTTGTATAAATGCCCTGTTTAGAAGAAAGTTCTCCGGCAATCGCTACATATTCCAGTTTCGAAGTACCGTTCTTCAAGGCATTTTCTGTTTCGTTTGTTTCTACAGTCAGGGCCTTACCCTTACCGGTTATAATCGTGTTATAAAGTTCCACTTCTGTTCCAGCACGCAAGCGTACGCCCTGAGCCTCTCCCCCGTTACCGATCAAGGTTGCATTGGCAATGACCGGATGAGCCACCGGAGTAGCCGCAAAGTTAGTACCGTTGTTGTCACATTCCATCAGACAGTCGCAGGCATAGCCTAGTGACGTTTCTCCTTCCTGATAAGCAACCAGGAACTGTGCCTTACCGTTCCAGCCTTCCGTCCAGTCGAAAGAATCGTCGCTACAGCTGGTAGCAACCAGGTATTTCACATTGACAGAACCGCCGAAAAATTCGAATCCGTCGTCGGAACCTTTGTATGCCTGCAAGTGCTCCACAGTTGTTCCATTACCCACGCCGTAGAAAGAAACACCGTTGGCCTCATGTTCTTCGTCGAAGGCATATCCCGTATATTCCAGACGGATATATTTCAACGTTCCCGAGTTATCAGCATCATTATTGCCACCGTAAGGAGCGTTACCGATTTCGGAACTACCCGAACCGTTGTTCGTATGAGCGTATCCGCAGATATGCAAGCCACCCCATGCACCCGCTTCTTTCTTTTCGGAAGTCATGACGATAGGCTGTGAAGCAGTACCCTGAGCGTCGATCTTAGCACCCTGTTCCACCAATATATAGTCTACCGTTCCGTCATGCTTGGCAGTAATGGTCACCCCCGGCTGAATGGTAAGCGTAGCTCCGGCCTTTACATGAATACCTCCGTTGAGCGTATAGTTCTTGCCGGTTTCCAGTGTCACGTTTTCCGTAATATCTTTATCGAGCACATAAAATTCTTCCGTACCGTTACCGTTTCCTGTATTAGCGGCAGGATCGTCATCGCTACTACAAGCTGTTGTAAAAAGAGCCATACCTGCAACCAATGTCATTGCCGCAAATTTCCAATTTTTTCTCATACTCAAAATGTTTTAAGTTAATGGTTTAAATTTATGTTGTTCTGTTTCTCTTTTTTATAAGGTATACGTAATGCCTATTTCGAAGTTGCTTCCGCGCTTGAAGCGTTCTACCTCCACTTTTTCTCCGGTAGAGGGAACCTCCTGCTTGAAGACCACCGGCTGATTCAGCAAGTCGTTCACCTGCAACTTGACAGCTACCTTTTCGCTAAACTTAAAGCTGCCTACAAAGTTCAGGGTATGTACAGGCTGCTGCTTCACGTCGCCCAGTCCGGAGATACCGACCGACTGAATACGCGGTCCCTGAAGGTTGTACACCAGTGCCGCACTCAACTGTTTGGTTTCGCCGAATGTCGGGCTGTACGTCAAGTCTGCATTCACCAAGTAAGGAGAGGCTCCTTGCAGCGCACGCTGTGTATTGGTATACGCACCTCCTTCAGGAAGTTTTACGTCGGTATACATGAACGAAGCATTGGCACCCAAGCGCAGGTCGCGTACCAGCTCTTTGCGGAATTCCACTTCCACACCCGCAGCCATACCGTTGCTGGCATTCTGGAACGAATGGATCGTAGCTCCTCCCGACAACTGCTGTATCTGTTCAATAGGGTCTTCCAGATGCTTGTAATAAGCCGTAGCCGAGAACATATCGCCACCCTCACCAAAGAACTCGTAACGCAAATCCAGATTATAGTTGTAGCCGTTCTGCAAATCGGCATTACCTCGAATCTGAGCCGACCCGTAAGATTCCTGATAGAGGAAAGGAGCCATCTCGATAAACGAAGGACGGGTTACCGTACGGGAGAACGAAAGACGAAGGCTGTTCTTCCGGTCGAACTGGTAACGGAAATTCATGGCCGGGAACAAGTCGTTGCAGTTCAGCTCGCGACGCTGCATCTTACCGCCGTCGCCGGCATAATTCACCCACTGGCGACTGTTCTCGTAACGGATACCCACGTTCACCAGCAAGGCATCTACCGGATAGACATCGGCCAGAATATAGCCGGCATAAATCTTGTTTCCGGCGGTATAGCTGTCTTTGGGCTGTTGCGAACGCGTAATGGATACCTGTCCGCTGGCGATGGCTTCCTGATTCAGGAAGTCGGAAGGCGTATACACCGCCTCTTCGCTCCCGATCACGGGATTCAGCTTGTTCAGGTTATAGTAGAAACGGGTAGAAGCATAGTCGCGGGTCTTATCCTTGTACGTAAAACCTGCCTGCAACTTATTTTGTGTTCCGAACTTATATTCACCCGACAGGCTGCCGACCCACTCCTTCTCGTCCAGCGTACCAAAGTAACGCATCGTTTCCTGACGGTTCAGCTTGAAAAGATTGATTTCGCTTCCTTCACGCACAAACATAATCTGCCGCCGGTCGGGTTCATCGCTCGAAGTCTTGCTATACGAACCGCCCCAGTTCAGGCTCCAGCGCTCACCGAAGAAATGCTTGCCGTTCAGCTGATGATTCTGAAGTGTATAGATATGTGTCACATTATTACTGCCTATCAGGTTATGGTCTTCGTAGTCGTAACCCTGACGGTACATATAGTCGTCTACCGCATTACGGGCATAAAAGAAGGTATAGTTCACCTGATCCTGCTGACGGAAGCTGTAACCTAAGCTACCCAGTCCGGCTATTTTCAGTTCATTGGAATAACTATCGTATTGAAAGTCGTTCAGGGTACTGCCGGTCGCCTCCAAGGTACGCACACTGGCATCCAGCATGGTCTGCTGTTCGTTACTGATACCAGCCGAAGCCAGTACACTGAGGCAATTGCCCTGTATATCGAATGTTCTGCCTACCCCGATGTTCCCTCCAAACTCCGGCAACGCCTTGCTCTTGGAAACATCGAAGTTCGTATTAAACAGTTTATTGTTTACGGCATACTCTTCAAAATCGATCAGCTCCATATCGCGGAGCTTGCTGTCCAGCGAAGGAGTCTTGAACAAAGTACCGTCGTGATCCATGCGGTACGTATCTTTTCCTAAGGTATTGAATTTTCCTCCGGTATTGAACGACAGGCTGAAAAAATCCTCGCCGGTCTGTTCCTTGGTACCGATATCGATGTGCGCTCCCGAATAGTCGGCGAACGTATTTGCCTCGTACACCTTGCTCACCGTAATATTCTTCACCGTAGAAGCCGGAAACAAATCGAGTGGTATCAGCTTATGGTCGGGATTGGGTGAAGCAATCGGCAGTCCATTCAAGGTAGTCGTACTGTAACGGTCGCCCAGTCCGCGCACGATAATCTGTCCCGCCGAAGCTACCGACACACCGCTTATCTTCTTGACTCCCTCTTCCACGTTGGAGATACCCTTGGCACTCATTTCCCGGGCACCGATATTCTCGATGGCCACACTCGATTTCTGCCGTTCCATCATCAGCGCACGCTCGTTTTCCAGATTCTTTCGGGCTACCACCGTCACCTCATCGAGCTGCTGGTTATCGGGCGACAGAGCAATGACCAGTTCCTCCTTCTGTCCCTGCTGTACGACCAGTTCCTGCGTCTTGTACGAAACATACTGTACGACAAGCGTGCACGATTTACCTTTTATATCTCTGATTTCGAAACGTCCGTCGATGTCGGTAATCACTCCCGTTGTCGTTCCTCCCACCTGAACGGTTGCCCCGATGAGCGGTTCTTTCGTCGAATGGTCTATCACGACTCCCTTTACCGTAAAAGCTTGAGCACTGATGCTTAAGACCATCGCCGAAGCTGTCAGCATAATCTTATTCGTATCAATCATCCTATCTTCTCATTTTTTTCTGATGCAAAAATAGGATGACCGTATTTCGCACACATTGCATCCGGTTGATGATTCACTTACGAGCCGGTTACGTTTGTGTTGCGCAATATCAGGATACAGCGGAAAGAAAAGCCATGAACGGGAAATTATCGTAAAAGAACAAGAAATCTATGCAGTAACCTCAGTAGAAAGCCCGAAATATTTGTACAAAAATTTTTTTCTTTTGTACAAATTCTAAAAAAGCCTCCCGATAAATTCCGACAGACACGGGCAGAACTTCCTATAAACAGTTCACCCGTACACGATCGGATACAATCTGTTCGGGCAATTGACAGGTGGAACTTCTTATAAACAGTTCACCCCCTTCACATCGGCTGGATGCAAAGAGGGTGAATATAAAAAGAGAATAAAAATTTCGTTATCAGCGTATCGCAGCAATCAATTCTTCAGGAGCCAGCAGACTTTGTTCGCCCGTTGCCATGTTCTTCAAGGTTACTTTTCCCTCGTTCATTTCGTTTTCGCCTACGATAGCGACAAAAGGAATAGCCTTGGCATTGGCATAGCTCATCTGTTTCTTCATCTTCGTACTGTCCGGATAAATCTCGGCACGGATACCTGCCGCACGAACCTTTGCCAATATCGGGAGTACGTAAGCAGCCTCAGCCTCACCAAAGTTGACGAACAAAAGCTGAGTACCCAGTGCAGCATCCTTCGGATACAAATCCAGCTGGTTCAGCACATCGTAGATACGGTCGGCACCGAAAGAAATACCCACTCCCGACATACCGTCCATACCGAATACACCTGTCAAGTTGTCATAACGTCCACCACCGCTGATGCTACCAATCTGAACATCGAGTGCCTTTACTTCGAAAATGGCACCGGTATAGTAGTTCAATCCACGTGCCAGCGTCAGATCCAGTTCCACTTCCGACTTGATACCCAGCGTAGCGATGGTCTTCAGGATGAATTCGCTTTCTTCCACACCCTTCAGTCCGGTTTCGCTGGCAGCCAGAACCGACTTCAGTGTTTCCAGTTTCTCTTCGTTCGAACCGCTCAGCAAGATAATCGGCTGCAATTTGTCGATGGCTTCCTGCGGAATACCTTTCGATGCCAGTTCGGCATTGACATTCTCCAGCCCGATCTTGTCCAGCTTGTCGATGGCTACCGTAATGTCGACAATCTTATCTGCTTCTCCGATAATCTCGGCGATACCTGTCAGAATCTTACGGTTATTGATCTTGATAGATACACGGATGCCGAACTTATTGAATACCGCATCAATCATCTGTACCAGTTCCACTTCGTTCAGCAGCGAGTTGCTTCCTACCACATCGGCATCGCACTGATAAAACTCACGGTAACGTCCTTTCTGCGGACGGTCGGCACGCCATACCGGCTGTATCTGGAAACGCTTGAACGGGAAACTGATTTCGTCGCGGTGCATCACCACGTAACGGGCAAAAGGCACTGTCAGGTCGTAGCGCAAGCCTTTTTCGCAGAACTTGCTTGCCAGCTTCGCAGCATTACGGCTCAGCAGTTCTTCGTCGGTCAGACCCGAAAAATAATCTCCCGAATTCTGTATCTTGAACAGCAGCTTATCGCCTTCCTCGCCGTATTTTCCCATCAGCGTAGACAGGTTCTCCATCGAAGGAGTTTCTATCTGCTGAAATCCGTACAGGTAAAATACTTCGCGGATGGTATCGAATATATAGTTACGTTTCGCCATTTCTACCGGCGAAAAATCTCTTGTTCCTTTGGGTATACTGGGTTTTGTAGCCATAATGAATCAAAATTTATAAATTCCGCTGCAAAAATACATGAAATATTTGAATTTGGAAGCTGGTACAGAAGAAGATATTTCTTGCAACAGCCAAATAAAAAAGCGCAAAAGCATCATACCTGTCCTTCGGACCCACTGCATGCCTTTGCGCTTCATCTATCTTTTTCCGATACAGATTACTCGCGACGGTTGGTAAATATCGTAATGTAATAAACCAGTGTAGCCAGCGAGCTTAAAGCTGCCACTACATATGTATAGGCGGCCGACTTCAGAGCATCTTGTGCCTGACGGTGGTTGGAAGCATTGGTCACCCCTGCCCCGCTCAACCATACCAGTGCCCGACGGCTTGCATCGATTTCTACCGGCAAGGTAATGAAGCTGAACAAGGTAGTCATGGCAAAAAGACAAATACCGATAAGCAACAGCTGCGGGAACGAATTATCCAAACCAAAATATTATCCCAACTTGA
>FR887764.1 GCA_000432735.1 Bacteroides sp. CAG:443
GTATATAAAGGTTTAGTACCTGTAGTTGGCCGAATACTTACTTATTTTCAATATATCAAAAATTATATCCTTTTTATCAAAATCGCTAATTTGCAGATGATGATAAATTACGATATTTACTTCCTGAAATTGTGAATGGCATCTTATAATCTATTATTCTCATTCCCTTAATGATTGAATATTATGAAAATCAAATTGTCTGTATTAAGTCTTTTTATAGGTCTATCGTCTGTATTATTGGCTCAAGAAAAGTTGATATCTTTACGTCCAACTTTAAATTCTGATGATACGAAATCATGCCCTTTTTCTCAACGAGATACAAGAGTACGTGAATACGTGACGCCTGTAAGGATGGTATGGCAACAGCATACCGAACTTATGACAGGAACTGATTTTTTGTTCCGTCAGGGTAACGGACAACCGGATCTGGTAAATGCTAATATTTGTATCCTGCGTTCCCAAAATGGAGTAAAGCCCTCTATCTTGCTTGATTTCGGCAAGGAAATTCAGGGTGGAATTCAAGTTGTTACGGGTATGCCTGCTTCCAAAAAGCCAATAACTGTGCGCATACGTTTTGGAGAGTCGGTGAGTGAAGCAATGTGTGAAATTGATGGAAAGAATGGGGCGTCAAATGACCATGCGATTCGTGATTTCGAAATGAAATTGCCTTGGTTAGGAGTAGCAGAATTTGGAAATTCGGGGTTTAGATTTGCTCGTATTGATTTAATAGATGATAATGTAGAGTTACATATTAAAGAAATCAGGGCTATTTCTGTTTATAGAGATATACCTTATAAAGGATCGTTTTGTTCTAATGATGAACGTCTGAATAAAATATGGCATACCGGTGCCTATACGGTTCATTTGAATATGCAAGAATTTCTTTGGGATGGCATAAAAAGAGATAGGTTGGTATGGGTGGGCGATATGCATCCGGAAGTAATGACCATTAGTAGTGTTTTCGGATATAATGAAGTGGTTCCTAAGAGTTTGAATGCTATACGTGATGTGACTCCTTTGCCTAATTGGATGAATGGCATTAGTTCGTATTCAATTTGGTGGTTGTTGATTCAGCGAGATTGGTTCTATTATCAGGGAGATAGAAATTATTTGAACTCACAAAAAGACTATATCGTTGGTCTGATAAGGTTCCTGATGAATATTGTTGATGAAAAAGGTGTTGAAAAGCTTGACGGGATGCGCTTTCTTGATTGGCCTTCTTCCAATAGTCTGGAATCAATTCATGCGGGATTACAAGCATTATTGGTAATGGCGATGGATGCAAGTTATGAGCTATGTAACATCTTAGGAGAAACTGAGCTGGCAAATGAAGCAGAAAAATTGGCAAAAAAAATGAGAAAGGCGGTGCCAGCTGTGCGTAAGCAATATTTAAAATCGATGAAAGACCCTTCTGCTCCAGGCGCAAAACAAGGGGCTGCATTGATGGTATTGGCAAATCTGATGGATGCAAAAGAAGCCGATCAACATATTATTTCAGTCAATGGAGCTCATGGCTTTTCAACCTTTTATGGATATTATATGCTGAAGGCTATGGCTAAAGCAGGAGATTACAAGGGAGCATTAGATATCATACGTACTTATTGGGGGGCTATGTTGGATTTAGGTGCCACTACTTTCTGGGAGGATTTTGACTTAAATTGGCTGCCTAATGCAGCAAGGATAGATGAAATAGTTCCGGAAGGAAAAAATGATATCCATCGAGATTTTGGGGCTTATTGTTATCAGAAATTTCGTCATAGCTTTTGTCATGGATGGGCTTCAGGGCCTACTTCTTGGTTAAGTGAATACGTATTAGGGGTGCAGGTAGTAGAGCCGGGTTGTAAGGTTATTCGCATAGTTCCTCATTTAGGTGATTTGAAATGGGTAAAAGGAACTTTTCCCACACCTTATGGTATTATTTCCATCAGTCATACATTAAGTGATAATGGTAAAATTGTAACTGAGGTTGATGCTCCTTCTGAGGTTTTGGTTCTACGTGAATGATTAAAGGGCGATTATAGAAAAATGTAGTTTCTTCATGGTAATAATTGGGTGACAATGAAAACAAGGCATTATTTATCTTTTTGTTTGATAGGATTGTTTTTGAATTTTATAAGTTGTAAGTCGGAACTAGGCAATGAAGTGACCTTGTCGGAACTGGAGACATCTTTCAGAACTGTTCCAGACTCTGTAAAGATTGGAGTCTATTGGTACTGGATATCGAATAATATATCTAAAGAAGGAGTTATCAAGGATTTGCAATCAATGAAGGAGGTAGGTATAAACAGGGCTTTTATTGGAAATGTAAGTTTGCCTGAAGTTGCAGAAGGGAATATCAAGGTTTTGAGTGATGAATGGTGGGATATAGTACATACAGCACTAAAGACAGCTACGGATCTGGGTATTGAAATTGGCTTTTTCAATGGTCCTGGATGGAGTCAATCTGGAGGCCCGTGGATAAGAGACAATCAAAGTATGAGGTATCTTGATGACGCTTCGATTAGAGTTGAGGGAGGACGTGATACTGTTATTGTGTTACCAGAAATAAAAAATGGTCAAGATGTAAAGGTGTTGGCATATCCTGTTTTAGCAGAATCACAGGAAAAGTGGAGTTTTACTAAAAAAGAAGGAGAAGAGATTGGTCTACAGTTACGGGCTCCAGCTCCTAATATGCGCTCTTTAATTTTTGAAACAGACACTCCGATTAAAAGTTTTGGAAAGATTTATGCAAAAGAAGGAAATACTTTCCGGTTGCTTAAAAGTTTTGATATTGATAGAAGCAATTTCAATTTAAATGTTGGCTTTGTACCTGATGCCCCTCTTGTTATTTCTCTACCCGAGAATCAGGCTGATGTATATAAGTTTGAAATGAGTGGTTCTGGTAGTGGTAATTGTACGGTAGAACTATCATCAAGACCTTATGTCGAATATTATGCGGAAAAAACACTTGCGAAAATGTTTCCAACTCCACTTCCTATGTGGAAGGATTATTTATGGGAGGAACAACCTCTTGTCTCCAATAAAGAGCAGGTATTGGACCCTGAAAAGATTCTTGATTTGACGTCAGATGTGAATAAGGGTGTTTTAACATGTCATTTACCTAAAGGCCAGTGGAAAGTCGTACGCTATGCTATGAAAACGACTGGAGTAACCAATGCTCCTGCTGCTCCTGAAGCTACAGGTTTGGAAGTTGATAAGATGAATAGCAAGCATTTGGAATTTCATTTTAATGCTTTTATTGGTGAAATTTTAAAACGGATACCAGAAAAGGACAGAAAATGTTTTAAAGTTACTGTCATGGATAGTTATGAAACGGGTGGAATGAACTGGACCGATGATATGGAACAGAAATTTATTGAAACGTATGGATACAGTCCTATTCCTTATTTACCTGTGTTGCATGGAGAGGTTGTTGGAAGTCCTGATATTTCAGATCGATTTCTTTGGGATTTACGACGATTGATAGCGGATTGTGTTTCCTATGAATACGTGGGAGCCCTCAGTAAATTAAGCCATAAATACGGATTGACAACTTGGTTAGAGAATTATGGGCATTGGGGATTTCCTGGTGAGTTTTTGCAGTATGGGGGCCAGTCGGATGAAGTTGCAGGTGAATTTTGGACTACAGGTGATCTTGGAAATATTGAAAATAGAGCTGCTTCGTCGTGTGCTCATATTTATGGAAAGCGTAAAGTTTGGGCCGAATCTTTTACTGTAGGTGGAGGAGATTTTACGCATGATCCTTATGAAATGAAACAGCGTGGTGACCGCTTCTTTACGGAAGGCATCAATGCCACATTACTACATGTTTATATTCATCAACCTTACGAAGATCGTTTTCCTGGCATAAATGCTTCCTTTGGAAGTGAATTTAATCGTCATAACACTTGGTTCAGTCAGTTAGATTTATTTATAGATTACCTGAAGCGTTGTAATATGATGCTACAGAGCGGTAAGTATGTAGCAGATATTGCTTATTTCATTGGTGAAGATACTCCTAAAATGACGGGACCTGTTGATCCGGCAGTACCTAAAGGGTATGCTTTCGATTATATCAATGGAGAGGTACTGTTGAAATCAGCTTCGGTTAAAGATGGTTATTTGGTACTATCAAGTGGTATGAAATATCGAATACTTATATTACCAGATTTAAAAACCATGCGTCCGGAGATTTTGCAAAAAATAAAATCGTTTGTACATGACGGTTTAATAGTGTTAGGAAATGCTCCGGATAGATCACCTAGTCTACAAAATTATCCTGATGCAGATAGAGAAGTTCGTTGTTTGGCAAAAGAAATATGGGGAGACAAACATGTGTCATCACGAAAATATGGTAAAGGTATGGTATATGGTCGTGAATGCCATTTGGACTCTTTATTACTGAAGAATCATATTTTACCGGATATGAAGATAGAAGATGATGTTCCCGTTCTTTTTATTCATAGGAAGATAACTGATGGTGATCTTTATTTTATTTCAAATCAATCAAGGGAATCTATCAAGTTTACCTCAGTTTTCAGGGTGAAAAATATGCAGCCTGAACTTTGGAATCCTGTGACGGGTGAGATAAGGTACTTACCAGAATATAGTTGTTCTGAAAAAGGTACGACTTTAGATTTGCAATTAGATGATAGTGAGAGTGCTTTTGTTGTATTTCGTCATTCTAAGCGTACTTTCAATGGAGGTACAAATAATCCTGTCTTACATGAAGAATTGAATATTATTGGACCATGGAATGTACATTTTAAATCGATAGATGGAGTTTCAGAAAAAAATATAAAGATGGACCAATTGGATAGTTGGACTAATGCAGAAGATAATGATATTAAATATTTTTCGGGTGTCGCTACTTACAGAACGATATTTCAAGTTGATAGTATTGCTTCAGAATCTGTTTATTTGGATTTGGGTAAAGTAATGGTGATGGCAAAAGTAAAATTAAATGGTAAGTATGTAGGAGGAGTATGGACTGCTCCTTATCGGTTGCCAATAACTGATGAGATCCAAAAAGGTAAGAATGTTTTGGAGGTAGAAGTTGTAAATAACTGGGTGAATCGAATAATTGGAGACTTGAATTTGCCTGATAATAAGCGGAGTACTTGGGCTAATGTCATTACATGGCACCCAGATTCGGAGTTACAGCAATCTGGATTATTGGGGCCTGTCAGGTTGGTGGGTACGTCTGAATTACATTTTATAGAATGAGGTATGAATCTTTTATTTTAGGCTTATGAAGGGTAAATTCTTGTTATCTGTTTCTATATTAGCTGTTTTCTCTTTGTCGCTTTTTGCTCAAATGCAAAAAAATAAAGGTTATCCGACGGCAAATCCGGATTTGCGTTCCGAATTTGTAAATCCTCCAAAAGGTTATGGAAATATTCCTTTTTATTGGTGGAGTGTAGATAGACTGAATAAAGAACGTCTAAAAGAACAATTGGAAATTTTATCGCAGTCGGCTACGGATGGTTTTTCGGTAAGTTATATACATACCGACCCAGAGGTTGATTCTGTTTTTAATAAAAATGGATATGGCCTTTTTGGTAGAACAAGTCCGGGAGATCCACCTGTTTTCTCGGAGGATTGGTGGAATATCTGGAATTGGTATTCTGGGGAATGCGCTCAACTGGGATTAGGAGTGAGCTTGGATGATTATACGATTGGATGGAGTGGAAATGGTTATTATCCGGATAAATTGGATACGATGTCTGTTTTTCAGAATTACCAAGGGAAGCTGGTTATCGACTCATATTCAGTAAATAAGGGTGAACTATTTACGTGTCGGCTTCCTGAGAGGTTTCTTTCGGCTTTTGCATGGTCGGGAAGAATAGATCTGTCTGGTTATATCCATGGAAAAGAATTGAAATGGAAGGCCCCGCAAACGGAAAATTATAAGATTTATGTAATCCATACAGAGAATAGCTATGTATTACATCCGCTGCATGGGAAAAAATTGGTTGAGGTTTATTTTGACAGGTTCTATCATAGGATGGATTCTTTAAGTCGGGAGGGGATGAACTATTTCTTTCAAGATGAGCTTTCATATCCTATTAATATGTTGTCATGGTCTGATGACTTTCCACAAGAATTTCAAAGGCGGAATGGATATGATGTAATACCTTATCTTCCTGCGTTGAAAGAATATATAGGGGCAGTAACTCCTAAAATCAGGTTGGATTATGCGGATGTCTTGATTTCTCTGGCAGAAGAGCGTTATTTTGAACCGATATATGAAGTCAAGAAAAATGATTCGTTAGTTGGCATTTTGTTAAGTCCTCCCTATCAGTTAGATATAACTCCTTATATGAAAGAAGGAAATAACAAAATGGAGATATTGGTTTATAGTACATTAGCCAATCATTATCAGACAATACCTACCCCCTATCGAGGAGATCCTAAAGCAGGATTGCTGGAACCGGTAAATTTATTGATTGAATAATTATGTTTCCTATTTATGAGAAGAAAGAAGTTGCTATTTTATATATTACTGATAGTATCTGTTAGTAAAGGAGCCGCTTTAACGGATTCTATAAAACTTTCAGAGTTTGCATCTCCATCGATGAGGTGGCGTCCTGTCCCATTGTGGTTTTGGAATAATACAGAAGTAAAGGAAGATAGTTTGTTGGTACAACTTGATAGTATTTTGACAAAAGATTGTTATGGTGGCTGTGCTATTCTTCCTTTTGGAAAGTCGTTTGGTCCTGCATATTTGTCGAAGGAATATTTTCGTTTGTATGGTAAGGTGATTAAGGCGATCAAACAACGGGGAGCTAAAATGTCGCTTTATGATGAATATGGATTTCCAAGTGGTAGTATGGGAGCTATAAATGGTTCAGGTGAAACCATATTCAAGAACAATCATCCAGGTAAAACCATTAGGCGTCTTGATAAAGTGGAATATGCCACTATATCGGATACGTTATTTCGTTGTGAATTGAACGTTAAAGGTACTATTATGTCTGTCGTTGCCATGGAGATGCAAACAAAAAAGATAGTATCTTTGAGAGAAAAACTTGTTGGGAATATTCTTACGTGGAATGTTCCCCCAAAAGGAGAATGGAAAGTTATGGCTTTTGTATGTGTAGAAGATGGAGATCCTAATGTAAATTATCTGTCTCCTGAGGCGGTTAAGCTTTTTGTTCAGGATACTCATGAGGCCTATTACAAAAACTTTCCCGAGGCATTTGGAAGTGTGATTACTACGACATTTTTTGATGAACCTACTATGTATCGTGCTCAAGGGCGTATGTGGACTGATGATTTTAATGATAAGTTTATGTTTCGTTTTGGATTTTCACCGGAAGTCCTTTACCCCGCATTGTGGTATGATATCGGTCCGTATACAGCTGTTGCTCGTAATTATTTGTTTGGTATGCGTGCTTCTCTTTATGCTGAAGGGTTCATGAAAACTATTGATGATTGGGCTGAAGCTCATGGAATTATTTCGACTGGGCATCAGGATCAGGAGGAGGTTGTTAATCCGGTAAGTGTTTCTGGCGATCTTATGCTTGACGGGAAATATATGGGAATGCCTGGTATTGACAAAATTGGGGGAAATCGACCTGCTGAAGATTTTTATAAAGTTGTATCTTCATCAGCAAATAATTGGGATAAGACTTATGTGATGTCGGAAACTTATGGTGATATGGGAAATATATCTATAGAACGTATGTACAATATTGCTATAGAACAATATACAAAAGGAATTAATCAGCTTATACCTCATGCTGTTTGGTATAATAATGCCGATGTGTGGTTCCTTCCGGAACTCTCTTATCGTAATTCACGATATAATTCTCTGCTTGCTGATTTTAATAGATTCCTTTCACGTCTAAACTATATGTTGGCACGTACAGGACGTCATGTGGCTGATGTCGCAATGATATATCCTATCAATACCTTACAAGCTGGTCATTATTTTGATGGCCCAGAAGGTTTTTACAAAGGTGGAGTGAATATACCAGATGTCGATTATAATATGGTATCACGTATGCTTACTGATAATCTTGGCATTGATTTTACTTATATTCATCCTGAAGTAATGGACGACCGTTGCTCTGTTGATCATCAACGTTTGGTGATGAAGAATAAGATTAATACGGAATCGTTTTCTGTTATTATACTACCCAGTTGTAGAGTGATAACATTAAGTAATATGAAAAAAATAGAAAAGGCATGGGAAAATGGTGTAAAGGTTATTTTTACGACACAATTACCTCAACAGGTTGCCGATGGAGATGGAACAGATGATGATATTACAGCCATTGTCAACCGGATGCTCGTATCGGAGCGAAATAAAGGTTATGCTGTGTTTGTGAAAAATCCAAATGATGAAGCTCTCCGTAATGCTCTTATGACGGTAAACTTTGATGTTCGGTTCAGTGATGCTGAACATCCGTTCAACTATATACATAAAGTCATTTCGGGGAGTAATTTATATTATATTGGGAATATAGACGATATCGTCATAGAAAATAAGATTATACTCAGAGGGAAATTAACTGAATGTACTTTGTTGGATCCACGAACTGGTAAGATTGAACCGGCGGCTGTCAGCTATGATAATGGAAATTCAGTAATAACTCTTAATCTTGCACCCGGACAGTCTGTTTTTTTAGTCGAAAATACTATTTTCGGAGAGGTCTCACAGATGTATAATACTATGCCTTTTGCTTTTAATGTTCGCTGCTTACGGTGAATATACTAAGATTGATATCTATTAATTAAATATATTACATGATGAAGATAAAATATCCTTTATTGTTTGGGTTGATTTTATTAAAATCGACTTTTGTTGCTGTCTCTCAGGAGCAATGTGTACCAATAGGGATGCTCTGCGAGTATTTAAACAATCCTTTAGGTATTGATGTATTACATCCACGGTTACAATGGCATTTAGATGATGTAAGGGAGGGAGCAAAGCAGGAAGCTTATAGAGTTTTTGTCAGTACAGACTCTGTAAAGTTGGCTGATAAAAATTATGCTGATTGCTGGGATACTGGTAAAAAGGAAACTGAAGCAATGCAGCTGGTATATGATGGCAAACAATTGATACCGTTCACAAAATACTTTTGGAAAGTTGAAGTGTGGGATAAAGATGGAAATAAAACGACTTCTGATATCGCTAACTTTGAAACGGGCATGATGGAAATGAAGAATTGGAGAGGATCTTGGATTAGCGATGGCCGAGATATGGATTATCAGCCTGCTCCTTATTTCCGGAAAGAGTTTACGGTAGGTAAGCGCATACAATCTGCCAGGGCATACATTGCTGTTGCTGGATTATATGAACTTTATGTGAATGGACAGAGGATTGGGGATCATCGGCTTGATCCAATGTATACACGTTTTGACAGAAGAAATTTGTATGTGACATATGATGTCACGAAGCTTATACAGAGTGGGAAGAATGCCATTGGTGTCTTATTGGGAAACGGATGGTATAATCATCAGTCGATTGCTGTATGGGATTTCCATCATGCTCCTTGGAGAAATCGTCCTACATTTTGTATGGATCTGCATATTGTGTATGCGGATGGTACAAAAGAGGTTATTTGTACGGACCGTGACTGGCGTACCAAGGAAGGAGCTTTATTGTTCAACAGTATTTATACTGGAGAGCATTATGATG
Source organism: Bacteroides sp. CAG:443 (assembly GCA_000432735.1). Taxonomy (GTDB): domain Bacteria; phylum Bacteroidota; class Bacteroidia; order Bacteroidales; family Bacteroidaceae; genus Phocaeicola. The sequence continues at coordinate 9,629 of FR887764.1, forward strand.
CACAAATGGAATTGAAGGGTTGGAACCTTCCGGGATATGACGATTCAGAATGGAGAGAATCATCTTACCGTAGTATACCATCGGCTCATTTAGTTTCACAGCAATTACAACCTATACGTGCTGTTGAAACGTACGCAGCGCATCGAATGACTTGTCTATCTGATTCGATTTATGTATTTGATTTTGGGCAAAATATGTCGGGAGTTACATCACTTCGAGTTTCTGGGCAGAAAGGAACTGTTATTTATTTAAAACATGGTGAAAGACTTTATCCTAATGGAAGGGTAAATACTTCAAACATAGATGTATATCATCGTCCAATAGATAACTCAGATCCTTTTCAGACAGATATCGTAACCTTGAAAGGGGAGGGCCAGGAGGAATTTATGCCGAAGTTTAATTATAAAGGATTTCGTTATGTAGAAGTAACGAGCAGTCGACCGATTAAGTTGAATGAGCAAAGCCTGACAGCCTATTTTATTCATAGCGATGTTCCACAGGTAGGGTTTATACAATCTTCCGATACAATCATTAATCGTTTATGGAGAGCTACAAATAAAGCATATCTCTCAAATTTAATGGGATATCCTACTGATTGCCCTCAAAGGGAAAAAAATGGTTGGACAGGAGATGCACATTTTGCCATTGAAACTGCTTTATATAACTACGATGGCATAACTGTATATGAGAAATGGCTTGCCGATCATCGGGATGAACAGCAACCTAACGGAGTTCTTCCGGATATCATTCCTACTGGAGGATGGGGATATGGCACCGACAATGGACTTGACTGGACAAGTACTATTGCTATTATTCCTTGGAATTTATATTTATTTTATGGCGACCTTAAGCCTTTGACGGATTGTTACGATGCTATAAAAAAATATGTTGATTATGCAGAGCGAAAAAGTGTTGGCCGGTTAACAGACTGGGGACGAGGTGATTGGGTTCCTGTTAAGTCGCATTCATCGAAGGAGTTAACGTCTTCTACTTATTTTTATGTCGATGTCAAAATATTGTCTGAAACAGCAAAATTGCTAGGTAAGGAAGATGATTATCTTTATTATTCAAAATTGGCTGAGGAAATAAAACAGGCTATTAATGCTAAATATTTAAACTATGAAACAGGTGTTTACGCTAGTGGCACTCAAACGGAACTAAGTGTACCTCTTATGTGGGGAGTGACTCCAGAAAATATGAAACGTAAAGTGGCACATAATTTAGCATGTAAGGTTAAAGAATGTGGATTTCATTTGGATGTAGGTGTACTAGGAGCCAAAGCCTTGCTGAATGCTTTAAGTGAAAATGGGGAGGCTGAAACGGCCTATAGGTTAGCCGTGCAGGATACTTATCCTTCGTGGGGAAACTGGGTTGCTAATGGAGCAACGACTTTGCTTGAAAATTGGGATTTAAATGCTACCCGTGATATTTCGGATAATCATATGATGTTTGGTGAGATTGGAGGATGGCTATATAAAGGCTTAGGAGGTATTTATCCTGATAGTAAATTCCCCGGTTTTAAACATATTATACTAAAGCCATATATTCCAAAAGAATTAAAGCAATTTGAAGCGACCCATAATTCACCTTATGGGAAAATATATTCAGGTTGGAGGCAAGTGGGTAATAAGGTTATATACAAAGTAATTGTCCCTCCTAATTCTACTGCAACCTTGTTCCTGCCCGATAATGTATCTGATAGTAATAAAAGAATGGAATTGAAGTCTGGAACCTATAGTTTTGATTTGAACTTTATCAAGTAGACGGTTGTAAATAGCCTTCAGAGATAAAATTTAACTTATAGAAGTTTTTCGGGAAAATAATGCGAATTGGTGATCTTTTGGCAACCAATTCGCATTTATATTTTATCCCTCAATAAATGAATGTAATTCTTCTTAGAAAAATTTTATTGTACATTGGTAAATATGAAAAAGGTTATTCCCTACGTTGTACGATGCGTGCTCCGGCCGGTACACTTTCCGTTACCCAGATATTACCACCGATTGTTGCACCTTTCCCTATGGTGATACGTCCTAAAATAGTTGCATTAGAGTATACGATAACGTCATCTTCCAGAATCGGATGACGAGCAATTCCCTTTATCGGATTTCCATTTTCATCGAGCGGAAAACTTTTGGCTCCTAATGTTACTCCTTGATAAAGTTTCACATTATTTCCGATGATACATGTGGCACCGATTACGACACCTGTACCGTGGTCGATGGTAAAATGATGTCCAATCTGTGCTCCCGGGTGAATATCAATTCCTGTTTCCGAATGAGCCATTTCAGTAATAATACGAGGAATGAGGGGAACATTCAGCATATATAGTTCATGAGCTATGCGGTAATTGGTAATTGCACGAATAATAGGATAGCAACAGATGATTTCTCCAAAGCAAGTGGCTGCCGGGTCACCATAATAGGCTGCTTCTACATCTGTAGCGAGAATACGTCGTATCTCAGGAAGTTTGCTGATAAAGCGTGCTGCGATGGAAGCGGCCGTATCTCGGTCGGGGATTTTCTTGATGGTGTTTTCCGAAGGATTATTTTCCAGTCCGAAACACAAACCTGCCTGTATTTGTTCTGTCAGCAAACCAAATAGTTCTTCTACATTGACTCCAATGTGATAATTGATTGTTCTCCGGTGAACGGTGGAATTTCCAAAATAGCCGGGGAATAGAATCTCGCGGGCTAATTCGACGATGCGGCGGAGTGATTTCCCCGATGGAAGTGGATCACCATCTTTGTATTGGTGAAACAAACCTTCGTATGAACGATTGTCAGATAGTTCGCTTACTGCTTGCGTCAGGGTATGTGTGTAATCGGATATACTCATAATACTTTGTTTTAGCTTGAAAAACAAAGTTAGTTATTTTCAATAAGTAAAATAGGAGAGAGGACTGTTTTCCTCTTCCTGTATCGATTATAATTGTATTTTTGCAAAAAAATACAGATAATATGGTAGTGAATAAGAAAAATCCTTTTGCCTGGAAAGCCAAGCAGTCAGGAAAGAAAAAGACAAGTGGTAAACGTGTAGGCAAATCGAAGCCTGAAAAGGCAAATAATCAGCTGAATAGAAGAGTAAAATAATTCTTCTTCATTCAGTTGAGCAAATGATACCACCTCCTAAAACTACGTCATTCCGATAAAAAGCGGCAGCTTGTCCGGCTGCAATGGCGGCCAGCGGTTCATGCAACCTGATGTGCAGGCGTCCGTCAGGAGTAGGAGTAACAGTACAGCGGTTGGCTTGTTTACGGTAGCGTATTTTGACGATGATGTCATCGGTCGTTTCAAACAAGGCAGCCGGATTAGTCACATGCCAGTCGGTGAGATACATTTCTGTCTGTTCCAGCGAGCGGAGTGTGTCGCTGATGATGACGCTGTTGGTTTGTGGGATAATCTGTTTTACAAATAATGCTTTATTCAGGTAAATTCCTAATCCTCTGCGTTGTCCGATAGTATAAAAGGGATATCCTTCGTGTTTCCCTAAGCAATTACCGCATTCGTCATAAAAGTTGCCGGGCACAATGAGATCCTTTTCTACGTGTTCTTTTAGAAAACTCCGGTAGTCCATGGGGCAAAAACAGACTCCCAGGCTGTCACGTTTATGAGCGGCTTTCAGGTGTCCCCGTTCGGCGGCAATCTTACGTACTTCCCTTTTAGTCAGTGCCCCCATAGGCAGCAGCATGCGTTCCAGTATCTCTTGTGGAATTCCCCACAAAAAGAATGACTGATCTTTGTCGCTATCGGCTCCAGCGGTAATATGCCAGTATCCGTCGATGTTCCGTTTCTGTACGTAATGGCCGGTTGCAAAATAATAAATGCCCCTTTCATCAGCTAATTGTTTCAGCAATGGCCATTTCAGGTAATTATTGCAAAGTGTACAGGGTACAGGAGTGCGTCCTGCCATGTATTCATTGATAAAGTAGGAAATAATTTGTTGACGGAATTTCTCCCGTACATCATAGGTTATATGGGGAATATTTAACCGTTCACATAATTCACGGGCATCGTCCAGATATTCTATATTGTTATCTTTTTCATAGAAACGGAAAGTTACGCCGGTTACTTCGTAGCCGGCATCTTGCAGGAGCAACGCAGCGACCGAACTGTCTGTTCCTCCGCTCATACCTAACAGGACTTTCTTGTTTTCTTGCATATTATTTTACGTATGGGCATAAAAAAAGGAGTACCGCTGTACTCCAACCTTTGTTAACCTTAAATCTAATACTATGAAAAACACGATGCAAAGGTACGGACTTTTGGGAAACCTGCAAATATTACAGCTAAAAAACTATGTTTTATAACATGATTTAAGAATTCGCCTTGTTGTTCTATGTTTGTTAACTAAAAGATTTACATCTTTTCTTGACGAGTGTACACTGTTTTCTATTTTTGGTAAGCTAAGCTGGCGGCTTTTCGAGAAAAAAAAGACCCTCTGTTTCCTTATTATTTCTTTTTTCCGTACTTTTGTGACTTAACTAAAAGAGATAATTATGGAAAATAAGCTGACTATTTATAATACGCTTACCCGTCGCAAGGAACTGTTTGTTCCGTTGCATGCTCCTCATGTAGGCATGTATGTGTGCGGGCCTACTGTTTATGGTGATGCCCATTTGGGACATGCTCGTCCGGCTATTACATTCGATATTCTTTTCCGTTACCTTACGCATCTGGGCTATAAGGTACGTTATGTACGAAACATTACCGATGTAGGTCATTTGGAACATGATGCTGATGACGGTGAAGACAAGATTGCAAAGAAAGCCCGTCTGGAACAATTGGAGCCGATGGAAGTTGTTCAGTATTATCTGAACCGCTATCATAAGGCTATGGAGGCGTTGAACGTACTTCCTCCCAGCATTGAACCGCATGCATCGGGACATATCATCGAACAGATTCAGTTGGTGAAAGAGATCTTGAAGAACGGATATGCTTACGAAAGCCAGGGTTCTGTTTACTTTGATGTGGCAAAATATAACAAAGATTATCATTACGGAAAGCTCTCCGGACGTAATCTGGATGATGTTATCAATACAACCCGTGAGCTGGACGGACAGCAGGAAAAACATAATCCGGCCGATTTTGCTCTCTGGAAATGTGCACAGCCGGAACATATCATGCGCTGGCCTTCACCGTGGAGCGATGGCTTCCCAGGCTGGCATTGCGAATGTACTGCGATGGGACGCAAATATCTGGGTGAAACATTCGATATTCACGGAGGTGGCATGGACTTGATTTTCCCGCATCATGAATGTGAAATTGCCCAGAGTGTAGCTTCACAGGGACACGATATGGTACGTTATTGGATGCATAACAACATGATTACCATCAACGGCCAGAAGATGGGTAAGTCACTGGGTAACTTCATTACGCTCGATGAGTTCTTTACCGGATCGAACAAACTGCTTGCTCAGGCTTATTCACCGATGACGATTCGTTTCTTCATCCTTCAGGCACATTACCGCAGTACGGTAGATTTCAGCAATGAGGCTCTTCAGGCTGCTGAAAAAGGCTTGGAACGTCTGATGGAAGGAGTCAAGAATCTGGAACGTATTACTCCTTCGAAGACAACCACAGGTATCGAACCGGCCGGATTGCGTGAAAAATGCTATGAAGCTATGAACGATGACTTGAATACACCGATTGTGATTTCTCATTTGTTCGATGCTATCCGTATGATTAATACCGTAATCGACAAGAAAGCAACTATCAGTGCCGATGATCTTGCTGAATTGAAGAGTGTATTCCATACATTTGTATTCGATATCCTCGGTTTGAAGGCTGAGGCTGAAAACAATGCTGCACGTGAAGAAGCGTTTGGCAAAGTGGTAGATATGCTGCTTGAACAGCGTATGCAGGCAAAGGCTAATAAAGACTGGGCAACTAGTGACAAGATTCGTGATACATTGGCTGCCTTGGGATTTGAAGTAAAAGATACAAAAGATGGATTTACCTGGAAGCTGAATAAATAAAGGTTCATCTTTTTACAGATAAATAAACGCGGATTTGTGCAGATATAATTGCATGAATCCGCGTTTGTTTATATTACCACATCGATTATAAATAAATTTAATTGCTTTTTTTCCCTTCACATGTTTTTCGGAAGGAGATAAAAGCTATTTCGTATTACGACTGTATAAAGACAAGCTTATGTAAGATGCAGGATGTGTGAAGGGTAAAAAGGCATGAAAAATTAAGAAAAACGACGTGTTTGGAGAGATTTCTCTCGATGTTTTTGGAAGATTTGTACAAATTCCAAAATGTTTTGTACAAAAAATAATTCTCTATTCCCGATGTGCAGGCAGTAACCTGCCGGAAGTTAAACGAAAAGCTCGCTACGAATGATACGGTATATTGCAGCCTCTCATCATTCATAGCGAGCTTATGTTGTATCCTTTCGTCTGATAGATTTATTTCACGATGGAAGTGAGCGGATGTCTGTTGCCTTTGATATCGGTAAGGAATGCCTTTGCCGAACCGAAGTTCAGATACATATCCAGTCGGACCGGTAAATGATTGCGGTCGTCGGTTACATAAAATGTAATCACCTCTTTTTCCTTGTTGTTTACGTATTCCACGAGCGAGAAAACCAGACAACGGTATGTTACTCCTTGTTCGGAGGTAAAATTTTCCTTCCCTCTATAAATCAGTGTCTGCTTTTCGACGGCACGTCCTGTTGCCATAGAGAATAATATTTTTACTCCCGGCTTGTAGTCGGACGGGTCGTACGAACGGGCTTGCAGCAAGATACTCAGCATATCGTAGACACATACCGGCATTTCGTCGTGTCTTTTATCTGTCTTGCCATACAATGTACGTTGCTGATCGACGATACATTTCCCGTTTTTGTAACTGAAATGTACTTCATCTACCGTATAGCGCTTACCTTCTTCAGCTCCCTTTCGGAAATATAACGGTTCCAGTTGCTGACTAGTAATACACGTCAGCGTGTCACGCATCTTGAAGAAGAAGTCTATCTTCTTGTTCGTGTACGATTGCAAATCTGTTCTCAGGCAAGGCTGGCCTTTATGAGTCGTTTCGTTGACTGTCATTTTAGCCCATCCGGCATTGATCCAGATGAACTTCCAGTTAAATTTCAGTTCATAACTCAATGTTTCTCCCGGTTTAATTGCATCGTTTTCAGCTCCGCATTGTGCGTTGGCTGCCATACCTCCCATCAGGAGGCACAGGCATAGAAATATTTTCTTTATCATGACCTTCCTAGATTTTTGGCTCGTTCTTTATTCCTATCTTTTATTTTCTTGGTTTCGTCGGGTTTTTGCTTCTTTATTTCGTCCAGCTTTTGCTTGTTGAGCGGGGTAGCATGTATGTCCCACGTTTCCTCAAATTCGAAGTTGGCTTTCATTTCCCAGACTTTCGGGAAGTAGAAGACCTCCTCTGCCTGACGTTTGTCTTCGTAAAGACCGGTATCCCATTTTCCGTTATTGTTATCATCGTTGATGAGGCGGATGTAATATTTCGTGCTGGGCTGCAAGAAATAGAAATCGCACGTCTTCTTTTCAGTAACGGGCTGTTGCCGTACTACCTCATCGCTGCTGTTCAGAAGCTGTACGATAGCATGAGGCCCTGCTCCTACAATATTCAGGTAAAGAGTACCGTAGTCTTCCAGTGTTTTTACCTTCAGGGTATTTTCTATCTTGTCGGAAGATAATCCATAGATTCCTTTAAAGCAAAGAGAATCGATGGTCATTTTATATTCCACGCCCGGTTGCCAGTTTGCCAGTATCTCATAGCGTCGGTGGGCAACACTGTCTGCCTGGAAAATAAAAGGAATATCCTGCCATACAGAGTCTACCATTGTACTCATGTGGATGGCTGCGGTATCGATACTCTCCAATGGCTCCTCGAAGTTCAGTACGACGTTTTTGTTCAAGTCGAGTGAGGAAGGAGCATCCACATTCACCTTCAGGAACTGAGTCTCTACCGTTAGCGTATCTCCTTTTCGCTCCCGTTTTTTACGTTCCTTTTCTTTCTTCTTATCTTCATCGGCCTTCATTGCCAGACGTCTGGCTTTCGGAATCTTGTTGATCATACGCAACGTATCGGTTTTAGGAACCAATTGTCCCAATGTATCCGTTGCCAGATAATCCAGTTGCATGGTCAGCGTATCGCGTTCGCATAGAGTGGTATCCTTTATCCAGTATAGAATACTATCCTTGCGTGAGTTTGCTTCAACGATAAGTTCCTTTTCATCGAAGTCGAGTCCCTTCAACGTAGGCAGTGTATCTGCCTTGGCACTAAAATAAAGTGCAAACTGCGTTGTTTTAGGTCGTTCGCTCTTCATCAGATACTGGAGGCTGTTTTCTTCCTTGAAAGCCCGCAGGATGATGTTATCGGGCATGAACCTTGTGTAGTTGACTTGTTTGATGGTATCGATCTTCGTCGTATCGAGCTCGTTCCATACCGTATCCTGACGGACAGCTCCCTCCATGCTGGGCACGATCAGCGAATCCTGAAAGGCGATTGCTTCTGTTTTGGAGTCGAACAGGTAATTCTGGTTTCCGTCCATCAAAGCATAGATGCGATAACTGCCCGGAGCAATACCTCGGATCGTGAATTGCCCGCGGCTGTCTGTACGTGAAATACGGTCGAACGGCAGTTTGGTGAAAGCCGAATCGTTCAGGTTCTTGTGCAATCCAACTTGAATTCCCTTGATCGGCTCCAGATTTTCCGCATTTAGAACGGTACCCGATACCTGCATCGTGTCAATGTTAGAACCGGTAGAAAAAGCGTATGCAAACTGTCCTAACGGATTTCCCTCGTTGTTGTCGACAATGGCATCACCAAAGTCGATGGTATACGTTGTATTTTCCTGTAGCGTATCGAAGAATTCCACTAGTACCCTTCTGCCACTGGTCTTTACCTCAGGACTCTCCTTTTGGGGAGGAGAAATAATCACCTTTTCGGAAGCATTTTCCAGCTTGATGAATTCATCGAACTCGATGGAGATTTTCTTGCGCGTATTGTTGGTCGCATTCGGTTCGGGAGTAGCACGTACGAACTTGGGCGGTTCCTCGTCGTAAGGTCCTCCGTCTGGTGATCCGGTACTTGCACACGCGTAGAATCCGATGATTACCAATAATATGGCTATGTATTTAGGGATTGGCTTCATATGTTTAATTTTAGCATTTCTTCTATATAGTCACGATTGTTGCTCAGGCGTGGAACTTTATGCTGTCCTCCCAGTTTCCCCTTTTGTTTCAGCCAGTCGTGGAACAAGTTAGGGCGTGCAACGATAATTTCCAGTTCCTGTAATGTGATATCCTTATGTCGTTTGGCCTCGTAGTCGGAATTGATTTCCTGCAATGCTTTGTCGAGGGTATGTCGGAACTTTTCCAGTGAATCGGGCATGACACTGAATTCTATCAGCCACTGATGGCGGCATTTGGCGTTGGCATCCATGAATACAGGTGCTGCAGAATACTCCAGTACCTGAGCTCCCGTTTCGGCACAAGCACGTGCCAGTCCCTTTTCGGCGTTATCCACCATCAGTTCTTCACCGAACGCATTGATGAAGTGTTTGGTTCGTCCGGTTATGATAAACTTATACGGGTCTTTTTGCGTAAACTTTACGGTATCACCGATGATGTATCTCCACAATCCGCAGGAAGTACTGATGACCATTGCATAGTTCTTGCCGATTTCAACTCCAGACAAAGGAACGATGGCAGGAGCCGGATTGTCTATTTCTTCCAGCGGGATAAATTCGTAGAAGACATCGTAGTCTATCATCAGCAGCATGGCAGGATCATTCAGGTCACTTTGCAGGCCGAAGAAACCTTCACTGGCATTATATGTTTCCATATAGTGCATCTTGTCGCTTGTTATCAGTTGTTTATACTGCTCGCGGTAAGGAGTGAAACATACACCTCCGTGGAAGAATACTTCCAGATTAGGCCATACTTCATTCAGATGTTTGGCACCTGTTTTTTCCAATATACGTTTGATGACGGCAAGCATCCACGATGGTACTCCCGAAAGGTTGGTTACGTTTTCGTGAATGGTCGTTTCGGCAATACGTTCTACCTTTTCCTCAAATTCGCTCAGCAAGGCAATTTCTTTGCTGGGGACACGGATAAAGTTCACCAGCGGATTGATATTTTGTATCAAAATAGCCGATAAGTCGCCTACCAGACTGTCTTTCAGGTTGTAGTTGGGGCTATGGCTTCCGCCCAGTATCAGCCCCTTACCCGAAAAGAAATTACTTTGAGGATTAGAACGGAGATAGAGAGCTACCGCATCGGTTCCGCCTTGATAATGAATATGATGCAATCCATCTTTGCTCACCGGGATGAATTTGCTTTTATCGTTGGTTGTTCCCGACGATTTAGCGTACCACACTACTTGTCCGGGCCATAAAATATTCTTTTCTCCGTGGCGCATACGGTCCACGTAACCTTTTATATCGTCGTATTGTTGGATAGGAACATGCTTGAAATCATCGTATGTGCGTATATTGGCATAATTGTATTTTGCACCCCATTCCGTAGCAGCGGCGGTTTGTATAAGTTTCCGGAACACTTGTTCCTGGATAGCCTCTGCTTGTTTTGCATACAGGTCTATTTCTTTCTGGCGCGAAACAAACAGTTTCCCGATTAACTTTGTTGAAACCATTTACTTTTTCCTTTTTCTTAATCTATTCTTACATGCAAAGTTAGGTGATTTCTTCTTCAATGAAAGATTTTTCCTTAGAGAAAGCACAAATCTACACTTTTTTCTTATAACTTTACCACAAGTAGTGAAAATTTAAAGGTTATGCGAATTGGAATCTTAACATCTGGAGGTGATTGCCCGGGTATAAACGCAACTATCAGAGGTGTTTGTAAAACGGCAATCAGTCATTATGGAATGGAAGTCTATGGAATACACAGTGGTTTTCGTGGGTTACTTGACGATGATGTCGTTCCATTGGATGAAAACTCTCTCACAGGTCTGTTGAGTATGGGAGGGACTATTTTGGGTACATCTCGTGAAAAGCCTTTTAAAAGCAGGCCGAATTCACCTGTATCCGAGGATAAGCCTGCCATGATGTTGAAAACTATTCGTGACCGTCGGCTGGATTGCGTGGTGTGTATAGGTGGAAACGGTACACAAAAAACGGCGGCAAAACTGGCGGCGACAGGAGTAAATGTGGTGACAGTTCCCAAAACCATCGATAACGACGTGTGGGGTACAGATATTTCTTTCGGTTTCGATTCTGCTGTAAGTATTGCTACTGATGCGATAGACCGTCTGCATTCTACGGCAAGTGCCCATCAGCGCGTAATGGTTATCGAGGTCATGGGACACAAAGCTGGTTGGATTGCATTGTATTCCGGCATGGCAGGTGGCGGCGATATTATTCTATTGCCTGAAATACCTTTTGACATTCATCGTATTGGTGATGCAATTATCAATCGTCTGAAAAAAGGAAAACCTTATTCCATTGTGGTGGTAGCAGAAGGCATACCTACCTTAGGAGGAAAGAAAGCTGCACAATATATTGCCGAGGAAATAGAATACGAAACTGGCTTTGAAACTCGTGAAACGGTATTGGGATATATTCAGCGAGGAGGGGCGCCGACTGCTTTCGACCGTAATCTGGCTACGCGTATGGGAGGTCACGCTACGGAATTGATAGCTAATGGACAGTTCGGACGTATGGTTTCCTTGCAAGGGTCGGAAATAACTTCTGTCCCTCTGTCGGAGGTCGCTGGTAAATTGAAATTAGTCACAGCTGATCATGATTTGGTTGTACAAGGACGTAGGATGGGAATCTGTTTTGGATGAATTGTGTATTATTTCCCAGTGTTGTATAAAGGGCGTAAAAGCATCTTTGTGAGGGCTCTATAGAATTTGTTATAAACTTGCACTGGAGGTCATGTTGTGATTTGCATGTATCTTTGTACGGCTGAATGTGAATCAGTCATGAAGAAAGCATTGGTTTGTGTAATTGTTTCCTTATTATTGTTTTTTATTGGTGATAAGGTGTTTCAATCCCGCATCAATCGTAGTCTTATTATATTGATGGAATAATGAATAAAATCAAGAAAAACACTTATCCTTTTAAATGGAGTCAATTGAATTTGTTAGGAGGATGTATTCTTATCTTGTTGGGAAATTTTTCTTGTAGTTATAGGACTCAAGAAAAGGAGAAGAGCTTAGAGGATAGAAGGGTTATCCAACAACAAGTAGAGCCGCAAGTTCTTTTCCCTTATCCTGAAATTCCCGCTATGCTGATACGGCCGGATGAGCGTGAGACTTATCTGGTGGTGCATTATTGGGATAATTTTAATTTTGCAGATACACTATTGATAAATAACAAAAATGTGACAGAACAAGGTGTAGCTGATTATCTTGCTATACTTGGAAAGGGAACAGTAAAGGGAGAAGATTTGAAAGAAAGTTTGGAGAATTTCTGTAATAGATTGGAGCAACAAGCTCATGCGCGAAAAGTATTGTTACAGATAATGGAAAATTATTTATATAATCCCAATTCTCCATTTTATAATGAGGAATTATATGCTTTGTTTCTGGAACGCATGATAAATAGTAAGTACGTCGATGCAGTAAGAAAGAGTTCTCTTCAGTTTCGTTTACAATTAATTAAGCGGAATACTCCAGGCCATAAGGCCACCGATTTTGTGTATTATCTTCCGGATGGTAGTAAGTGTACATTGTATCAAACAAAGATTAGGGGTAATCGTCTGCTATTGGTCTTTTATGACCCTGAATGTTCAAGTTGCCATGAAGTCATGCAGGAAATGGTACGTGATAATTTGTTGAAGCAAGCTGTTGAAACTGGGTATCTTACTGTCTTGGCGATATACACAGAAGGAAATCTGGAAGTGTGGAAACACACTCTTGACAAACTGCCTGAAGAGTGGATTGTTGGTTGTGATCGTGAAGTAATTAAAGAACACACTTTATATGATTTGAAAGCTATGCCTTCGCTTTATTTACTTGATGCAGACAAGATAGTTTTGTTGAAAGATGCCTCTTATAACAAAATATGTAGGGAGTTACAAGATTAGGCTCAACCCAGTAGAATAAAAACCAAAGTCGGAAGTATATAATGTACTTCCGACTTTGGTTTTTATTCTACTGGGTATTCCCCGGATGAAAAGCAGCTTCTTCAGCTTCTGCAATGATGCGTTCTGTATCTTCGAAATATTCTTCCGGCATTTCAGTTTTCCGGATGTTTACTTCTTCTGTCAGTACTACGCTTTCTTTCTGTGCGGTAGCTGTTACCTTTTCTTGTTCGCTTGCTTCCTGAACCTTTTCTCGTTCTGATTTTGCTGCGAAGATAGCATCGATAAATTGCGGATCATTCTTTATCTTGGCTAACGTTTCGTGTGCAGCTTCCTGTTGCGATTCTTTCTTGGAATATCCTTTTCCTATACCAGCTGCAATATTCTCTACTGTGACCTGTGTCTCGAAAATCGGATTTTGAGCCTCGTCGACCGATTGTCCTGTCAGGTTAAATTCAATATTGAATTTGTTTTTCTGGCTCCATTCTATCAGTTTCGACTTGAAATTGACCTCCTTACGGGAAATCTTTTCCAGATTCAGGTACTGGTTGATGATTCGTTCTTCCATGAATTTCTTGCAAGCGCGATATCCTCTATCCAGATATATAGCTCCGATAAGAGCTTCGAAGGCGTTTCCACACATGTAACTGTTGTGTGAAGACTGTTTAGTAGTATACTTTATCAGCTTATCCAGCCCTATCTGTACGGCTACGCGGTTCAAGGTTTCTCGTTGTACGATCTTGGAACGCGTATTCGTCAGGAAACCTTCTCGTTTACCTTCGAATTTCTTGTATACGATATCGGCTACTACGGCATCCAGAATGGCATCGCCCAGAAACTCAAGTCGTTCGTTGTTCAGTAACCGTCCTTTTCCAGACTTTATGGACGATGATTTGTGTAACAAAGCTTGCTGGTAGATTTTGATATTCCTCGGATAGAACCCGAGCATTTTGTAAAAACAAAGATAAGGCTCCTTATCCTTACGGAAAAGAAGTCTTATCTTATCTGTTATATTGCTAAACACAGTTTATTCAGTGTATTTTTTTACGATTACACATGCATTGTGTCCACCAAAACCGAATGTATTGCTCAATGCTGCACGGACAGTACGTTGCTGTGCCTTATTGAATGTGAAGTTCAGGTTATAATCGATTTGTTCATCATTATCACCTTCTTCGTGGTTGATAGTTGGAGGTACAATGTCATTTTTAACAGAAAGTACACATGCAATAGCTTCTACGCCGCCAGTAGCTCCCAAGAGGTGTCCGGTCATTGATTTGGTAGAACTGATATTCAGTTTGTAAGCGTGCTCGCCGAACAAGTCTTTAATTGCCTTTACTTCAGAAATATCACCTACCGGAGTAGAAGTTCCGTGTACATTGATATAGTCAATGTCTTCCGGTTTCATACCAGCGTCTTCCAAAGCGCTCTTCATAACCAGTTTCGCACCCAGACCTTCAGGATGAGAAGCTGTCAGATGATAAGCGTCGCCAGAAGCACCTGTACCGGCCAACTCTGCGTATATCTTAGCACCACGTGCTTTTGCATGTTCCAGTTCTTCAAGAATCAGACATCCGGCACCTTCACCCATTACGAATCCGTCGCGGCTTGCACTGAATGGACGTGAAGCATGTACAGGGTCATCATTGCGAGTAGACAATGCGTGCATTGCATTAAAACCGCCTACTCCTGCAGGGAAAATGGCTGCTTCGGCACCACCAGTTACGATAATGTTAGCTTTTCCCAAGCGGATATAGTTGAAAGCATCAGCTATCGCGTTGGAAGAAGAAGCACACGCAGAAGTGGTTGTAAAGTTAGGGCCATGGAAACCATACATGATAGAAATCTGTCCGGATGCAATATCTGCAATCATTTTCGGGATAAAGAACGGGTTGAATTTCGGTCCAATAGTATCTTTGGTCTTTTCATAACCAGCAACTTCTTCTTCGAAAGTATGAATACCTCCGATTCCGACACCGAGAATTACTCCGACTTTGTCCAAATCTTCTGTTTCGACGTCTATGCCTGCATCTGTTACCGCCTCTTTAGCTGCTACGACTGCATATTGAGTATAAAGGTCCATTTTACGGGCTTCTTTACGGTCAATAAAATCGGTAGCATTGAAGTTCTTCACTTCACAAGCGAACTGAGTCTTGAACTTAGAAGCGTCGAAATGAGTAATAGGTCCTGCCCCACTTACTCCATTAAGAAGGTTGTTCCAGAATTCAGGAACAGTATTACCTACCGGAGTGAGTGCACCAAGACCTGTTACCACTACTCTTTTTAATTCCATAAAAGTAGAATTAAATTATTTTGCGTTAGCTTCGATGTAAGAGATAGCGTCGCCTACAGTCTGGATCTTTTCTGCCTGATCATCAGGAATAGAGATACCGAATTCTTTTTCGAATTCCATAATCAATTCTACTGTATCCAAAGAGTCAGCACCCAGGTCGTTAGTGAAGCTAGCTGTCGGAGTTACTTCTGATTCTTCTACGCCCAATTTATCAACGATAATTTTCTGTACTTTTGATGCGATTTCAGACATAATTTTCTTGTTTTAAGTTTATAAATAGAATAATTTTGTTTATATTTCGGTGCAAAGGAATAAATATTTCTCGTTCTATACAAATATTCAGCCAAATAAATGCAGTTTCTTTGCACAATTTTATATATTATGTGCACAAAAAAGATGAATTAATGAAAAAAATAGCAATTTTGGCATCGGGTGAAGGTACGAATGCCGAGCGTATTATCCGCTATTTTACCGGACATGCGACGATAGAAGTGGCCGTTGTAATAACTTCCCGTCCTACAGCTCATGTGATAGAGCGTGCTCATACCCTGAATGTTCCGTGTGAAGTAATCATTCCCCAAGATTTTGCAGCAGGCAAAGGACTTGAAGTGTTGAAAAGTTATGCTATTGATTTTGTGGTGCTGGCAGGTTTCCTGTCGCGTATTCCAGATGATGTGCTGCATGATTATGCATGCAGAATAGTAAATATACATCCTTCTCTTCTCCCAAAGTTTGGAGGCAAAGGCATGTACGGCATGCATGTACATGAAGCAGTGCTGGCAGCCGGCGAGCATGAAAGCGGCATTACCATCCAGTACATCAACGAACATTATGATGAAGGTGATATCATTTTTCAGGCGAAATGTCCTGTCTTGCCTGGTGATACACCTGAAACCCTTGCACAGCGTGTACATGCATTAGAGTATACTTATTATCCTCAAGAAATAGAACGTTTGCTTTCACTCCTTTCGTAGGTGATATTCACTACGCAGCTGTTCGAAAGCTTCTGGATGAGCGCGCAATGCCTCACAGTCGACGTGCGGATTATACATTTGTAACTGTCGGACATTCTCGTCGCTGTCGTAGGGCAAATGCGGTTGTTCGGGTGGAACGATAGAGAAATCCATTTCTTTTCCAAAGAAACGGCAGAAGGATTCCAGTACCATGCGGGTTGCATTTGCCTTTCCATCGGCAGAATATCCGGCTATGTGCGGAGTTCCGATAAACACTTTGTTCAGTAGTTCAAGGTTGATGTTCGGTTCATTCTCCCAGACATCGATTACGGCTCCCGAAATACTTCCTGCCGATAATGCGTGCAGAATAGCTTCTGTTTCTATGACTTCTCCGCGTGATGTGTTCATAATGTAGGGCTTCTTTTCCAGTAGATGAAAGAATGACTCGTCGGCAAGATGATAGGTCCGATATTTCCCGTTTCGTTGCAATGGCGTATGAAATGTAATGATATCACATTCGCGTGCCAGAGTACATAAGTCGACAAATCCTTTCTCTCCACGGTCGGCACGAGGAGGGTCATTTAGCAATACTCGCATTCCCAGTCGGTCCGCCAATAGTTTGATGCGGCTTCCTACATGCCCTACTCCGACAATACCCAAACAAGCACCTTTCAGTGTGATACCTTTTTCCTGTTGCAACAATAAAAGTACTGAGTGTATATATTGTTCTACGGCTCCTGCATTGCAGCCTGGACAGTTACTCCATGTAATGCCAGCTTCTTGACAATAGGCCGTATCTATATGGTCGAATCCGATGGTAGCTGTTCCGATGAACTTTACTTTACTTCCTGCCAGTAAGTTACGGTCGCAACGGGTACGTGTACGAGTAATCAGCGCATCGGCATCTTTTACAATTTCGGGAGTAAATGCCTTTCCTGGCAGATAGACCACTTCATCGGCAAGCGATTCGATAGCTTCCTTTATATAAGGAATTTTATTGTCAACGATAACTTTCATGTCTGTTTTTCTAAAATCGTGCAAAGGTAGTATTTTTTAGATTTATAATTGGATGAAATGAAATCTTTATGTAGATTTGAAAAATGTAGGTATTTTGTTACCTTTGTACGCTAATAATGATGTTTATATGAAATGTTTGCATATCATAACTCCAGTAAAAGATTCGATTGATTTCACTCTCGAAACAGTTCGTGCCATTTTAGCCTCCGACATTAAAGTTCCTTTTACCTATACGGTATACAATGATTTCAGTACAGAAGAAAATACCAAACGTCTGGAGGAAGCCTCTAAAGAATTGAATTTTCGTCTGGTGAACTTATCCGACATTACTACCCATCCTTCTCCGAACTACCTGCTGGTACTTCAACGCTCACAGCAAGAGGCTATTGCCGCTGATGCGGGATTACTCATTGTCGAGTCGGATGTGGTTGTCAAAAAGAATACGTTACAGGATTTGTACGATGGAGCAGCTGCACGTAGTGGGTGTGCCATTGCAGCAGCTGTAACTGTAGACGAGAATGGAGTTATCAATTATCCATACCTGCATGCCAAAGGTAATGAAGGCAAGGTGTATCCGGAAAAGAAGCATTGCAGCTTCTGCTGTTCACTGCTTACGCCGGAGTTCCTTCGTGCTTTCGACTTCCGTCAGCTTGATCCGACAAAGAACTGGTTTGATGTAACCATTTCACATGAAGCCCTGAAACAAGGTTTTCAGAACTACCTGTTTACCACCCTTCCTGTCTGGCACCGTCCGCACGGAAGCCGTCCGTGGAAACAGTTGAAATATAAAAACCCCTTGAAATATTATTGGTTGAAATATACGAAAGGACTCGATAAGATTTAATGATTGCAGATATGGATAAAACTCCTTTGGTTTCGGTGGTAGTGCCTGTATATAATATGGAGTCTTTTCTGCCGGAAACACTCGATTCTATATTGGCGTCTGATTATCCGAACTTTGAAGTAGTAGTGGTAGACGACGGTTCGAAAGACGCTTCGTATCGTGTCGCATGCGACTATGCAAAGAAAGATCGGCGTGTACGTGCCTATACCCAACCTAACGGGGGAGCTTGTGCAGCCAGAAATCAGGCTGTCCGTCTGGCAGAAGGTGAGTTTATACTACCTTTTGATGCTGATGACAAGATGAGCGAAACCTTTGTGTCTGATGCAGTACATGTGATATTATCTGACATGAAAATAAAAGCAGTATGTCCTCGTGCTGAATATTTCGGTGACCGTAAAGGTGAATGGAAATTACCTCCTTTTTCGCGTAAGTTGCTGGCACGGAAGAATATGATTCCTATTTGTGCTTTGTATCGGAAATCAGATTGGGAACGGGTGGGCGGTTATGATGAGCATATTGTTGCAAGAGAAGATTGGGCCTTTTGGATTACTATGTTAAAAGATGGCGGAAAGGTTGTAACCTTGCCTCGAGTGTCGGTATTTTATCGGGTGCGAACAGGTTCTAAACGTGTGTCCGATCGCAGTTTAAAGAAAAATTTAATTGACGCTTTAAATGCACGTCATCCGGAGTTCTTTGAACGTGAGTTGGGAGGGCCACTTCACTATTGCCGTTCGTGGTCTGTACTGCTGAACCGTATCTATCGTTTGTTTCATCCCCGAAAAATATATGTAGCATCCGATTTTTGTACATTAACCGATTATGTAAAAGCGCTACCTGCTTTGTTTAAATATGACTATGGTACTGTAATTTATAAAGGACGAAACGTACTGCGTGAAATGGACTGGCACGGTACGAAAGTTGTCGTAAAATCATTCCGTGTTCCCAATCTGATCAACCGTATTGCATACGGTGTATTCCGTTCGTCAAAAGCACAACGTTCGTTTGAATACGCCGAAATGCTTCGTCGGGAAGGAATCGGAAGTCCTGCTCCCGTAGCCTATTATACCGAACGCAACGGTCTGCTTTTTACCCACAGCTATTATGCCTGTCTGAAGTCGGAATGTCCGTACTCGTACGTAAACTTGATGCGAGGCGATTTCCCCGGTCAGGAAGAAATTTTGCGAGCCATTGCCCGCACAACAGCAGCACTCCACGAAAAAGGCTATTTGCATAAAGACTATTCACGCGGGAATATCCTGTTCCGTCGCACTGACAAAGGTGTAGAGGTAGAAATAATAGACTTGAACCGTATCCGTTTCCGCACGGTTGATATGGAAGAAGGTTGCCGCAACTTTGAACGCCTTCCGGGAACACCGGAAATGTTTGCCATTCTTGCCGATGAATATGCCAAGGCAAGAGGTTTCGATGCCAACGAATGTTTGAAACTAATTTTGAAGTATAACAACGCCCACATATGAGATTAATAAAAATGACAGGTGGCTTAGGCAACCAGATGTTTATATACGCCTTCTATCTGAAAATGAAAAAACTTTTTCCTCATACAAAGATAGATTTATCGGATATGATGCACTACCATGTACATCACGGATACGAAATGAACCGGGTATTTGCTTTACCTCATACAGAGTTCTGTATAAATCGTACACTTAAGAAACTTATGGAATTCTTATTGTGTAAGGTTGTTTATGAGAGGAAACAGAAAAACGGCTCCATGGAAGCTTTTGAGAAAAAATATGCTTGGCCGTTGATCTATTTCAAAGGATTTTATCAGTCGGAGCGTTTCTTTGCTGACATTGAAGATGATGTTAGAAAGACTTTCTGTTTTAATATGGAATTGATAAATAGCCGGAGTCGTGAAATGATGAAAATAATAGATGCCGATGAGCATGCTGTATCAATACACATTCGTCGCGGTGATTATTTACTTCCAAAATTCTGGGCCAATGCTGGATGTGTCTGTCAGTTGCCCTATTATAAAAATGCTATAACCGAATTGAAAAAACATGAGTCGACTCCTTCTTTTTATGTTTTTTCTGATGATATAGAATGGGTGAAGCAGAATTTATCTTTACCTAATGCTCATTACATAGATTGGAATCAAGGAAATGACAGTTGGCAGGATATGATGCTGATGAGTCATTGTCGAAACCATATTATCTGTAATAGTACTTTCAGTTGGTGGGGAGCATGGTTGAATCCGAGAAAGAATAAAACTGTTATTGTCCCTTCTCGTTGGTTTATGAAAGAAGAAACTCCTTATATTTATCCAGTAAGTTGGATAAAAGTACCTATAAACTAAACTGCCATGAGTATCATTTTTTCGTTAATAAAGAAAGTAACCTATGCTTTGTGCGAAAGTTTGTTTTGCTGGGGTCGGTCTTCTAACCCTATTCTTTATATGACACTGCTGGTGAAGAACGAGGAAGAATTGCTGGAACAAAACCTGATATTTCATAAACAGATGGGGGTAGATGGATTTATTGTAACTGATAATAATTCAACCGATCGTACTCCTGACATTCTTCGTAAATATAAAGAATTGGGATGGATAAAAGAAATTATTCAGGAGCCGGCGACCGACTATCGCCAGAAAAAATGGGTGGATCGTATGGTTTGGTGTGCTAAAACAGTTTTTCATGCCGACTGGGTTATCAATGCCGATGCCGACGAGTTTTGGTATGCTCCTTCGGGTAATTTGAAAAGTGGACTGAAACATGTTTCTGATAATGTGATAAAGTGTGCCATACGGAATATGTATCCTGAGGAAGGTAAGTCGTTTCGTGAATGGAAATATGTTGTAGACCCTGTAACAAATACGGATAAGTATGATCTTTCCCCTTATTCACTTTTTGGCAGACAGATACCCAAGGTAATGCATCGTACCCGGGGATACATTCAGATTTCGATGGGAAACCATAAAGTGGCCATGTTCCCCAAGCGTTCTGGCAAGAGTGATATTCGTATTTATCATTACAATATCCGAGGTCGCCAGCAGTTTTTGGAGAAAATGATAAATGGTGGAAAACAGTTGGAACAGAATCCCAGCAAGCATGGCGGGCGTCACTGGCGTTATTTCTATGGCTTGTATAAAGAAGGAAAATTGAACGAGGAATACGACCGTGTGATAGGAAGCCGGGTTTTCGACCGCTTGCAGGCAGACGGATATATACATGAAGACCATACAATGGCTGATTTTTTCAAGAACCAGAATAAATAGAAGAAAAAGATGAAGCATGCATACCTGATAATAGCTCATAATGAGCCAAATATTCTAAAAACATTATTACTTATGCTTGACGATGAGCGTAATGATGTCTATTTGCATGTAGATGCCCG
Organism: Bacteroides sp. CAG:443; assembly: GCA_000432735.1. Classification (GTDB taxonomy): domain Bacteria; phylum Bacteroidota; class Bacteroidia; order Bacteroidales; family Bacteroidaceae; genus Phocaeicola. Next base: position 31,129 of record FR887764.1, read on the forward strand.
TGCCGTTGAATTATTCAATCAATTCAAAGATTTTCAGTTGAAGAAAGGAAAGTTGATAATCTTGAAAAATCGTATAGCGGTACATTGGGGTGACCTTTCTCAGGTTGAAGTAGAATATCGGTTGTTTGAAACTGCGTTGAACAATGGACCGTATGCCTATTATCATTTATTGTCGGGAGTTGATTTACCAATCAAGACGCAAGATTATATCCATGAGTTTTTCCAAAAACATGCAGGCAAAGAATTTATCGGATTCTGGAACGAACCAAGCCATCGTAAAGATGTATACCGTAAAGTTTATCGATATTATTTATTTACCCAATATTTTAAAGAAGGTTCTTCTTTTGTACATGGTATAACGGCTTTTACCCGTAATGTTTTTTTGGGCATTCAAAAGCTGACTAAATTTAAACGGAAACACGATTGGGATAATTTTTACAAAGGTTTTACCTGGGTTAGTATCACTAATGATTTTTGTCATTATCTGGTTGATAAAAAAACGGATATCATGAAAACATTCAGATATACACTATGTCCGGATGAAATCTTCATTCAGACTTTGATCTGGAATTCTCCTTTTCGGGCGAATATTTATGATTTTTCGGATGCTTCGAAAGGTAGTATGAGAGCTATTGACTGGCGACGCGGAAGTCCTTATGTTTGGAGATTGGAAGATGTTGATGAGTTGAAGAATTCCCCTTACTTGTTTGCCCGCAAATTCTCTTCTAAGTATCCTGATATTATAGAGCGTTTGTTTACTGTTTATTCCACTCTTGAACAGCATGTATGATGAAAGCTCTATATGTCGTTATTTTTATTTATGTATTTTTGCTGTTGAAACGTAGATTTTTGTGTTTATGAATGAAAAAGCTCCATTGGTTAGTGTTGTTGTTCCCAATTATAATTACGCACGTTATTTGGATGCGCGCTTGTCGTCAATCTTGAATCAGACTTTTCAGGATTTTGAACTGATACTTCTGGATGATGCTTCTACGGACAACAGTTTAGAGGTACTTGACAGATATAAGGACGATCCTCATGTTTCTCACTTTGTCGTCAATGAACAAAACACAGGAAGTCCCTTCAAGCAATGGATGAAAGGTATTTTATTGGCAAAAGGTGAATGGGTATGGATAGCCGAAGCCGATGATTTATGTGAACCTACGTTTTTGGAAACTTGTGTAAAAGAGGTGCAGAAATACCCTAATGTATCTGTTTGCATGACGGCTTTTCGATATATAGATGAAAAAGGTAATATATTGCCACAAGAAGCCAATTATTGGGGGAAGAAGAAACCGGCTGTATCTGCCTGCAGATTTTCGGGAAGAGCTTATGCAGAGCATAACATGTATTGGAATTGTTGCGTTGCTAATGCCAGTGGGGTGTTGTTTCGCCGTTCTTATGCTACTAATTTATCCGATTCTTCCTTTTTAAACATGAGATACAGTGGTGACTGGTGTTTCTGGTTCCAGATGCTGTTGCAGGGAGATATGGTCGAGGTTTACGAATACTTGAATAAGTTCCGTCAGCATACCGCAAAAGTCAGTGTAGAAGGTGTCAAGTCTGGAAATCGTATTAAAGAAGATATCGATGTACTTTCTTTGATGGAGAGGACTTTCCCTGAGATAAAAAAGTATAAGCGCAGGTTAGCCCATGGTATGATATGCCGTAAAATAAAAAAGCTGAACGATGCAAAGAAAAGAGTTGAGCTTAGTGAGTATTTGAGTGAGCGTTTGGGAGGAAAAGCCTCCGATTTGAGACTTTTCCATCTGAATAATTATTTAAGATTCATTTGTCCGTGGCTGATTACGATCAAGCGTGACAGACTCAAAGTATTATGATTAATAGTAAGTTAAGATAGAATTTTGCTATATTTTAAAGCTTTTTTCCGGTCTTTTTCCTCTGTTAATACCTTTGGAATAGCGTGGAAATGTCTATTTAATTTGTAGTATAAATAGGGACATTCAGTAAATAATATAAAATTAGCC
>FR887765.1 GCA_000432735.1 Bacteroides sp. CAG:443
TGCCAGAGCAAGTGGTGTCGGTTCTCTTTTCGGCAGCGGGAAATTGAAAGATTTGGAACAAGCCAATGAAAAATTGCGCCAGGAAGTTGCCAAGCGTGATAAAGGCATTGATGAATTAAAAGCCAAGATGCAACAAATGCAGGAACAGTACGGTAAACAGATACGCAATCTTCAAGGAATACACAATCAAGAGCTTGAAGCCAAAGACAGGGAAATTTCCCGGCTTAACACCTTGCTTGAAAAGGCATTCAAGTGGTTTCCGATACTTAAAGAGATGCTGAGAATGGAAAAATTGTGTGCTACCATCGGATTCACCAAAGAAATGATAGAGAGCCTCTTGACAAAGAAAGAAGCCATACAATGTAGTGGCAAAATTTATTCCGAAGAACACAGACGAAAGTTTGACATCAAAAACGATATTTTCAGAATTGAGAAAAGTTCGGTTGATGATACTAAATTGGTACTGACAATAAACAGGCAACCGATTGGAAAATGGTTCAAGGAACAATGGGAAAAGTTAAGACGAGGTTTACGACAGTCAGAGGAAGAGCCAAGAAAAAGTAGAGGATTCAGAATATAAGTAAAAAAGTACAGACCAGTTTTATTATATATAGTCTGTACTTTTTATAGTTTTGTGCCCCAAACAAGTACATCAATTATGCAACCAAATAATATAAACGACTTCTTTCGCCCAATAAATACAGACCTACAAATACCAGACAGTGATTATTCAAAAACCGATGTATGTATTGCCATGGCCAACGCTCTGGCACGCAACACAAATCACAGTCTGTATATCATAGACTATAACCGCAAGAACTTCCTTTACGTATCGTCCAACCCGCTTTTCCTCTGCGGTCATTCACCGGAAGATGTGCAACAGAAAGGTTATGCCTTTTATTTTGATGTCGTTCCGTCTGACGAGATAAACCGTCTTATGGAAATCAACGAAGCCGGATTCCGGTTTTACTATGACCAGCCGGTAGAAAAAAGACTTGACTTGTCCATCGAGTATAACTTTCATATCCGTACATCAGAAAAGCACTCGCACCTTATCCACCACAAACTGACACCTGCCTTGCTGAGTGATAATGGGGATATATGGCTGGCTCTATGTACAGTTTCACTGTCACCGGAGAAAACTATCGGAGATGTAGTTATTTCAGACCATACATGTACTGACAGGTATTTCTACTCATTCGAGGGAAGACGATGGAGAAAACAGCCTGAACTGATTCTTTCCGACCGTGAAAAAGAGATTCTCCAGCTCTCCGTCAAAGGACTGTCGAACACGGAGATTGGAGAAACTCTCTTTATTGATGCCAATACCGTCAAGTTTCACAAGAAAAAACTCTTCGAGAAACTACACGCAGAAAACATCACTGAGGCCGTGGGTATCGCAGCCAATATGAGGCTGATTTAGGAAGACGATGTAGAACTTCGGCAAAGTAGCTACAGGTGGATGTGAGGTGACGTATTCCTCCATTTTCTTCCGTCCAAGTTCGATTACCTTCTCATCGTCACATCTGTTCATCTTTTCTTTATCAATATAGGCAATATGCCAGAAGACCAGATAACCGATGACGTACCTTTCAATGGTAACTTCTATCGGTTCGTCCGAACGCTTCATGGATTGAAGGCAGTTGTGGCCATCCTTATCGATGATGCCTACAACTGCCCATGAGAGATTTATATAAGAAATTGATGTTGTCATAAATTACATACGGTTTATCGCATCCTGTCCTGCTCCTGTACCTTTATACTTGCTTTTGGCTGCATTAAACTTGTAGCGGACAGTAAGGCTGAATGATCGTGTATCACTCCAAGACAAATCTTTCATCTGTGAACTCTCCATATAAAGAAGTGCTTCCTGCTTACAACCTAACAACAAGTCATTTGCACGCGCTTCAATACTGAGCGCATCGTTCAAGAAGGATTTACGCAAGCCTATATTGAGTGTATATTGTGGACGTTTAAGAGTGATATTCTGGACCTGCCCACAACTTTGATAACTGAAGTCGGCTGTCAACAAGAATCCGGCAGGGAGAGTAAAAGTATTGTTTAATGAACCTATAAAGAGCGGATTGTTATAAGTCCTTTTTTGACCGGCAGCATCCAACGAAAACCACTGCTTCATCATAATTGCGCTGGCATTAAGATTCCATATACCAATAGTAGGCGAAGCTGCCAGCATTACTGTCAGACTCGGTAAACGGTCGTGATTGACATAGTTAATCAAAGTAGTAGCCGACTGATTTTCTACCTGTGTTCCCCAATAAAGAATATAGTCTTGAACCATTTTGTAGCTGACCATTGCCTGCAAGAACCGCCAGACACCAACAGCGGTTACATCGTGGGTGATACTTGGTTTCAGAAGTGGATTTCCCGTTTGCCATGTAAACCGATTGGCATAAGTGATATTATTTCTTAACTGGCTGTAGTTAGGCCGCTGTGTTTTTGCTGCATAGCTGACTTGGAATTGTACTTTGCCCAACTGCCCGTTCACAGATGCATTAGGAAAGACATTATCATAGACACGACTTTGTCCGGGTACAAATGTACCATTTTCAAAATAATCAAAATCTACATGCTCATATCGCAAGCCGATGTTTGCCTGACCGAATGGTAAAGGATGGCTGTACTGTGCATATCCGGCAAGATTCTGTTCGCGAATGCGGGTATAAGTTGTAGGTACATATCCTTCCTGATTTACATAATCATCATGCCGGTTGGTATAGGTATATTCTCCTCCCACCGAGAAACTTCCTCCCCACAAAGGATGCGTGTATGAAGCTTTGGTAGCGGCTAGCTGATTATCCACTCTGTTGTCGGAAGTGACGGTACGGTCTTCATGGTCCTGGCTATTCTCCGTATTAAGAGTATACTGCGTGTAAGTATTGCCGTAATAGTCAGCATCCCAGGTAAGTTCTCCTTTACCTATTTGTCCTGCATAGTAAATATTAAGCTGATGTTCCGGTTGTGATTTTGCATTGGCAACGATGGAACTATGCAAGATATCGTAGGGCAATCCATCTGCCCAGATTTCGCTATCGAAGGCTGAATGCATATCTGTGTGCAGGACGTTGCTCAAATCATAGCGCAGACCGATGGAATGATATTCATTAAAATCATAATTGAATCCGATGCGCCCGTCTATATTGCGAGAATCGGTATTAGAGTGCTGATAATTCTTTTGTGTCCATAGGGTATCGGTAAAGGCTGTTTGCTCCAGAATATCGTTTTGCAAGGCGGTTGTCTTATCAAAACGGACCATAGCGAAAACATCAAGGCCGTTATGCCGATAGTTTACATCGGCTTGCTCTACAAAATCTGAATTCTGGGACTGATCATAGGAACTGCGCAAACTCACTCCAAATCCATCTCCTTGTCGTTTGACAGTACGGATACGGACAACTGCCCCTACAGTTGCATCATAACGGGCACCGGGATTGCGAACCACTTCTACACTTTTAATTTCCTCCGATGTCAGTTGGTCCAGTTCAGCGATATCACGTAATTTTCTACCGTTAATATAGATAAGCGGTGAACCCTTGCCCAACACTTCAAACCCATCAGTTTTTTTTTGTAAACCAGGTATATGCGCCAATACATCTTCGGCAGTACCGGCTTTCGAGAGAACTGTACCCTGAACGTTGGTTTCCAAGGCATCATTCTTCATGCGTGTCACAGGAAGATTGGCTTTTACAACCACCTCACCAAGCATCTGTGCATCCGAAACGAGTTGCACGATACCGATATTAGCCGGAGATACCGGCTTACATACAGTCTTATATCCTATAGAGGATATTTTCACTATCTGATTTTCCGATGTTGCCTCCAGTGTAAAAGATCCGTCTTCACCGCTGATAGTTCCATTAACAAATGCCGAATCCGGCAAGGACAGTAGTACCACATTGGCGTAAGGCAAAGGCTGGCTGTTCTCGTCAATCAATTTTCCGCTAATGGTCTGTGCGGACAAACTGACAGGTAGTATGATACCAAAAAGTCCTAATAAGAATACTTTAATTAATTTCATTGTATGATAGTTTTTAGTTTTCTGCTGCAAAGTTCCATACTTCGCGAGACTTTTCCACTACCCTGTAGGGTAGTTCTAATTACAGAAACTAAAAATGAAATATAATAAAGTTAAGAAGGAAATGAATAGGATTACCAAAAATAATGCATATAGACTACACCCCGTAGTTGACTTTTGGGTGTAAAAAAGGGTGTAAATCTTGCAAATGCTTGATTTACACCCTTTATTGCGGAGAGACAGGGATTCGAACCCCGGGTACCTCGCAGTACAACGGTTTTCAAGACCGCCGCAATCGACCACTCTGCCACCTCTCCAAAACTCTTTTCAGGAGCGCTTTCTTTCAAAAGCGATGCAAAGGTACGGATTTTTTTTTAATATGCAAATTTTAAACAACATAATTTTAATTCAGGCTATATTATTCCTTTAAAAAATGTACATTTGCATATCATTATAGATAGAGAAAAATAGTAATTTTATCAGTATTAAAAATACGTCACCGAATGGAAAGCATTATCGCAAAACCCGAAAGAGAGCAAATCATTGCTCTGATAAAAAGAGAAGTAGTTCCGGCAATCGGCTGTACAGAACCTATCGCCGTTGCATTATGCGTTGCTAAAGCTACAGAAACTCTTGGCTGTCGCCCCGAACACATCAAGGTATTTCTGAGTGCTAATATCCTGAAAAATGCCATGGGAGTGGGCATCCCGGGAACAGACATGATTGGCCTTCCTATTGCCGTTGCACTGGGAGCTCTGATAGGCAAATCAGAATATGAACTGGAAGTACTGAAAGACAGTAACCCAACGGCTGTTGAAGAAGGAAAAAAGATGATCGATTCGCAATGCATTGACATCGCGTTAAAAGAAAACATCGAGGAGAAATTATATATCGAAACGATCTGTACCCATGGCAATGATTCGGCAACTGCCATCATCAGCGGCGGACATACAAACTTTGTATATGTAAGTCGTAATCAAGATGTCATCTTAGACAAAAGAACTCCTCAGGCATCTGAAGCACAGGCTGCTCCGGTGGAACTGACCTTACGTAAAGTTTTCGATTTTGCCACTACGGCCCCACTGGATGAAATACAATTCATTCTCGAAGCCAGACGCTTGAACAAAAGTGCTGCCGAACGTTCTTTTCAGGGAAAATACGGTCATGAATTAGGCAAGATGCTGAGAAACAGCAAGACTGAGAAAAACATTATGGGAAACAATACCTTCACACATATCTTGTCGTACACTTCTGCTGCCTGCGATGCCCGCATGGCAGGTGCCATGATTCCAGTAATGAGTAATTCAGGCAGTGGAAACCAAGGTATAGCTGCTACATTGCCTGTCGTAGTCTATGCAGAGGACAACCATAATTCTGAAGAAGAACTGACAAGAGCTCTTATACTCAGCCACCTGACAGCCATCTACATCAAGCAAAGTTTAGGACGTCTGTCGGCACTATGCGGCTGTGTGGTAGCAGCAACTGGTAGCAGTTGCGGTATTACGTACCTTATGGGCGGAGGATACCAGCAGGTAATGTATGCCGTACAGAATATGATTGCCACACTGACCGGCATGATCTGCGACGGTGCCAAACCTAGCTGTGCACTTAAACTGACCAGTGGTGTGTCGACTGCCGTCATGTCTGCCATCATGGCAATGGAACAAAAATGCGTCACCTCGGTAGAAGGTATCATCGAGGAAAACGTAAATCAGAGTATCCGCAACCTGACCAAGATCGGTTCGGAAGGTATGAATGAAACCGACAAGATGGTACTCGACATCATGACTCACAAACATTGTGACTGACCAGTGATGTAAAAACGATAAAGAAACGGCTGTTTTTCGCAAAAGATAACGGATTTTTTACGAGAAAACAGCCGTTTTTCATTTACTTTGCGCCGTTATGAAAACGAATACGAATACACAATATCTGGAAAAGCTGATATCCGAAGGGGAACATGTACATCAGGATTTTAAATTTGCAATATCCGACGCAAGGAAAATAGCCAAAAGTTTGTCTGCATTTGCCAACACGGAAGGCGGAAGATTACTGGTCGGAGTCAAAGACAACGGGAAGATAGCCGGTGTACGGTCGGAAGAAGAGTTATATATGATAGAAGCAGCCGCCAATTTATACTGCCGTCCGGAGGTAGAGCTCGATACCCGCATTTATCATGTGGATGGAAAGGACGTATTGGAAGTACAGGTAAACGAAAGCCAGCAGAAGCCGATTTACGCACTGGATGAAGAAAATCGTCCATGGGCTTACGTCCGCATCAAGGACGAAAACATTCTAGCTAACCCGATTCATTTGAACATCTGGAAGCACGACCGTGCAGAAAAAGACGTTGTCATGACCTATACCCAGCGGGAACAGCAGGTATTGACGATTCTGCAACAGCATGCTCCCCTTACCCTGGGACAATGCAGCCGCCTTACCCACATGAGCCGGAAACAGATCAGCCGCCTGCTTGCTGATTTTATCCGCTTCGGTCTGGTAGAGCAACGCTTCGTGGAACATACATTTTATTTTCAGCTTAAAGACAGCGAATAAAAAAGAACGAACAAAAAGATTTTCTATCTTTGTACGCAAATAAACAATTTATATAATTATGAGCATATTTTCTAAAATATTCGGAAAGAAACAAGCCTCGGAAACCGACGAAACTGTACGTGTAGGAGGAATGGAAGATTTCATGACGCTTATACGCGTATACTATCAGTCGGTCATGGCAGCACAACTCGGCATTAGCAATATCAACTTTCTGCCCGACATGGCAGTATTCAAACGCACGCTTAAGATTCCTACCCAGAACAACAAGTTAGGAATTGCCGAACGTTCGAAGTGTAAAAAGATGTTGAGCGATATCTATGGTCTGGACGATATATTCTTCAAAGAAATAGACAATTCCATTAAGAAGAACTGTAAGAATGTGAATGATATCAAGAATTATCTCTTCATGTTCCAAGGATTCAGCCAGGACCTGATGATGGTAATCGGCAACCTGATGCAATGGAAATTCCGTATGCCGGGAGTATTTAAGAAAATGTTGCGCAGCATGACGGAAAAGACCATCCATGATATCCTGACGAAAACAGACTGGAAGGATGACGGTGTGCGCAAGACTTGTCACAACATCCGCATTTACCTGCATACATTAGGCTATTCTGAAAGCTGGATGACTGAATATGTTTACAACATCGTGCTGCTGGCCAAAAAAGAACCTAAGCCTAAAGCCTGATTAACAATTCCATGGAAACAGAAAAGATTATTCCGCCTGTAGAAGCTCACCCGCTGGAGCCCTTTCTCCCTGCTAACGCCGTGTTGCTGATGCTGGGTAGTTTCCCACCGCAAAAGAAGCGCTGGAGTATGGATTTCTTCTACCCTAACCTGCAAAACGATATGTGGCGCATTTTCGGAATAATCTTTTTTTCCGACAAGGACCACTTTCTGCATCCCGACAAAAAGGCGTTCGACAAGGAACGTATCATACAATTCCTGAACGAAAAGGGAATTGCTCTGTATGATACCGCCTCAGCCGTACGCCGTTTGCAGGACAATGCTTCAGACAAGTTTCTGGATATAGTAGAACCGACTGATATCGATCTTCTGCTGAAACAGCTTCCCAACTGCCGGGCAATTGTAACGACCGGACAGAAGGCAACAGATACATTACGACAACAAATAGACGTATCAGAGCCTCCTATCGGAGGAAAATCTCCCTTCGAATACGCCGATCGTACACTTTATCTGTACCGGATGCCGTCGTCCAGCCGTGCCTATCCGCTGAAGATTGAAAAAAAAGCAGAAATATATAAACTCATATTCAAAGACTTAGGTTTAATATAGAAAAGAACGTCTATATTTTTATCGAAAAGCATTTGCAGATATCGAAAATTATAGTACCTTTGCAACCGCAAACACGGGAATAGCTCAGTTGGTAGAGCATCGGTCTCCAAAACCGAGTGTCGGGAGTTCGAGCCTCTCTTCCCGTGCCGAGATAAAAAGCTGTAACTCAAAAAGTTGCAGCTTTTGTTCGTTTATAAGCCAAACAGAAGTCGGACAATCGAATTTCTTTTAACGACATTTGCTAAACAGACAAGACGAAGTATCTTCAAGCAAGCCGAAACCTTATTTATTTTTTGTACAAAAAATAAAATGTTTTGTACAAATTTTCAGAAAAGACCGAGAGGTTTTCTACTAATCATCTCCAAGAAAATCATGACACTTCTTTTTATTTCTTGAATTTAAAAGCACATCCACATTCCTTACCGCCAACCCAACAAGAAAAAAGCATGTTTCCTATCGGAATAAAAATAAAGAGAGGCTATCCTGACTATCCAGAACAGCCTCCCTTCAAAGGTAAAAATTATCTCAAATTACTTCAAGCGAGCCAAAGTTTCTTTGATACGGCGCATAGATTCCACGATGTTTTCGTCGGAAGTAGCGTAACTCATACGGATGCATTCAGGAGCACCAAATGAAGTACCACCCACACATGCCACATGACCGACTTCGAGCAAATACATTGCCAGGTCGTCTGCATTATTGATTACACGGTCGCCATCCTTCTTGCCGAAGAAAGAATCGCATTTCGGGAACAAATAGAAAGCTCCCTGCGGAACATTCACTTCGAATCCAGGAATTTCCTTCGCCAGTTTCACAATCAGGTCACGACGACGTTCGAAAGCCTGACGCATTTCTTCTACCGGAGCCTGAGTACCTGTATAGGCAGCTTCAGCAGCTTTCTGAGAAACTGAGCAAGGTCCAGAAGTATATTGTCCCTGCAGTTTATTTACGCCTTTCACAATCCATTCCGGACCAGCGATGAAACCAATACGCCAACCTGTCATGGCATAGGCTTTTGATACACCGTTTACAATGACTACACGGTCCTTAATTTCTGCAAACTGAGCGATGCTCTGGTGTCTTCCGATGTAATTGATGTGTTCATATATTTCGTCGGCAATTACAATGACACGTTCGTGCTTAGCCAAAACCTCTGCCAGACCCTTCAACTCTTCCTGAGAATATACAGAACCTGTCGGGTTGGACGGAGAACAAAGAATCAGCGCACGTGTCTTCGGAGTGATAGCAGCTTCGAGTTGCGCCGGAGTGATCTTGAAGTCCTGTTCGATACCGGCACGTACGATAACCGGAGTACCTTCGGCCAACTTCACCATTTCCGGATAGCTTACCCAGTAAGGAGCAGGCACGATAACTTCGTCACCCTTATTAATCAAAGCCAGAATCGTGTTGCAAACAGACTGCTTTGCACCGTTTGCACAGCTAATCTGAGCAGCAGTATATTCCAAACCGTTTTCGTTTTTCAGTTTAGCAACGATCGCATTGCGCAAAGCTGGGTATCCGGCTACGGGAGAATAACGAGAATAGTTTTCATCGATAGCTTTCTTGGCAGCTTCTTTAATGTGATCGGGAGTATTGAAATCGGGTTCGCCGACACTTAAATTGATTACATCAACACCTTGTGCCTTAAGTTCACTACTTTTTTGTGACATAGCCAATGTCGCCGAAGGTGACAAGCTATTTAAACGATCTGAAAGTTGATTCATTGCCTTTGTTTTATTTAGTTCATAATTTTATGCAAATTAAATCGTTTTCTTTTAAATAGAAAAAGATTTTGCTTACTTTCTGTCACCGAGCAGGCGCAGCAAGTAAAGGAAAAGATTGATAAAGTCAAGATACAGCGTCATGGCACCCATCAGTGCAATCTTCTGTGTAGACTCGTTCACCTCTATATCGTCTGCGGTAAGCAACTGCTTGATTTTCTGTGAATCGTAAGCTGTCAGTCCCACAAATAGCAAGACTCCTACGCAAGAAATAATCAGGTCCATCATCGAGTTGTGCAGGAACATGTTCACCAGCGAAGCGATGATGATACCTATCACACCCATAATGCACAGATTACCGATACGGCTAAGATCTTTCTTCGTCACATATCCATAAAGAGCCATGACAGCAAAAGTTCCTGCCGTAACAAAGAAAGTAGTTGCTATAGAACTCATGGTGTAAATAAGGAAAATAAATGCTAGTGTTACACCGTTCAATATAGAGTATGCAATAAACAGAACAGTGGCGGTGCTGAAAGATATTTTATTTATCCGGGCAGACAAATACCACACCAGTCCCAGTTCTGCAATAATCAGTACCCAGAATGCCATCGAATTCTGCATAATCATCGACAGCAGGGTGTACGATTTTGCTACATACATAGAAACAAAGCCTGTAATGACCAAGGCCAGTGTCATCCATGTATACACGCTACGCATCAAAGCTGTCTGAACAGCCTTGGAGGCATAAGTCTTAATTAAATTATTCGTTTCCATTATCAAACTTGTTTATTTATTAAAATGCAACGTATGTCCCATACGGTCTTTTTTCGTATGCAGATAACGTTCATTATATTTATTCGGAGTAATTTCGATAGGTACATTTTCTACAATCTCCAAACCGTAGGCTTCCAGTCCGACACGCTTCACCGGATTATTGGTGAGCAGACGCATTTTATGAATGCCGATCTCACGTAAAATCTGAGCACCGACACCATAGTCACGTTCATCTGCCTGATGTCCCAGACAGATATTGGCGTCAACCGTATCCATACCTTCTTCCTGCAACTTATATGCCTTCATTTTTTCCATCAGACCAATGCCGCGACCTTCCTGAATCAGATAAATAATGGCTCCCTTGCCTTCTTTATCAATCATCTGCATCGCCTTATGGAGCTGCTCACCGCAGTCACAGCGCAAAGAGCCGAAGATATCTCCCGTAGCACACGATGAATGTACGCGTACCAGTACCGCTTCATCCGGTTCAAATTCGCCCTTAATCAAGGCAACATGTTCCAGTCCGTTACTTTTCTGACGGAACGGTATCAGACGGAAATGTCCGAATTCGGTCGGCATATCCACTTCTACTCCTTTTTCTACCAGCGATTCCTGCTTCAAACGATAAGCAATCAAATCTGCAATTGAAATCAGTTTCAATCCATATTCATCGGCCATTTTACGAAGTTCCGGAAGGCGGGCCATCGTTCCGTCTTCGTTCATAACTTCCATCAATGCACCAGCCGGATACAATCCTGCCAGTTTAGCCAAATCGATGCAAGCTTCCGTATGTCCGGCACGACGCAATACGCCCTTATCCTGTGCATACAGCGGATTAATGTGTCCGGGACGTCCGAATGTTTCCGGTCTGGAAGCAGGATCGGCAAGTGCACGAATCGTAGCGGCACGATCGGCAGCCGAAACGCCCGTAGTACATCCTTCCAGTTTATCAACCGTAACGGTAAACGGAGTTCCTAACATTGATGTATTGTTCGCAACCTGATGTGGCAGGTCAAGTTCTTTACAACGTGATAAAGTAATAGGAGCACAGAGTACTCCTCTTGCATGCTTCAACATAAAGTTGACTTTTTCGGGAGTAATCAACTCCGCAGCGATAATTAAATCGCCTTCGTTTTCACGATCTTCATCGTCGACAACGACTACGAATTCACCTCTGCGAAAATCTTCGATTGCTTCTTCAACGGTATCCAATTTGATCTTGTCCATAGTGCTATTATTGTAAATATAATTGTTGATTTCTTATTTGTTCTATTATACTTTGATTGTTTTTGATAATCAGTCTCAAGTCTTTATCCAGCCGAATCCGATATCGCCAGATATTCAGATAAAGCAATATTCCGGCGGGTATCACAATACCCAACAGCAAGTTCAGCCAGCGATTGTCGAACAGGCTCTTATGTGCTTTAACCGACAGGAAGGGATAATTGTTCAGCAAGTTCAGCAAAACAGCATCTTTGGTATTCGACAGCTCCTCGATAACAGCCTCCATCTTTTTATTGATTTCGGCAATCGCGTCATCATGCTTGTTGTTGGTAAATATCTGAACGTAATTCGGCATTCCCTTCAGGCGGTGATTCTCCAGATATACCGTACAGTCACGGCTGATCTCTTCCAGTATTTCTATATCTTTCTGATATTCGGGAGTATGAATGATGACTTCCTTCTTGAACAGATGTCTGGACTGACGTATTCCAAACAACTTGCGGAAGAAAGCAGCATATACATCTATATTAAACACCACCGAATCTTTATTCGATTTATACGTAAAGAAAGCTCCCAATGGTGCCAGTACGATAGTACTCATCCACGTACCCAAAACAATATTCATTTCACCACTTTTGGCTACACGAGTGGCTCCGGAGTCGATGATATAATAAATCACGAAAATCAATACCGAAATAACAACCGGCATTCCTAGTCCACCTTTTCGAATAATGGCCCCCAAAGGAGCTCCGATAAAGAAGAATATAATACATGCCAATGACAGCGTAATCTTCTTATGCCAGTCGGAACGGTGTGAACGGATATTATTATCGGTATCTTTGGTAAGGAAACTCTTCATATCCCAGTCCGAAGCCAGTGAACTCATCCGGTTACCGGTCGTTGTCAATACCTTCAGTTTTTCCTGAGAAGTCATGGAGTTATAGATACTATCTGTATTAATAACAGAAACCCTCTCTTCTTTCATTTTGGTAGAATCCGCCGGAGTCAAAACCGGAGTTCGGTAGGTAGTAGACATAATATCGGAATACATCGACCGCCCCACACTATCGGCATGAACAGTCAGTGAATCTATTGCGACCGATATCTCATGCATATTCTTGATATCAGAACGACGGTCCAGAAAACTGCCGTCTACCATATTAAACTCTGAACTGAACTTTATCAGCGTATGCTTCTCTTTGAATGTTTCCCGACGATACGGTACATTACGTGAAATGACAGACTGCGATTTCAAGTTCTCGAATTGTTCTCCATTATACAAATGAAGAAACAAATGTTGCTTATCGGCTGTCAGTTCCAGTTTACCTTCTGCCGCCCAAATGATATGGGCATTTTCAAAGCCATCCGAGAAATTATAGATAAGCACATCCTTCAGCATACCGGTCTTACGGTCTTTCTGCTTCACATAAATGTTATATCCATCGATATCACTATAGAAAACACCTTCAGGAATGTCCACTTCGGGAGATTTCTGCTTCATAGAAACCAGTAAAGTCCATAATTGTTTCTGTGCCCTTGGTCCGATAATATTCTGAAAGAAGAATGACATACCTCCCAGAAAAACACAGAACAGAACGACCGGCCGGATAATACGCAACAGTGGAATTCCCGCCGCTTTCATTGACAACAATTCATATCGCTCTCCGAAATTACCAAAAGTCATCAATGCTGCCAGCAGGATAGCTAGAGGAAGAGATAAAGGAATCAAAGTCAGACCAGAATAGAAAAAGAACTGTGCAAGTACATTTATTTCCAACCCCTTCCCTACCAGTTCATCTACATATCTCCATAAAAACTGCATCATGAAGATAAACAAACAGATGAAAAAAGTTCCTGCAAAGAGCAATAAAAAGCTCTTCAGCACAAATATATCAAGTTTTTTTATGCGTAGCATTCCTTATATTATCATTATAGCGCACAAAAGTAGCATAAAAAATGGAGAGGAGAACGATGTTTTATATTATTTTTGGAATTACACCCCACATATTCTTCTCAGAATTTCTATTTGAGAATCCCATAAATTTTTAGTATCTTCTTCCTCTTCAGGAACAGTAAAATCAGTAACTTCCAAGGAATGGTCTTTCGTCAGCTCATTATAATGTATTTTTAATTCGAAATACGTCCGTGGCTCTTCGTCCTCCCAATGGAAACGAATAAAAGATTCGGTACGCAAATTAAGGACCTCCGCACTGCGAGTTTCGGTTTTTCCCCACTTGAACGTATAAGTCTTATCCACTTTCGACACATTATCAGCAAACCATCTCTGCAAACCAGAAGGAGTACTGATGGCTCCCCAAAGAATAGTTCCAGAAGCAGGATTTAAAGGGTATTCGATACGTATTTTCTTTTTCATAGATTTCATTCTCTTACAATTTTAAGATATTAAGATAACGGCGACAAAATAAACCATTTTTTTGTATACTACATAATGAATCGTATTTTTTTACTAATCAACCTTAGAATATCTTCAACAGAAAAATAAAAATAGAGTAAAACGAAAAAAAAACTGTGTTATGTATTGCACAATTAAAAAACTTAACTTACCTTTGCACCCGCAAACGAAAAACAAATGGCGGGATAGCTCAGCTGGTTAGAGCGCATGATTCATAATCATGAGGTCCCCGGTTCAATCCCGGGTCCCGCTACGAGAAAAATTTGCAACAATATTTTTATAAAATGATGGCGGGATAGCTCAGCTGGTTAGAGCGCATGATTCATAATCATGAGGTCCCCGGTTCAATCCCGGGTCCCGCTACAAAGCTTAAAAGCTTAGATATAAGGCATTTGGGAGGCTTCCACTCCTGAGTGTCTTTTTTGTTTATATAACCTTTGCTGATTTTACATTAGCCTGAAAAGGTAACATAAAAAATTTCCGAACAACATGCTCAGCACAGGATATACGACAAAAGGGATAATCGACCCATCGGTGACTATCCCTTTCTTCACAAATTAGAAAGATTATTTAGAGGTTGTTTTGGGGTAGGTACTATTTATTAAATCTCTTTCGGCAATAGAACGTAAGAAAACTCAAAAGAAATCTGAACAACTATGTTAAAATCAAAAAGTTAAAAACAACATCCCTATATAATCCTCTCATTTGATATCATCATAAGCTGCAATAGCTTTTTCAAAACGTCCATTTACATCCTCGAAAGAATACAGCCCGTCAGCATTCAACTTCAAGCCCTTCAACTGTAACTGATAGACCATAGGAGAATGATCCAAATCAAGCATTTCAATATTTCTCAATTGCTCGGTTGTCTGATACACCAGATTTATAGCAACGAACTCATTTCCCGATTTATCTATCCATTTCTCGAAAACCAGCTTACTGCCGATAGGTGTCTTCTTTTCTATGGAAGAAGGCAATTCATAATCCTCAACTTCCAACGCAGCATTCACACTCGCAATATTCGAATCGTGTCCGCATAAGAAAGTAAACTTACGCGCATCGGAATTAAGTTCATCATTCATATAGACCAGCAACGGGTGAGCCACATTATATGCAACAACAGGTGCGGTAAACAATACATCTCCGTACACATCCTTTATACGGGCAATTTTCTCCCAATCCGAAATAGAGATATCGTGACCGAATGCAGCTTTCTGCGCATCTGCCTCCTCATAATACTGTAAGATGAAAGCATCGGAAGCCGAATTGGCAAGCTTCAAGGAACCCTTCATGGCAGGCTCCTCTCCCTTCTTCAGGATAATCCGTGTATCATAATCATCGAAAGCACAAGTTTCTCCAGACTTACAGGCAGGAGAGTCCTTCAAGTCAAGTACATCAGCGATAATGCGGTATGAATCTTCAAGCCCCTCATTAATACCTCGTATCCCTTTCTTGCCTCCCATTGCGGCGATCTGATTCATGGCGTCGGAACAAAATGCCTCACTTACCTTCGTCAGACGAGGGAAAAAGACCGGATCCATCTTACTGGGAGCATACCGATGGCGAACAGCAACATTGGCTACCGGCATAAAACCCGATGAAAAATACTGAGCAGTCGCTATGGTACGTTGCATACTATTAGCGTAAAAATTCACTTCATCGGCATTGGGCACATAATTTTCGGTAAACAGTCCTTCACTGACCAGCCATTTACGAAAGAATTGTCCCATCATGGTTTCCAGCACCCCGCCACGCAATGTCAGTTCACTGGAAGCGGCACTCCAGTTTGTCCAGCGATGAGGAGTCAGTTTACCCAAAGCACTTCCATTATCCGACAAGGGAGAACGGATATTATGCCGACTCAATATAACCACTTCCTTTAAGGTATACTTTTCCTTAAATTCAGGAGAGCGTTTGGTTTGTGCCCACACAAACGATGGGCACACAAACATTAAGAGCAACAATGACAAATTAGTTACACTTCTCATATCATTAATATTTTAAAAGTCATCAGTTTCAAACCTGTCGGAAACGTACATTTCCATCAATCAGAACTTAATCTGCAAACGCGTTTCAATAAGTCCTAATTTTGTATTCGGCGTATTGATACGGTCTGTTGTAGTTGTGTACGAACCACGTACACGCCAGATCATATACTTATTGATATAATAGTTGAATGTAGCCGACCAGTCATTCAGTCTACCTCCCAGTACCTCAGCCTTATGATCGGACATATCCGTATAGTTGTACGAAAGAACAACCTCCATAGAACCCGGATCAGGAGTTGCAATACCACCATCCAAGTTGGCATACTTATAATTCTTACCTTTTACCAATGCACGGATTGTACCATAAGCACCACTCGCCTTGTAACAAGGTTTGTCCTTCCGGTTCACATTCACGTAAAAGTACTGCGTTTCCAGTCCCACACGTCCTATTGCAGCAGTCAGTTCAGGAGTAAATTTATACAACATCTTAGCATCATCAATAACAGCTTCCTGCGCAACAACTTTCGCGATTCGTGTAGGGAAAGTAGTTGACAAGGTATACGAATGATGACTCAGTTCCTTATCCGAACTATAACGAGGTGTTTCAAACGCTCCTGAAAGGCCCACATGGAAAATCTTTCCCGGCTCGCAAAACGGCTTATAAACCAGTCGAGTCATCATACCCACACCTTGGTTTCCCAGCTTGTCAGAAGTCATCTTCATGGCATCCGATTCCGTAAAGAAGCTCAGTGTACCCAAGAATTTACTCCGTGTATGCTGATACATCAAGCCAATCATACGTGAATTATTGAAAGCCTGGTTACTTGCCGGTTCCTCCATTGAAATTTTGAAAGAAGAGCTTGTCGCACTCTGCAAGCCAAACTGATGGATGAAATAGCCGGCACGCAAAAAGTCGGCAGCCTCCTTATCAAAATTATATTGAACAAACACATCCTTCATGTTCACCTTTCCGTATGCATATCCCATATCCACCTTTGCTTTCCACGCGCCATACGATGCACTGAAGCCCACTCGCATATCGGGAATAGCAAATCCATCATTAAATTTATCATCCTGTCCGTCGGCTTTAAAAAGGCCTCCATCGAGCAATATACGTCCGGAAGGTTTAATCTCCAGTTTCTCTTCCTGTGCTTTCGCACCACAGATCATAGTTAAGCCTAAAGTCAATAAAAGTAATCGTTTCATAGTATCAAATTATAGTTAACCTATTCGTTTTACAGGTTGGATTTTACAAGGTTAATAAGTCTAGTTTAGTTTTGTGATTTTTAGAAATTCAAGGATTTACAGGTTGAGAGCATTAGTTTTTGAAGTCACTTTTTGCCACTTGTCCCTTACTTACCAGTTCAGCAAATTCTTTCTTAGCCTTCTCCAGCTGCTTCATAAAATTCTCATTCGCATGCAGACGAGCCACAACCGCACTGGCTACCAGTCGGGCAGCATCCACGTCACTCTGGAAGTGATACCCACAGATTACACGACTTTGTCCCATTTCGTATCCGCGTTTCAAGATTTCATTTTGTCTGTCCACATTGATTTCAGCAAGTACAAGTGCCGTAGCCCATCCGATAGCTGTGTGGCCAGAAGGATACGAACCATTTGTAGAAAGCTCCTGCTGCTGCTCCGGATTGCATGTCATTTCATTGTAAAATGCAAACGGACGCACACGCATATAATGCACTTTCGCCTCACGAGTTGCCAGATCACCGGCATCCTCACGCATACCCAATACCAGCTTATAGATTTCGGGAGTAGTAGTTGCCGAAATACGCACGCCGAAAGCTTCCGAAAACGCATTGGGCACTCCGTCACCATTTACACGAGCATCTTCTGCCGCCTGGTCACCACGAGGAGTATTTCTCTGCAACTTTCCCCATTTATACTGAGCCTCATCGTTCATAAACAAGATAGAGCCGGGTTGCGGCGGAGCCGGAAGAAGATTCAGACTACTTGCCACTTCATCTGCACGCAAGAAATACAAGTCCGGATTTGTTCTTACATCTTTAATTTTTTCCTGAGCAAAAGTTGCAACTGCTACTAAAGACAAACATGCAACGAAAAGACTTCTTTTAATCATAATTCTTTAAAGTTTAAAAAGGTTATAGATTTTTTGATTTCGATGCTGCAAATGTATGCCAAGGCTCCCAGACAAAAAGTTGCAAAAGATTATTTCGGTTTACAGCTTAATGCAACTTTATACAAACAACTGTAAATAAACGAATTACAACAAGCAATAAGATTTAAATAAAATAAGCCGTTCCTGTTGCAGTGAACTGCAATCCACACATAAAATATCCCAAGGACAAAAAATAATATCCTGTAACGAACCTCGCACCTTACATAGCAAGCGATTTCGAAACACAGATTGACAGCCGATGGAACAGTAGCAAACCCTGTATCTTACGCAACAAGGTTATTCTGGTTCCTCAAAAGACAAAAAGAGTCATATCTCACTCCCCTAGAGAAAGCTCGATACAACTCTTTTAAACAGTCTGACAGATTTTGCCTGCCTGAAGGCTGGTTATGCCCCTACCGGACTCAACCTATTCTATCAGACGCAAGATATAATAGACCATACTGGTAGGATTAGCCTTGACATAATCCCTCAGCCACTCATGATTCGTTTTCAATTTATTATTTACCAGTCGACTGATGACCGGATTCAGATTTCCATAAATACACAACATTCCGGGAATATGCAGACGTTTGACTTTCGGACAAGCAATCAGCAAAGCCAAGACTTTGGCAGGCTGATTACCGAAATTAGAAAAATCGAGTACCCCACTCAGAATTTCCTTATCCGTCTTCACCATATTTTCATAAAAAGCCGTAACCTGCTTTTCGATAGACTCCGTAACCCGACGCGTACATTCTGCAATCTCCAGGCTCAGACCGGTATCAAACTTTCGGGTAATCCGTTCTTCATTTTCCCTTTCCACCCGGTTGCGTATGGAAGCATATTCCCCCATCAACGAAGCAATCTCTTCCTTAATGAGCACCTGCGAAACATGACAGTCCACCGGATACAGCACCTTCAGCAATTTCACACGCTCCAGTCCTTGCATTTCTCTTTGTATATGTTCCAGCTCCGCCAGCAGAGCATCGGTCACTCCATCCGAGTCCATCCGACGAAGCCTTTCCTGTTTCTCAAGGATATATTCATCCACAGCTCTCAGCGCATCGTTCGTAAAGATATACCGATAACATTCATCGAGGCATGCAATTTCCGCCTCCAGTGCGGACAATTCCTTGACCTTCAGATTATCCGTAAGCGTATGCATCTTGCGAAACAGGCAACCATTCACCTTATCTATACATACCGTATCCTCCATGTCGTGCCAGTAAAGCGCTATCCGATTCTTCAGACCAGCAATTGTCTGAATCCACTTCTCGTTTTTCTCTACCTGCGCCACAATATTCTCCAGATTGTCTGTTGCCAGTGCCATACGAGATTCTTCCAGCAACGACTCCTTTTCAAAGACATCATACTCGCCTACCACCTGCATCTGCCTTTCCAGATACTTGGAAAGTCCCAATGCGATATCCCGGTTCTTCTTCATAATCTGCTCCGACAAAGATCTGATCTGTTCCGACACACCGGGAGCATGTACATCTATACCGCCGAATAATTCTCTCAAACGGTCGACTTCCTTTCCATCGTTTTCGCCGGTAAAGCGAGCCATGGAAGACAAACTTTCCAGCCTGACACCGATATCGTCCAAGTGCATTTTTACTGCTTTTCTCTTACTGCGCTTCCTTCTGAAATACTCCATGACAATGATCAGCATGACAAATACGGCAAAAGAAACTACAAGCAACAAAAGCTGAAGGCTCGGCACCGACGATTCCATGTCTACCCATTGGGCTGAAGTTCTGGAAAATGCCCCCATTTTCATGACACCAATATTGGAACCCAGATACAATGTATCGTTCATCACCAAAGAAGCCTTCGGGTTAAAACGTATATCGTGGAAATACCTGCCACGTTCCGTGATCCCCTCCTTGCCCACAACATATTTCACCAGACCATATTCCGGCAAGGCATAGAGCAAAGAATCATTTACCCTCAACAGTTTGTTATATCCTTTCAGCGATATGGAATCATTGTATTCTCTGCACACCAGCCGGTGATTCGTGAGAATCATCAGCAAAGGCTTATGCCCTCCCGTCACCGAAATGTCACGGATAAACGTATGACGTTCCGTCCCCTTAATCGGCTGATAAGCATCGCCCTCACTATAAAATACCCCATCGTTGAGCGTAGAAACATACAAGTCGCCGGCACGAGGAGCCAGATAAAAAGCAGTAATATACTTATTGTGCAAGTCGTCTACCAGCATAGATTTTCCGTCAGCGTCTATCCGCACCAGATCATCTTGAATGCCCAGATAAATGCAACTGCCTTCTGCCTCCTTCTTCAAGCAAGCAGCCGTTATCTTGGTAGGCGACTGGTAGAGCACCTGAGAAGAAGCAAACAAAACGTTGCTTATGTATCTCCGCTTTATCTTGATACGCTTCAGAACCTGCTTGTTGCTGATATAATACAGATACCGCCCGTCTGCCATCATACTCGATACCACTTCCCCTTCAGGAATATCCAATATTTTAAAAGCCACATTGTCGCCCGTACGTTGGCAATACAACTCATTCTTGGAGTTTACATAATATATATTGGCACCATCGGCGCACGATGCCACAATTTCTCCATTGGCATTGAAGATACCCAGATGAAGCGGAATATTCCACAAGGCATTCTCTGTAACCAGAACCGTAAAGCCGTCCACCTTGTCGGTAGCAATGACATTGTTGCAGAACTGCGGCACTTTTCGTCTCAGCGGTACCGACAAAAACGATTTCAGGTCGTCGCTGAGCAACAAATGATTGTCATCGATAAAATAATGAATGCTTCCCAGCTTATAATAAATACGAGGCGAAAACTTCAGATCTACTTCATGCAGCACATTTCCTTTCACATCCTCCACATACAGTTTCTTTCTTGCCAGCAGATAAACCTTGTTATCGTATACCGAAACCGTGTATACAGGCTCTCCCGCATGCGACAAAGAAACTTTTCCGTTAGTCAGACTTATTCTGACCAGCCCCTCCTGTGTAGCACACAACAGGCACTTTGGTCCATACCGCCGAATATTGTTCACAATGAACGGCTTGCCCGAATGAGCAGTTTCACTATCCTCCGACGGATAAACCAGCTTCAGTTCCTTTCCTCCCGAGCGAGGCATGGAGTAAAGTCCCTGACTTGTTGCAACGTAAAGCGATTTTCCAACGAGAAGTATATCGTATACCGAATAATTAGTGCCTTTGTTTGGAATAGCACAAATTTCCTCCAAAGAAGTTTCTTCTTCATTCAACTTCCATTTCTGCAAGCCGGAATTACGTATCCCCACCCAGCATAATTTCCCGTCCGCCAGTACCGAGTCGGTCACGACCTTATAAATGCGATCGGCACCAATATTGTAACTTTGAAAACTGCGCTGCTTCATGTACCATATATCACCAGCTTCGCTTCCGATCCAGAAAGCAGAGTCACCATCGGCCGAGATAGAAGAAAGACGTTCGTTGAAATATAACTCCGTTTCACCCAGACTTCCGGTTTTTTCCTGCTCATTACAACCGAAAAAGACTGACGCCATACACAAGAAAGCAATATAAAAGAAACCGTTTTTCATATCATTATCGTTTGGTATGCTTGCAACAAAAAGGTTAACGACAACATAATATATGTCCGGGAGCAGCCCTTAAAAGCCCACCCGGAACCAGAATCAGCTGGTCCATCCGTCTCAGTTCTTCCGGCAGAGACCAGACTCATTCTCATAGTTTTATCTGTTTAATAGTTGAATAACAAAAAAACAGTATAAAATGTTTGGAAAATTCTTTCCAATCCTTCCATGGAAAAAGAAAAAACTTCTCCCCATCCGAAAAAAATCCTCAGGAAACTATACACAAAACATAACGATATCTTTTCAGTTTTTGTACAAAACATTATGTCTTTTGTACAAAATCTTAGAAAATTTGTACAAAAACAGAAAAAAGAAGCAGACAAATTATCACACTTATGCAGAGGTTTTCAGCTCACCCCCTGCACAAGTCTTTCCTTTTCAGCAGCAAAGACAACCGGAAACTTCTATACATCTATTTCTTCAGGAAGCAAATCCGCCTGAATATTGTTCATGCTCCCCCACAAACTATACCGTGCTTCAGGGTTCATCCGCTCCAGCGAGCGCAGCACTTCCTTCATATCCGAACGATGAGAATCCTTTTCATACGGACAATTCTTAATTTGCTTGCGATACCCCCTGACCTGTGCCATTTCTATCAAGTCAGCTTCATGCACCAGACACATCGGACGGATGATCGTCATGTCGAACTTCCGCATCACCAGACGCGGCGGCATGGTACTGAACGCCCCCTGAAACGTCATGTTCATCAGCAGCGTTTCCAGAATGTCATCCATGTGATGTCCCAAGGCTATCTTGTTGCATCCTTGCTCCTTGGCTACCGTAAAGAGCGCCTTCCGACGGTTCCAGGAACAAAGAAAGCACGGCGACTTGCGGGTGTCTGTCGACGGATCGAAAGACGTTTCGTAACGCACAAACGGTACGCCCAGCCCTTCGGCATACGCACGCAGGTACTCCATATCCGATTCGTATGCGATATTCGTCATCACCACATGCGCGGCAACCACCGAAAAACGAGGCTTGTAGATACGCGAACGGCGAGCCAGCAACTCCAGCAATGCCAGCGAGTCCTTTCCTCCCGACAGCCCCACCAGTATCTTATCGCCATCTTCTATCAGTCCATACTGCATAACCCCTTTATTGAAACGCTTCTCAATGCGTCGCATCAACTTGTCTTCTTCAGTCAATTTTCCCATACATTCATTAAATCAAAAACGGGGATAAAATTACACGAAAAGAACGATTCCCGAAAGATTTTGAAAAATAGAATACCGAAATAGACAAAATTTCGAAGAAACTTCGTACTTTTGAAAATGACATATTGAAACAACACGAAAAATATCATGAACAAGAAATATACCCTAGCCCTTATCGGTTTATGCTGCATGGGAAGCGCTTCTGCACAATCGCTTACCCAAGCCAAAGAATGGTTTCTGGAAGGAAAGTTCGCTGAAGCCAAACCCGTTTTCCAGAAACTGGTAAAACAGGCACCGTCGAACGCCAATTATAATTTCTGGTACGGAGCATGTTGCTACGAAACGGGCGAGTTGCAGGAAGCACTGCCTTATCTGGAAAAAAGTGCAGCCCGCAAGGTCATCAACGCTTACTTGTATTTAGGCAAACTATATTATTCGATGTACCGTTTCGACGAAGCGACAGAAAATCTGGAAGAGCATATAGACTGGCTGGAAAAGAAAAAGCGTGATACGTCCGAGGCCGAAAAAGAACTGGACCGCTGCCGTCAGGCTGCCCGGATGCTGCGCGGTACGGAAAATGTAGCCGTAATAGACAGCTTCGTCGTAGACAAGAACGACTTTCTTTCTGCCTATAAATTAAGCAAGGAATCGGGAACAATCTCGAAAACCGAAGACGGTTCCGGCACTTCCTTTGTGAATGAACTGGGAGATAAAATGATTTTTACCCAAGCTTCTGCCGATGATGGAGAAACTCATTTGTATTCACGCATCAAGCTGATTGACAAATGGGAGGATGCACAACCATTGGAAGGGCTGAGCGAAACCGGACACAACCAGAACTATCCGTTCATGGCTTCCGACGGCATTACACTTTATTTTGGTGCGGAAGGTGACGAAAGCATGGGAGGATATGATATTTTTGTAACCCGCTACGACTCAGACGACAACAGTTATCTCCGTCCGGACAACATCGGTATGCCGTTCAATTCGCCTTACAACGATTACATGTATGCGCTGGACGACCTGAACAATCTGGGATGGTTTGCTTCCGACCGTTATCAGCCGGAAGGAAAAGTCTGCGTATATGTATTCGTTCCGAACGAAACCAAGCAGGTATACGATTATGAAAATACCGACCCGCAGACAATTATCGACGTAGCCAGTCTGAGAGAAATAAAGAAAACCTGGAGCGACGACAATAAGGTACGTATTGCCAAACAGCATCTGGCTCAGGTGATGTACGGCGAGAATACGGAAAAGAAGAAAGGAGATTTCCGTTTCGTAGTAGACGACAACGCGGTTTACCATACCCTGTCCGACTTCCGTTCCAAGGAAGCACGCCAGATGTATGCTTCTCTCCTGCAAAAAGAAAAAGACCTTGCCTCGCTGGAAGCATCGCTGGAAAATCTGCGCACGGCCTATCAGCAGAGCAACAAGGCAGGAAAAGAAAAACTTACTCCCGGCATTCTCGACAAAGAAAAACGCACCAACGAACTGCGTCATGAACTGGAAGAGCTGACTTTCTCTGTACGTAATGCCGAACTGAAAGCGCTGAAACAGTAAACAAGCATTGACATAACCAATACGAACTATATGGAAATACTGATTATCATTGCACTTATCGTAGCAGGGCTTCTGCTCTTTGCCGTAGAAGTCTTTCTCGTTCCCGGCATCACCCTTGCAGGTATTGCATCGGGGGTCAGTCTGCTCTACGCCATCTACTACGCGTTTCATGCTGTAGGCACGCAGGCAGGATTCATCACACTTACCGTTGTTGCAGTCGGAATAATCGGTGTTACCATCTGGTTCATGCGTTCCAAGACCGTAGACCGCCTGTCGCTCAAGAAAACACTCGACTACAAGCCTGAGCCCCTGAAAGGAACAAACATTCAGGTGGGCGACACAGGTACGTCGCTGACACGCCTTACACTGATAGGAAACGCAGAAATAAACGGACACATTGTCGAGGTACAGTCGGCCGACGGATTCATCGAAGAACGGACTTCCGTACGCGTAACCCGCATAGACAACAGCACCGTGTATGTAGTACGCTGCAACCAGCAGTAATCTTTAACCTTAAATACCCTTTTTATCTATGATTGATTCGATTTATCTCCCGTTCATTCTGGCTATTGGAGCGGTCATCCTACTGGCCGTATTTTTCCACTATGTGCCTTTCTTTCTGTGGCTTTCAGCCAAAGTTTCGGGCGTACGCATCTCGCTCGTTCAGCTTTTTCTGATGCGTATACGTAATGTTCCGCCTTACGTTATCGTACCGGCTATGATAGAAGCCCACAAGGCAGGACTGAGTACCATTACCCGCGATGAACTGGAAGCCCACTATATGGCAGGCGGACATGTAGAAAAGGTGGTACACGCACTGGTATCGGCCTCGAAAGCCAACATCGATCTGTCATTCCAGATGGCTACGGGCATCGACCTTGCCGGACGTGATGTATTCGAAGCCGTGCAGATGTCTGTCAACCCGAAAGTCATCGACACACCTCCCGTAACGGCAGTTGCCAAAGATGGTATCCAGCTCATTGCCAAGGCACGTGTAACCGTACGCGCCAACATCCGCCAGCTGGTGGGTGGTGCCGGCGAAGACACTGTTCTGGCACGTGTAGGCGAAGGTATCGTTTCGTCCATCGGTTCGTCTGAAAACCACAAGTCGGTACTCGAAAACCCCGACTCCATATCCAAGCTGGTACTGCGTAAGGGACTGGATGCAGGTACAGCTTTCGAAATTCTGTCCATCGATATTGCCGACATCGACATCGGCCGCAACATCGGAGCCTCCTTGCAAATAGATCAGGCAAATGCCGATAAAAATATCGCACAGGCAAAAGCCGAGGAACGCCGCGCCATGGCGGTTGCCCTGGAGCAAGAAATGAAAGCCAAGGCAGAAGAAGCCCGCGCCAACGTGATACAGGCAGAAGCCGAAGTTCCAAAAGCAATGGCAGAAGCCTTCCGCAACGGCAACCTGGGTATCATGGACTATTACCGGATGAAGAACATTCAGGCAGATACCGATATGCGCAGCAGCATTGCACGTCCCGACGCAAACCCTGCGGGACATGAGCCTATCGGCAAATAAAGCCTCAACATTTATCGTGAAACTCAACTGACTAAACAAAAAAATAACAATCTTATGAAAAAGTATTTTCCACCCTCAGAACTAATTATAAACGAAGATGGCTCTGTATTTCACCTCCATGTGAAACCGGAACACCTGGCCGATAAAGTAATTCTCGTGGGCGACCCCGGACGAGTAGCTCTTGTGGCTTCTCACTTCGAGAGCAGAGAATGTGAAGTAGAAAGCCGTGAGTTTCGTACCGTAACCGGTATGTATAAAGGAAAAAGAATTACCGTTACGTCTACCGGAATAGGTTGTGACAACATAGATATCGTGATGAACGAACTCGACGCACTGGCAAACATCAATTTCCAGACGCGTGAAGAAAACGATACTTTCCGCCAGCTGGAACTGGTACGCATCGGTACTTGCGGTGGCTTACAGCCTTATACCCCTGTAGGAACTTTCATCTGTTCCGAGGTTTCGGTAGGATTTGACGGCCTCCTGAACTTTTACGCAGGCAGAAATGCCGTATGCGACTTGCCGATGGAACGCGCACTGCTGAACCACTTGGGATGGAGCGGCAATCTTTGTGCACCGGCACCTTATGTTATCCATGCCGACAAGGAACTGGTAGAACGTATTGCTGGAGCGGATATGGTACGGGGTGTCACGGTAGCTTGCGGCGGATTCTTCGGTCCACAAGGCAGACAGCTCCGTATTCCACTTGCCGACCCTCACCAGAACGAAAAGATAGAAAGCTTCGAATATCAGGGATATCGCATCACGAACTTCGAAATGGAAAGTTCGGCGCTGGCAGGTCTGGCACGTCTGCAAGGGCACAAGGCTACTACCGTCTGCATGGTGATAGCCAACCGTGTAGCTAAAGAAGCCAATACGGGCTACAAGAATCAGATAGACGACCTGATAAAGATTGTGCTGGAACGTATCTGATAGTCCCAGCGTATAGTAAACTGCCTGAAGCCCTTCCTATCATCTTATCAGAAGGAACGGCTTCAGGCATCGTTAATTCATCGCTTCGGGAGATTCAAATCAAGAGTCCGGTGGTATGCTGTCAGGCTAGCGTTCAGAAACGACTTCAGCTTTCGCCTGATTTATTTCGAATGCAATACAACAACCATTCGAGTAAAACAGAAATAACACAGAAGAAAGTTTCCTCGCTCTAATCGGAAGAATCAGTAAAAGACGTAACTTCTGAAACCAACAATTATCATTCAAAAAAGAAAAATAGTCGTAAAAAGATCAGACTCTCATACCATAGAAGGACAATCTAGCTACCTCCCGTAACATTTAAACGCATATTATCATTTTTATGGAAGCAAGTTTCAAGCAAGACAATAAACTAAACAAAGCAGAACGTTATCAAACATTTCTTACACAATTCACTCCGCTCATAGAAGGAGAAAAGAACGAAATCAGTGTACTGGCCAATACCTGCGCCGCTCTGAAGGAAGCTTTCAACTTTTTCTGGGTGGGCTTTTATCTGATACACAACGGTGAACTTCACTTGGGACCGTTTCAGGGAAGTGTGGCCTGCTATCGTATCAAAAAAGGACGCGGAGTATGCGGCACCGCCTGGTCGGAAGCACAGACGCAGGTCGTACCCGATGTAGACCAGTTTCCGGGACACATTGCATGCAGTTCCCTCTCCCGCTCGGAAATCGTTGTCCCAATAATCGCCAACGGAGAAGTAAAAGGTGTGCTCGACATCGACAGCGACCAGCTGAATACATTTGATGAAACCGACCGGATTTATCTCGAAAAAGTAGTCGACCTCCTCATCCGGGAGCTTTATTCTCTGCAATAATATCGCCCAAACTTTTCCGGAAATAAGCCGAAAAAGCCGTATCTTTGTACGATTAAAAAAGCAAGAAAATATCGTGAATATACAACAAACAGAAGATACTATTTGTGCCATTGCTACCGCTCAAGGCGGAGCCATCGGCACGATCCGCGTTTCGGGTGCTCAGGCTATCACCATCACCGACCGTATTTTTACTCCTGCCTCGGGCAAGCCACTGGCAGAGCGTAAGCCCTATACTCTGACTTTCGGTCACATTCTTTCCCCCGAAGGAGAAGTAATAGACGAAGTGCTGGTCAGCCTTTTCCGTGCCCCTCATTCTTATACCGGTGAAGACTCCGTAGAGATATCCTGCCACGGCTCGTCTTACATCCTGCAACAGGTCATGCAACTCCTGATCAAGAATGGATGTCGCGCAGCCGGACCGGGTGAATATACCCAGCGTGCCTTTCTGAACGGCAAGATGGACTTGAGTCAGGCAGAAGCCGTAGCCGACCTGATTGCCTCAACCTCTGCCGCCACACACCGCATGGCTATGAACCAGATGCGCGGAGGATTCAGTCGCGAACTGTCAGCCTTGAGAGAAAAGCTGCTTCACCTGACTTCTCTCATGGAGTTGGAACTGGATTTCAGTGACCACGAAGAACTGGAGTTTGCCGACCGTTCGGAACTGGAAGAAATAGCCCGTCAGATAGAACAAGTCATCAGTCATCTGGTCGACACCTTCAGTGTCGGCAACGCATTGAAGAACGGTGTGCCAGTAGCTATCGTGGGAGAAACCAATGCGGGTAAATCGACTTTGCTGAATGCGCTACTAAATGAAGAACGAGCTATCGTAAGCGACATCCACGGCACCACGCGCGATGTCATCGAAGACACCATGAATTTAGGTGGTGTCACCTTCCGCTTTATCGATACAGCCGGAATCCGTGACACGACCGATACCATCGAAAACTTGGGTATCGAACGCAGTTTTCAGAAACTGGAGCAGGCAAACATTGTGCTTTGGGTGATCGATGCTACTTGTGCTGAGGTGCAATACCGTGAACTGGCTGAAAAAATTCTTCCCCGATGTGAGGGCAAGCATCTGGTAATCGTTTTAAATAAATCGGATCTCCTGCCTTCGGGTAACGCTTATTCTTCAAGCAGTGATTCTATGAATCAGGATATTATCGGTAAGAATACTGGTACTCCCAACGTTACGGGGCTGGAGTCGACTTCCTCTACCCATCGGATGTTTCCGAACCTGCCCGAAGATGCTTGTGTTATCTTGCTTTCCGCCAAACAAAAAGAGGGTATTTCTCAACTTCAGAAGCAATTGGTGGACTTTGCTGCCCTACCCGACCTTTCACAAAATGATGTGGTGGTAAGCAATATCCGTCACTACGAAGCGTTGAGCCGTGCACTGGAATCTATTCATCGGGTACAAGACGGTCTGGCTATGCATCTCTCCGGTGACTTGGTGAGTCAAGATTTACGTGAATGTCTCTTCCACCTAGCTGAGATCGTGGGCGGAGAAATCACCACTGACGAGGTGTTGGGAAATATATTTAAGCATTTCTGCATCGGAAAGTAAAGTAAGTAAAACGGAA
>FR887766.1 GCA_000432735.1 Bacteroides sp. CAG:443
TTGTGTCTAACTTTTGGGGTGCACTTCAGTTTTACCTACTGGGCTTTTATTTTATCTTGAAAAGATAATTATAATTAGCATTTTACTTTCAGTTCATTTAAAATGCGTCGCATTTCTTCAAAAGTTGTTATACGTGTTGGAACTAATGGCAAGCGTAGGCGATTTTTTATCATTCCCATCATACTAAGCATGGCTTTTACGCCTGCTGGATTCCCGTCTACAAATAACAGTTTAAATAATTCTGTAAACTGATGGTGAATAGATAAAGCACTGGCGTAATCTCCAGCAAGAGCTAAACGAGTCATACGGCTAAATTCACGAGGAAATGCGTTTCCGATTACAGAAATCACTCCTACAGCTCCTAATGTAATCAGCGGAAAAGTAATTCCGTCATCACCTGATATAACATCAAAATTAGCAGGTTTATTTTTGATGATATCATCCATTTGAGTAATATTGCCAGAAGCTTCCTTAATTGCTACAATATTGTCGAAGTCACGGGCAAGACGAAGAGTTGTTTCTGCAGTCATATTGACTCCTGTGCGTCCAGGTACATTATAAAGCACTACTGGAAGCTTTGTTGCTTCTGCTATTGCTTTATAGTGCTGATAAATACCTTCCTGTGATGGTTTATTATAATATGGTACAGCTACTAATACGGCATCTACTCCTGTGAAATCGTCATTTTTTAAGGTGTCGACAACTGTCTGTGTGCAGTTGCTACTGATTCCTAGTAAAATAGGAACACGTCCGTTTACACGCTCAATAACAACTTGCTTTATTTTCTGCTTTTCTTCGTTTGTCAGTGTTGGGGTTTCTGCGGTTGTACCCAGTACACACAAAAAATCTGTACCGTTTTGTACCTGATATTCAACTAGTTTTATCAGGGAGTTATAGTCCACACTTCCGTCTTCATTGAAGGGAGTAATTAGTGCAACTCCCATTCCTTTCAACCTTCTTTGTATCATAAGTAAAATATAAATGCTATTTCAAGTATACAAAAGTACGAATATTTTCTATTTATACTTCAATTTTATCACTTTTTTGCTTGCAAAATAGGTATTATATTAATTATTCTTCGCCTATCATTGCTAAAAACTCATTTTCGTCTTTTATCGGAATATTGAGTTGCTTCGCTTTTTCCAGTTTACTCGGTCCCATATTGTCGCCGGCGAGGATGAAAGAGGTTTTCTTTGATATACTGCCTACATTCTTTCCTCCATGCTTTTCTATCAGTGTTTTGTATTCATCACGTGAATGACGAGTAAATACTCCACTTATTACGATAGACATACCTTTCAGCTTATCTGAGTGTCCTGAAAGGTCTTCTTCGTCGGCTTCCAGTTTAAGTCCCGCTTGACGAAGTCGTTCTACCAAAGTACGATTCTTTTCGTTGGCAAAATACTGTATGATGCTTCCGGCAATTTTTTCACCGATTTCGTCTACGTGAATTAAATCGTCCAGGCTTGCTGAAGCCAGCGCATCTATTGAGTGGAAAGCTCTGGCTACCTTTTTGGCTACAGTTTCACCGACGAATCGTATTCCAAGTGCAAAGAGCACCCGTTCGTAAGGAACGTCCTTAGAACGGGTAATCCCCTGAATGATATTCTCTGCCGATTTTTCTCCCATACGATCTAAGCGACAAATATCTGTAGCCTGTAACGTATACAAATCGGCTACGTCATGAATCAAACCCTCCTGATAAAACTGGTCGACAGTTTCCGGTCCCAGCCCTTCAATATTCATAGCACGGCGGCTGATAAAATGCTCAATCTTGCCTTTTATTTGTGGCGGACATGCTGTTTCATTTGTGCAGTAATAAGCCGCTTCATCTTCGTAACGAACCAAAGGACTGCCACATTCCGGGCAATGTGTGATAAACTTGACTTTTTCACTTCCTGCCGGACGAGCAGACAGTTCCACTCCTGTTATTTTAGGGATAATCTCCCCTCCTTTTTCCACATACACCATGTCTCCGATATGAAGGTCGAGCGAAGCGATGATGTCGGCATTATGAAGCGAGGCACGGCGAACTACAGTACCCGAAAGTTGAACCGGATCCAAATTGGCCACAGGAGTAATCGCACCAGTTCGTCCTACCTGATAAGTAACTTTTTCGAGTTTGGTAAGTGCACGTTCTGCTTGAAACTTATAGGCGATTGCCCAACGTGGAGATTTTGCCGTATAGCCCAAATTTCGCTGCTGGCGGAGCGAGTTTACCTTCAATACGATACCGTCGGTTGCAACCGGAAGGTTTTTACGCTCTACATCCCAATAATTAATAAAATCGAATACCTCTTGCAAGGTACGAGCCTTACGCGAAACATGAGAGATCTTAAAGCCCCACTTAGCTGCCTCCTGTAGATTTTCATAATGCCCGTCGTGTGGGAGATTATCTCCCAACAGATAATACAGGTATGCATCGAGCTTTCGACTGGCTACAACGGCCGAGTTCTGTGATTTCAGCGTGCCCGAAGCTGCATTACGCGGATTGGCGAATAAAGGCTCCTCACGCAGTTCTCGTTCCCGGTTTAATTCCTCAAAAACATTCCACGGCATCAAAATCTCCCCTCGTATTTCAAAGCTTTTTGGATATCCTTCGCCATGCAAAACCAAAGGAATGGAACGGATCGTTTTTACGTTGTCGGTTACATCATCTCCACGTACTCCGTCGCCTCGAGTTACGGCACGTATCAGCTTTCCGTCTTCATATGTCAGTGAAATAGAAGTGCCGTCGTATTTCATTTCGCAACAAAGTTCGAATTCCTCATTCAGCGATTTGCTTACACGTTCATAAAATTCGGTAACTTCTGCCTGCGAATAGGTATTACCTAACGACAGCATCGGATACTTATGCTCCACCTGCGTGAAGTTCTTGTTCAGGTCACTTCCCACACGGACACTCGGCGAGTTGGGATCGTAATGTTCGGGATGCAGAGCTTCCAGATCTTGTAGCTCACGCATCAGCTTATCGAATTCCTGATCGGAAATTACAGGTGCATTCAGTACGTAGTAATTATAATTATGAAGATGCAGTTCTTCACGTAACTGGTCTATTCTTTCAATGTCGGTCATGTTGTAAGTAAATGATGTTTCCTGCAAAATTAGCAAAAATGTCCCAGCGGGCTATGTGGGTACGGCGGAAACTTTGTACTTTTGCAAAAAATAACAAGACTTATGAGAATAGATATTATAACCGTTTTGCCGGAAATGATAGAAGGCTTTTTCAATTGTTCTATCATGAGCCGTGCACAGAAAAAAGGCATTGCAGAAATCCATATACATAACTTGCGCGACTATGCTTACGACCGTTACCGGAAAGTGGACGATTATCCTTTTGGGGGATGTGCCGGAATGGTAATGAAAATTGAACCGATAGACCGTTGCATCTCGGCTCTGAAAGCAGAACGTCACTACGATGAAGTCATTTTTACAACTCCCGACGGTGAGCAATTCAACCAGAAGATGGCAAATACACTTTCCATGAGCGAAAACTTGATTATTCTTTGCGGACACTTTAAAGGAATAGATTACCGCATTCGTGAACATTTCATTACGAAGGAAATCAGTATTGGCGATTATGTGCTGACCGGAGGAGAACTGGCTGCGGCTGTCATTTCGGATGCTATTGTGCGAATTATTCCTGGAGTCATTTCCGACGAACAGTCGGCTCTCTCAGATTCATTTCAAGATAATTTACTGGCTCCTCCTGTGTATACCCGTCCGGCAGATTACAACGGATGGAAGGTCCCAGACATTCTTTTATCGGGACACGAAGCTAAGATCCGCGAATGGGAGTTTCAACAGTCATTGGAGCGCACACAGCGCTTGAGGCCGGATTTACTGGAAGATAAATAAGGATTTTCTTATCATAAGATAGAAATTAGGCGGCGTATAAAAATGATATTGTAGAAAACGAAAAGGTTTATTTCTCTTTTCTATTATATTGTAAATGAAAATTAACGCTAAATAAGCGCTTTGGTAAATATCCTAAAAGCGAGAATGGCATCTGAAGATGATAGACCATAATCACTTCATATGCCATTTTATCTTTGGGGATATTTACTGAATATCCCCAATTAAATCTTCGTCAAGTCGTCATTTTTAATAGCATAGCATTTGCCGAGTAGTTTGTTCGGTTACATCACAACCGATAGGGTTGGATTCTTTTCCTTTAGTAATTCGATGAATCTTTTCTCGTTCTTAACGTATAAGTAGTATTTCTTTCCTTTTTGATCTGTCAAGCATACGTTATACCATCCATGAAGAAAGTGGAGTTTCGCGGATGCATAATAATCTGCTTTTATGATGTCTTGTAGAACCAGGGTTTTCAATACGAGATATGGAGTACGTATTTGCAAGATGCCATTTCTTACAGAGTAATAGACGCGGCCATATATCCAGGTTGTAACGATTCCGATGAGGATGTAAGATGAATAATGGGACAGAAAATTCGAATCTTCCTGAGGAGCTTGAGTGATCAGATTCAGGAAACAATAGAATAGCAATCCACAGAGAAACCATAACAAGATAATGTGACTTCCATATATGAATCTGTTTTTAAGCTTGAAGTTTTCCATATTATTTTGATTTAATGTATGTCATGTTTTCATATAAGCAAATATAGTAAAACTCGCCCGAATTTCGGATGGATTAAGGGAGAATAATGTAAACTATTACAGTTCGTTGAATCGCTATTTGAAGCGTATCGCCGAAATTTGCCGTATAGAGCGTAATTGGGTTTTTCATGCAGCTCGGCATACCTATTCGACAGAAATTTTATATCAAGTGGTTCGAGGGCTGGCATTCTTCCCGGCATTACCCCTATGTAGGTTGGGGTCATTGCTTGCAACCGGGGGAAAGATATTCTGCCCATACCATGACAAGGCAACAAGCAGATGAACTTCTCAGGAAGGACTTACGTAAGTTCTGCGCCATGTTCCGGCAGTTCGGAAAGGACTCTCTGATCTTATCCGAAATTTCGGATAACAGCAGTTATCCACACCA
>FR887767.1 GCA_000432735.1 Bacteroides sp. CAG:443
TTAAACCGTCCAACTTTTTGGGGTCACTTCATGCGAACAGAAAGACATGAGGGAGTCTTTATTTTACTAAAATACTTACTCTTCGGCGAACTCCTTGATGCGTTGTTCTTCACTCAGCCGGCAAATCAGCAACGTATCGTTTTTCTCTGCCACAATATATCCGTCCAACCCCTGCACAACAACTTTCTTCTCCTGGGTAGTATGAATAATACAATTTCTTGTTTCAAAAAGTTTGATGTTTTCACCAATACACGCATTATTATGCGAATCTTTTCTTGAATTTTCCAGTAAGGAGCCCCATGTCCCCAAGTCACTCCATCCAAACGAAGCCGGGAATACATAAATTTCTTCCGCTTTCTCCATAATCGCATAGTCAACTGAAATATTCTCGCATGTAGGAAATAGTTCATCAATCATCTCCTGTTCCTTGTCTGTATAAAAATAAGGAAGCATACGTTCAAACACCTCTGCCATCGGAGGCTGATAAACACGCAACGCATTGACAATGGTACTGACATTCCATATAAAGATTCCAGCATTCCAGAAATAATTTTTACGCTGAAGATAACGGCGAGCCACTTCCAAATCGGGCTTTTCCTTAAAAGCATCAACCCGATATATTTCTTTGTTAGACGGACATGCCATCGACAAATCCGCTTCAATATATCCATATCCCGTTTCCGGACGAGTGGCCTTCATTCCCAACGTAACGATTGCATCAGAATCGGCCGTAAATTTCATAGCCGAATTGATAACCCGGACAAATTCTCTCACATCCATCACTACATGATCGCTGGGAGTTACTACAATGTTTGCTCTTGGATTTTTTGCCTTAATCTTCCAACTTACATAAGCTATACAAGGCGCCGTATTACGGCGGCAAGGCTCAAGCAGAATATGATCCGGCAAAACGTCGGGCAACTGCTCCTTTACTACATCTGCGTAAATAGCCGACGTTACCACCCATATATTTTCAGGAGGACAAATACCTTGGAATCGATCCATCGTAAGCTGAAGCAATGTCCGTCCGCATCCCAATATATCAATAAATTGTTTCGGCATTTGAGGAGTACTCATAGGCCAAAAACGACTGCCTACACCTCCCGCCATAATTACCACATGATTGTTCATTAAAGTCATAACCATGAATTTTAAGTTCACATGCAAATATAGCTTTATTTTGACAAAATAAAATATCCCAACTGATAAAAATCAGCTGGGATAGGGAGAATGGTTTTATAAAACCTATTAGCAATACATATTTACAATAGCCTCATACAATTCCTGCTTTCCGCTAGTCTGTTTCGGTTCACCGTTAACCTTTGCATAATTAACAAGATCTTCCAGAGTCAGCTTACCTTCTTCAAATTCTTTACCCTTACCAGAATCGAACGAAGCGTAACGGTCTGCCAGCATTTTCTTATAAGGAGATTCTTCCAGCAGTTTAGCAGCGCTCAGCAAAGCACGAGCCATCACATCCATACCAGAGATGTGTGCAATGAAAATATCTTCCAGATCGGTAGAGTTACGACGAGTCTTAGCATCGAAGTTTGTACCGCCGTTACCCAGACCACCGTTACGGATAATCTGCATCATAGCCTGAGTCAGTTCGAAATTATCAATCGGGAACTGGTCTGTATCCCATCCGTTCTGGTAGTCACCGCGGTTGGCATCGATAGAACCCAGCATACCATTGTCCACAGCAACAGCCAGTTCGTGTTCGAACGTATGTCCAGCCAATGTAGCGTGGTTTACTTCGATATTTACTTTAAAGTCTTTATCCAAGTTATGAGCTTTCAAGAAACCGATAACGGTTTCTGTATCTACATCATACTGATGTTTAGTCGGTTCCATCGGTTTCGGTTCAACCAGGAAAGTACCCTTGAATCCTTTGGCACGACCATAGTCACGAGCGATGGTCAACATCTGTGCCAAGTGTTCCTTTTCACGTTTCTGATCGGTATTCAGCAGTGACATGTAACCTTCACGTCCGCCCCAGAACACATAGTTAGTACCACCCAGTTCGATAGTTGCATCGATGGCATTCTTAATCTGAACAGCTGCACGAGCTACAACGTCGAAGTCAGGGTTTGTTGCAGCACCGTTCATATAACGGGCATGACCGAATACATTCGCTGTACCCCACAACAGTTTGATACCTGTTTCAGCCTGTTTTTGTTTTGCATAAGCAACGATCTCTTTCAAATTTGCTTCATATTCCTCAATCGTATCAGCCTCATCGCACAAGTCTACATCATGGAAACAATAGTATTCGATACCCATTTTCTGCATAAATTCGAAACCTGCATCCATTTTATCTTTTGCAGCCTGAAGCTTATCCGGATTTGTTTTCCACGGGAATTTCTTTGTTCCACCGCCAAACTGGTCTCCACCTTCAGCACACAAAGTATGCCACCATGCCATAGAGAACTTCAACCAGTCTTTCATCTTCTTGCCCATTACTACTCTTTCTGCATCGTAATAGCGGAAAGCCATCGGATTTTTGCTTTCTACACCTTCGAATTTAATTTTACCAATACCGGGAAAATACTCTTTTGTTGCCATAGCTATATTATTAATTTTAAAGTTAATGATTTATTTTGTCTTAGATTATTAGATTATATTGTCGACTCCAACAGAAAGACGGGCCGATTAAATTTTATCTACATACGAAAGCCAGCGCTGATAAGCATCCTCATAAGCAGCCTTGTTGGTAAGATTAGGCTCTATAACAGCCAACTTATCTAACGTAGCAAATGCTTCGTTATGATCCTTGTAAATACCAGCTCCGATACCTGCACCCTTGGCTGCTCCAACCGAACCATCCGTATCGTATAGTTCGATGGTAGCTCCCGTCACTCCAGCCAGCGTATCGCGGAATATCGGACTCAGGAACATATTGGCATGTCCGGCATGAATCTTGCGTACATCCATTCCCATACCCTCCATGATATCGATACCATATTTGAAAGAAAACACGATACCCTCCTGGGCCGCACGAATAATATGATTACGTGTATGCAGATTAAAATTGATTCCATTGATGGAACATCCCGTTTCCCGGTTCTGCAACATACGCTCTGCGCCGTTGCCAAAAGGCAGAATACTGATACCTCCTGAACCAATAGGAGCCTGGGCAGCCAGTTCGTTCATTTCGGCATACGAAACGCCTGCCGGCACAACCGTACGTTTAACCCAAGAATTCAAGATACCTGTTCCGTTGATACAAAGCAAAACACCTAAGCGAGTCTGTTCTGCTGTATGGTTTACATGAGCAAAGGTATTGACACGCGATTGTGGATCATAGTTCACCGCACCATTCACGCCATACACTACGCCCGATGTTCCGGCGGTAGAAGCTATTTCACCCGGATTGAATACATTCAGCGACAGCGCATTGTTCGGCTGATCGCCCGCACGGTATGTCACCGGAGTACCTTCTTTCAAGCCCAGTTCGGCTGCTGCGAAAGTCGTCACACGGCCTTGCTCGGAGAATGTCGGTTTAATAGCTGCTATGAGTGAACTGTCGAATCCATAATACTCCATCAGGAATTTAGCCACCTCGTTGTTCTTGAAATCCCAGAACATACCTTCCGAAAGCCCGGATACCGTGGTACAAACCTCACCGGTCAGCTTCATGGCAATGTAATCGCCCGGAAGCATAATCTTGTCAATCCGAGCGTAAATTTCCGGTTCATTTTCTTTTACCCAAGCAAGCTTCGATGCCGTAAAATTACCCGGAGAATTCAGCAGATGAGAAAGGCATCGCTCTTCACCCAGTGAATGGAAAGCCTTTTCTCCATACGGCACGGCACGGGAGTCGCACCAGATAATTGCCGGACGGAGTACCTGCTGATTCTTGTCTACGCAAACCAAGCCATGCATCTGATAAGATATTCCGATAGCCGCAATATCTTCCTTGCGTATGCTACTTGCATCCATCACGTCCCGCGTAGCCAATTTCAGGTTTGCCCACCACATTTCCGGTTTCTGTTCAGCCCATCCTGGCTGTACAGCGATAATTTCTGCTTCCGTTTTCGGATAAAAAGCAGAAGCGACACATTTACCACTTTCGGCATTGACCAGACTGGCCTTTACCGAAGAACTACCTATATCATAACCTAACAAATACACAATTCCTATTTTTTTAATTTATTATAAATCGTTCTGTCAAACTTATAATAACGAGCTGCACGATGACGAACACCTTTCTCTTTTTCTTCCATCGGAACTACATAAGGCATTAGTGCTATTTTCTTATGAAAGTTCCGCACATCGAAAGCCTTATCGTATACCAGCTGGTACAAGATACGAAGCTGGGCTGCTGTAAACTTTCTGGGCAGAAGGTCGAACATAACCGACGGATTCATTTCCACGTAATGGCGAATATAAGCCAGTGCATCATGAAAAATCTGGACATGATCGAATGCCAGTGTTTTCACTTCCGAAACTGGAGTCCAGCACGCATCATACGTATCGGTCAGCTGCTGGTTACGCTGGTCAATCTTCAACAGAGAAAGATAAGCTATCGTTACGATCCGTCCTACCTTATTATCGGTGATGCGATGAAAGCGCTCCAGCCATAGTACGTCTTTGGGGTTGGAAGTACGATCTTTCGATCCATAAGCCTTGAACTGGCTCATCTTGATATTCTTTAAACCGGTAAGTTCATTCAACACCCGCTTTGCAGCCTCATCTAAATCCTCATCAGCATAAATCAGACTACCCGGAAGTTTCAAATCATTGAACTCTCCATCGGTCTGCTTGCCGATCTGACGCACAAGCAATACTCTGAATTGTTCTCCATCGAAACCAATCAATACACAATCCACCGAGACGTGTAGATCAATTATCTGGTTGTTTTCGGTTTGACTTTCCATAGCTTTATTATCTTTTAGCATTGCAAATATAAAGAGTTTTTCGATTCATTATTCAAAATACTATCATAATATTTATCATGTTATAAAACATTATTTTACAAGTAAATAGATTTCATACTTTATACAATATATAATAAATGTATTATTGTATGATATACGAAAAGAAACAGAAGCAATTTATACCCACATGAACATTATATTTAAATTAGTTTTTTATCTTTGCAGTAAACAACTCAAATAGTGTAAGATATGAAACATTACCCTTGTGTACTTACCATTGCCGGTTCGGACTGTAGTGGAGGTGCCGGCATTCAGGCAGACATCAAGACCATCTCTGCATTGGGGGCCTATGCCGCCAGTGCCATTACCGCCATTACAGTACAAAATACATGCGGAGTGACAGACATTCATCCCGTTCCTGCCAGCTATGTAAAGGGACAGATTGAAGCCGTTATGACAGACATTCGCCCGCGTGCCATCAAAATAGGAATGATAAACGACGTAAACATTGTAAAGGTCATAGCCGAATCCTTACAGAAATTCAAGCCAGAATTCGTTGTTTTCGATCCAGTCATGGTATCGACCAGCGGATGCAAGCTCATGGAAGATGAGGCAATTGAAGCCATCACCTCTCAGCTTATGCCACTGTCTACCCTCATTACTCCCAACCTGCGTGAGGCCGAGGTACTGACGGGCATCCCGATTCCAGACATCGAAACGATGAAAACTGCTTCACGAGAATTGTTGCGTTACGGTAGCCATGCCGTACTGGTCAAAGGAGGGCATCTGGAAGACGGAGGCATGTGCGACGTTTTGCAGGTAAAGGGCGAAGCCGAACCCCATTTGTTTACAGCCAGAAAAATAGAAAGTCACAATACCCATGGTACCGGATGCACGCTTTCTTCTGCCATTGCCACCTATCTGGCTTTGGGGAACAGCATGACCGGAGCCGTAAGACTAGCCAAGGAATATGTATACCAGGGTATTCTGTCTGGAAAAGATGTACACATCGGCGAAGGGCATGGGCCACTGAATCATTTTTACTCTCCTGTACCCATGCACATTTACGACGAAGATTAAACCGAAAAAATCAGAAATCTAAAATAAATCATTACCTTTGTCATTAATAACTTAATTCAAAAAGAAATTTATGAAAGCATTTGTATTCCCCGGACAGGGTGCGCAATTCGTAGGAATGGGTAAAGACCTCTACGAAAACTCAGCGCTGGCAAAAGAATTATTCGAGAAAGCAAACGATATTTTGGGCTACCGCATAACCGACATCATGTTCAACGGCACAGACGAAGACCTGCGCCAGACGAAAGTTACCCAGCCTGCCGTATTCCTTCACTCAGTTATCTCGGCTCTTTGCATGGGCGAAGACTTCAAGCCTGAGATGACAGCAGGACATTCTTTGGGAGAATTTTCCGCGCTGGTAGCAGCTGGTGCACTGTCTTTCGAAGATGGCTTGAAACTGGTATATGCACGTGCCATGGCTATGCAGAAGGCTTGCGAAATGCAACCGTCTACTATGGCTGCCATCATCGCACTGCCGGATGAAAAGGTAGAAGAGATCTGTGCTCAGGTCAGCGCGGAAGGTGAAGTTTGTGTGGCTGCCAACTTCAACTGCCCGGGACAGATCGTTATTTCAGGCTCTATCGAAGGTATCAACAAGGCCTGCGAACTGATGAAAGCTGCCGGTGCAAAGCGTGCATTGCCGCTGAAAGTGGGTGGCGCTTTCCACTCTCCGCTGATGGATCCGGCCAAAGTAGAACTGGAAGCAGCTATCAAGGCTACCGAATTCCACACACCAAAGTGTCCTATCTACCAGAACGTAGATGCTAAACCACATACTGATCCGGCCGAAATCAAGGCGAATCTGGTAGCACAGCTGACAGCTTCTGTACGCTGGACACAGACGGTACAGAATATGATTGCTGATGGAGCTACCGAATTCATCGAATGTGGTCCGGGTGCCGTACTTCAGGGACTTATCAAAAAGATTAATAAAGAAGTAAATGCTCACGGCATAGCTTAATCTGCCTGTCGGCATAAAAAATAAAGTCCGCCGGATTTTCCCGAAAATTTGTACAAAAGATTTTGTTTTTTGTACAAATTTTCAGAAAAGACCGGCGGATTTTTTTGTCATTCTCCGCACGCGTTTTATCAGACGTCCGGACACAATTTACCCCCTTTGCAATCCCTCCTGTTCCTGCTTATCCCAAGCAAAGTCGAAAAGCAGAACAGAAGTTTTACAAAGGGGGTAAAACGTTATTTTATTTCAAGAGCTCTCCCAGTTTGGCACCCAGCTCTTCACCACGCAAGTTGCGGGCTACGATAGTACCCTGCTGGTCAACCAATACAGTTGCCGGGATAGCACGTACACCGTACAATTTAGCACCTTCGCAATCCCATCCTTTCAAGTCGGACATCTGTGCCCATGTGATGTTCAAGTCCTTGATGGCTTTTTTCCATGCTTCTGCATTGTTATCCAATGATACACCAACAATACCGAAACCTTTAGCCTTAAATTGACTATATGCAGCTACCACATTCGGCATTTCTGCACGACAAGGACCACACCAGCTTGCCCAGAAATCAATCAGCGTCAGTTTGTTTTGAGCAATGAAATCGGACAATTTCACTTCTTTGCCCTCCGGCGTATTCATCGTGAAATCGATGAATTTCTGACCGACTTCTGTCTTTTCGAGAGTAGCAATGTGTTCTTTCAATGCAACAATATCTTTGTCGGCACTATAAGTAGCCGGAACCTTTTCCAGCAAAGCCTTTACTTTAGCTGTTTCGAAAGCATTGGCATACGAAGTAAGCA
This sequence comes from Bacteroides sp. CAG:443, assembly GCA_000432735.1. Taxonomy (GTDB): domain Bacteria; phylum Bacteroidota; class Bacteroidia; order Bacteroidales; family Bacteroidaceae; genus Phocaeicola. The sequence continues at coordinate 7,711 of FR887767.1, forward strand.
ACTGAACACCTACCAGATTGCCGATGTTTTCTTCAATCGAGTTATAAACCATCTCAGTGCCGAGGCTGTCTTTTTCAGCCAATTGTTTTTCCATATCCTTACGCTGGTCTTCGGTCAGTGTCGTATCGCCCTGAGCCTTCTGATACAGTTCAGATATTTCCTTATTAAGCGCTACAAACTTATCCATGAATTTCTGGTAAGCATCGTTGCATGTTGTTCCAGAAACCTTATTACCCTGAGCGCTCATGTTCAGGCTGATATCACCTTTTTCGATAAATACCATCGCATTCATGCGCTGTCCATTCTTTCTATAAGTCACATAACGGCTCACCGTTACAGAATCCGGATTACCTTTAAATTCGAAAGCTCCACCTTTTACAACGGCAGAATCCATCTTAATCAATTCACCGTCAACAAAATCCTGCAAATAAACGGTATCACCTTCGGCTACTCCTTCAATAGTACCCTTAATCGTATACCCTGCTTTTTCTTGACAAGACGCAAATGCCAGCAAGCCAGCAGTTGCCATCAATAATAGTTTTTTCATATAAGTATAATTAAATAAAATAGTTAGATTGAGGGCAAAGATAGCCCTTTAAATTCGAAAGGCAAACAAAATAAAGCATATTCTTCCCAAAGCTATCCAAAAATACTTTTCCGGAGGAACAAGGGAAGTATGCAGCATATGGTATAAAGAACTTGAAAACACCTTGAAGAGAGTCCGAAAAAGACATCCAGTCCCGTGTAATGCAAGGAAGTGAAGAACTGAACAACAAAAAACAATGTCACACAATAGCCGGAAAAGCGTACGCTACTATACGACATTCCTTTGATAATATCTCTGTCTGTACGATATAAATCGACCGTATAACCGTATATCACGGCAACGATACCCAGCCCCAACGATAACAAATAGCTGATACCTTCCGACAAAGGTGAGCCTTTCAGTCCGCCGGTGATACTACGAACCATTCCCCATGGATCTAAAACTAAAAACAATACTGCCAGTATATAAACCATACCCACAGTAAGACTTAACCACAATGAGCGTAGTTCCTTACGGGAGAGTTTCCTTCCACGATACAGCCCTCCCTTGACAGCTTCCCAAAAGCCAGAATGCAAACAAAGTCCTACTCCGAAAGAAAGTAACAACAAATCTCCAAAAAACGGAGCGGCCAACAATCCGTCGCCCACATTTCTGAGCTTCCAGCGTAACCCTTCTGCACTGATCAGGTTTTGTACCCCCGACCAGCCATAGATGCTTCCTACCCACGAAAGTAAAGCAACCAACAGCGTAAGCAGGAAAAACAATGTGGCAGGATGTAAGAAACGCTTATTCGTCATCTGGCTCCAAATTATCAATATCCAGAATTCTCAGTTCGAAAGCTCGCGTCACCAAGCGACAGGCATTAACGCCCGTACGTTCATCGGAACGGAACAAACGATTTACCAGTTCATTCTGACGCTTTTCTATCGATTTAACCCCGAAAGGCATCCCTTTCAGATTCGTAATCATTTCCTTAGTATATCCCAATGCCAGATGTCGCAACAAACGTTCGTCGTATTCATCGATGTCGTATTCGATAATGGCTTCCTGACGACGCATTTCAGCTTCGACCGATTTTTTAAAGCGCTCGACGATCTTTTCCAGTATCGGATAGTTGAATACTAATTTCTTACCTGCCATAACAGCCTCTACATCAGTAGCAGTCAGCAGTTCGCCAGTCTTCAGAATGATACCATCTGCTCCCGCATTCAATGCATCGACCCACAACTTCTCGTTCAAGACTTCCCCTGTAAAAATCAGTACCTTCAGTTCTGGACGTTCCCGATGCAAACGGGCACAAATATCGACGCCTATGGTCGTAGAACCTCCCAATCCCAAATCGAGCAAGACTAAATCGGGTGTATGCTGTTCCAGTAGTGCCCAAAATTCTGCCTCAGTCATGGCTGTACCTATCACTTCAGCATTGGGTATTTCGTGACGAAATATTTCTTCTGTGCCTTTCAACTCCAGTTTAACATCTTCAACAATAATAACTTTAAACTTTTCCATATCTTATTTATTCGTTTATTTCTTTGTACTAAGAGGAATGGTAAACCATACGGTATATCCTCCGCCCACACACGGACAAGCATTGATGCGGCATCCGCGCCGTCCGGCAAATTCATCGTGCTCACGAACTATCTGCTTGCAGACCAGGAACTCGGTTCCCTGCAAACCGGTACCTCCTTCTTCCTGAAAATGCGACAACACGGGATAGAACAAATCGTTCAGCTCTTCTTGTGTGTGGTTTCGCCGAGTATCGGTAAAGTCGAAACGGGCGAAACCGTTCTCTTCATACACAGCCAGCCTCAAGATACCCGGCTGCGGATAACGGACTGATTCATCGAGCAAATTTTCAAGTAGAAAAACAAGTAGCAAACTATCGCCCGATACCGACAAAGGGGTATGTAGCTTAGTTTCTAAATTCAATGCATACGGTAGCTTGCGAGTTATCTTGCGGAAATATTTTTCTGCCTGACTGACAATAGTGGCAACCTGCACATCCGTACGGCGGAAAGTAATTTCATCGAGCTGGCGCGAAGCACACGAACTGAGCAGGGTAAATATATCTTTATAGTATCCTACCAGTTCGGATATGGTTTGCAGCTGCTGCTCTTCTTCTTGCAACGAAATATTTTCTTCCCGGTTCAACCGGTCAACAATCTGTTTAATCCGGTTAGGATAGTAAATCGTTTCGTGCTTGATGGTAGACAGACAATTATCCAGCACCATATTCTGTACATGCAACATATTCTCCTCGTAAGAAGTACGCCGAGCCTCGTCCTGAGCCAGTTCAATGTCATAATGTTTCCGCCGGACACATACTACCGTATGGTGCAGGACTACGGCCAAATAACTCACAACCAATTCGACCAGCAGCCTGTCGTCTTCACGCACACATGGCAAGGCTGTCTTGATAGCGAGTACACCTGCACAATAACTCTCCTCACCTGCCTCCACATTCAACGGGAAATAATTCCATGCCGCCTCGTCGGTCCACATCACCTGTTTTTTTTCGAAACAACGCTGTATCCGGTTGTATACCTCTTCATCTTCTCCTTCCGAATCTGCAATATAATGCAAGGTGGCTGTCTCCTCATCGTACAAAGCCAAAGTCATGGCAGCTACAGGGACCAGTTCGTTCATCTCATCGGAAAGCTTTGCGAGTATACTTTCTGCCAGACTGGTTTCATCCTCTTCCTGAGGCTGAGACACTGAGAAGATAGACTGATTGATTTCGAATACCTGCTCCATGTTGTAGCGATAATGCAAACGGTGCCGCAAATAAAGGATATAATAGCCTGCCAGACAGGCTACCACAAGCAGGACAAAGATACCCAAAGCAATCAGCTTATTGTTGGCCGACTGCTGCATTCGTACACAGTATTCTTCCAGCGAACGGTCTTTGCTGACCTGCTTATACAAGGTAGCATACGCCCGGTTATTATAATAGTAGGTACGAAAATCTTTTACGGCCAATCCGGCAACGGCGGCTTCATTACGCACATCGAGGAGAATATAATAATCGGTATTGAACCCTTGAGCCAGCCACGTCTGTTCGGCTGCTTCATAATCGTCGCGGTATAGTTTCAGCAACGGATAGCGACGCTTTGAGTATTTCAGATAATGCAGATTCATGTATCGCAACACACTGTCGGCATATACAAGTGCCTCCTGATAACGGCCGTTTACATTGCAGTCGTATACCAGATTGGCATAATTGTTTGCTACTGCCAACAAGCTATCGTACACTAAAACATTATTTTGTGTCTTTACCGTATGTTGTCCCGAAGGCTGGCAACTGCCTAAACTGGCCAGGCCCATTACCAGCAACAAACCGACAGTAAAAATTTTCTTTACTCCTTTGGGCAATCGGAAATAAAAACGACTTCCTTTGCCCAACGTACTGTCTATCGAGAAACAGCAAACTCGGAAAACAGTATTCGTTTTGCGGTATTTTTCAATAATACCTTTGCAATTCATCAGCCCGAAGCCGGAACCTTTCTGTTTACGCAACTCTTCTGTATCGGCAGCTGTCCCCATTCCTATCGAACCTGAATCGTATACTTTTTCACCCAATATGCGATTGACATCCTCTTCCGACAAACCAGGACCGTTGTCGCTGACGGATATTTCCACATAATCATCAGTCTCGACTGCAGAAAGTTCGATCTTCCCATGTTCGGGAGTATATTTACGGGCATTTTCTGCCAGTGTATTAATCATAAAAAGCGTCAGCGCCTTATCTGCCTTTACAATAGCATTAGTGGAAGACACTACTAACTCTTGATGTTTCATCTCGAAAGAACGTCTTCCTTTGGCTATAATATCGAAAAGTTCTTTCAAGGGAAAATTCTCTATGTTCAGGCTCAATACTCCCTGACGCATCTTGATCCATAAAGCCAATATTTCATTATACTCGTTGATACGGGTAATCAGCTCGTCAATGTATTCAAACTTTCCTTTTTTTACATCTGCCCGACGAGTATACGCTGCCGACTGAAGTTTCTGTACTTCGTTGACAACACGGTCTATATATGGCAAAATACCGGTTACAAGAGACAAACAGGCTTTCTTTACCATGTTCTGCCGCTTGTTTTCGGCAAGGTGCTGTTCGTGAATGTATTGTTCTTTTTCCAGTCGTCGGCGTTCATCATCCAACGACACCAGATTCAGACCGTTTTCTACAGTCCATGCCAGATAAGGTAAGATGAGTTGCAGCAATGTATATTTTTCCTTGCGAAGCGGAAAAGGTAAAGCAAGTAAAAGTTTTCCGACTGTTTTTTTCTTGTCGGGAGAGCATAATTCATATTCACAAAAACCGAGAAGTGATTCTTCCGACTGCTCTCCTGCTGAATCGCAGCCCAATACAATCTTCACATCAGTCGCTCCAAAGATTTTATGAAAATCATCTTTAATTGTCAGGCAAAGTGTATCCACGATTTCATCAGTTTCAGTTACATAAACTGGAACGGAAGAGGTTATTTTACGACACAAGTCGAACACTTCTTTCAAAATAGAAATGTATTGTTTATTTCGCTTTCTCCAGTATCGATTCAATACGATAAAAAGTATAATCAACACGAAAATGCCCATGATCACAAGCGACAACAACGCATTCAATTGCCGTGATTCCTTTTCCAAAACCATATAACGGCTTTCCAAGGCCTTGTCTTGTCGGGTATAGTCCAGCAAATCTAAATAAGCATTCCGATTATAGTCTGATTCAGCCTTGCATCCCATTGCAGCATAAGTACGGCTTAATTGCTCTCGTAAACGTAGAATCCACTCTGGGATGGTCTTGATACCTTCGTCAGCAATCCATTTTAGCTCCGTGGCATGAGCAGTCTCAGGTACATAAACTCGCAAACGATCAGTTGTATCTTTGCAATGATAATACTTCTCATGATGCCAGTTTACATACTGAAGAGCCTCCTTCAGATTCTCAAGTGCTTTCTCTGGATGACCTGAATAATTATAATAAGTAGCAATGGTACGATAAGTCCCCGAAATCTGATATCCGTCACCATATATTTTAAATAGTTTCAAAGCCTGTCGGGCATAATATAAAGGCAAACTGTCAACAGGCAGATCATTTTCATTGACCAGTCGAAGTATTCCAGAACGATGTTTTTCCAACAGTTCCCGATTCCTGCGAAAATTTAATAATTCTGCCATCGCCTGTAATGCATTGGCCTCAAAATAAATATAGCCCCCTTTACGACTTTGCAATAAACAATTTGTCAAACAACCGAATTCTCCGGTTATGACTTGTTCGCGAGTCGGTGCATCGTACATTCCCCCCGAACCACGCATATATTCGTAATAAAGTGATTGTGCCGTATCGTTCTTTAAGACCTCTGGAGTAATGGAATTGATGGACTGCAGTGATTCTTTACGTTGCTCCAGATAGTAAAAATAGATGCCCGAAACAATATGAAATTCAGAGATTGCATAGTTCAGTCTCATTTTCTCGTGAGCGTCAGAAATGAGTGCTTCGTCTTCACGAATACGTTTCAAACGTCGCAATGCACTGTTGCGGTAATCATAAAACTCCTTGTTCATCGAAGTACGCTGACATATTTTCATCATACCTATATCCGATATCAAGTGTTCTATTTCATTGTTCCCCTCCTTTAATGCTTGACGGAATAAAGAAGCTGATTTTTCAAAATTCATGCGCATAAAGGCGCAAAAGCCCATATTATTCAAAGCTTCTGCATGTAAATCAGCATTTCCTTCAGAGAGTAAACAAGCACGGGAAGCTGCTTTTGTCGCAACCGACAGATTCTTGTAACGCATCTCATAGGCTATATGGTTCAAAGAGTCGGCTTCTGCATAAGCTGCAGCACTTTGCCCCTTATGCCTATCACACGACATCCAGCCCCAAACCATTAAAGCCATCATCAATGTATATATTACTACTCTCATATGAAAATACCCGATTTGTTACAAATGTACAAAGTTCATCGCGAAGAAATGGTACACAAACTAATAAAAAAATAAAAGAGGCTATACCATTCCGTGCAAACGAAATAATATAACCTCTTCAGGATAAAGTGAAAAAACTTTTATTTCTTTGATTCTTCCAGAGAAACCTTTCTAAATTCTTTCAGTACTTTTTCCAATTCCAATGAAGCCTTGCGAGCACGAGTACCTGCTGCTTTATTACCCTTAGCAACCTGCAATTCTGCATCAGCAACCAAAGCTGCATTCAGTTCCTTAATCTTTGCAATCAATTCATTCATAATCTTCTGTATTTTTTATTTTAAACAATCTCAAAGTAAATACAAATAACTCAATAACATACATCTTTGTCTTCCTTTTTTACATTATTTAATACAAAAATTTGTTTTTCTATGCAACTCAGTTGCAAATGAAGTAATTAGAAGCAAAATCAGAAGATGTAAATATTGAATTAATGATATAAGCTCTGTACTTTTGTCGTTGATAAAAAATAAATAAAACATGGAACAACATCACTCACACAATCATCATCATGAAGTAACTTCTCTCAACACAATATTCATTTTGTGTATCGTAATTAATCTGGCATTTGTCATTATAGAGGCTGGAGTTGGCTTCATTTACAATTCTCTGGGACTATTATCGGATGCAGGACATAATCTCAGTGACGTATTTAGCTTGCTACTTTCCCTCTTCGCTTTCCGGATGTCACAGTATCACGGTAACCAGCATTTCACTTATGGCTATAAAAAAAGTACCGTCCTTGTTTCGCTTGTCAATGCAATCATCTTGCTGATTGCCGTAGGAGCAATTGTCATCGAAAGTATCTATAAGTTCAAACAACCTGAAACGATATCCGGTGAAGCCATATCATGGACGGCTGGAATAGGTATTCTGGTAAACGGTGTAACGGCATGGCTGTTGATGAAGAATCAGAAACACGACTTAAACGTAAGGGGGGCTTTCTTGCACATGGCCATGGATACACTGGTTTCCGTCGGGGTCGTTATCTCGGGAATCATTATCATATATACAGGTCTTACAATCATTGATACATTAATCAGCCTAGTCATTGCGGCTATCATCCTGCTTTCAACATGGAAACTTTTAAAAGAAAGTCTGTTCCTCTCACTCGATGCTGTGCCTGAAAATATTGATATGCAAGCTATTGAACAAATGATATCCCATGCACCAGGCGTAGAAAGCTGGCACCACTTGCATATTTGGGCAGTCAGTACAACAGAAAATGCAGCTACTGTCCATATCGTAATCAAAGATTTATCACAGATGGAAAATATAAAATGGAAACTGAAAGAGAGTTTGCACCAACAAGGAATCCAGCATGTAACTATCGAATGTGAAACTCTTGATTCTTCGTGCAAAGAAAAAAGTTGCTGCTAGTCGCCTTACTTTTGTTACATACTATCCCTTTTGATAACTTTCAGACACAAACTTTTCTTACTGTATAATATAAGTTTCTGACAGAAGAACCTGTCATACAGTAAGATTTCACTATCTTCAGACTCTGAGAAGATAGGAATAACCGTTTAAGTTCCTGTTACTGGTACCGTGGAATAGAAGATTATGATTTGCAGATGTCTACCAATCAACCATATTTTTCAGAATCTTTTATCGAATTCACGTTAAATTCAAAACGGCTATATAAAAAATTAAGTCTTCCCTTTATCCGAATGAATAAGGGGAAGACTTTTAAGATATAGCAACTTGCCTACTTACATAAAAGGTACTGAATTATTTATTCAGCTTCTTTTTTTGCAGTTTTCTTCGTAGTTGTTTTTTTCTCTGTCGCTTCACTCTTTTTGGCAGTTGTCTTCTTTGCAGCACTTTCAGCCTTTTTCAACTCTGCCTGCAATTTATTAACTTCATTTGTCAACTGAACCAGCTCTTCACCTTGATTCTTGATAGTAGTAAGCAATGAGCTCAATTCTTCATTATCCATATCTACAGGATAAAGTGCATTGACACGTCCCAAGAAATCGCCCAATATGTTCATATAGTTGGTGAAAGCATCGTATGGAGAATCGTAGATACCTCTGTTCAATCCTACTCCTGTATCTTTTGTAGTCATGAAGCGGAAGTTATTGCTAGCCTGCAAATAATACCAGTCTTGCTTAATACGACGATCATCACACAAATAAACACGTTCAGCCACGCTATACAATTTATTGAATGCTTCACGCTGCATTACGTTACCCAACCATGGGCTGATATCTCTTTCTTCGTCTGCCCAAGACATCGGATAAGGTACATCTACCATATCGACCGATTTCAGTTTGGTTACGATTTCTGTCGGAGTAGAGAATGTAATGCCTCTTTGTTTTGCACATGTCGGAAGAGCCTTCAGGAATTCCAATATGTTGGATGACAATGGCTGTGCGATACCCAATGCAGAAAGCTCCATAAAGATATTGATGACCTGTTCGTTTTCTGGCAAAGAAGCAATCCAGTCAATATACTTGTCCGCAAACAACGGATATTCACTCCATTCACTATTAGAGAAACGAAGACTTATATCATCAGACAATTTAAAGTCACGCATCAGAAGTTTCAAATTCGGATTCTCTGCACAATGATACAAATAGTGAGGACTCTTCCAACCTAATACATGCTTAGCTCCTTCCACCAGTACGCCCTTAAATCCCATACTAGCCACAATACCACCAATTTCATTATCGTAAATCAAGCTGGAATTACGGAATACTTTCGGTTCCTGTCCAAAATAATCCTTCACTTTGCGGCGCATGTGTTCTACCTCTTCACGGAAGCAATCTTCGTTTGCCAAAGAAGAAAGGCCGTGCGAATAAGGTTCACAAATGAACTCACAACAGCCTGTTGCATTCAACTCATGCAATAATTCGATAACTGCTGGAGCATGTATTTCCAATTGTTCCAATGCAACTCCCGAAATAGAAAGAGCAACTTTAAACATTCCTTCATTGTTCTTTACCATTTCAATTAAAGTCTTCAGGGCCGGAATATAAGAACGTTCAGCCACTTCGTTAATGCCTTGTTCATTGGCATAATCATCATAATAATAGTGGTCGGTTCCTATTTCGAAGAAACGATAGCGTTTCAAATGTATAATCTGGTGTATTTCAAAGTAAAGACAGATTGTTTTCATAACTAACTTAGCATTTATTATTTACCATAATTTTTTAAAACTTGATCGTACAGAGCACGTACTTTCAAACCAACTTTCTCCCATACAATACCATCAACCTCTTTCTTACCTTCATCACGCAAATATTCATAAAGTGAATGATTGGTACAGATTGAATGAATGGCATCTGCCATTGCATGGATATCCCAATAATCAGTCTTGATACACTTATCCAAGATTTCTGCACATCCAGACTGTTTAGAAATAATAGTTGGTACACTGCACTGCATTGCTTCCAACGGAGATATACCGAAAGGTTCGGAAACTGAAGGCATAATATAAACATCACTAGCTTTCAGAACTTCATATACCTGTTTACCTTTCATGAATCCAGGGAAATGGAAACGGTCGGCAATACCGCGCTCAGCAGCCAAACGAATCATGGCATTCATCATATCACCACTTCCGGCCATAACGAAACGAACATTACGAGCACGTTTCAATACCATCGCAGCTGCTTCTACAAAGTATTCTGGTCCCTTCTGCATGGTAATACGTCCCAGGAAAGTTACAATTTTCTCTTTAGGGTTCTTATGCGGAACAATATCTTGTATTTCTTTAGACAATGGTGATACTGCATTATGTACAGTAAAGACCTTACGTGGATCCTGATAATATTTATGTATAACCGTCTGACGAGTCAGTTCACTTACACACATGATACAATCAGCATGATCCATACCATTCTTTTCAATAGAGTATACTGTAGGATTTACATTACCACGGCTACGGTCGAAATCGGTTGCGTGAACATGAATAACCAATGGTTTACCTGAGATCTGTTTTGCATGAATACCGGCCGGATAAGTAAGCCAGTCATGAGAGTGAATAATATCGAACTGCTGCTGACGTGCAACAACTCCTGCTACAATCGAATAGTTATTTATTTCTTCGTGCAAGTTATCCGGATAACGTCCCGAAAATTCCATACAACCCAAATCGTTTGTATGCATATAATTAAAGTCAGCATAAATATGTTCTCGCAAATCGTAATACAATTGCGGATCCATATAACTTCCCACACGACTATTTACATAATCCCATTGTACATCACGCCATACAATAGGAACACTGTTCATTCCAATAATTTTCAGGAAACTTTGGTCTTCATCTCCCCACGGTTTCGGAATACAGAAAGTAATCTCCATATCCGGCTGTTGTGACATACCTTTAGTCAAACCGTAACTAGCAGTACCTAAACCTCCTAAAATATGAGGAGGAAATTCCCAACCAAACATTAAAACTTTCATATTCTTTCCTCCTTTTTATTGATTATCATATTTGTCCAATAGATTTAAAGTTCTCAATATTTGTGCTACATTCATTGCGAATGATATAGCACCTCGGCCTTTAAACGGCGGATTTCCATCAAACAATTCAGGGATCGTTCCGAGGCAGTGCAAACTCATTTCATCTTCGTAGCCAATCATCTGACGTTCTACAAACGAAATAGCGCTACGTTTATACAGGCGCAAGTAAGCTTCCAGATAGAAACCTTCCAACCACGGCCATGCAGTACCCTGATGATATGCATAATCACGCTGCAACTGCGGACCTACATAATTAGGATTATATCCGCCACTCTTCGGACTTAATGAACGTAATCCTTTAGGAGTAAGCAACTCTTTCGTAACAATATCTACTACACCTTTTTTCTGCTTTGCATCCAATGGTGAATAATCGAAAGCAGCTGCAAAAATCATATTCGGACGAACACTCCAGTCCAGCATATCGCCATCCACATAATCCAGTAAATAACCATATTCATTCAAGAAAGTGCTAACAAAAGACTTTTCTGTTTTCTGTGCCAATGCAGATAAGCGAGAAGTAAAATCAGAAGTTCCTTCGTACTCGGCAATCAGTTCTGATACATACATCAGTGCATTATACCAAAGAGTATTAAATTCTACGATATATCCAGAACGCGGTGTTACCGGACGTCCATTGACAGTTGCATTCATCCATGTAATAGCCTTTTCGGTTCCACGAGAATAGATCAATCCATTATCGTAAACTGTCAAATTAGGATGTTTGCCTTCTGTAAGATAAGTCATTATATCCTTCAGCAACGTACCATATTTCTGATAAGCCTCCTTACGGGAAACAGTCTTACCAAACTGCTGGATAGTCCATACTGCCCACAGAAGAACATCCGGATGTTCCATCTCATAAACTTTCAAATCCGTATCTTCTTCATTCATGAAAGCATAAATTGCCTTTATGGCAGTATGCATTACCATATCAAATTTATCAAGTTCATTGATGGCAAGAGTCAATCCCGGCAATGAAATAAACATATCACGTGCACGGCATTTAAACCACGGATATCCTGCTAAAATATAAGATTCATCACCTTGTTTATTCAAGAACTGATGTGCTGCATTAATCAGGCAGTTCTTGAAACTATCACGAGGAGTACGTCTATCTGCTTCAGCAGCAAACAGTGCATTCAAGCTGTCAGGTTCAATTTCAGAGATACCACCAGAGAAAACAATCGGCTCATCTTTTGTTATTTCCATTTCGAAATATCCCGGAACATACAAATCCTCATTGAAATCATATCCACGTTCTTGTTCCTTTGTATATTCGATGCCTCTGTACCAATCTGGCTGAAAATGGAATTCATTTTCCTTACTCATTTGCATGTACAAATCAGGATATCCCGGGTACATACAAGTTTTCAATCCATTCTTAACCTCATCATAATGACGACTTGCCTGCGAGTTTTCATGCGTATACTGCCGAACACTACGAAAAGCCAAATATGGACGCAAGCGAAGAGTCGTAGTCGAATGAGCCTCCAATAAAGTATAACGGATCAGGATTCTGTTTTCATGGTGAACAAATAATTTCTCCTTTTTCAGAACGACCCCTCCTACTCGATAGATAGTAGTAGGAACCTTTTCACACTCAAACTCACGGATATACTTATGTCCACGCGGACTAAAGTTGTCTCCATGATATTTATGGAGTCCTAAGTTGAACTCAGCTCCGTGCTGTACGACTGTTTCATCCAAAGAAGAAAGCAACACATGGTTTTCATCATCCAGTTCTGGAACAGGGATGACCAACAAACCATGATATTTGCGAGTATTACAATCTACAATAGTAGAACAGTGGTACGCACCCGAACGATTTGTACGTAGAATCTCCCGTGTAAGAGATTCCTCCAAATTCGTCATTAGCGTTTTATCAAATCGTAAATAACTCATAGCTGTTATATTAAGGTTATAATTAATAAATTCTATAAAAAATGTTATTTTATTGTCACTTCAAAAATAGTAATTAAATGAAATAAAGAAAAAAATTAATTGGTATTTTTTCCATTTTTAGACAAAAAAAATTCCATTTGCAACTATTTAAAGACAAAGCCACTTCAATCATGTCTTTCAACATAAAAACAGAGAGGCCGTCTCAAAATGAATTGAGATGG
>FR887768.1 GCA_000432735.1 Bacteroides sp. CAG:443
TCCGCACCCAAAAAGTTGCATTTATAAGTTGAACTCAAGTATTATAATACAATTCATCCATGCTGAAGACAATTCCACCTTCGCAGGAAAAGGAGGTCGTAATCTCTTCCCCGTCCACCAGCCAGAACGAACGTGTCATCCCCTTTTCAATGAAATAGGCATACTTGCAAAACATATTTTCTTTTATCAGCTGATACCTTTTGGGATAGTTACATTTTACGACAAGACTTTCCAGCTTCTCTACCGTTTCATCAGATATCGGGCACAAGGCTCGCATACACTCCACAACATGTTTCATAAGACAATCTCGTTTTTCATACCGACAAAGATAACAAAGAAAATATACAACATCAATCAAAACCTGCGACTTGCTTGTATTCTGACGCGAATCTCGCTCAAATAGAACCCGCTGCAAGCTAAATACGGCACGGAATTTACCATTCAACCCCCTCCTTTCGTATCAAACATCAAGTCCTCGATGTCCAAATACGGCACGGAATTTACTATCCCCATCCCAGCAGAAACCCTCTTCTCTGAAAGCGAAACGACCGTAAAAAGATGATACGGTTTCAGAAAATAGTTGTATATTTGAATCGTTATCTAAGTTTTTGATAAGTTTTTAATCCCGACATGCCCGTAAATTCGACCAACCATATAGAGTTACAGTCTTTCGATTTATATTACCGTATTGAACAAATACACCGGCAACCCGCCGCGGCTCTTGAAAATATCCGTGCCAAATATATTCTGCTTTACAAGGTTTTGGAACAAGCCTGTTACGAACTGACGACAGGAGTTACATTTTCGTTTGCCAACTTGTTTTCGCGTCTGGACTATATTTGCAAGGAGAAACGGATGACTCCTTCCGACAAGTATGCCATACAGACCATGCGCCGCAATTGCAATGCGGCCATGCGCGACGACTTTCATCCGGTGATGGAAGAGTATTTATACGACCTGCGGGCGATTGTCCGCTTCGTATCGCTGGCTTTCGAAGAGGACATTCCGGCTTCGCTGATACCGGAAATTCCTCACTCCAACCGCCCCTACCACGGTACACGGCATTCACGCATTCCGTATGTCCGCGCCGCAGTCAGCAGTTGGGACGATACAAAAATATTTGCCGCAACCGACAGTGACGAAGATCCTTTCATCATCATCGACTATGCCAAAGGCGGCTATAACGGCGACTTGCTGTACCTGAAAGAATTGCTGACGGAAAATCTTCAGTTGAATCTGCTGGACGTACGTGTAGACGAGGAGAATCATTACATCCCGAACCTGATAGTGATTCATCCTGATTATCTGATAGACATCAGTTCGCTGGCTGCCTGCTTCCGCGAATACGGGCATCATCCGCTGAACTTCTTCATGAATAAAGTAAAGCCTAAGGCTAATACGGCTCCGATCCTGATGGGTAACCTGGCGAGCCAGTTCCTCGATGATTACATCAACGAGCGGGACGACAAGCCTGTGACTTATAAAGATACGATCAAGAAGTTCTTCGCTTCATCGGCACTGGAGTTCTGTACCTACCCCATCCCAGCCAACTTTCACGAACAGGCGCAGGCGCAGATGATGAATATCCGGTCGTTTGTGCACGATATCTTACCACATAACATTCAAGCTTTCGACAAGCACAATACTTTGCTCGAGGCTTCTTTCATCTGCGAACAACTTGGTTTGCAGGGACGTGTGGATATGCTTCAAAAGGATTTCAAGGTGCTTGTGGAACAGAAATCCGGAAAGAGGGATGAATACAACCGCCGTCACAAGGAGGATCATTTCATTCAGATGATGCTTTATCAGGGGGTACTGATGTATAACTTCGGACGCAAGACGGAGGATTTGCAGACGTTCCTGCTTTATTCCAAATATACCGACGGCCTGATGATCGAGCACTTTGCCGAAACCTTGTTCCGTGAAAGCATCCGGCTGCGCAACCAGATTGTAGCAGGTGAGATTGCTTTCGGTGAAGGAGCCATTGCTCCCGTTACGGAAGAGCTGAATACCGACTTGCTGAACGAACTGCAAGTACACAGCAAATTGTGGAACGACTATCAGGAGCCGCAGTTGCAGGAAACCATCAATACGCTGAAACGTTGCACTCCATTGGAACGGGCTTATTTCCAGCGTTTCTTTACGTTTGTGTCGAAGGAGCAGATTTTAAGCAAGACAGGCGGAAGAAACGATCCGTCCAACGGCTTTGCCGGACTCTGGCATACGCCTCTTGCCGAAAAGATAGAGTCGGGAAACATCCTGCTCGGACTGACCATTACCGAAAAGCGTCAAAGTGCTCCGGGAAAAGGTTACGACATCATCGACTTGAATATTCCCGAACAGGGAGAGGATTTCCTGCCTAATTTCCGGACGGGCGATATCATTATCTTTTATGCCTATCGGGGAGAGCCGGATGTACGCCGGCAGATTCTGATGAAAGGGAATATTGTAGACATTCAGCCTCAGCAGCTGACTGTACTTTTACGCAACGGTCAGCAGAATAAAGATATTATAGGTAAGGACGATGAAGTCTTTGCCATAGAACATGATTCCTCGGATGCTTCGTCGGTGAATGCGATACGTGGACTCTATGCTTTCCTGTCTGCCCGTGCCGACCGCAAGGAGCTGCTGCTGGGACTGCGTACGCCTCAACAGCATCCGGAGCGTAGTATGAATGGTTCGTACGGTAGTTTCGACGAACTGATCCTGAAAGAGAAGCAGACTGATGACTACTTTTTGCTGGTAGGCCCTCCGGGAACAGGAAAAACTTCATGTGCTTTGCGCTACATGGTAGAGGAAGCATTAACCGATCCGAATACCTCTCTCCTGCTGTTGTCGTATACCAATCGTGCGGTAGACGAGATCTGCAACATGCTGGTCGGTTCGGGAATCGCAGAAAAGACTCCTTTTATCCGGATAGGAAATGAGTTGTCGTGCGACAAGCGTTTTGTTCCTTATCTCTTAAAGTACAGCCTTGCCGACTGCCCGAAACTGACGG
Organism: Bacteroides sp. CAG:443; assembly: GCA_000432735.1. Taxonomy (GTDB): domain Bacteria; phylum Bacteroidota; class Bacteroidia; order Bacteroidales; family Bacteroidaceae; genus Phocaeicola. Next base: position 2,999 of record FR887768.1, read on the forward strand.
ATATTCAGAAGAAAATCTCGCAGACACGCATCTTTGTGGGTACGACCACTGCCATAAACAGCCGGTTGCATTTGTTCAACCTGAAACACTTCACACTGGCTATCATCGATGAGGCGTCGCAGATACTGGAACCGGACTTGATTGGCATTTTGTCGGCACGCCACAACCGTGACAATGCCATCGACAAATTTATATTGATCGGCGACTACAAGCAGTTGCCTGCCATCGCTCAGCAAAATGAAGAAGAAGCCCGAATAGACGATCCGTTGTTACAGTCCATCGGACTGACCGACTGCCGTAACTCTCTTTTCGAGCGGTTGTACAAGCAAAGTGATGAAGCCTTCCGCAGTGTCCTGCACAAGCAAGGTCGCATGCATCCTGCCATATCGGAGTTTCCGAACAATACGTTTTATTATCGTGAGCAACTGGAACCTATTCCTCTGCCTCATCAGGAAGAAAGCCTGCCCTATCCGTCGGCACCTGCCCCTCAGGACAACCTGGACAGACTGATACAAACCCGGCGCATGGTGTTTATTCCTTCGGAAACTCCGGACAACATAAACTATTCGGAAAAGACAAACATCAACGAGGCACGTATCGTCGCAACCCTCCTGACTCGTATCTACGGGATGACATCGGAAACATTTGATGCCAACAAAACGGTCGGCGTTATCGTTCCTTATCGTAACCAGATAGCCATGATACGCAGGGAAATCGCTCAAACCAACATTCCCGAGTTGAATAATATTTCAATCGACACCGTAGAACGTTATCAGGGAAGTCAGCGCGATGTGATTATTTACTCGTTTACCATCCAGAATTTCAGTCAGTTGAACTTCCTGACAAGCAATACTTTCCGGGAGGGGGAATACTTAATAGACCGTAAACTGAACGTGGCAATCACCCGTGCCAGAAAGCAATTGTTCCTGACCGGTAACCCGCAGATACTGGGAGCGAACATCACGTTTTACAAACTGATGGAATACATCCGTATGAACAACGGATACATCGATGTGGGTACCGAAGCTTTTTGTCGAGGAGATTTTGAATTACCCGAATATACTTCCGGCTGGGATGTGCAGTCGGATAGTTACCTGCTTCCGGAATCTTTCCGAAATGCGTTTCAGAAGATCGTGACAGTCGATGATGAAGCCCTCAACGATGAAGTTCGCAATCGGGAACTGACTGCTTACGGGAGGTACGATTTTTCCTCTTCGGATAATGAAATTCCGGCAAGTGAACGTCTGCAACTATACAACTATTATTATATGCGACGGGCCTATTGTGCGGCTCGGGCATTGTATGAAACCAATGGTAACTGGCTGTTCAACGCTATCCGGAATGTTTCGGGGCGTGTCGTTTTCTGCGATCTGAGTTATGAAAGCGGAGCGTCGGGACTGGCTTTCGTCGATGCCTGCCGTCGCCTTCCTCATTTGGACCTGACTTACTTAGGCATTTATTCCATAGAGGAAATGGATAAGGTAGCCCAACCTTTCTTTGAACAGGAAGCCTATCGTTCGGTTACGTGCAACTTCTATCCCAGAATCGGTGCCGTACCTTCCACTTTCTGGTCGGCGCACAGTGTGTTGTCGGAACTGATTATATTCAATCTATCCAGTCTGTTCGACCGCATTTCGCCTCGCGAGGCACGGGATCTGGCTTTGCAGATTAACCAACTAGTGCATGCCCGCCCGCTGAACCACTATGCTATTCTGTTCCGCGATGACGCAGGTAAACGCATGAATAATCATTCCTACAAGACATTCTGCGCACACCTCACGCAGGCAATCCGCCCGCTGAATGAGCAAATGCCTTTTGCAGACCGGTTTTTCTATAGCCGTGAAGCCGAACATGTGCCTGTATCTGAAACCTTCATGTACGAAATACGTAGTAACAAATAACCCCAAAATCTCAACTGCCATATGAATCCATCAACAACAAAACGTGCAATTATCATGGGAGCTACTTCTGGAATAGGCTACGAAGTGGCTAAATTATTAATAGCCGAAGGCTGGTACCTCGGGATTGCAGGCCGACGTCTGGAAAAGTTACAGGCCTTTCAGCGGCAAGTTCCTGAAAGAATTCAGATCCGCACCATTGATATTCGAAAGGAAGGAGCCGAAAAAGAGTTTGATGCGCTGATAGACGAAGTAAGAGGAATGGATTTGTATGTACACTGTTCCGGTATCGGCTTTCAGAATTTTGAGTTGGCCCCCGACATTGAACTGAATACCTTGGAAACGAACGGAACAGGATTTACCCGTATGGTAGGACATGCTTTCCGGTATTTTCTGCAACAAGGTAAGGGACATATAGCAGTTATCAGTTCCATTGCGGGCACGAAAGGACTGGGCATTGCTCCTGCTTATTCGGCAACCAAGCGCTTCCAAAACCTATACATCGACGGACTAGAGCAGCTTGCTCACATGCATCACTTCCCGATCAGCTTTACAGATATACGCCCCGGCTTCGTTGCTACCGGACTACTCAACGACGGAAAACATTATCCCATGCTAATGAAACCGGAAAATGTAGCACGACACATCGTACGGGCTATCCATCGCAAGCAGCGCATCGCCATTATCGACTGGAGATACAAGGTGATGGTCTTTTTCTGGAAACTCATTCCTGCCGGAATCTGGAAACGAATGCGGGTCAGGAACTAAGCCTCCTTGGCTACAATACACCGCAACTGACGATAGACATAGACAAAAGCCGGAATCAGGAACAAGTTAGCGAAAAGCCATGCAGTAGGATCACCCATACAAACACCGACGAATCCCCACATCGGAACAATGATCAGACTGACTAATATACGGGCTATCATTTCAGAAACCCCAGAGAACATGGCAAGTTTGGTATATCCCGCTCCTTGAATGGTATAACGCAAAATACTGAGCATTCCCAGCAACGGGAAGAAAGATACATTGATATGCAAGAATAAGGCTGTATCTGAGATTATTTCTGTTTCGTCGGGTGCAATAAACAACAAGGCAAACTTATCGGCAAGTCCCCAGATGATGGCTGCTACCACAGCTACATAAATGATCATCATCAGTGAAGCCGACTTGATGCCTTGCCAGATACGGTCTGGTTTTCCGGCACCATAGTTCTGACCGCTGTAAGTTGCCATTGCCATTCCTAAGCTGTCGAGGGCACACATTACGAACATCTTAATACGCATCGCTGCGGTGAAAGCTGCCACACATGCTGTTCCTAATGCGTTGTTTGCACTCTGAAGCATGATACTACCGATAGCCGTTATGGAAAACTGAAGGCCCATCGGAACCCCGATATACATTAATTGTCGAGCAAGTTCCGGACGGAAACGACGATCGGACGCATTGGTTTTTAGAATATCAAACTTACGATACATGTAGAAATAGCACAGCACAGCCGATACTCCTTGAGAAAAGACAGTAGCCACGGCAGCACCTGTTACACCCCACCCCATAACCAATATGCAGAACAAATCGAGGATAATATTCAATATGGTAGAGAAAAGCAAGAACCAGAACGGTGTCTTACTATCTCCCAATGCACGGATGATACTGGAAAGCAGGTTATAAAAAAAGGTGCACGGCACTCCGATAAAAGTAACCAGCAGATAATTGTAAGCTCCCTGAAAGATGTTCTCCGGAGTCTGCATGGTACGAAGAATAAAAGCACACAATAAGCTCGTCAATATGGCTATGACCACCGACATGACTCCGGCTATCTTCAAACTGACAGAAACGTAACGCCGCATCGTCACATAATCGTGCGCTCCGAATTTCTGCGCTACCGGAATGGCAAATCCACCACAACATCCGTTGCAGAAGCCTAAAATGAGAAAGACAACCGAAGTACTTGCTCCTACGGAAGCCAAAGCATTAATACCAAGGAACTTTCCAACGATGGCAGCATCGACCAATGAATAAGTCTGCTGCAACAAATTTCCTAACAATAAGGGTAAGGTAAAGTTGAAAATCAACGGTAACGAAGGTCCCGCTGTCATCTCTCTCAATTGTGCCATATCTGTGTCTGTTTCTGAAATCGAACACAAAATTACGGAAACCCGCGCTTGATTGTGCTTTCAAATGAATATTTTTCTCATTTCAGGCCTCAAAATCTTGCGCTAAATCAAGAGTTACTTCAGTGTTCTACCCTTATCACGCAAGTAAATCAGGTGTTTGGGAGTTCCCACCACTTGTGATGTATAAATACCTGTATGCCCAGAAAATAAATAAGCCACCACGCAGGCTATCCCCAAATAAATGCCCGGTTCGATGCCAAAAAGTTCAATACCCATAAAGGTACAAGCTATAGGTGTATTGGTAGCTCCGGCAAAAACGGCTACAAATCCCAAGCCTGCCAACAGACCCATAGGCAACGGAATGATGAATGATAACGCACTACCCAAGGTAGCTCCGACGAAAAACAACGGAGTTACTTCCCCACCTTTAAAACCGACTCCAATGGTAAAAGTCGTAAAAAGCAGTTTCAACAAAAAGTCGTACCACATCTGTTGCTCCGAAAAAGAAGCAACAATGGTCGGAACACCCAAACCGATGTATTTAGTAGTGCCCAATGCCCAAACCGCCAAAGCTATGATTACTCCTCCTGCGACCGGGCGCAAAGGCGGATAGGAAATATACTTTTTGGCCAGTCCTCCCCAAAAGCCGATGGAACGAGAGAAAATCATCGCAACAATTCCGAATAATATACCCGAAAGAGCAACCCATAAAATGCTGGTAACTCCCAGTGCCGGTACCAAAGGTGCCGGATAAAGCGTATGCTCCACTCCCCACGCATGGCAGGTCAACTGAGCAAAAGCAGCCGAAAGGAAAACCGGAAGAATCGCTTCATACCGCATCCGACCTACTACAATTACCTCCAGTCCGAACACAGCTCCCGCCAGAGGAGTCCCGAACACTGAAGCAAAACCCGCACTGATACCGATTGCCACCATTACCCGATGGTCACGTCTAGGTAGGCGGAACAGCTTGGAAAAGCGGTCGGCTATTGCTCCACCCATCTGCACACCGGTACCTTCACGTCCGGCCGAACCGCCGAAAAGATGAGTCAATACCGTTCCGATATATACCAGAGGTGCCATACGGAAAGGAATAATATCGTGAGGAGAGCGGATTTCCTCTATCAGAAAGTTATTCCCCCGTGCTGCTGTTCCCGCCAGATAATGATACATCAACCCGATCAACAGACCTGCTACGGGAAGCAAGGCGATAATCCATAAATGATGTTCACGATACTGAGTGGCCCACTCCAGAGAAACTAGCAAAAGTGCAGAAGCCGAACCTATGCAGGCTCCCGACAAGGCCGAAAGGAAAAGCCATTTAAACAAATAAGGAAATAAAGGAAATTGTTCCTGCCTCGTCACAAAGTTTTGTTTCTTTAAAATTTTCATCTCTTGTCTTCTTCAAATATTTCTTATACCCTAAATAAATTTTCTCAAAAACGAAAGCCGGAACACTTTTCGGACAAGCAAGACGAGGACACAACAACCCTGCCAGTCTTACAAAAGACTAACTCCGGCAGGAACTATCAGCTATTCAATTAGCGGTTTATAACAGGGAAGTCCCATTCCCTTGATTTCGGAAATCTGTCTGAATCTTCAACAAATACCAGCCCGACTTAGGAAATCGGCCGCAAAGGTATAATAAAATCCAGAAATAAAAAAACTGTTTCTCGACTCACGTCGAGAAACAGTCACAACACAAACACAAAATAAAACACGACAAAACTACTATGCATAAACGCCCCGTTCCCAAGGGGAACAGACAATACTTACACATATTCACATACATACAAGTACTTTAAGCGTCTGCATCAATAAAACATTTCTTCAAACGTTTTGGTTTTATGTATTAACGTTTTTTATCAATTAGTTTTTATACGGTTATTGAACTCCTCTTTCACGAAGTTTCAATTGCCAGTTCCAAGCCGAACGCAATGTTTCTTCTATTGAAGTTTCTGCCTTCCAGCCCAGCTCGTTATTTGCATAAGTAGGATCCGCCCATACCTGTTCAATATCACCGGCACGGCGACCTGCAATCTGATAATTCAATTTAACACCTGTAGCAGCCTCAAATGCATGAATCAGTTCCAAAACGGAAACGCCCCTACCGGTACCGATATTGAATACTTCCACTTTATCTTTCTGCTTGTTTTGCAGAATACGGTTCATAGCAATGACATGTGCCTTGGCCAAATCTACCACATAAATGTAGTCGCGGATACAAGAACCGTCAGGAGTATTGTAATCATCACCAAAAACACTCAGTTTTTCACGGATACCAATGGCTGTCTGAGTCAGATACGGAATAAGGTTCTGCGGAACACCATTTGGCAATTCACCGATAAGAGCACTTGGATGAGCACCAATCGGATTGAAATAACGTAACAAAATAGCATGAATCGGAGAACCGGAAGCTACTGTATCACGGATAATTTCCTCATTGATCTGCTTGGTATTTCCATAAGGAGATTCAGCTTTCTTGATTGGAGCCTCTTCCGTTACAGGAAGTTTGTCCGGCTGTCCGTATACAGTACATGAAGAAGAGAAGATAATACCCGGCACATTGTGTTTAGGCATCAGTTCAAGTATATTGATCAATGAAACCAAGTTATTGCGATAATACAATAAAGGTTTCTGAACAGATTCGCCAACAGCCTTACTTGCAGCAAAATGGATAATACCTTTAATGCCCGGATATTTAGCAAAAACAGCATCCATTCCTGCATAGTCCAAGCAGTCTACCTTTTCGAATTCAGGACGAATACCTGTAATCTTTTCAATGTTGTCGACTACGTCTGCACGCGAGTTCGAAAGATTATCTACGATAATTACCTCGTAACCACTATTCTGAAGCTCTACAACTGTATGAGAACCGATGTAACCAGTTCCACCTGTAACCAGAATTCTTTCTTTCATATTGCTATTAAATTACGTCCTATAAATATTTGTTTCAACAAAAGTAGGAATAATTATCGAATATCATGCAATCCCTCTAAAAAAACTATCTCAAATTTATCAAATAAATATGCATGCACCTAAAAAAGAGCAGAGCCCCTTCACCCTTCTGGATGCAAGGAGCTCTGCTCTTCTATATAATATAAGGTGTAATTTGTTATTGAAGACCGAACAAAACAGCCAGTCCTTTATCTACACCTGAGAATCCCATGAATGCCATTGCCAGCAAACCGGCAGTCACCAGTGCGATAGACATTCCACGCATGCCTTTCGGAATATTGACCAAGCTGAGTTGTTCGCGAATGCCTGCGAAAACAATCAGAGCCAGAGCAAATCCGAGTGCCGTAGAGAATGCATAGATAACACCTGTCAGCAAATCATAGTCTTTCTGGATAACCAGAATAGTTACACCCAGGATACAACAGTTTGTCGTAATCAGCGGCAAGAACACGCCCAGCGCCTGATACAAGGCCGGGGAAACTTTCTTCAAGATGATTTCCACCATCTGTACCAATGCAGCGATGACAAGGATAAATGCGATAGTCTGCAAATAACCCAGTCCGAAAGCATCGAGGACAAACTTCTGGATAACATACGTTACGATGGTAGCCAGTGTCAACACGAAAGCAACAGCAGCTCCCATACCCATAGCGGTTTCTACCTTCTTAGATACGCCCAAGAACGGACAGATACCGAGGAATTGTGACAACACAATGTTGTTCACAAAGATAGCGGTGATAAATATCAATATATATTCCATATCTTCTTCTTTTTAGGAGTTATGCCTTTTTCAGACGGTTTACGATAGCAATGAGGTAACCCAATACGATAAATGCACCAGGAGCCAGCACGAAAATCAGCATGCCATAGTTTTCAGGCATGATAGCAATGTTGAACAACTTACCTGTTCCAAGGAATTCACGAACACCACCCAGCAATGTCAAGGCAATGGTGAAGCCAAGTCCCATACCCAGACCGTCGAAGAACGACGACAGCGGATTGTTCTTTGCAGCGAAAGCCTCTGCACGTCCCAGCAAGATACAGTTCACCACAATCAAGGGGATAAACAAACCAAGGGTAGCATACAGAGCAGGAACGTATGCCTGCATAAGCATCTGCAACAAGGTTACGAACGAAGCGATGACCACAACGAAGATAGGAATACGTACCATATCAGGAACCAGATTCTTAATCGACGAAATTACCACATTCGAACATATCAGCACGAACATCGTAGCCAGTCCCATACCCATACCATTGATGGCCGAAGAGGTAGTACCCAACGTAGGACACATACCCAGAAGGAGTACAAACGTAGGATTTTCCTTAACAATCCCGTTCATCAATACTTTAAAATTATTCATAGTCTGCTCCTCTCCTATTAATTATTTTCAACATTTGTACTATCAGTCGCAGCAGCCGGTGCTTCATCTTCCGATGCAGCGTGTGAAGTAGCTCCACTCATGCTGTCTACATGCTGATTCTTATATGCAGCATACGCATTGTTCACTGCCAGCAAGAAAGCGCGTGAAGTAATGGTAGAGGCAGTGATAGCATCAATCTGTCCACCATCCTTACTTACTGTCAAAGGTGCTTCACCCGGATTCTTTCCGGTAATATCACCCTTGGCTCCTTTCTTAAACCAGTCGGCAGCCTTCGAACCCAGTCCCGGAGTCTCGGCATGACTCAGCAAAGAATAGTCGATGATGTTGCCATCGTTATCAAAACCAACCAGCACTGTCAGCGTACCACCAAAACCATTGGCAGACGATTCTACGGCAGCACCAATAGGCTGTCCACCTTTCGTTGCCTTATAAATTTTGTAAGTTACACCGTTTACTTCTACTGTTTCGGGTGCTTCGGCAGGATTATTATCAAATCCCGGAACCACTACAGCAATTGCATCGCTCAGAGTCTTGGCATTTGCCTGTGCAATCGGCTCAGCGGTCACATCGTTCACCCAGCCCAGCAAAGCGCCGGCTACGACAGAAAAGCCTGTCAAAGCCAAGGCCATATTCTTTAAAGATGATTCAAGTTTTTTCATTTCTTCACTACCTCCCCGAATCGTTTAGGTTTACAATAAGTGTTAATCAACGGAGTAAATGCATTCATGATAAAGATAGCGAATGACATTCCTTCCGGATAAGCACCAAAAAGACGAATAACAACTGTCAGGAATCCGATAGCCACACCGTAAATAATCATGCCTTTGTGAGTCATCGGCGAAGTTACATAGTCGGTTGCCATAAAGATAGCTCCCAGCATCAGTCCACCTGTAAACAGATGAGCGAACGGCGATGCGTAAACAGTCGGGTTAGCCAGATGCATCAAACCAGAGAAAACAAATACAGTTACAATGATTGATACCGGAATATGCCATGAGATAATCTTCTTCCACAACATATATACCAGACCAATCAGCAAGGCCAATGAACTGATTTCACCGATACATCCCGGATTGTTACCCAGGAACAGGCTCATCGTATCAGGCAACTGGCTCAATGCGCTCGCATCGCCATGTACAGCCTGCTTCATCAGTGCAAGCGGAGTAGCAGCTGTTTCAGCATCGGTATAGCTTGCCCACTGTCCGGCAACAGGCCATGAAGTCATCTGTACGGGGAAAGAAATCAGCAAGAAGATACGTCCCACCAGTGCAGGGTTAAACGGATTGCAGCCCAGACCGCCGAAAGTCATCTTACCTACGCCGATAGCAACCAGCGCACCGATAATGATAATCCACAACGGAAGATTAGAAGGCAAGTTAAATGCCAGAAGAAGTCCGGTCAACGCAGCCGAACCATCGGTGATGGTTGTGCGTTCACGTTTCAGAATGTATTTTGTAATAGCCCATTCAAAGAACAGACACGCGATGACAGAAGTCAGCGTAACGATAACAGCCCCCAGGCCGAACATGTAGAATGACACAAGCAAGGCAGGTATCAGAGCGATGATAACACCGTACATATTCTTCTGTACGCTGTCACCGCTATGCACGTGGGGTGATAATGATACAATTAATTTGTTTGCCATAATTCGATTTCAATTATTTTTTAGCGTTACGTGCACGGATAATTCCGCCCACCTTACCTTTACCTAAACGAATGTAATCCAGCATCGGACGATGAGAAGGACATGTAAACTGACATGAACCGCACTCGATACAAGACATGATCATTTCATGTTCCACACGTTCCCAGTCGCCATGAGCCGAACAAGTAGCCAGCAAGAACGGCTCCAGTCCCATCGGACAAGCGCTTACACACTTGGCACAACGGATACACGGCTGAGGTTCCGCACGGCGTGCTTCTTTGTCGTTCATGATCAATACGCCCGAACTACCTTTGCAGATAGGCACTTCTGTATTGGCAAGCGCCTTACCCATCATCGGACCACCGCCGATAACTTTACCCGTATCTTCGGGAAGACCTCCAGCTGCGTCAATCAGCTGGCTCATCGGAGTACCCATACGAGTCAGGAAGTTGGAAGGATTCTTCAATGATTTACCTGTTACAGTAACAATACGTTCGAACAACGGCTTGTTCTTCTGTACGGCTTCATAAACGGCATAAGCAGTTCCTACGTTCTGTACTACCGCACCTACATTGATAGGGATTGCAGGAGGAGCCGGAACCTGACGTCCGATTACAGCATCAATCAGCTGTTTTTCACCGCCCTGCGGATATTTTACTTTCAGAGGAACGACCTCGATGCCCGGATAAGAAGCAGCCTTTTCAGTCATCAACTTGATGGCATCGGGCTTATTGTTTTCAATGCCGATATAAGCTTTGGTTACCTTGGCAGCCTTCATCAGAATCTGTACACCTACCAGAATCTCATCAGGCTTTTCAAGCATCAGCCGATGGTCGGCAGTCAGATACGGTTCACACTCTACGGCATTGATGATTACACATTCTGCCTTGCAGCCCGGAGGAGGAGTCAGTTTTACATGAGTCGGGAAGCAAGCACCACCCATACCAACAACACCTGCGTTCTTTATTTTAGCAACAATCTCTTCGGGAGTCAAGTTACATTCCTTCACCAGCTTGGTGCTGCGGTCAATACTCTCTTCCCATTCGTCGCCTTCCACGTCGATAAAAATAGCCGGTTTACGATAACCACTGGCATCGATAACGCTATCTATCTTGTTCACCTTACCGGATACAGAAGAGAAGATAGCTGCCGAAACAAAGCCTCCGGCTTCAGCAATCTTGGTTCCCACCTTCACTACATCACCTTTCTTTACGATAGCAGTAGCAGGAGCACCGATATGCTGTGACAAAGGGAAAACGGCCTGCTTTGGGAGAGCAAGGGTTTCGATGGCTTTGCCCGCTGACAATTTATTTTCTGCTGGATGAACTCCACCAATTCTAAATGTCTTCACTGTAAATATCTTTTTTAATTGATTACTAATTGTTGATTAAGCCTCAGCTTTCGGAGCCTCGGCAGCTTTTACTTCAGGAGCGTCCTTCTTCGGCTCAGCAGCAGTCTTCGGTGCAGCCGGAGCAGGCTGTTCAGCAGCCGGAGCAGCTTCAGCAGGTTTAGCCTTACGCGGCGGGAAGTTTACTGCTATAATAGCATGCTGAGGACATTCCATCTCACACTTGCGGCAAGACTTACACTTGGCCGGATCGATGTAAGCCAGGTTGTTTTCCAAAGTAATAGCCTCAAACGGACAAACCTTCACGCACTTGCCACAACCGATACATGCGGCAGCACAGGCCTTGCGAGCCACAGCGCCCTTGTCCTTGTTGACACACTGTACATACACACGGCGATTGTTCTTGCCTTTCGGACGGATCTCGATGATGTTGCGCGGACATGCTTTGCTACAAGCTCCACAAGCAGTACATTTGCTTTCGTCCACCTCGGGCAGACCGGTTTCAGGATTCATGTGGATGGCATCGAACTGGCAGGCAGCCACACAGTCGCCGCAGCCCAGACAGCCAAACGTACAACCGGTTTCGCCTCCGTAAGTAGAATTGGCAACCACACACGAGCGGACGCCATCATACTGAGTCAGCTTCGGACGATTGGCACATGTTCCATTACATCTTACTACTGCTACCTTAGGTTCTGAAACAACTGCTTCCAGTCCCAAAATACCAGCGACCTTCTCCATAGTAGGCTGACCACCTACCGGACACAGTTTTCCGTCCAGCGAACCAGCCTTCACGCAAGCAGCGGCAAAACCAGAACAGCCCGGATAACCACATCCACCGCAGTTGGCTTGAGGAAGCACCTGGGCTACCTGAGCGATTCGCGGATCTTCATACACAGCAAACTTCTTTGAAGCTACATACAGGATTACTGCGGCAATCAAACCGATAGCTCCCAATGAAATCACTGCAACCAAAATTAAGTTCATAAAAATATAAGTTAGTTTATTAATTATATATTGATTCTAATATAAACATAAACGAACGGCTGAGTCTGTTTCTACATATATATATAATAAGGTAGTAAGGAACCAAAGTTCCCAACGAAACCAGGGCAGAAACAGCCTCATCCCCTCCCGTCAGTTTCAGCGAAATGATCAATGCAAGCAACAGCACGATAAAAGGAAGCACGAAAGCCAGCAGTACAGCTTTCATGCCCATCGACGTTGTTCCTACAATCATAACCCGTTCGCCTACCTGGCAAGGAACATTATTTTTATTATAAACATCAATTATTTTTTCTTTCGTTTCGGAAGCGCTGCAGTGTCCTTTCACACTACAGGCAGAGCAAGCAGAACTCTGCACGATTTTCACTTTCAGGCGAGAGCCATTGATGTTTTCCACAATACCTAGATGTTTAATATTAGTTACCATCTTTTGCAAACCGTACTTTACAAATTCGTGGCAAATGTACTATAAAAATTGTTTCATTGTAAACGTTAACAATTATTTTCTCATTAAAAAAAGTAAAAATTATATCAGTGCATCATCGTATCCCATAGCCAGCATCCTCTTTTCCAACTCTTGATAAGCAGACCTTAAACGCTTTGCTACCGTGGAGCGATTAATACCCGTGCGGTCGGAAATTTCCTGATAGGTCAGACCTTCCCATATTTTCATCCGGACCAGCTCGCACAGGTCTTGAGGTAGTCCGCCAACGGCACATTGCAGATCGATGAACTTCTGTTCTTTCTTTTCGGCTGTAAGGGTTCCCTCGGCTGCATCTGTGTCTTTCAGCACATCCAGCTTCAACGGCAGAGTCTCGTGATGCCTCTTGCGATACACACTACATAAAAAATTCCCCACTACACAGTTCAGCCACGCAGCGAAGTGCCCGTTTGCCTGATACATGCCTTTCAGTTTTTCACAAAGATGAACGACTATTTCCTGATACAGATCGTCGGCAGTATCGCAGTTGCTCATCGTGCTCTTTTTGATCGACCTTTTGATATCACCCGTATAACGGGCCAGCAAAACTTCGAAAGCATGATTATCGCCACCACGAAACATGGTAACCAGCGTATCGTCCGGAAACGTTTTTTCATTATCTTCCATAATTCAGAGAGGTTAGAGGTTAAACAATCAGCCTGCACACACAGTAATCAGGCCAGACTTATTTCCGGGAAAAAACAAAAAAGGATATAGTACAAAAGAGAGAATACTGTATTACAGACAATCCAATTTAAGAGCTAAAACCACAAACCAATTCCATTCAACAGAAGCACCTTTAATTCTTATTAAACACGAATTTGTTTAATGATTTGTTACAAAGGAAACTCTTTTTTCCGTATTTTCAAAATATTAATTAAAGACTTTGTCGAAAAAGTGAAATTATCTTTCATGAAAAGATTTACAAATTTCAGGAGGGATATGAGCAAGAAGAACTTGTTTTTTGTACAAATAAAAAAGTTTTTTGTACAAAAAAATAAAAAACGTCGCCACGTTTTTTCCCAAGTGTCAAGGAAGTTTTCGCTAAAGATAAAGACATGTTCTTTCAGACAACAAAATACCCTTTGCATCACGCTCCATTCCTACCAGTCTGTGTAGTCTGACTGTACAGGAATCCGGCGAGAAGCAAAGGGTATGAAACAAATAAAGAATTATAAATTTAATCCAGTTTAAGCACGGCAAGGAAAGCTTTCTGCGGTACTTCTACCGTACCAATCTGTTTCATTCGCTTCTTTCCTTTCTTCTGTTTTTCGAGCAGCTTACGCTTACGGCTGACGTCACCGCCATAACATTTGGCCGTTACATCCTTACGCACCGCCTTGATTGTTTCGCGGGCGATAATCTTTGCACCGATAGCTGCCTGAATGGCAATTTCGAACTGCTGACGAGGTATCAGTTCTTTCAGCTTTTCGCACATACGGCGTCCCAGATCGTAAGCATTGTCGAAGTGAGTCAGGGTAGAAAGCGCGTCGACAGACTCTCCATTCAAAAGGATATCGAGCTTGACCAGCTTCGACGGACGGAAGCCCGACTGATGGTAATCGAACGAAGCATATCCTTTCGAAATACTCTTCAGCTTGTCATAAAAGTCGATGACGATCTCTCCCAACGGCATTTTATAATGCAGTTCCACACGATTGCCCGAGATATAATCCTGACGGACCAGTTCACCTCGCTTACCCAGACACAAGGTCATAATCGGACCAATATAGTCGGTTGTAGTAATGATAGAAGCATCGATATAAGGTTCCTCGATATGGTCGATAAGCGTCGGATCGGGCATGCCGCCAGGATTGTGTACTTCCTGCACATTTCCCTGCTTGTCGTATACCATATACGATACGTTGGGCACGGTCGTAATGACGTTCATGTCAAACTCACGGTCCAGACGTTCCTGTACAATCTCCATGTGGAGCAGTCCCAGAAAACCGCAACGGAATCCAAATCCCAAGGCCAGTGAAGATTCAGGCTGGAAGGTAAGCGAAGCATCGTTCAGTTGAAGTTTCTCCAGCGAGGCACGCAGGTTTTCGTAATCTTCGGCTTCTATAGGATACACGCCGGCAAACACCATCGGCTTAACTTCCTCGAATCCGTCGATTGCCTTGTCGCACGGACGAGCTATATGTGTAATCGTATCACCTACCTTGACTTCCCGTGAAGTCTTGATACCGGAAATGATATATCCAACGTCGCCCGTACGAAGTTCCTTGCGGGGAACCATATCCATTTTCAGTACTCCCACCTCATCAGCATCGTATTCTTTACCAGTATTGAAGAACTTTACTTTATCGCCGGTACGGATAATTCCGTTTTCTACCTTGAAATATGCAATGATACCTCGGAACGAATTGAATACAGAGTCGAAGATAAGTGCCTGCAAAGGTGCGTTTTCGTCGCCACTCGGACAAGGGATGCGCTCTACCACCGCCTGAAGAATCTCCTCAACTCCCATGCCGGTCTTTCCCGAAGCACGGATAATGTCTTCACGCTTACAGCCCAGCAAATCGATTATTTCATCTTCCACTTCCTCGGGCATGGCACTTGCCATGTCACATTTGTTCATTACCGGAATAATCTCCAGATCGTGTTCCAGTGCCATATACAGGTTCGAGATTGTCTGCGCCTGCACGCCTTGCGAAGCATCCACTACCAGCAAGGCACCTTCACAGGCCGCAATGGAGCGGGATACCTCGTATGAGAAATCCACATGTCCCGGAGTATCAATCAGGTTCAGGATATATTTTTCTCCTTTATAGGTATACTCCATCTGGATGGCATGGCTCTTGATGGTTATACCGCGCTCACGCTCCAGATCCATGTCGTCCAACATCTGTCCTTCCGTAATCTTGATAGTCTGTGTGTACTCCAGAAGTCTGTCGGCCAATGTGGACTTTCCGTGGTCGATATGGGCAATAATACAAAAATTACGTATATTCTTCATTTCTTATCTTTAATATTTCTGATTCAACAGGCGGCGTAACACCTTTATTTTTTGTCATGCAAAGATAAAGAAAAATGAGCAAGGCACAAAAAATCATCCTTTATTAGAAGTCAGATTGACGTCTATCTCGAAAATTTGCCCTATTTTTGTACCGATTTTATTATAAGATTCACAACATGATTACACTTGATTTTGCATCTACGACCTTTCTGCTGGCTGCAACCTGTGGCATACTTTGCATTATTCAATTATGCTATGTCTTCGGAATCTACAACCGCATACACCAACTATTCAAAAAAGGAAATGAACCTGCTGCAACCGATTTGCCTCCGCTTTCGGTCATTATCGTGACAAAAGACTCCGGCAGTGCCCTGAACCAAAACCTTCCGGCAATACTCGAACAGGATTATCCGAAGTTTGAAGTCATCGTCATCAACGACAAGTCGGCCGGCGAGGACGAAGATATTCTGAAACTGTTGTCCGACCGCTACGAGAACCTTTACCATACTTTTATTCCGAAAACTGCCCGCTACGTCAGCCGGAAAAAACTAGGCATCGCCATGGGTATACGTGCCAGCCGCTACGACTGGATCGTTGTAACGGAACCTTACTGCCATCCGGTCAGCAAGAACTGGTTGAGAAGCCTTGCGGCACAGATGACTCCAAACACCGACATCGTGCTGGGCTACAGTAATTATCTGCCAAAGAAAGGCTGGTTTGCCCGACGCATTATCACAGATTCTTTCTTTCATTCCCTGCGTTATCTGGGCATGGCACTGGCAGGACATCCTTACATGGGCGTAGGCTGTAACCTTGCCTACCGGAAAAGCCTGTACGAAAAGCACAAAGGTTTTGCCGACCACCTGCAACTCCAGCGGGGGGAAGACGATTTGTTTATCAATGCCGTAGCCAACAAGTACAATACGCGTGTGGCATCGGGTCCGGACAGCATCGTACGTATGCCGGTTCCTCCCTATAAACGCATTTGGTTAGAACGGAAAATGAATGCAATGGTTACCGGTCACTATTACCGTGGGATGGCAAGAATCTCGAATGCCTTTGAGACGTGGACATGCGGACTGTTTCATCTGACTACCATCAGTGCACTGGCTATGAGCATCGTAGAACAGCAATGGATCGTTACAGGCATTGTCGTACTGCTCTGGCTGCTCCGCTTTATCTCGGTCATGATGGTATTCCGCCGTACAGCACACGACCTGAACGAAAACTTATGCTGCATCTTCCCATTGTTCGACCTACTTCGTCCGCTGTGGAGTCTGGTTCGACAAACCCAGTATCTGCTGCGTAAGAAAAGAGATTTTCTGAGAAAATAAACAAATACAACCGTTATCTGTTAAAGAGTTCGAAGGTAAATTTGCATCCTACCGATGTGAATTTACCTTTTTCATTGCCTATAAACACCCCAAAGTCGAAGAGATGGGTTCCAACACCGTAGCCCAGTTCCACATACGGGTTCAAATGAGGCATGAACAAGACGCCGGCATAGATTCGCTCTTTCTGAATGAACGAGAGCAAGCGCCCTACAGGATATAGCAGCAGGAAAGGTGTTTCGTACGTCATGTTTCCGCGGAAATAATGCCGTGAAGCATTGTACCAGCGTCCGTCCAACATCTGAAACGTGCCACCTATATCGTCATTCCAGCCCTGAGGAAGGTTTCGGTTAGCAAAATTCACGTAATCGACAAAGTACATATCTTCTTGGTTGGTAAAGAATCCCCCTCCTATATGATACGCAATGGTATGTAGGTCGCGGACACGTATCTTCTGTTCGGCAGAAAACTCAAAGCGTTCGTATTCGCCGAAATTCTTCATTACTTTAATACCACGCTCATAATCGATAAGGAAAGTGGGATAACGTGAGCCTATGTTAATTTTCCGGTGCCCGTTCATATAATAATACATGCCCGGAGTCCACTCCACCCGTAAACGAGGAGCGAAACTGTTGTACCTCAAACGTACGCGTTCGGCTACTTCGGGAGTCCCGTTTACAGCATAACGCCAGTGCATGGCAATACCCGTCCATACGGTCAAGCCATTCAAGATTTCGATATTATGCGACAGGTTCAGGTATACATCCTTGAAATAATCCAGCTCCAGTCCGTCGAAACTAAATATACTGTCGGGAGTTTGCTTCAGCTGGTCGAGCACAATACTGCTATATATGCGGTTACCGTTTCCTACATTTATCATAATAGAGCCATGTTTTTCAGGATTATAGACATACTCTGCGTCCATCTTTGCATAGAGCTCTTTCTTTGTAAAGTTATAACCTATCTGCGGCACAATGTGCAACAGCCTTCCATCGTGAAACAGTTTATTGTATTTAAACTCCTGACTGTAGGAAATTCCGTTCCGATGACTGTAACTTACCAGCAGAGGGTTGATCAGAGGAGAACAAGTAATATTACCAACTTTCGAGATATCCACATTATAACTGCTTATCAGTGCATCCCCCAATTGACCCATGTACACCAGGTTTTTCTTGAATTTCGTTTCGACTTTAGGTAATGTATCCCCTCTTTCTTTCCAGCGTCTTTCATCGAACGCTCTGTAAAGGCTATCTTCCCAATCGGTAAGAGGCAACGGACGAATGCGTGCAAACGAATCACGATCCTGCACCAATCGGGTCGTATCGCAAGTCAACGTATACGAATTGGAAAGATTGTATTTGCCACTTTTCCTCAACAGCAAGTCCATCTCTTCCTTCTTCTTGAAAATCACTTCGTCGTATTTCAGCCAACCGGTATAGTTCATCTCCAGATTATTGCGCAGGAATTTGAATATAATATCCAGATTTATCAGCTGAGGAAGATATTTTGTATCCTCGGCCTCCCCCATGCGCATAGCTATATGGAAGCGGATCAAATCGTATTTTCCGCGAAAGTCAAGATAGCGTATAGTCCAGTCCTTTGTCGAAATCCAGAAAAATCCTTCCAGCAACTGAGTACTTCGGTACCGGGGTATTACACGTATCTTGTAAACCTCCCCCGCCTTCCAGTAATCTACCGAATCGAGTAAATAATAATAATGTACGCTCGACTGCTCATTCAACGGAGAAAGAAGCTTGTCTTCCATCAGAGAAGGAGCATAAATATTGAACTTCATGAACTCCAGAATATCGAAAAACCGGCTGTTCCCGCCCGTAAAGGTAGTTGAGACAGCACGGATTTTCCGGTCATAAATATTAGGTGCCGTATAATGCAACTCACTGATTGATTCATGAATATAGTCGTTGATTCCCTTTTCGAAACGAAACATGGAAGGAACATATTTGATAATCTTATTCTGCTTATGTATCTGTAGCCTTCCTTTCAAATACAAGTCTGCCTTGTACTCTCCTACTTCTTCTGCATAGACCGAGGCCGAGCGAAAGATACGAGTCAAAATGGTATCAGCCACATACGGCTTATACGAGGAAGCCAACGCCTGGTTGCCGCCCCCAACTGCTGTAATGTAGCTCCACACAAAGAGACATACCAACAGACGGAATATGACATGATATATATTTCTTAATTTTACCATAAATCAAAGCAAATATATAATAATTCCACATGTGTACACGACATTTTTCAAGAAGAAAATCAAGTTTTTAAATTTTTCTTCCTACCTTTGTGCTACAAAACATGGTTTTATAGCACTTATGGTCAAGAAGGAATTAACAGAAGCCGAGATTGCCGAAAGTATCCCTGATTTGTGGCAGCCTCTTACCGAAGCGCAACGTGAATTGCTTGCGCAAAATTTTACGATACAGAAATATAAAAAGAACGAAACAATCTACTGCGAAGGAGAAACTCCGATGCATCTGATGTGCCTGCTTAGCGGAAAAGTAAAGATTTACAAAGATGGAGTGGGTGGACGCAGCCAGATTATCCGTGTAATCAAGAACAAGGAATATTTTGCTTACCGTGCCTATTTTGCAGAAGAAAACTTTGTCACGGCAGCAGCAGCATTCGAACCTTGTACGATATGCCTTATTCCCATGCCGATTATCGTCAAGCTTATTCAGGAAAATGCAGAACTGGCCATGTTCTTTATCCGTCAGCTCTCCATCGACTTGGGTATCTCTGATGAACGTACGGTAAACCTGACTCAAAAACATATCCGCGGACGTCTTGCTGAATCTCTATTATTCCTGAAAGACACTTACGGACTGGAAGAAGACCAATGTACGCTTAGCATTTATCTTTCAAGAGAAGATCTGGCAAATCTGTCGAATATGACGACCTCGAACGCTATCCGTACTTTATCGAACTTCGCAACTGAAAAACTAATTATTATCGACGGCCGAAAGATAAAGCTGATCGATGAAGAGCGCTTGAAGAAAATAAGCAAAATAGGATAATTCCTTTCTAAACATCCAATACAAAAAATGTCCTGATATTTTAAGATCATTTGAAAGATTTTCCCTTAAAATATCAGGACATTTTATTTTCATCTTACATGATTATTACTCGAACCGGATTGATTTAGCCGGATGTATACGACTGACGAGATAAGAAGGGCCTACCAGCATCAAGACGGAAACCATCAGCGTTGCTATGTTCAGCAGCAACCATATCCCGACATTCAATTCAATTGGAACTGCATCGACATAATACGTAGCGGGATCGAGCTTTATTATCTTGAAATAGTATTGCAATACGCAAAACAAAAGTGCAACGATATTTCCCCAAAGCATTCCTTTTCGTATCAGCAGTACGGAAAATGAAAGAAAGACCTTTCGCACAGAAGTATTGTCTGCTCCCAAAGCCTTGAGTATACCTATCATATTAGTTCTTTCCAATATAATAATGAGTAAGCCAGAAATCATGGTAAAGCCTGCTACACCGACCATCAGAATCAGGATAACCCACACATTCACGTCGAGTAAATCGAGCCAGGCAAATATCTGAGGATATACTTCTTCCACCGTCCGCGAGTAATACATACTTCCATAACGATCTGTTTTTTCGTTCAGCAACCCACGGATTTCCTCATTTATTTGTTCCAACAAGGCATAATCGCCCACTTCTATTTCGACTCCTCCTACCTGATCCTTCTTCCAGTTATTCAAACGTACTACCGTATACAAATCTGTTATCAGAAACAAGTCATCGTAAGCCGAAAAGTTTGTCTGATAGATGCCGGCAACCGTCAGCCTGCGAGCACGAATATTATCCTCCAGATAATAAGTATACAACTTATCTCCTACCTTCAAAGAAAGTCGATCGGCAATGGTTTTCGATATAACAACCGCATTGCTGGATACAGAATCGGAGAAAGACGGCACCTCTCCTTCCAGCAAATGTTTTTTCAAGAAATCAGTGTCATACTCCTGAGCTACACCTTTCAGGACCATTCCCTGAAAATTGTCGGAAGTCATGATCATTCCCGGTTTGGTAGCGTAGCGCTGTACATGACTTACAGCGGGAACAGCTTCCAATACATGCAGCAAACTGTCATTACCTACCACCGGAGTAGTCTGATACGACTGAGCCTCATCCATGCTGGTCACGAGTATATCAGAACTCAGACCGACCACCTTATCGCGTACCTGATGCTTAAATCCAATTACGACAGCCACAGAAATAATCATTACCGCCAGACCGATGGCAATGCCCGCCATCGCAATACGTATGGCAGGCTTCGATACTTCCTTTCCGCCCTCGTCGTTCTTATAAATACGGTGTGCTATGAAAAGCTTCCAGTTCATATTACTCGTTTACATATCCAGGGTAAGCTTCGAGTGCCTTGCGCAACACAAACAAAGCACGGGCCAAGTCTTCTTTCTTCAATACATAAGCCACACGCACCTCGTTTCTGCCCGCACCCGGAGTCGTATAAAAGCCTGCTGCCGGAGCCATCATTACGGTTTCACCTTCATAATTGAACTCGTCCAGACACCAAGCACAGAATTTTTCTGCATCATCTACCGGCAGCTTAGCTACGGTATAGAACGCTCCCATCGGGATAGGCGAATAAACTCCCGGAATACGATTCAACCCGTCGATCAAACACTTACGACGTTCTACATATTCATCGTACATTTCACGCGAATATTCCTCCGGTTCATCCAGTGAAGCTTCGGCAGCAATCTGCCCGATCAACGGAGGACTCAAACGAGCCTGACAGAATTTCATCACCGCTTTACGTACCTCTTCGTTCTTGGTTATCAAAGCACCGATACGGATTCCACATTCCGAATAACGTTTCGATACAGAGTCTATCAGCACAACATTCTGCTCAATTCCTTCCAGATGACATGCAGAAATATAAGGAGAACCGGTATAAATAAATTCGCGATAGACCTCATCGGAGAACAGGAACAGATCGTACTTCTTCACCAGATCACGAATCTGATTCATTTCACGGCGGGTATACAGATAACCTGTCGGATTATTCGGATTACAAATCAAGATACCTTTGGTACGCTCATTGATCAGTTCTTCGAACTTTTCTACCTTCGGCAAAGAGAACCCTTCATCGATTGTTGTAGTAACCGTACGAATCACCGCACCAGCCGAAATGGCAAATGCCATATAGTTAGCATAAGCAGGCTCGGGCACAATGATTTCATCTCCCGGATTCAGGCAGCTCATAAAAGCAAACAATACGGCTTCCGACCCTCCGGTAGTGATGATAATATCATCTGCGTCGAGATTTATATCATATTTTTTATAATAACCTACCAGTTTCTCACGGTAACTGCGATAACCCTGACTCGGACTATACTCAAGCACCGTACGGTCAATATGACGAATCGCATCGAGGGCCGCTCGTGGAGTAGGCAGGTCCGGCTGACCGATATTCAGATGATACACATGAATTCCTCTCTCCTTTGCAGCTTCAGCCAGAGGCGCCAGTTTACGAATAGGCGACTCAGGCATCTCGTTTCCTCTAATGGATATTTGTGGCATAAATTAACAATTTGATTTAAATGTGACTACAAATATAGCCCGAAAGAACAAAACGCACAACTTTTCTTATAAAATAAATCCAACACCCGACTAACATGGAACCTTAAACAGGCTCTAAACTCTATCAAAAAACATAAAAACTCTACACAACATCAAAGCAACAAACAGAAAAAAATGTATATTCGTACAGGTAAAACCATCACATATTAAGCTATGAACTTATACCTAATTATATTTACATCTGGAAGCTACAAAATGGAACAGACTTACCAAAGCCATAAGGAGCTCTTCATGGCCTTGGAACAACATTTCACTCTTCATTTAGTCAACCATACAGAAACAGAAAGCATACCGGCCAATGCATACAAACTGGCATTCATCGCAAGCGGAGGTGTAGAAGATGCTGTCATCAGAAACTTTAGTTCCCTACCCTATCCGATTACGTTACTTGCCGACGGGCTGAACAATTCACTTGCCGCCGCACTGGAGATTTCAGCATGCATGCACAACAAAGACATGAAGGTACGCATCATTCACGGACAAGTAGCCGATATGACAGAACAGGTTCTACGCCACCATAAGGCCTTCGCCGCCAAACGTTCGCTGAGAGGCAAGCGTATCGGAATCATCGGAACACCGGCTCCCTGGCTGGTAGCCAGTCACGTAGACTATCTTCTGGCCAGCCAGCGGTGGGGAGTGAACTATATTGACATTCCGCTTCAAGAGGTTTACAAACGATTCTATGCTATCACCGACGACGAAATCGGGCTGGAAGCCTCTATTTTCGCCAACAAAGCAAAAGCTTGTCAGGACACAACTCCGGAAGAACTCCTCAAAGCCATGCGACTCTACAAGGCTATCAAGCAGCTATGTACTTCTGAAAAGCTGGATGCCGTGACATTATCCTGCTTCTCCCTGATTAAACAACTAAAGACTACCGGTTGCCTAGCCCTCTCATTGTTAAATAATGAGGGAATCCCTGCCGGCTGTGAAGGCGACTTGCAGGCCATCATGACCATGCTCATGGCGAAAGCCGTTACCGGACAACCGTCATTTATGGGAAACCCGTCATTCATTGATACCAAACGCAACGAGCTGCTGCTGGCTCACTGCACCATTGCCACCAAAATGGTAAACGACTTTATCATACGCGACCATTTTGAAACCCAAAGCGGTATCGCCATACAAGGAATGATGCACGAAGGAGATGTGACACTTTTCAAGTGCGGAAGTGAATGTCTGGACGAATATTATCTGGCAGAAGGATATCTTACCGAGAACACGAACCTGTCGACTTCATGCCGCACGCAGTTCAAGATCAAGCTCAACAAGCCCGTAAGCTACTTCCTGACCAATCCGCTGGGGAATCATCACATTCTGTTACAAGGGAATCACGCCGCTGAGCTCCAGGAGTTCATGCAGCAGAACCGATGCAAGTTGCGCGAGTAAGCAAATAAATTATTTATGTAAGGGTTTTAATTAAAATTTTAGTGTAAATTTGCATGAACATTGTCAAACTAACACAGAAAGAAAATCATTATGATGCATAATTGGTTCGAATGTAAAATCCGCTACGAGAAAGTAGCGGAAAACGGCATGAACAAAAAAGTAACAGAACCTTACCTAGTAGACGCACTCAGTTTTACAGAAGCGGAGTCACGCATTATTGAAGAAATCACCCCTTTTATCAGTGGAGAATTTACCGTAGCCGACATCAAGCGTGCCAACTACAGCGAGTTGTTCCCTTGCGAAGAAGATGCAGCCGACCGCTGGTTCAAGTGCAAGCTGTACTTCATTACGCTCGATGAAAAAAGCGGAGCCGAAAAGAAAACAGCGACAAACGTGCTGGTACAGGCCGCCGATTTGCGTGATGCCGTAAAGAAACTGGACGAAGGCATGAAAGGAACCATGGCCGATTATTCCATCGCTTCGATTGCAGAAACTGCCATCATGGATGTATATCCCTATTCTGCCGAGCCGGATGTAAAGCCCGAATTTCCGGATGCCGATAAAAGATAATACTCAAAAAAAACAAATCTGATAATGGATATTCAAACTAATTTAAAGGAAGTGGTAGCGGAATTGCCGGAAAACGTCCGTCTGGTGGCCGTATCGAAATTCCATCCTGCCGAAGCCATCGAAGCAGCCTATGCTGTCGGACAGCGTATCTTCGGCGAAAGCAAGGAACAGGAATTATCGGGGAAATACGAAAAACTGCCGAAAGACATCGAATGGCATTTCATCGGACACCTGCAAACCAACAAGGTAAAGTACATTGCACCTTACATTGCAATGATACATGCCGCCGACTCCTATAAATTATTGGCTGAAGTCAACAAACAAGCTGCCAAGTACAACCGCGTCATTCCCTGCCTGCTCGAGATACACATCGCGCAGGAAGAAAGCAAATACGGATTTACATTCGACAGTTGCAGGGAGATGCTTCGCGCGGGAGAATGGAAAAGCCTGAATCATGTCTGCATAGCAGGCGTCATGGGCATGGCTACAAACACAGACGACACGACAGAAATTGCCAAAGAATTTCATTCACTGAAAACATTCTTCGACGAACTGAAAAAGGATTATTTTTCCGATCGTCCGGAATTTCGTGAAATATCCATGGGTATGTCGCACGACTATCCGATAGCTGTAAAAGAAGGAAGTACGATGGTACGTGTGGGAAGCAAAATTTTTGGAGAAAGAATCTATTAAAATCTAATTAATATGGCACAACTAAAAACAACATTCGCAGGACTGGCACTTGAAAACCCGATTATCATCAGTAGTTCGGGACTGACTAACAGTGCGGAAAAAATTAAAAAACTGGAAGAAGCCGGCGCAGGAGCAGTAGTCCTGAAGTCCGTTTTCGAGGAACAAATCAACATGCAGGCAGGCTCCATGCAGGGATACGGTTCCCCCGAAGCTGACGATTATCTGGGAGCATACGTACGCTCGCACGCGCTGAACGAACATATCAGCCTGATAGAAGAGACAAAGAAAACATGTCATATCCCCGTTATCGCAAGCATTAACTGCTACAGCGACAGCGAATGGGTGGACTTTGCAGAAATGATGGAAAAGGCCGGAGCCGATGCCCTGGAACTGAACATCCTGTCTTTGCAGACCGACAAAGATTATACCCCGGGAAGTTTCGAACAGCGTCACATCGAAATTCTCCGCCACATTAAGAAAGTTGTAAAAATCCCCGTAATCATGAAACTGGGAAGCAACTTCACCAATCCGGTTTCTCTCATCAACCAGCTTTATGCCAACGGAGCCGCAGCTGTAGTTCTGTTCAACCGTTTCTATCAGCCGGATATCAATATCGATACGATGACCTTTACCAATGCCAACGTTATGAGCACTCCGAATGAGCTAGCCGACCGCCTGCGCTGGACAGCCATCGCTTCGGCAGCCGTACCACGCCTGGATTATGCTATTTCTGGTGGCGTACACTGTGGAAAGGGTGTCATCAAATCAATCCTGGCAGGCGCAGCAGCTGTAGAAGTATGCAGCGTGATTTACCAGTACGGTGCCAAGGAAATTGAAAACATGAAGAAAGAACTGGCTGAATGGATGGACGATAAAGGCTACGAAAGCCTGTCGCAGTTTAAAGGCAAGATGAATGCCGAAGCTGCCGGCGACATCAATCCATTTGAACGTACACAGTTCATGAAATACTACAGCAGCAGAGAAGAATAAATATTTTCCGCTGTACAAAAATCCGGCAAGTCCTTGTGAAGTGACCCCAAAAAGTT
>FR887769.1 GCA_000432735.1 Bacteroides sp. CAG:443
GCCAAAGCCGCTTAGGCTAGGCTAATGTTTAACGAACTATTGTAAGTTTAATAAGGCAAAGATACATATTTTTGGCTTGTCGGCTAAGCCTTCTCGGTGTTTGTACTCTGGCTTTTGGTTATATTTGCTTTTCAGACTCCCGTAATGTATGTTTTGGGCGACTTGCCTGTAATTTGCTTGAATACTCTGTTGAAGTTGTTGGGAGTATTAAATCCTACCTTATAGGCGATTTCCTGTACCGTATATTCTCCGTCGGTCAGCAGTTCGATGGCCCGTGTAATTCGCAGGTGATTCACGTAGCTGCTGAAATGAAGCCCTGAAGTATGAAACAACCGGCTCAGATTGCGTACGGACAGATTGTATTGTGACGCAATCTGTTCCATATTCAGCTCTTCGTGGATGTGTTCCGTGATGTAGTCCAGTATAGGATGTAGTCGGGAGTCGTTGGGGATAACAAGTGTTTTCAGCAGTACATCGGCCCCGGGCGACATTTGTGGAAGCAGATTAAAGAAGCTCAGCGTGAAGTTGTATAGATCGGGCTGTTCTTTTTGGGTTATCAGTTTCCCTTTTGAAGCGATGAATTTCATATTTTCCGCGATGATAGCATTGGTGCTGTATATCGAGAAACGGCTTTTGCTGTCATCGGGTGTCACGTCCAGAGTTACATAGAAGATGATAAGTGAAACCTGCCGGCTGTTGCTGGACAGCTTATGGCTAGCATTTTCGGGAATCCATGCGATATGCTTTTCGGGTACGAAATAATTGGCTCCTTCGGTTTCTACGTGGAGTGTACCAGACAGGGTGTAAATAATCTGGAATTTCTTGTGAGCATGTCCCTGCAAGTTGATTTCTTCCCATCCGGTTTTCTTGATAAGAATGTCGTCTGGTGTCGAACGGTTTATCAGTGATATATATTCTTGTTGCTCTGTATTCATGGTTCGCTTTTGGCGTATATTGGTAATATTGTTGCGTAATGTGCAAATTCGGAGCAAAAATAAAAGCTTACTTTTGCATGACAAAATAAATATGATTATAAATTATCGGCATTACACCGGAAAAGCACTCTCATCCAACTTTTTGTGCGACCTTACACATGTTCTATCTTACACATGTATCTATTTTATGAAAACTCGGATATAATTTATTTTGAACAATAAAATGAAAGCTGGATATATGATCAGATTTGTTTGCATGCTCATCGCTTGTAGTATGGGCATTTCATTGGCAGCCTCTCCTGTGACAAACGATGCTTCTCAGGCTGGAGGCAAGGAAGTCTTGAAAGTAGAGATTACGGAAGGTCAGATTGATGTTATCAGTGGGGTAGTATATTCTCAGACACCTTCGCTGCGCGCCAATCGTGCGTTGAAAATGACATTGCTGATTCCACGTACCAAGGAGCTGAAGCCTGCGGTTGTTTTCTACCCGGGCGGAGGATTTACTTCGGCTGCCCACGAACGATATTTTGAAATGCGTATGGCACTGGCAAAGGCTGGCTTTGTTGTTGCTGCTGCCGAATATCGCGTTGTACCGGACAAGTATCCGGCATTGGTAGTGGATGCAAAGGCTGCTGTACGTTTTTTGCGTGCACATGCCGGGGAACTGGGTATCGATGCGTCCCGTATCGGAGTGCTTGGTGATTCTGCCGGAGGGTATGTCGCTCAGATGATGGGAACGACCAATGGTGAAAAACAATTTGATCAGGGAGATAATCTTGACCAGTCCTCTGACGTACAGGCCGCCGTCACCATTTATGGTATCAGCAATCTGATGAATATCGGTGAAGGTTATTCCAAGGAGATACAAGACATACATGCTTCACCAGCCGTAACAGAGGCCTTGCTGCTATATGGACCGGCCTTTGCCGATTTTGCAGGAAAGAGTATATTGAGTGATCCGCAGAAAGCAATGGAGGCCAGTCCGATGGGACATGTGAAAGAGGGTATGCCTCCTTTTCTCATTATGCATGGATCGAACGACCAGCTGGTATCGCCGGTGCAAAGTGAACAGCTGTATAATGAGCTGGTAAAGAAAGGGAATAAAGTTAATTATATTGTGGTAGAGGGTGCAGGACATGGTGACCTTTATTGGTACCAGCGTCCTGTTATAGAAAAAGTAGTCAGCTGGTTCGAAGAGAACCTGAAGGATGCA
This sequence comes from Bacteroides sp. CAG:443, assembly GCA_000432735.1. GTDB lineage: Bacteria > Bacteroidota > Bacteroidia > Bacteroidales > Bacteroidaceae > Phocaeicola. The sequence continues at coordinate 2,149 of FR887769.1, forward strand.
GGGAAATAGTGATTTCTTTGCAGGCACCAGATACAGGAATGAGAATTTAGTTGTCTGGTATCAATTACATAAAGGCTAAACAAGTGTATGATAAAAAAAGTATTATTAGTTAGTGTTGTTTTTTTAGGTTTATTGGGGAGTGTGTCAGCCCAGACTCGTTCGTTGACAGTCGATGAAATGTTTCAGCTGGCCGATCAGCACAACAAGAGCATTCGGTTGTATGATCTGGCCATATCTGAAGCAGAACAGGCAGTAAAGGTAGCTTGCAACGATCGCTTGCCGTCCATTCAGGCGCAGATGGATTTTAAGTACATAGGCGACGGAGTGATGACCGACAGAAATTTTTCCAATGCGGTTCATGCTGATATGCCTCATTTCGGCAATTCTTTTGTCGTAAAGGCAAGTCAGGTGGTTTATGCCGGAGGAGCAATAACGAAGGGGATAGAGCGGAGCAAGTTACAGCAGCGGCAGGCAGAACTGGAATATGCAGGAAATCGTCAGGATATCCGTTTTCTTCTGACGGGATATTATCTGGATCTTTTCCAGCTGAACAATCAGAAACGTGTGTATGAAAGCAATATTTCACAGACTCGTTTGCTGGTAAAGGATATGAGGGCATCTTATCGTCAGGGAACAGCTTTGAAAAGCGATATCACTCGTTACGAACTTCAGCTTCAGAGTCTGGAGCTTTCGTTGACTTCCGTCAAGGATAAGATTGATGTGCTGAGCCATAAGTTGGCAACAGCTATCGGTCTTGAGCCTGGTGTGCTGATTCTCCCCGATACAACCGAATTGCTGAAAATCAATGTTGAGCATAGGGAAGAAGCCGAATGGATGCAGGAGATACCTCATACCCCGTCGCTCAAGCTGGCAGATGTAAAGATTAGCCAGGAAAAGAATAAGCTGGAGCTGATTCGTGCCGAGAGAAGGCCGAAAATCAGTCTGGTTGCGGCAAACGATTTTACCGGTCCTATTCTGGTCGAGGTACCTCCATTGAACAACAACTTCACCTACTGGTATGCCGGTGTTGGCATTTCGTATAATATCGATGCTTTGTTTAAGAGTAAAAAGAAGCTGAAGCAGGCACAACTGGCTACCCGAAAAATGGAGCAGGCACGCAGTCTGGCGGAAGAAGAAGCAGAAAATAACATTCATGCGGCCTATGTCAATCTGAATGAGGCATACATACGTTTGCGTACGCAGAAAAAGAGCGTACAGTTGGCACATGAGAACTTTAATATTGTGCGTCAACGGTATGTGAACGGACTGGCACTGATTACCGACATGCTGGATGCCAGCAATACGCAGTTGGATATGGAATTGCAGTTGGCAAACTACCAGATAGGTATCTTGTATCAGTATTATTTATTGAAAAAACTAACTGGAAATCTCTGATAAAGCTATAATAAATAAAGGAAGACGTTATGATAAAAAATAAAAGAAGAGCTATCCCGAATTTTTTTATTGCATTGGTACTGGCGGGAGGCATCAGCTGGGTATGTGGAAAATTCATTCATCTGGGCGATGTAGAATATACGGATAATGCACAGATCAAGCAGCATTTGAGTCCGATTAATACCCGTGTACAGGGCTTCATCAAGAAAATCTATTTTGAGGAATATCAGTCTGTGAAGAAAGGAGATACCCTGGTGGTAATAGAAAACACAGAGTATCTGTTGAAGGTGGCTCAGGCTGAGGCTGACTACCAGAATGCACTGGCAGGAAAAAGTGCCATGCATACCACTATCAATACGACACAGAGCAATATCTACGTTACCGAGGCAGCTATCGAAGAGCAGCGTGTACGCCTTCAGAATGCAGAAACCGATTACAAGCGTTATGCCGAACTGATGAAAGAAGAGGCTGTAACTCCCCAGCAGTTCGATCGTGTAAAGACCGATTATGCTGCAACGAAAGCCAAATATGAACAGCTGGTTCGCCAGAAAGAATCGTCGGAGCTGGTAAAACAGGAGCAGACACAGCGTCTGGAGCAGAATGAATCGGATATCAAGCTGGCAGAAGCCGCCTTGAATCTGGCTAAGCTGAACTTGTCGTATACAGTAATCTGTGCTACAGCCGACGGCGTGACCGGTCGTAAGAATATTCACGAAGGCGAGCTGGTTCAGTCAGGACAGACACTGGTTACGCTGGTAGATGGTACAGAGAAATGGGTGATAGCCAACTATAAGGAAACACAGACCACAGATATGAGACAAGGCCAGCGTGTTGAAATGAATGTGGATGCCATTCCAGGAGTCACTTACGAAGGACGTATCGTATCTATATCGGATGCTACAGGCTCATTCTATTCATTGATACCTCAGGATAATTCGGCCGGAAACTTTGTCAAGGTAGAACAGCGAATACCGGTCCGCATCGAATTTACCGAAAACAACAGTAAAGAGAATCTGAACCGTCTGCGTGCCGGAATGAACGTAGAATGTTACGTAAAACTACAGTAAGGAGAACGTAGATATGGCAGCAGAGCAGCGTCCAAGAATCTTGTATTTTAAAGAATACCTTCCGACCCCGTTGTGCGTACTTCTTTCCATGTTTTTTGCATTGATCTTTCAGTTCAACGGGGGAGTATTTCTTCCCACTTCCGTACAGATGTCGAGCGCATTAGGATGCCTCAAGGAAGATGTGATGATGGCAGGATATGCCTCCTTCATAGGTATGACGCTTATTTTCCCTATCCTGTTCCGTCTGAAGTTCCGTTTCACCACCCGTCGTATCTTTCTTACAGTATGTCCGGTACTTATTTGTTGCAATCTGATAACGATGCATACCGGAAACATCTTTGTACTGGTTGTCACATGTTTTGTTTCCGGATTCTTCCGTATGTGGGGAACCTTTGAATGCTTTTCGAATATTCGTCTGAGTGTTACTCCTTCCGGAAATTTCTCGGTCTTTTATCCTGTCATCTATATCATCGTACTCGAAAGCATTCAGCTTTCAGGATTAGTAGCTACACATATCAGCGACTGGGCGAACTGGCAGTACATGCACTGGCTGGTTATTGGCCTGCTTGCAGTGGTATGGTTCTGTGTATTCTTTCTTACCAGACCGTTTCGTATTGCAAAAAAGATGCCTCTGTACGGTATTGACTGGATAGGAGGTATTCTGTGGGGAGTTGTATTGTTCTCCATTGTGTTTGTTTGTATCTACGGAGAATATTACGACTGGCTGGACAGTCCGTTGATTCGTAGTTGTATCGTAGTGGCAGTGGTAGCTGTAATGATTAATATCAATCGTATGACTACCTGTCGTCATCCTTATATCGATCCTCACGTTTTCAAGTATCGTCATTTCCCGACTATTCTTTTCCTTTTTCTGATGTTGTGCCTGTTTCTTACGACCTCATCTGTTTTGCAGGAAATGTTTATGCGGACTGTCTTGAAATATGATGCCTTGAATGCTGTGTCCATTAACTGGTGCGTCTTTATCGGTATACTGGCAGGTGCTGGAGTTGTTTTCTACCGTCAGGTTATTCTGCGGAAAGGATATAAACTATTGATTACCGTAGGTTTCATGCTGATTGTGGTCTATCAGTACTACATGTATTTCTTGATCGATCCTAATTTGAATATCGAAAGTTTTTATATACCTAATTTCCTAAAAGGACTGGGACATGGCATTCTGTATATTTCGCTGACGATTTATGTAGCCAAGACTGTTCCGTTCAAACATTTTTTTCAGGGACTGTGTGTGCTGAGTTTTATCCGTACCAGTATTGCTACTCCTCTCGGTACAGCCATCTTGAATCGTTGGTTGAAATACATGCAGCAAGATAATATCGGTTTGCTGAGCCGTCAGGTCGATCTGGTCAAAGAATGGATGCCCAATGTTTCCATTCAGCAGCTTTACGCAGAAGTAACCCGTCAGACGCTTTTAACAAGCCTGAAGGAGCTGTTTGGTGCTGTGTGTATAGTAGGCACTATCTTTTTACTTTTCCTGCTCAGCCAGAAACTATGGCGAAAGGCATTAAGATACCTGAGAAGAAATTATCCCCGGTATGCGCATTATCTGAGGCGCAGACAGGCCGTTTGATGAGGCAGAAATTACTTTCTGCCAAAGTCTGCCGGGACCTCTCCCCAGCTATCTGTTTCCCATTTGAGCAGGGGAGTAGTATATTGGTTCTCATGCAACCACTTCTCTGCCCGTTCTATAAGCTGGAATAATTTTTCTGTTTTTTCCGTACGCTCGAGCTTCGTCTTGCATTTCTTCTGTTTAACCCAGTTCAGTGCGTTACGGCTGTCAGAATAGATAGGCATGTTGATACCTTTCTGTTTCATCAGCGCCAGTCCGTGTACGATGGCAAGAAACTCTCCGATATTATTTGTACCATACATCGGTCCGAAGTGAAATATTTCCTGTCCGGTCAGCAGATATACCCCTCTGTATTCCATCGGTCCCGGATTTCCGCTGCAAGCCGCGTCTACGGCAAGACAGTTCAAGTCGAAGTTTTCAGGGATTTTTTTCTCTGCCGGTTCACTCGCTTGTGAACGGCTTCCTTTCAGGTAATGATGTGCCGGAGTGGCAAAAGCATGCTCTGCTTCTTCACGGGTAGAGAAAGACTTATATATTGCTCCTTTGTAGTTTTTAATTTGCAACTGGCAGTCAGTCCACGAGGAATATATTCCCGGTTCCACGCCTTTCCATACTACATAAAATTTTTGCTGCTTTGCCATAGATTTTTAGTGAGAATATGTTATAAACCAAATCACCACAGGTTACGCAGAGTTTCACGTATTAACGTGCAGCGGTCTGTATAACCCGTGGTGAATGAAAAACTATATGATTGATTGTTCCGTTTTCTGATTACATACGTTCAGGAACTTCAATACCCAGCAGTCCCATAGCCAGTTTAACGACTTTTCCAACATTCTGGCTCAATGCAAGGCGGAATATCTTCAACGCCTCATTTTCTTCGCGCAGGATGCTGAAATCGTGGTAGAACTGGTTGTATTCTTTCACTAGCTCGTAAGCATAGTTGGCGAGAATAGACGGATTGTAATCACTGCCAGCCTGACGCACTACATTTGTGAAGTCGGCAAGCATCTGAATCAGTCCTTCTTCTTTAGTACTCAGTTCCACACCGGTAGGAATAACGGCCGGAATGGTGATACCTGCTTCGGCTGCTTTACGCAAGATTGACTGGATACGTGCGTATGTGTACTGAATAAATGGACCTGTATTTCCATTGAAATCGATAGATTCTTTCGGATTGAATGTCATGTTCTTGCGAGCATCCACTTTCAGGATGAAGTACTTCAATGCACCCAGACCAACAATACGTGCGATATCGTTTGCTTCTTCCTGAGTCAGGCCATCCAGCTTGCCCAGTTCACTGCTGGTTTCCTTAGCTGTTTCTATCATAGCCTCCATCAAGTCGTCAGCATCGACAACCGTACCTTCACGGCTCTTCATCTTACCTTCCGGCAGTTCTACCATACCGTAAGAGAAGTGAACCAGATCCTTGCCCCATTCGAATCCCAGTTTGTCGAGCAGAATAGAAAGTACCTGGAAGTGATAATTCTGTTCGTTTCCTACTACATAAATCATCTTGTTGATCGGGAAATCCTGGAAGCGGAGCTTGGCAGTACCGATATCCTGAGTCATGTAGACAGAAGTACCGTCGCCACGCAGCAACAGCTTATGATCCAAACCTTCCGGAGTCAGATCCGCCCATACAGAACCATCTTCTTTGCGGTAGAAAAGTCCCTTTTCCAGTCCTTCCAGTACCTTTTTCTTACCTTCCAGATAAGTTTCCGATTCGTAGTATATCTTATCGAAGCTGACACCCATCATCTTGTAGGTTTCATCGAATCCTGCATAAACCCAGTCGTTCATCTTCTTCCACAACGCACGGACCTCCGGATCGTTTGCTTCCCATTTACGGAGCATCTCACGTGCTTCCTGCATCAGCGGTGACTGAGCTTCAGCTTCCTCCTTGCTCAGACCTTTTTCCATCAGTTCAGCTACTTCAGCCTTATAATGCTTGTCGAAAGCCACATAATAATCACCTATCAGGTGGTCACCCTTCTTGCCAGATGATTCAGGAGTTTCGCCGTTACCATATTTCAGCCACGCCAGCATGGATTTGCAGATATGAATACCACGGTCGTTTACAATGTTTGTCTTTACAACCTTGTTTCCGTTGGCAGCCATAATGTTGGCAAGCGCATTACCCAGCAAGTTATTGCGGACATGTCCCAAGTGAAGCGGTTTATTTGTGTTAGGAGAAGAATATTCTATCATTACCAGCGGCGCATCTTCCGCAGCCTTTTGTATACCCCATTGTGCATCAGCGTGAATACGGTTCAGCAGTTCTACCCATACATCCGATGCGATAGTCAGGTTCAAGAACCCTTTGATCACATTATAGCTGGCAATAGCCGGTTCGTGCTGTTTCAGGTATTCGCCGATTTCCTGTGCAGTCTGTTCCGGACCTTTTTTCGACATTTTCAGAAAAGGAAAGACAACGAGCGTAAGATGACCTTCAAACTCTTTTTTAGTCTTCTGTAGCTGCACCATTTTTGCAGGAACTTCTGCACCGTACAATTCTTTTACCCCGTTGATGATAGAGGCAGTCAGTTTATCTTCTATTTTCATGTGTATAGCTTAGTGCGTTTGTTATTAGATACTTTCTCGGGCAAAGGTACTAATTTTTCCGGGAAAAACAATTGGCTGTGTCTTTGTTGCAATGCAAATAGATCATCTCTTTGGTTTGTTATGGATTCTTCACAACTGAAAAGGACAGTTACATTTGGAAAAATGTTTTTTTTTTGATTCTTTTGTGTCAGATCAACCGATAAGTTTATGTCAAACAGAATATTTAGAGACCGATACATCAATCCGTATACCGATTTCGGTTTTAAGATGCTTTTCGGTACGGAGATGAACAAGGAACTTTTGATAAGTTTTATCAACAGCCTGCTGAGCGGCAAGGAAGTGATCCGCGACCTGACTTACCTGAATACGGAACATCTGGGCACTTCGGAGGCAGACCGGCGTGCCGTCTTCGATGTTTACTGTGAGAACGAACGCGGCGAGAAGATTCTGATAGAGATGCAGCGTGGCGAGCAGCAGTTCTTCAAGGACCGTAGCCTTTATTACGCCACATTTCCCATCCGCGAGCAGGGTGAGAAAGGGGAGTGGGACTATCGCTTGAAAGCGGTTTATGTAATCGGTATTCTGAATTTCAAGTTCGACTCGGAAGACGACAATTACTTCCACCATGAGGTCCAGCTGATGGATGTATGCACCAAGCAGGTGTTTTACGACAAGCTCACGTTCATCTATCTGGAAATGCCCAAGTTCAACAAGTCGGAGGACGAGCTTGTGACGATGTTCGACAAGTGGCTTTTCGTCCTTCGAAATCTTTCCCGTCTGATGGCACGTCCTGCTGCCCTTCAGGACCGAATTTTTACCCGTCTGTTCGAGGCTGCCGAGATCGCCAAATTCACAAAGGAGCAGTATGAGGCCTACGAAGAAAGCCTCAAGGTGTATCGTGACTGGCAGAATACAATAGTGACAGCCGAACAGAAAGGTATGGCTAAAGGTATGGCGGAAGGTATAGCTAAAGGACGTATGGAACAGAATATAGCCAATGCCCGGAGCATGAAGCTGGCAGGATTGGATTATGAAATCATTTCTCAGGTGACTGGATTGTCCAAAGATGAGATAGACAAACTTTAGCCTGTGCGATAAAACAAATAAAAGGAGTGTCATCATCTCCCAGGGGAAGGGAGAGCGACACTCCTTTTTCGTGTTATGAAGAATTAAAGGGTTCCGTTTATTCAGCAATACAGATACTTACACGGTTTTCTTCCATTGTACTAAATGGCTGTACCGTATCACCTTTATGATCTACAGTAATGCGTTGGCTGTCGATACCTTTTTCTTTCAGCATAGCAGCCACAGCTTCTGCACGTTCCTTAGAAAGGCGTTCGTTAATCTCTGCATTACCTGTTTGCTTATCAGCATAACCACAGATAGTAACCTTGCAGTCCGCATGGTTCTTCATGAATTCTGCCAGCTTTTCAATCTTCTGTTCTTCTGCTGTACGTATCTTAGACGAGTTGATAGCAAAGAAAACATTTTCTGTCATGCTGACCTTTTCCTGTTTTACTGGAGCAGGCTCTTGTACCGGTTTTGGTTCTTCCTTTACAACAGGTGCCGGTTGTGGAGCCGGGTCATAGTATACAGGCTCTGTTTTGCGCGAAGTCTTTCCGAACTTGATTGTAAATCCGGCCAGAGCGTTAAACTGCCAGTCTGCATTGCCAGCCTTCTTCGAGTTAAACTTATCCGACAGTACATTTGCATTCACCTCAATATTGAAGAAGAGATGAGAAGTCAGTCGCAGGTTAGTACCTAATCCGAATCTACCTACCGGACTGATTTTATTATCCTTCCATAAGTAACGCAGTTCATAGCCTTTATTGGCTAAGGCAACAGCTTCATCGTTGTTGAACGCTCCATTCAGGCCAACACCTGCGAACAAGTATGCATTGAAGAAACGATCAGGATTATAGCGGCAGAACAAATTGCTCAAATCCAATGTAGCATCTACATTTCCTTGCAAGTAATTGTACTTGTAAAGCTGATTATCGGCAGCCCATCCTCCTTTAGCCTGCCAACCACTAATTCCGGCACGCAGTCCCCAAAGCGGTGTAAACTGATAACCTCCGTAGATGGCAGCTGCCGGAGAAATCAGATCTCCGAATTTAGCTTCACCACGTGTGTGTGCGGCACCGGCTTGTACTTGCATAAACCAGTGAGGAACAAACTCAGTCTTTCCTTCTTCCTTGATTTGCAAAGAGGAAGTTTGTGCGTTTCCGGCGATTACGCCCATTAGCAGTAATGCTGCCGGGAGAATTCGTTTAGTAATCATAGGTTAACCTTTAAATTGTTATTTAAAAAATGGGGATGACGACTTCCGCCACCCCCATTCCTTCATATTAGTGTCTCTTTATAGAGAAATTAGTTTTTACTATTTTCGCTACTCAAAACAGTTACTTTACCAGTTGCTTTGATGATTGCAATAGAACCTGCTTTTACAGTAACTTCTGAAGTTGCAATCTTATTATTTTGCAGAATTGCACCTTCATTGTTCCATGTAATAATTCCATCGTTTGCAACTGTCAAACGCTTTCCAAATGATTCCCAAGAATCTGTAGTAGAACCGCTCAAGCCGTATACCATAGTGAAGTAGTTTGCATTAGTAATAGCATATGCTTTAGCATTGTCTGCTTTAAGCGCACCCTTTTCGTAAATTACTTCATTTGCTACACCCTTAATTACTATTGCTTTAGCCAAGTCAGCAGTTGTTGGGCTAGCTAATGTCTTCAGTTCAACTTCATTTATTGAAACTTCAAACGGAGTAGTGAAGCGAACTTTGTATTCCATAGTCTGTTGTTCACCGTTTGCAAGTACAATATGGAAGTATACTACATAGTCACGGTATTCAGTTGTTAACGGTTGAGTTAACTGGATGTCTTGATCGTAAGCATCTTGATCACCTACGATTTCGGCACCTGCTTGTGCTACTCCATTTATCAATGGTAACTCTGTATACATCTTAGTATGGTTAGTTGCCAATTGGTAATTTGCTAAATAGTCTGTGAAGTGTTCCTTAATACCAGAAATCATCTTCCATTCTTTATTACCGTTTACTGTTTCAACTCTACCTTTGACTTCTACCATATTGTCTTCACCTGCAACCAGATAGTCTTTGTTCAGTGTTGGGAATGTGATATCATCAGCAATTGTATAAGTAAATTTAACAACTACATTTGGATATACTTTCTTATTCTTAGAAGTAAATGTGATAGTGGCTTCACGTTCTTTACCAAGTAAGTCAACAACTTTTACTGTAGCAGAATCAATATCAATTGTAGCAGCGTCTGAAGATGTTGCAGTTCCGTCGGTCCACCACTTGTTAGTTAATACAACACCTGTTTCAGTCTTAATATCACTTGCTGTTGGTTCATTATAATTGTCATGGAATGTTTCTGCTGTTAATCCGTATTTACTATAGAACTGGTTAACTACCTGCCATGCAAGAGCATTTACTTTTGTATTTGCTGAGATAGCATCCAGTTTCTGGTAATTGATAGTACCACAAGCAACAGTCAATACTTCATCTTCTTTATCTGCAGCAGGTGCAGGTGCACTTTCTACAATGTCAAGTTTGATGTAACCAGTAGCAACTACTGTACCATTTACTAATGCCTTAGCTAAGAAAATAGGAGTACGACCGATGGCTGCAGTTGCATTGTTTTTAACAGTAACGATACTTCCTGATAATTCTACGAAATCTTGCTGGTTAGTTACTCCGTCACTACCTAAATATTCTTCAGGTTTTGAGAATTCATAAGTTAAGCCATCGATATCAAGATCTTCAAGCATTACACCGTGGAATGAATCGATATCTTTTGCCCATGTCCATGCCAAAGTATTTAAATCAATACTTCCTGTATAAACAAGTTCAGCATCATTTCTATCGGTGAGGACGTTAGGCTTTGTTGTCGGGTATACATATTTTGTTACGAATTCACGAGGCATACTCTCGTTGACAATAGCAAAGTCTGTCAAGTCTTCGCTAGTAACCTTTGCGTAATCAGAAGCAATGTTGTTTCCATTTGCTGTGTTAGTTCCGTTTAATGCGAAGATTGCAATTTCGTCTTCATTCAAATCAGAAATAGACTTCTTTGATTTCAAAGAAACGATCATCTCGCCATCAGCGCGAGTAATATCGCTGATATTCAACAAATCGTTGACATTATCACCTTCTGCACGAGTAACTGCTTTACGGTCGATGATACTCCATTCCCAATCTTTAATATTAGCATTGTTCGGGTTCAAACGGAAGTGAGCTGTAGCATCTGTGCTTTCCAATACAGTACCATCTTTCATGATGTTGTAGAAACTTACTACAGGCATGCTGGTCTCTTTATCGATAACGTAAGGAATTACAGCCAAAGACTTCAATTCACCCCATGTCTCAATAAGGACAACTTCGCCTTCTTGCATTCCAGCTGCGTTTGAAATCAACAGACGACCATTTTCAGAATCATATACTACACATACAACATCTTTCTTAATTGTATCTGTCCATTTGTTCTCTGTTGCTTCGTCTACAACTGTACCATCTTCACCATAGTACTGTTTGTGCCAGTAGCCATCTTCATTTGGCATATACCAACAACCGTCTTTGCCATCTTGTCCGTCCTGACCATCTTGTCCGTCCTGACCGTCCTGACCTTTTTCACTTTGAGCTTTGTACGCGTTGCCGTTTTTATCAGTTTGTCTTACACCATCGATGCACCAATAACCTTCTTCATCAATAGTTACAACTGATCCTGGAGCACCATCTGCTCCATCTGCTCCATTTGTTCCATTCGTTCCGTTCTTCAACTCGAATGTTTTACCATCACTTAAAGTAACAGTAACACCATTTTCTGTGCTCTGAACGTTTGTGATTACAGAACCACTTTCAATGGCTGTTTTCAGATCTGCTACTGTTTTTTCGAGAGCATCAACTCTTCCAGTCAAAGAGTTAATATCATCATCGTAATCAGAGCAAGATACCATTCCCCCTGCAAGAAGCAAACTTCCTACTAAAAGGGCTCCATAGAATTTTTTCTTCATACTTTTAAAAATTAATGAATGATAATTGATAATGTTCTTTATTATTCTTTTCGCTTTTTTATTTGTTTTGCAAAGCTAACCCTAAAAACAGCGCTACTGCTTGTCTATTTGTATATAATTGTGTATTTTTTGACAAAAGTGTGAAATTTATATCTTTTCCTTTGGAGGGCGATGCTCTTTCTTCCAGATAGAAGGGGGGATACCTTCTTTTTGTTTAAATTGCTTACTGAAGTGTGCCTGATCGGCAAATCCTACAGCTTCTGCCAGGTCACTTAGGTTAATTTCGGGGGATTGCATGATTTTCTGTTTCGCCTCTTCTATGCGTAAGTCGTTTATCCATCCGTTAAAGTTGGTCTGATAGGTCTCGTTTATGTAATTTGACAAATATGTACGGTTTATACCTATTTCACGACTCAGGTCTTGAATGGTAATTCCCAATTTCATATATCCTTTGTTTTGTTCCCATGCCCTGAGTTTTTCCCTGATGATATCGTTGTTCTGTCCATGTCGTTTTTCTTCAGGATGAGGCTGTTCTACCTTGTTTGCAGGGGATATCCCGGATTCTTTGGTAACTTGCTCATTTAGAGATATTATGCTATAATTATGATACTGTATGCCTAATGAAATAAAGAATATGGTGTAGCATAAGGTGAATATCTGTAGGTAAATAGGGTTTGGAAAAATTTCTGCTATGATTCCCATTATACATATTATGAAACCCGACGCCCATGTACGGAGAGGATATTTCTTTAAGTTGCCTGTTTCCCAGATTTTCCCTCTTAGCCAAATTTTGGTGATGTGTATATAAATAATTGTATAAAAGACAAATTGTATTACGTAACAAGATACTAATATATAGTAAAACCACTCGCCGGGCCCTCCATGGGCTACAAATATGTAGATAGCATTGGCTGAAAAGAGTAATGATGTGTAAAAGACTTGATGCTTGAGGAAGTTTTTTAGTTTTTCTTTTTCGTAAATTGGATATATAAATACCCAAAATATTAGCAATGTTTCTACTGGCAGAATTAGGTGAATGAAATTACTTTTGCCATATATCTGCGTTGGACCTCCTGTTATTGCAAATGTTAAAGCAGCTATTCCTAATATAAGAGAGGCTAATTTTACTAAATTATATCCTTTTTGATAGTTTTTCTTATTGCTACCCTTGGGGATAGCAGAGTAATGTAGGAATATTGCCGTCAATATGCAGCATATCCCCGAAGTAATCTCTAATATAAATACGTTGTCCTCCATAATATACTTTACAGACAAATAAAGTCTGTTAACATTAATTATGGGGTAAATTTAAGAAATATGTATGAATGACAAAAATTTTTATTTGTCAAATATGTTTGATTTGTCAAAAATATAAGTTAAATTGATAAATAGACAAATTTTTACATGTTTGTTTTATTTGTATATTAGTGTAGACAGGTAATTTTCGGAAAACATTTCGTTTGCTATTCCCAAAAGTTCCGTAGCTGTCAGTGATTCGATGCGCTGAAACACTTCTTCTTTTTCTTCGTAACGTTTGTAGTGGAGAAAGCATTTGGCCATGTCGAGCGCATTGTTCTCGAAGTTGTCGCTTGCTACACCGATTTGTCCGATGATTTGTTTTTTTGCAGCATGAAGCTGTGAAGAAGTCAGGGCATGGTCGCGTAGCTTTCTCAGCTCTTTATGTACCAGCTCGGCGCAGTAGTCGGCATCTTCCTGATCGCAGCCGAAATAGATGCAGAATGTCCCGGTGTCGGTATAGGCAGTCAGGTTCGATTCTACGGTATATACCAGTCCGCGCTTTTCGCGCAGCGATACGTTCAGCCGGCTGTTCATGCCGGGGCCTCCCAGTATATTATTAAGAAGGTAGAGACCTGTTCGGCGTTCATCGTATGCATTGTATCCGCGTCCGCCGATCATGACGTGGGCCTGATGGGTATCTTTGTGCAGTGTAAGCTGTTGGGGCTGATAGGGCAGAGGGGCTTGCCGTTGGTAACCTTCTACTGCAGAAAACGGAATTTCTGCCATGGCTTTTTCTACTGTGCGGACAATACGTTTGAAATCGATGTCGCTTTGTACGAAGAAAACCATGTTGGCAGGTCGGTAGTATCTGCCAGTAAAGCGGAGGGCATCCTGACTTCCGAAACGGCGAAGCTGTTCCGGTTTCCCTAAAATGTTGCGGCCTAATGGATGTTCGGGGAAGATAAGTTCCTCAAAATCGTCGAATATCAGTTCTGCCGGACTGTCTTCGTAACTTTGTATCTCGTCGATGATGACTTCTACTTCCTTGGCTATTTCGTGCTCGGGGAAAGTGCTGTGGAAAACAATGTCGGTCAATAGCTCTACGGCGCGGGCAAAATGCTCTTTCAGAAAAGCGCTGTATATCACGGTTTCCTCCTTATTAGTATAGGCATTCAGGTCGCCACCCACATTTTCCATGCGGTTCAAGATGTGCCATGCCCGTCGCTTGCGGGTACCTTTAAATATAAGGTGTTCTACAAAATGTGCCATACCCTGCTCATCGGGGAGTTCGTCGCGCGTACCGGCATCGACGGCAAAACCACAATAAGTCACGTTGGTCATGCTTGGGGTATGAATGATACGCAGCCCGTTGGGCAGGATAAAAGTATTGTATGGCATAAGTTTTCTTCTTTGAATTGATTTTGGGTGCAAAAATACAATAATACTTATTGTAGTAACTGAAAAAAATACGGATATTTGCAAGAATATTGATTCTCCCACTGCCGGTTGCACAGTCATCGAGTAAGATTGTGCCAATCTGGCTGTGTGGCTTAAAGTAATACATTATGAATAAAATTGCGATATTCTGTTCTGCGTCCGATCACATTGATGCGGTTTACGCTGAAAAGGCTGCCGAACTGGGTACCTGGCTGGGACAGACAGGCAAATGGCTGATATACGGAGGTTCGAATACCGGACTGATGGAAGCTGTTGCCCGTGCGGCTAAGGAGAATGGTGCCATGATTATGGGAGTAGTTCCTACCAAGCTGGAAGAGAGAGGTGCGGTAAGCGATTTGCTTGATGTAACGTTCCGGGCAGTCAACTTGAGCGACCGGAAAGATATTATGTTGCAGGAGGCAGATGTGGCGGTAGCCTTGCCTGGAGGGGTAGGTACACTGGATGAAATTTTTCACGTCATGGCTTCTGCCACGATAGGCTATCACGAGAAGAAAGTGATTTTCTATAATGTGAATGGGTTCTGGAACGGAATTCTCGATTTCCTTTCAGGGCTGGAGACACAGCATTTCGCGCATCGTCCGTTGAAGAACTATTTTGCCGTGGCAAATACATTCGACGAGCTGACACAATTACTGAATTCTTAATTATTAAAACATTAAATATCTTACATATGATTTCATCTATTCACGAACTGTTACAGCGCGAGGCGCAGGCTGTATTGAACATTCCTGTAACGGATGCTTACGAAAAGGCGGTGGCACTGATTGTAGAACAAGTGCATTGCAAGAAAGGTAAGCTCGTAACCAGCGGGATGGGAAAAGCAGGACAGATTGCTATGAATATTGCTACTACTTTCTGCTCTACGGGTATTCCTTCCGTATTTCTTCATCCGAGTGAAGCACAACACGGCGACTTAGGTATTTTGCAGGAGAATGATCTGCTGCTTCTGATTTCCAACTCTGGAAAGACGCGTGAGATTGTAGAGCTGACTGAACTGGCGCGCCGTCTGAATCCGTCGTTGAAAAAGATTGTCATCACCGGGAATCCGGACAGCCCGCTTGCCAAGGCGGCGGATATCTGTCTGCCTACCGGACATCCGGACGAGGTTTGTCCGCTGGGTATGACTCCTACGACTTCTACTACCGTAATGACCGTTATCGGCGATATTCTGGTAGTAGAAACCATGAAGCAGACCGGATTTACCATCGAAGAATATAGTAAACGCCATCATGGGGGCTATCTGGGTGAGCGCTCCCGGGCTTTGAGCAAATAATATATAAGGAGTAATTTATGAGAAAGGTTATCGGTATTGGAGAAACGATTCTCGACATTCTTTTCCGCGACGGACAACCGGAGGCTGCTGTGCCGGGTGGATCGGTGTATAATGCCATGATCTCGCTGGGAAGAATGGGGCAGAATGTTACTTTTATCAGTGAAACGGGAAACGACCGTGTAGGAGAGATGATTTTGGCTAACATGCGGAACAATGGAGTAGATACGGCGAATGTAAATGTATTCCCGGAAGGAAAATCGCCTGTATCGCTGGCTTTTCTGAATGAAAACAATGATGCCGAATATATCTTCTATAAAGATTATCCCCGTCAGAGACTGGATGTGAATATGCCCGACGTGTCGGCTGACGATATCATCATGATTGGTTCGTATTTTGCCATTACACCTGTGTTGCGCGACAAGGTAAAGGAGTTGCTCGACAAGGCACATGAGGCGGGAGCCATTATTTATTACGATGTGAACTTCCGCAGTACGCATGTCAATGAGGCGATCAAGCTGATGCCTACCATCATTGAGAACTTTGAGTATACGGATATTCTGAGAGGCTCGACCGAGGATTTCCAGAATATGTTCCGCCAGACGGATGCTGATAAGGTTTATCAGAACCATGTTGCATTTTATTGTCCGAACTTTATTTGCACCGATGCAGGTGGAGATGTGCGCTTGCGTACGAAGAATGTATGTAAGGATTATCCGGTTACTCCACTGAAAGCAGTCAGTACGATAGGTGCCGGCGATAATTTCAATGCCGGAGTCGTATACGGATTGCTGAAGTATCGTGTCCGCCGCGATGACTTGGCAGAACTGAGTGAAGGAGACTGGGACGCGATTATTCGCTGTGGTATGGATTTCAGTGCGGATGTCTGCAAAAGTGTCAATAACTCTGTTTCGAAAGAGTTTGCCGATTCGTATCGTTGACGCAGAAAAAGGATTTGTTTTTGTACAAAAGATTTTTTCTTTTGTACAAATTCTGAAAAAATATCGGGAGGTTTTTTACGGAATCTCCCGATATTTTTTTGAAATATTGCTTGTTTTGCCCTTCACGCCCTTCACGCTTGTGATAAATGAAGGGATTCTCCTTCCGACGGTAGCCTTGTTGTTGCTGTAATGTGAAGGGGGTGAAGGGCTAAAACGGCTAAAATTTTTCTTTATTTTCGGCTGCCAGTTTCTTGATGGCTTGCTGAAAGGCGATAAATCCTCCGCCCAATACTCTTCCACCGTCGTAGAATACGGCGGACTGTCCCGGAGTGATAGCCGATGCTTCCGCTTCGAACTTCACCAATAGGTGTGTGTCGTCGAGCAGTGCAATGCGACAGGGGATGGGGCGGCTGCGGTATCGGATGCGTACAGATAAGTTCGGACATTCCAATAGCTCTTTCATGTCTATTACGTTGATGTCTTCTACCAGCATGTATTCAGCTTTCAGTTGTTCTGCGTCGCCCAGCATGACGGTGTTTTTGGCTGGATTGATCTTGAGTACGTACGCCGGATGTCCGAGGGCGATTTCCAGTCCTTTCCGTTGCCCGATGGTATAATAGGCAAATCCTTTGTGCTGTCCTAGTTTTAAACCTTTGCTGTCGACAAACCATCCCGGACCGATACGCTGGTCGATGTCTGGGCAATGTTCTCTCAGAAACTCCCGGTAGTCTTTGTCGATGAAGCAGATTTCCATACTTTCCCCTCCACGGGCTTTTGCCTCAAAGCCTTTGCTGGCAAGATAATCACGCACTTCTGCCTTGGTCATTCCTCCCAACGGGAATGCCATCCGCTTTAATATTTCCTGCGGCAGTTTCCAAAGAAAGTATGACTGGTCTTTTGTGGCGTCATCGCCGGTAACGATATAACGGTGTCCGTTCCGGTCTTCCAGCCGGCAATAATGGCCGGTGGCAATCTGTGCACATCCGGTCCGGTCGGCCCATTCGCAAAGTATACGTTCCTTAAATAGCGGATTACACATGACGCAGGGATTCGGAGTGCGCCCTTTCATATATTCGTCGATGAAATAGCGTACAATTACGTCTTTAAACTCCTTGCGGACATCGGCTACGTGGTGCTCTATGTTCAGCCGCTTTGCCAGTGCCTGTGCTTCCAGTATTTCATCGGGCTGTTCTTGTCCGGGAGTAGAGAAATGGGAAGGGATATCCCATGTTCTCATGGTTACGCCTACTACTTCGTATCCCTGTTCTTGCAGCATGATGCAGGTAGCCGAACTGTCTATACCTCCGCTCATGCCTACTAGTATTCGCTTTTCTTTATTCATGGTAAAAAGTTTCTGCCATTTGTTTCTGGCAAAAGTAAGTATAAAAACATAAATCCTTTATTAATACATATGGAATCTTCCCTTATAAATATTGCATATCGACTCGTTTAACGTTTTTTGTATATCATAGAGGACAGGAAATTTGATCTGTTTTTTTAGTGTTTAATAGTATTTTAATCTTTTATGTAAAAATAAAAATGATATAACTTCCCGTTTGTAAAATGATTTTCCTTGCACTCTGTTCGATCGTTTTCTTTGAATATTATCAATTTTATATCAAAATGGTAGTTGTTTTTATTTATGTGTGTGATATTGATTGTTTAATTTTTATTTTAATTGATATTTGTATATTTGATATTTTCTATACTTTCTTATAATTTGTTTTGTGTTTTCAGATTTTTGCCTATTTTTGCATTTAAATTTATGATTGTTGTTAGCAATATGAAAGCATAACTTTAAGACTGTTGAGCTAAAGAATAGTAGTATTTCGAATGGCAATATGTTGTATAAATAGACACACACATATAATTGAATAATTTTCCCTTTCTTATTCTCTTCTGGCTGCATCTTGCAGTAAGTCATACTGAGAGGTGTCAGCTGACTTGGCCGTGAGGTTAGGCAAGAGGATCTTAGAGCGGATGCCACCGTCTTTTATAAATCTCTCTTAAGATGGCATCCGCTTCTTTTTTTGCTCTTTTATAAGAAAAGTTCGGGTTCACGGCGTGCACTGAATTTCTCGTGCAGGATGGCAGTGAACGGACTATAATAGGTTCGTGCGGCGTTCGGGCATTCTTTTACACAGGCGCAACAGCGGATGCACCGTGTAATGTCTGTTTCAATGTGTGAACCGTCGTCGCTGATACGGATGGCATGGGTCGGACATACTTCCACGCATTCTCCACAGACAAAACAATGCTCATTACAAACCGGAGCCGACGGCTGGGAAGCTGGAACGACCTTATAGGGGAAATTTCCTTTTACAAAGAAGGAACTGATAAGGTTGGAGAGTTCGGTACGGATGCTTTGCAGCGTATGTTCCGTTTGCTGGGAAGGGCTTGTCGTCTGCAACTCTCCGATGCTGGCAACGGCTTCTTCCAGCTTTTTCAGACAGTCTTTACCAAACTGGCTGGCAATTTGCAAGTCTTTGTCGTCTGGGCGGCCGGCTGCTACGGGCATTTCGGCTGTACTGTAACTGTGCTCTCCGATAAAGGCTCCTGCTGCCAGGGGAGTGAATCCTAATGATACGGCAGTATCACGAAGCTCCAGCAGAGCATCTTCATAATCGCGGTTGCCATACACCACCACGACGATGGCTGGTGAATTGTTCCCTTTCAGGAGCTTGATGCGTTGTAGGGCTGTAGGGGCTACCCGCCCTCCGTATACCGGTGCGGCAATAACCGTCAGCGAGTCATTTATTTCGATAGGAATATCACTTTCATCGAGAGTCAAGTCGGTTTCGATTCTTCGCCCCATGCCGATGCCTTCGCCGATAGCTCGTGCTATTTTTGCCGAGGTATGGGTAGGCGAGAAGAAAACAAGATGATTGGTTGTATAGGTGTTCATAGGTCTGAGGTAAAAAGTTAGTTGTTGTTCCTGCAAAGATAAAGTTTTTTATATCGTTCTTCACACGATTTATTTGTACTTTTGCATCATTATGGAAGAACAATTTGATATACGTGATTATAAGCCAACAGGGAAGGAGAGGGATTTTGAAAACGCCCTTCGTCCGTTACAGTTTGGCGACTTCAGTGGTCAGGACAAGGTGGTCGACAATCTGCGCATCTTTGTCAAGGCAGCACGCCTCCGTGCTGAGGCACTGGATCATGTTCTGCTGCACGGACCTCCGGGACTGGGAAAAACGACGCTGAGCAATATTATAGCCAACGAGCTGGGAGTGGGATTCAAAGTGACTTCCGGACCGGTACTCGATAAGCCGGGAGACCTTGCCGGAGTGCTGACCAGTCTGGAACCGAATGATGTCTTGTTTATCGATGAAATACATCGTTTGAGCCCGGTGGTGGAAGAGTATTTGTATTCGGCCATGGAGGATTACCGGATTGACATTATGATAGACAAAGGTCCGTCGGCACGCAGCATCCAGCTCGACCTGAATCCGTTTACGCTGGTGGGAGCTACTACCCGAAGCGGACTGCTGACGGCTCCGCTTCGGGCGCGTTTCGGTATCAATCTCCATCTGGAGTATTACGACGATACGGTCTTGTCGCGCATTATCCTGCGTTCTGCCGGTATCTTGGGTATTCCGTGCGATGTGGAAGCGGCGGGAGAGATTGCTTCGCGCAGCCGTGGAACCCCCCGTATTGCCAATGCCTTGTTGCGTCGGGTACGCGATTTTGCTCAGGTAAAAGGTTCCGGACGCATCGATGTGGAGATAGCCCGATATGCCCTCGAGGCACTGAATATTGACCGTTACGGGCTGGATGAAATAGACAACAAGATACTGTGTACCATTATCGATAAGTTCAAAGGCGGGCCGGTGGGACTGACTACTATCGCTACGGCGCTGGGTGAGGATCCCGGGACCTTGGAGGAAGTGTATGAGCCGTTCCTTATCAAAGAAGGTTTCCTGAAGCGTACTCCACGCGGACGGGAGGTTACGGAACTGGCTTATAAACATTTGGGAAGAAATAGATTTAACAACGTTAAAACACTTTTTGATGACTAATTATGGTGTGTGCCATAACTGCGGCACACACTTTTATTTTTTTACAAATTATGGCTGGACTGAAATCGTTAGCAAAAGATACGGCTATTTACGGGTTAAGTAGCATTGTAGGGCGTTTCCTGAATTATCTGCTGGTGCCACTTTATACGGCAGTGATTCCTGCATCGACAGGTGGATATGGAGTGGTTTCGAATGTGTATGCCTATACGGCACTTATTCTGGTGCTTCTGACGTTCGGTATGGAAACAGGCTTTTTCCGTTTCGCCAACAAGTCGGGCGAACAGCCGGAAAAGGTATATGCCAATTCTTTGATATTCGTAGGAGGGCTGTCGTTGCTCTTTGTGGTGCTTTGTATGATTTTTCTGCATCCTATCTCCGCTTTGCTGGAGTATCCCGATCATCCTGATTACATTGCCATGATGGTGCTGGTTGTAGCGCTCGATTCGTTTCAGTGCATTCCGTTTGCTTACCTGCGCTACAAGAAGCGTCCGATAAAGTTTGCATCCATCAAGCTGTTCAACATCGTAGGAAATATCTGTCTGAACCTGTTTTTCCTGCTGCTGTGTCCGTGGCTGGATGTGCATGCACATCAGCTGGTTTCATGGTTCTATCGTCCGGAGTATCTGGTAGGCTATATTTTCGTAGCCAATCTGATCATGTCGGTGGTGCAGATGTTCTTCTTCATTCCCGAGCTGAGAGGCTTCTCTTATCGTATAGACCGTCCGCTGATGAAGCAGATGATTTCGTATTCTTTCCCGATTCTGATTTTCGGATTGGTGGGTATATTGAACCAGACCATCGACAAGATGATTTATCCTTTTTTGTTTGAGGATCGTCAGGAGGGACTGGTGCAGTTGGGTATCTATAGTGCAACGAGCAAGGTTGCCATGATTATGGCAATGTTTACTCAGGCTTTCCGCTATGCTTACGAACCGTTTGTCTTTGGCAAGAACAAGGAGGGCGATAATCGTAAGATGTATTCGGCAGCCATGAAGTATTTTTTTATCTTTTCGTTGTTGGCCTTTCTGGCTGTGATGTGCTATATGGATATTCTGCGTTACATGGTGGCGCGCGATTACTGGGAAGGACTGAGTGTGGTAGCCATCGTCATGGGGGCAGAAATTTTCAAGGGTATTTACTTTAACCTGTCTTTCTGGTATAAGCTGACCGACGAAACGCAGTGGGGTGCTTATTTTTCGCTGATAGGCTGTGCAGTGATTCTGGCATTGAACGTTTGGCTGGTACCAACATACGGGTATGTGGCTTCGGCATGGGCGTCGGTTGCCGGCTATGGTGTGATTACTGTCTTGTCTTATTTCATCGGACAAAAGAAGTATCCGGTTCATTATCCGTTGAAGCAGATGGGCGTTTACCTGATTCTGGCTGCTGTTTTATTTATACTGTCGCAGGTAGTGACCATTCAGCATGTAGTGTGGAGACTGGTATTCCGTACGCTATTATTGTTGGTTTTCGTAGCTTATATTCTGAAAAAAGATTTACCTTTGAAAGCGATTCCGTTTGTGAATCGTTTTGTTAAGTAGTAACCTTTCTTTTAATGGTATGGAAAGAGACAAAAAATTTATTGTCAAGAAATTCTTTAATGAATATCTGGACTTGAACCGGAGCAAGGAAGATGAACAGGTAACCGTAGAGTCTATCCGTAATGGGGTGGAGTTTAAAGGTACCAATCTGTGGATTCTTATCTTTGCGACGTTCATAGCTTCGTTGGGATTGAATGTAAATTCTACCGCTGTCATTATCGGTGCGATGTTGATTTCTCCTCTGATGGGTCCTATTATGGGTGTGGGACTTGCTGTGGGGCTGAATGACTTTGAACTGATGAAACGTTCATTGAAGAGTTATCTGGTTGCTACCTTATTCAGTGTAATTACTGCTACAATATATTTTGCGTTTACTCCCCTCGACGAAGTTCAGTCGGAATTGCTGGCACGTACATCGCCTACTATTTATGACGTATTTATCGCTCTGGTGGGTGGTTTGGCTGGTATTGTGGCACTGGCAACAAAAGAAAAAGGTAACGTGATACCCGGAGTGGCTATCGCTACAGCCTTGATGCCGCCCCTCTGTACAGCCGGATTCGGACTGGCTACGGGCAATCTGCTCTATTTCCTGGGAGCCTTTTATCTTTATTTTATCAATTCGGTATTTATCAGTTTGGCTACTTACATCGGCGTGCGGGTGATGCATTTCCAACGCAAGCAGTTTGTCGATAAGGTTCGCGAAAAGCTGGTGCGTAAGTATATCATTGGCATTGCGATTGCTACCATGTGCCCGGCCGTTTACCTGACTTACAACATTGTTCGTGAAACCATTTATCAGTCTTCGGCCAACAGTTTCATTACATCCGAATTGCAATTCCCCGATACACAGGTTCTCAGTCGGGAGATTTCATTCGACAAACGGGAGATAAAAGTGGTCTTGATAGGCAAGGAAGTATCGGATGACCAGTTACAGGCGGCACGTCATAAACTTGCAGAGTATAAGTTGAACGATACAAAGTTGTCGGTCTTTCAGGGTGTCAACGGAGCTGGCTCCATGGATATAAGCAATATCAAGTCGTTGGTAATGGAAGACTTTTACAAGAACAGTGAAAAACAACTTGCTTCGCAACAGGCGACACTGGATTCCTTGAACCGTATCTTGCCCGATTTTACCGGATCGAATCTGATGAATGAACGGATGGGGCAGGAGATTAAGGTTCTTTTCCCTTATGTAAAAACGATATCTGTATCCAAGAGCTTGCAGTTGAATGTAGACAGTATCCGCATGGATACGGTTACCTTTGCATTTGTCGACTGCAACAAACAGCCGTCGAAGCAGGAAAGGGAGAAAATGATGGAATGGCTGCGGGCGCGTACCGGTGCAGGCAAGCTTCGTCTGGTAGTGGAATAGTATTTTTTTCGTACGGACTTAAAAAAGAAACCAGAAATTACATGGTCAACGGAAAAGATGATTCATGTAATTTCTGGTATATAAAAGGCAATCAGTAACGGATATTACTTTTTGCGTTTGCTTCGTTTGGCCCAGCCTTCTTCTGCAAAATCTGGCTCTTCACCACGCAGGGGGCGGCTGTCGTTCTGGAAAAACTGCTTCCAGTCGTCTTTCTTCTTAGGACCACGTGCGGCTGTATAGCCTCGCTCTTCACGGCTCGGCTTATCCTTTTTCTTATCGGCTTTTGTTTCTTTTCTCTTGGCCGATTTTTCTTCCTTTACGTTTTCCTTGCTGCGTTTCTTTCCGCTCTTGTCGCTTTTGCCCGTATTTTCTCCAGCCATTTCTACAATCACCTTACGGCCTTTGTTCAGTGTCACCTTGTTCAGTGCTTTCAACACCATCGGAGCCTGGTTCTCGGCTACCTCGAAAAAGGAGAAATTCTGCATCAGGTCAATACGGCCTATCTGGATATGTTCTTTCTTCAGGTTCCGGTTAATCAGTTCAATGATCTGATTGGCATAGAAACCATCTGTCTTTCCTAAGTTCAGGAACAGTCGGGCGTAGCCTTTTTCGGCTTTGCGTGCCACTTTTTCACGGTCGCTTCCGCGGTCTTTCCGCTCTTTGGGCTCGCTGCTCTTTTCGCTTGCTTTGGGCTGTTCTATTTCCGGCGCATTTTTATAATACTCCAGGAAGCGGTTGAATTCCATCGACACCACTCGCTTGATAAGGTCTTCCTTGCTCAGCCATTCCAGCTTACGGTAAATGCCCGGCAGGAATGCTTCGATTTCCTCTTCGTTGACTTTTACCTTTTCGATGTCATCGATTACTTTGATGAGCTGCTGTTCGCAGATTTCCTTTCCGCTGGGCAGTGTACTGATGGTAAATTTCTTGTTGATGATACGCTCTATCTCACGCATCTTGCCTTTTTCCCTCAGGTTGATGATGGCAATGGAAATACCAGTCTTTCCGGCGCGCCCGGTACGGCCGCTTCGGTGTGTATAGCTTTCCGTATCATCGGGAAGACCGTAATTGATGACATGAGTCAGATCGTTTACGTCCAGTCCACGTGCTGCCACATCGGTAGCTACCAGCAGCTGAAGGTGACGCTGGCGGAACTTCTGCATCACCAGGTCACGCTGTGCCTGACTCAGTTCGCCATGCAAGGAATCGGCATTGTATCCGTCCTGAATCAGCTTGTCGGCTATCTCCTGAGTCTCTTTACGGGTGCGGCAGAAAATGATACCGTAAATTTGTGGATAATAATCTACAACTCGCTTCAAAGCCAAGTATTTATCTTTTGCATGTACGATGTAAGCGATGTGATGTACGTTCTTGCTTCCTTCGTTTTTTGTTCCGATAGTAATTTCCTTGGCATCATGCAGATACGTTTTGGCGATGCGGGCTATTTCCGGACTCATGGTAGCCGAGAACATCAAGGTGTTCCGGTCTTCGGGAACTTGTTCCAGAATGGCGTTGATGCTGTCGGTAAATCCCATGTTCAGCATTTCATCCGCTTCGTCCATTACTACGTCGCGTATTGTTTCCAGATGCGCTACCTTGCGCTCCATCAAGTCTATCAAACGTCCCGGAGTAGCAACAATGATATGTACTCCTTGTTTCAGACTGCGTATCTGGCTTTCAATAGAAGAGCCTCCGTATACGGGAAGAATCTTTAAATCGGTAATGTATTTAGAGTAATCGGTCAAATCGCCTGCTATCTGTAAGCAGAGCTCTCGTGTAGGACAAAGTACCAGTGCTTGTGGTATACGATGCTTTACATCAATTTTTTGTATCAGCGGCAGACCAAATGCGGCTGTTTTTCCGGTTCCGGTTTGTGCCAGAGCCACTACGTCGTTGCGGTTTCCTAACAGATACGGTATAACTTCTTCTTGTACAGGCATGGGATTTTCGTAACCCATTTCCTCGATTGCCTGGCGTATTTCTGCGGAAACGCCGAGTTCTTCAAATGTCTTCATTTATTTCAAATATCTAATTCGGCTGCAAAGATACGGACAATTAATGGATTATCGGCTATAAGAGTTGTTTATTCTTTGCTATTTGACAGCCTTTTACCGGAAGAGCTTTACTCTTCCGGTCTGTATTCTAATATATCTCCCGGCTGGCAATCGAGTGCTTTGCAGATTGCCTCCAGGGTAGAAAATCGGACTGCTTTGGCTTTTCCTGTTTTCAGGATGGAAAGATTGGCGGGGGTAAGGTCGATTCTTTCGGCAAGCTCTCCCAGCGAAATCTTCCGTTTTGCCATCATCACATCAAGGTTTACTATAATCGGCATACAGTTTATTTGTTGTTTAGTCTTTTCCACCATTTGGTATAACGGTGGGTTAATTTATAATAGGCAAAAGCCCCGGCATAAAGCCATATCAAGCTTGCAAATATACGCAGAAACCTGTTCTCCAAAAGCGGATAAAAGGTGAGGAAGCAAATCAATTCTAATACGATGAGTGTGGCAAGAAAACTTATAATAATGTAAATGGCTGCCATCGGGCGTGAATAATTGCTTTTCGGTTTCATAGGCGATATGTAGTTAAATGGTTAGGTCGTTCTCTTCCTTAATCTTTACGGCCTTGGCAAAGATTTCCGTAAGTAATACGATCAGGATGACTAAATCCCATTGCAGGGGTATCGGGGTGACACCTATCACCTGATAACCCGGCAGGGATACTTGTGCAAGGACTGCCTGCTCGATGCTCCAGTTTAACAAGTACGAGAGTGAAATGGCTGCTAACTGGCCGTAAGCTATCCAGCGGAGCCACCAGATATTACGTCGGGAGAATACATCTTGTCGGGTGATACGTATAAGTACACGTATCAGGCAGTAGATACCATAAGTCGCTAATACGATGGTTGCCAAAGCTGCGAATATTATGGTGATTAACATGGTTGGAGTCTCTTTGATCAGACAGGTGATTGTTGAAACATGATACGGCATTCTTATAGTTTCACCGGGTAATTGCAAATTCAGACTATCGCTTGGACTGGAGATAGGAGTAACTCTTACTTCTGCCCTGAATACGTGTGAATCTGCCTGTGTGCCGTAAGTAGAGCCAGCCTTTTGTCCATCTTCAAAGCCTTGCTTGAAATCTTTGAGATTACTGCCTATGGCAAAAAAGATATTCAGTGCTATGGCAAAAATGGCCAATATACCTAATATGCTGATGTGTTTCATAAATTCGGGGTATTATTCGATTGTACTTGTGGGTTGTTCTTCTCTCCATGTTGCAGGCTGTGGAAGCAGTCTTTGGATGTACTTGATGCATACGAAAGTGAGTATCGCTCCCGCAACCGCCATGAGTGCAGCTCCTTCGGGGCCGTAGGTGGAAACCATTGTAGCATTCGGATCATCGGAAAGCCAAAAGCTGACAACGGCAGTACTATTGTTGACGAAGTGCATCAATATGCCGGGGAGCAGACTACCTGTATGATAATAGACCCAGCCTAGGGCCAGTCCTACTACGAAAGCAAAAGGAGCTTGTACCCAGTTTCCATGTACGATACCGAATATCAGTGACGATACAACAATAGCCCAGAGCGGCTTTTTCCATTTGCGCAGCAGATGTCCCTGGATGGCTCCCCGGAACAATAGCTCTTCTACAATAGGGGCCATAATCGTGATTGCCACGATTCCCAGTGGATGCTGCATCATCATGGCGAAAGTTTCCTGCATGTTATTGGGCAAGTCGGCCAGTTCGTTCAGGTAATTGCTCCACAACCCCATACCTACGATTAATAGGATAGCGGCAATCAGGACCTTACCGGAGTTGTAATACGCCCAAGTTTTTCGGTCGAGCGGTACATATTTTCCCACTATCAGATGAATACCTACCGCGGCTGTAGATAGAACCTGTGCCAGCAGAATGAGGGTTATGTAAGTAGAGTCGGTGGGTTGAGGTAATTCTGTGGTATGATGGAAGATCATATATCCGCACAGGAAAACTCCCATGAATGCCAGTTGGTAGGCAAAATAGTATAGCAATAATTTGATGGTGCGTCCCATAATAATTGAATTTTAATTATTTGTTATTTTCACTTATTTCGCAGGCAGATGAACGGCTATAATAAGTCAATAAAGCATTCGAACTGTCTACATAATAAACACTTTGTTGGCGATTACGCTCAAAGTTACAAAAAAGTTTGTCCCATTCGGCATAATCCATGATACATATCGAGTCATTCGACATAATAGTGAGCAGATAGGCGGGTGTCCACATCTGTTGTCGCAAATTCCATCGATATGCTTTCTTCTCGGTCAGTCGTCCTTGTTCGTCGTACCGGTACTCGTATTTCCATTTTGGAGTAAGTGTTTTGCCGTCTTCATTCAGGGTAGAAACAATCAACCCGTTGTCTGTTTCTCCATAAATGAAAGTTTCTTTTGCGTTTGCCTTTGTGACTGTTAGTGTCATCAGGGTGAAGAGGCTTGCCATAGCTGCTTTTTTTAGTAATGTCTTTTTCATAATTGCATTGTGTTTGTGGTTCTTAATTATTTTATCTGTGTTTGTTTTCGATAAATATTTATCGTTTTTCGATATGCAAATGTAGATATTATTTTTAGAGTACAAAAGAAAATCAGGAAATATTTATCGTTTTTCGATAAATTTTCCGATTTATGTTGAAATATCCTTCAAAAGCTCTTATAAAAGATGTACAAGAAGTTTTTCGGAAAGAGACTGAGTCTATATTAGGAGATTATTGTTATCTTTACCAGCACATTCATTTTGTTAACCAGTAAAGATATTATGAAAAAACTTATTCTATCTGTAATGATAAGTCTGTTCGTCGTGGGATTTTCTTTTGCCCAGACACTGACTTCACCTAATGGAAATTTGGTCATGGACTTTCATTTGTCGGCTGATAAAACTCCGGTTTATTCGTTGAAATATAAAGGAAAAGATGTTATCCGGGAAAGTAAGATGGGCTTCCAGATCCGTCCGTCGTTCGATTTCAGCAAGAATTTCCGTATCATAGAAACAAAAGAAACAGCGTCTGATACAAGCTGGAATCCTGTATGGGGACAGAACAGCGTCATTCGGGATAATCATAAAGAATTGTTTGTAGCCTTGGAACAAGAAGGTACGGGATGGTTGCTGAATATCCGTTTCCGCTTGTTCGATGATGGATTGGGATTCCGTTATGAATTTCCGGTGCAGAAGGAGTTGCGTCACTTTACCATCAATGAGGAGGTAACGGAGTTCCAGCTGGCAGGTGATCATAAGGCATTCTGGATTCCAGCCGACTACGATACCAATGAGTTTCAGATTACCACTTCCAAACTTTCGGAAGTCCCTCAGCTGATAGACAAGGCGCGCGATGAGGCCCTGGCTTGCAAGTCGCCTTCGCCTAATCTTGCCGTACAGACTCCGTTGATGCTGAAGTCGGACGATGGACTTTATATTAATATTCATGAGGCGGCTTTGGTCAATTATCCTGCCATGCATCTGAATCTGGATCCACAGACTTTTCTGATGAGTTCACACCTTACCCCTGATAAAAACGGGGCAAAAGGATATATCCAGACTGGTAGTACTACTCCGTGGCGTACGATTGTAGTAAGCGACGATGCGCGTGATATCTTAGCTTCGAACCTGATTGTAAATCTGAACGAACCTTGCAAACTGGAAGATACTTCTTGGATTAAGCCGACTAAATACGTGGGTGTATGGTGGGAATACTTTACGGGTGGAGGCTCTACCTGGGCTTATACCGATACGCAAGACATCGTAATAGGTAAGACTGATTATACCCAGTTGAAACCGAACGGACATCATGGTGCCAATACGGCTCATGTTAAGGAGTATATCGACTTTGCAGCAAAGAATGGTTTCGATGCCATACTGGTAGAGGGATGGAATGAAGGCTGGGAAGACAATTATGCTCATGCCAAGGAATTTATATACAGTTTCACTAAAGCTTATCCAGACTTCGACGTAAAGGAACTGCAACGTTATGCTGCATCGAAAGGAGTGAAAATTATTATGCACCATGAAACGACTTCGTCGGTGGCCGATTATGAACGTCAGATGCATGATGCGTTCCGCTTCATGAAAGAAAATGGTTACGATGCGGTAAAGACGGGTTA
The DNA here is from genome assembly GCA_000432735.1 of Bacteroides sp. CAG:443. Classification (GTDB taxonomy): domain Bacteria; phylum Bacteroidota; class Bacteroidia; order Bacteroidales; family Bacteroidaceae; genus Phocaeicola. The sequence goes on from FR887769.1 coordinate 31,783, forward strand.
CGTAGGACCGATCATTCCGCGTAGCGAACATCACGACGGACAGTGGATGGTGAACCATTACAATCGGGTAGCTGAGACGGCTGCGAAGTATCATATTATGGTTGATTCACATGAAGCCGTACGTCCTACGGGTATGTATCGTACGTATCCCAACTGGATTGCTCAGGAATCAGCGCGTGGTACGGAGTTTGAATCGTTCAATGGCATTCGCCCTGATCACCAGACAATCTTGCCGTTTACCCGTCTGATGGGTGGTCCGATGGATTATACTCCGGGTATTTTTGAAGGTGACCTTTCTGTTTATGGCTCTAACAAAGCTAAGCTAGGTACTACGTTGGTAAAGCAGCTTGCACTCTATGTCACGATGTATAGTCCGCTGCAGATGGCAGCCGATTTATATCAGAATTATGAAAAATATCCGGATGCTTTTCAGTTTATTAAAGATGTGGCGGTTGACTGGGACAATACCTATATTCTGGAGGCGGAACCGGGTGATTACATCACGATTGCCCGTAAGGCAAAAGGAAAGAACGAATGGTATGTGGGTGGAATTACCGATGAGAATAGTCGGGAAGCTGTGATCGACTTGAGTTTCCTTCCGGTAGGAAAGAAGTACGTGGCAACTATTTATGCTGACGGAAAAACAGCCGACTGGCGTACAAATCCCAAAGAATATGTGATTTCGACAAAGAAAGTGACCAGCAAAACGAAGTTGAAACAGCGTCTTGCTCCGAGCGGTGGTGTAGCTATCAGCATTAAGGAATTGTAAATTGTTACTATTGTTTTTATAATTATGCAGCTGTCTCAAAATAGAATTGAAAAAGTAAAAATCTTATAGATTAAAAACTTAGAAATAAAAATCTCCTGCTTTTAGCCCTATAAATGAAACAAACAAAGGCTAAAGCAGGAGATTTTCATGTTCTCACTTATAGATTATAAAGTAACCTATCTCTGTTTTTCATCTTGAGATAGCCTCTTTATTGTCTTATAGGAGGAATACTTAGTTGGTTGATAGTAATTGGGATACTGTTTCTCGGTCTGTATTCAATTGCGCAATCAGGCACTCCAGATTATCAAATTTTTGTTCCGGGCGAATGAACTCCATAAACTCTATTCGCATGTGACGGTTATAAATATCTCCAGAGAAGTTAAGAATATGTACTTCGATACTTAAGTCGGAGCCATTGTCAACGGTTGGGCGATGTCCGATGTTTAACATACCGGCATACTGTGTCCCGTCGATGTCGGCATATACAGCATATACACCTTCTTTGGGAATCAGTTTGTCGGAACAGGAGGGGAGGAGATTGGCTGTTGGAAATCCCAGCTTACGACCTACTTTATACCCGTCGACAACTGTTCCATCCAGATAATAGCGATAGCCCAGATAATGATTGGCATGCTGTATGTCTCCTTCCTTTAAAGCTTTACGTATAACAGACGAGCTGATGGATACTCCTTCTTCCACCAATGCTTGTGCGCGAACTACTTCCATATCCAGTTCCTTTCCATATTGGCAATAATCGTCGAATCCTTCGCTGCGGTTATGACCGAAGCGATGGTCGTAGCCGATGACCAGCACACGGACGTTAAAACGTTCACGAAGCAGTTGCATGAATTGGCGTGCAGAGAGCAAGGACAATTCTTTGGTAAATGGAAGCATGATGCAATAATCTGCTTCCGTTTGCTGGATAAGAGTTGTTTTTTGTGGCAGACAAGTAAGCCATTGAGGGCGGTAATTACTTTGCATGACCTGACGTGGATGCACGGGAAAGGTTATCAGGGCGCTATGGAAGTTCCTTTGGCGGGCTTCTCTGCAAACCTGTTTGATAAGGAAACGATGGCCACGGTGTAGTCCGTCGAAGCAACCGATGGTTGCCACGCAAGGTGAAAGTATTTGCTTAATCTCGTCTGTTATAATCTTCATGTATGAATTTATTTAAATAATTCACCGAGATCTGTTCCCGGTATATAGTGAGCAGCCTGCATGCCCGTTGAGGCTGCTGCCAGACAATTTGTCTCTGCGTCGTCTATGAACAATGTTTCTGCTGGTTGGAGACCGGCTTCCTGTAAAACTCTTTGGAAAATAGCGGGATCGGGTTTTGACAGGTGCATGCGATACGACAGGAAAATACGCTCAAAGTACATTGTATAGTCTTTACCGTTACGGCAGAATGCATTCTTGTAACCATATTCCCAGTGAAGTTCGTTCGTATTACTCAATAAAAATAGCCGGTAATGTTTGCTCAGTTCAGCGAGCAATAGGAGTTTTTCCTCAGGAATGGTAAGCAGCTCCATATTCCACATGCGGTCTATTTCCTCATCCGTAAGCGGTTTATTGATATGTTTACGTATAGCCTCACGAAATTCGGGCGTGCTTATTTTCCCGCACTCATAATCGCGGAAGAAGCCCAGCTCGTTAGTGCCTGTCAGCAGGTCACGCACATTGACTGCTCCCGCCTGTTCGAAGGCGCTGATACACCCTTCCAGATTCAGGTCTATCAGTACGCCTCCCCAGTCGAAGATGATATTTTTTATTTGTTCATTCATGTCATACCCAATGTTTACGGCATTGAATTATTTGCTTTTCAAGCGTTTGATGCCTCTCCATATTTCACCAATCCACAAGACGAATGAAGTTCCTCCTATGATGTATAACCATTCACTCAATGGAAGAGGTTCGGTACGGAATACTTTGCCGCCAAAGCTTACGATGATGATTTGTCCTACAAGAATAATCAGTGCAACACCCAGCATGCCTAATGCGTGTCCTGCATCTTTAAAGAATGAATGGTTGGTACCGAAAACACTTGCATTGAACAGGTTCCAGAACTGAAGCATCACAAATATGGTGAAGAACACAGTAAGATGATGTGTATCCATACCGCCTGAAAGATTCTTAAAGTAAACCAGCAATCCCATTAAGATGATGAGGAAGCCTAAGCCCACTCCGAAAATTGTATTGCGCATGACCGGTGTAATGATGAAATCGGTGCGGCGACGCGGTTTCTCATTCATTACATCCATGCTTGGTGCAATCGAAGCAAGAGCCATTGCAGCAAATGTATCCATGATCAGATTCACCCAAAGCATCTGAGTAACGGTAAGCGGTAATTCTGTTCCGAAGAAAGCACCTAGCAAGACACTCAGCAGAGCCACTACATTGATGGTCAGCTGGAATACGATAAAGCGCTGTATATTCTTATACAATGAACGTCCCCACATGACAGCTGTTGCAATGCTATTGAATGAATCATCCAACAAGGTAATATCGCTAGCTTCTTTAGCTACAGAAGTTCCGGTACCCATCGACAAGCCAACTTGTGCGTGGTTCAGGGCAGGTGCGTCGTTTGTTCCATCACCTGTAACGGCTACGACAGCTCCTTTTTGCTGTAACAATTGCACCAGACGCTGTTTATCCATCGGGCGAGCACGGCTCATTACTTTCAGGTCGAGTACACGGTCGAGTGCTTCTTCGTCACTCAATGCTGCAAATTCTACCCCTGTGATACGGTTACGTTCTGTATCTTCCGGAGTCCAAAGTCCGATCTGACGAGCAATCTCCGTAGCTGTTCCCGGAGTATCGCCTGTTACAATCTTGATTCCGATGCCAGCCGACTGACATTTCTTTACGGCATTCGGTACATCCGGACGAATCGGGTCACTGATCGCAAAGATACCCAAGAAAGTCATTCCACCTTCGCCGACTAACTCTGCACAATCGTCGGAAGCGTTTTCTGGGACAACCTTGTAGGCTATACCCAGTGTACGCATGGCTTTATTCTGATAAGCAAGTAATTGTTCGTTATATTTATCGATCTGAGCCTTTTCCAGATTACATTTGCTCATGACGATTTCGGGAGCTCCCTTAATGTAAAGTATCCGTTTCTTCTGAATCGGTGAATCGACTAATGTAGCCATGTATTTGCGTTCAGTTGAGAAGGTCAATTGGTTGACTACTTTGGCTTCTTCGCGTAGTTTCATGTAATCCTTTCCTTTGCTGTTCAACCAGAGCAAAAGGGCGATTTCAGTCGGGTTTCCTACTCCTGAAGGCTTTTCGCCTTCAGCCTTTTCTTCAAGGAATGCAGTCGAGTTAGCAGCTATACCTTCTGCTACCAGATCGGGCTGGCTTTCATCTACCTGAGCTTCGTATACCTGCATCAGGTTCTGAGTAAGTGTTCCTGTTTTATCGGTACAGATAACTGTGATGGCACCCATTGTTTCGCAGGCGTGCATCTTTCGAACCAGGTTGTTGGTTTTCAGCATGCGTCTCATGTTCAGGGCGAGGCTGAGGGTTACGCTCATTGGCAGTCCTTCAGGTACTGCTACAACGATTAAGGTGACAGCCATCATGAAGTACTTCAATACGATACGTGCTATCTCCAGCCATGAATGCCAATCGTTAATGCCAATGAAATTTTCTGAAGTGATAAAACTATATAAATCTTTACTGGTAAAAACGATAAAAGTCAGTGCGGCAATTGTAAAACCTGCCTTACCAATCAAGTTTGCCAGTTTGGTAAGCTGGATATTCAGCGGCGTCTGTTCCTGACTTTGTTCGGTAGACTGCCGTGCAACCTTACCGATTTCTGTCGCATCGCCTACACGGTCTACACGCATGATACCGTGTCCGTCGGTAATGGTCGTTCCGCGCATAACGGCATTCGACGGATAAGTAGCTTCCTCATCAAAATGTGCCTTATCGGTGGTTTTGTTCACCATCAATTCTCCGGTAAGAGTTGATTCGTTGACTTGCAGTGAAACGGCTTCTACCAGCGTACCGTCGGCAGGGACTTCTTCTCCTGTATTCAGTACAACAATATCGCCTACTACGATGTCTTTACGAGGTATTTCTTTGATTTTTCCGTTACGGATAACCGTTACCGGGGTTTCTTCTCCCACAGCATTCAGCAGGTCGAATTTTTTATTAGCATCATATTCAAAATAAAATCCGATTCCTGTAGCGAGGAAGATTGCAAAAAAGATACCGATGGTTTCAGCATATTCGCTTTCGATGATTGAAATAATCAGGGAGAATACCGCAGCTACCAGCAGTACGCGAATTACAGGGTCTTGAAATTTTTCCAGATATAGCTTCCAGATGGAAGGACGTTTGGGGGGAGTCAACAGATTAATTCCATTTTTCTCCCGGCTCGCTATGACTTCTTGATCGGTCAGTCCGGTCAGATGTGGTTCATTTGTGCTTTGTGACATAATGCCTAGTTATTAATTGATTAAGTAGCACAAAAATACAATATATATTGATATGCCTGTACAGACTTAGTTTTTTTTATAAAAAAATCTCCATAAATGTTGCAAGTTTCAGGCTAATCTATTACTTTTGCACTCAGATTTAAGGAGCCCCCTTATATTAGGACTTGTAGCTCAGTTGGTTAGAGCAACAGACTCATAATCTGGAGGTCCCAGGTTCAAGCCCTGGCTGGTCCACAAAAAGAAGAGGTTGTAAACTAAATGTTTACAACCTCTTCTTTTATTTCATCCTATATGAAAACTAGTTTTTGGGTTGTTACTGTTTATTAGGTTTGTGTTTTTATGCTTGTTTTACGACTGGTTGAAACAATGCTACAAATAAAAATTTATGGTTGTATGAGATCAAAATAAAAATATGAATAAGTATTATTGAAAGAGTTCCGTCTGTATGCGCAAATCTCTGCGGATACAGACGGTTTTTTGTACAAACTTTTTTTTCTTTTGTACAAATCTTGAGAAAATATCGAGAACTTTTTATCCGAGCCTCTCGATCTGAATCTAGTAATAAAAGCAGTTTTTTTCTTTTTTACCCCTCAACGCCTGTTGTCTTTTTACGGCTGTGAAGGGCGTGAAGGGTAAAAAAGGGTAATTTTTATTTTATAGCTATCGGAGTTTCCAGTTCTTTGATCGTTAGCTGTCTTGAACCTCCGTTGGCCAGACCATCCATTCCTTTAGGAGAGGCATCTTTTACATAACTCTTGCCATCAGACTCGAACTGGTCTGTTCCGTTGAGTTTATAGTAAGCAGCCAGACCCTCTGAGTTTGGATCGACATTCAGCATGTTTTGTTTGATCTGGTTCTCTGTACGTGCAACGGTCCAGAGTCTGACTTCACTCATGTAGCCATAGAACGGACGTTCGCCCCACATGAAGTTTGCGACCTTACCGATGAAGAATCCTCCACTACCTGTTGATGCCAGATCGAAGCTTGGAGTATCCCATGTCGATTCGGCGGCTTTGCTACCGTTAATGTAAATAGCTGTCTTTCCTGACGGCTGGTCGTACGTAAAAGCTACGTGATACCATTTTCCTTTCTCGAATGCCTGAGTAGAGTGGTATTGTTTGCTTCCCGCAATCTGAATCCAGTCGTTGTGGCCGCCCGGTAGTGCTGTATCACCGATTCGGAGAATCAGAATACCTTCATTACCCATGATGGTATTGTTGCTACCGAACTGGTTGATGTAAATCAGGGCCTCGTAGGTAACAGATGTGAACATCGTACCGCTTGCCAATGGGATACGGATGTAGTTGCTCTGGAACTGAGCGACTTTCTTAATCTGTACAGGCTTGGTAATGATAAAGTAAATAATATCACCGCCGGCGATAGCTGGAAGTGAAGATGACTGAATACGTACCGGCAACAGATAAGATTTACCTTCTTCCATATTCTCCAGGTTTGTGAACTCTATGGGAGTCTTTTCTGAATAGATGGATCCGCTGGGAATGGTTGTCGCATTACTGCCCAATTTTACATTGGCGGCATTGAATGTTTCGTAATTGGTCCCATATTTCTGGTTGTATTCATTTATTTCATTTTGTCCTGCAATTTCATAGCGGACTTCTACCGGAGAAGAACATGCTGAAGAAACTCTGGACTGCAATTCGTAAGTGATAGGCTGTTCGTTCAGAGCTTCTATTGTGTGTTCTTTGCTTTCGAAGTAAACTTTTGCTTCCAGCAAATCGCTTTCACTGTCGTTACAGCTGTTCAGCAAGACAGCTATAGCGCAAAATGCCAAATATTTTAATAGTTGTTTCATATCTTTAGAATTTCAAGATTCGTATTATTCTTTTCCCTGATTGGCTTTCCATTCGTTGAAGACCTGTTGGTTGATTTGGATTGCCTGACGCATCCATTTGTAATCAGGTGTATTGTCATAGTCATTGTCGAAGCGGTAGGCACCGACTCCTCCTTTGTAGCCTTCTGCCGGCATCCAGGCTGCCTGTTGCAGCAGTCGTCCGCCTGAAGTGGCATAGGATTCAAAGTTTTCGGTTATAATCAGTTTTTCCGGGATGTTGCCGGGACCGTAATAATGTGGAGAAGAACTACTGTATGACTGAGTAATCCAGTAATCTACATATTCTTCCATTTCTTCTGAGAAATAGTTGATAAGACCGTCGATGCAGAGCAGTTTGTGCCCTTTCTTTTCCGGATCACTCTTTGGACCGATATATTTTCCCATCTCTTTTACCAGTACCTGGATGGTTGTACCATTCAGAGTACCGTCGGAATCATTAAAGCCGCTTCCCGGTTCCCAGTCAATGTCAAAGCCATCCCAGTCGCTTACGAACAATGAGTCGCAAAGTGCTTTGGCATAGTTGGCTGACGTGGAGATAAGTTGCTTTTGGCTTTTTGGAGCGCCTGACAAAACTGGTCGAAATCTATTTCTTTGTCCGCGTCGTCTCCTGATACCTTTATGTATTGGTATTCCATAAATTCTTCCTTCGAAGCGTTGTTCAACTGCCTGCGGAGTTCCTTTATTAAGAAATGATAAGCTATGGTAAACAGGTATGCCTTAAAAGAGGAGTTGGGGTCCAGTTTCTCACGATTGGTCCATATACGACACAGAATGTTTATTGAACGACATCATCGGTAGCATCTTCTGATTTCAGGTATTGATATACAAATCGGTATAATCTTGAAACCCACATATCATAAAGAGTATGGTAAGCTTTTTCGGAGCCTGCTTTTACGGATAATATCAGTGATCTTTCTTCTATCATATTTCTTGTCTATCGTGCAAAAGAGAAATAGACTACTTTATATTATACAATACTTCGGTAAATTTTTACCGATAAATTTAATTAAATAA
>FR887770.1:0-42561 GCA_000432735.1 Bacteroides sp. CAG:443
TCAAATTATATTTCAATTTGAGACAGCCTCTTTTATTATTCAATAACTTGTCAGATTATCCACCGAAGTTATCGTACATGATAGAAGAGCTTTCTACGCCCAGACTATCCAGCATGTTAACCACAGCTTTTGACATCGGACCAGGACCACACATGTAGTATTCGATGTCTTCTGGAGCTTCGTGATCTTTCAGGTAAGTATTGTACATAACCTGATGAACGAATCCCGGAGTATACTTCACGCCCGCTGCATCGGCTGCCGGATCCGGACGGTCGAGTGCCAGATGGAAGTGGAAGTTCGGGAAATCTTTTTCCAACTGCAGGAAGTCTTGCAGATAGAATACTTCATTCAATGCACGAGCACCGTAGAAGTAATGAAGTTCACGATCTCTTGTATTCAATGTACGAGTCATATGCATAATCTGTGCACGCAGCGGAGCCATACCGGCACCACCACCTACCCAGATCATTTCCTTCTTAGAGTTGAAGATCGGGTGGAAGTCACCGTAAGGACCACTCATCAATACCTTATCACCCGGTTTCAGGGTAAAGATATAAGAAGAAGCGATACCCGGCATTACATCCATAAATCCGCTACGATCTGGTTTGAACGGCGGAGTAGCAATACGAACGGTCAACATGAACACATCACCTTCGGCCGGATAGTTGGCCATAGAGTAAGCACGGATTGTTTCTTCCTCGTTTTTACATTTCAGCTTAAACAAACCGAATTTTTCCCATGCAGGCAAGTATTCCTTACCGATAAGGTCTTTATCGATATCCTTGTCGTAATCCATTTCGTATTTAGGAATCTTAATCTGAGCATAAGAACCCGGAATAAAGTCCATGTGAGCACCCTTAGGCAACTGTACTTTGAATTCCTTGATAAAGGTAGCCACGTTCTTGTTAGAGATAACAGTACATTCGTATTCTTTTACGCCCATTACAGATTCAGGCACCTTGATAGACAAGTCACCTTTCACCTTCACCTGACAGCCCAGACGCCAGTGGTCTTTCTGCTGTTTGCGGCTGAAGTGACTCACTTCAGAAGGCAGGATTTCGCCTCCACCTTCTATTACCTGACATTTACACTGTCCGCAAGAACCCTTACCACCACAAGCTGACGGCAAGAATACTCCGTTTACGGCCAATGTGTTCAGCAATGTAGAGCCAGACTCTACTTCCATTTCTTTGTCGCCGTTGATAGTCAATTTCACATTACCGGAAGCAACAAGAAAATTCTTTGCGACCAGCAGGATGACTACCAGCACCAGAATAGTCACCAGGAATACTCCAATGCTTGCTAAAATAAAACTCATATCCATTGTCTATTCCTTTCCTATTAGATGTTCAAACCAGAGAAACACATAAATGCCATTGCCATCAGACCTACAGTGATGAATGTGATACCCAGACCTTTCAACGGAGCAGGTACGTCAGAGTAAGCCATTTTTTCACGGATAGCAGCCAGACCTACGATAGCCAGCAACCAGCCCAGACCTGAACCCAATGCATAAGAGATTGAATCCCATACATCGCCGATGAACTTAGAGTCTGACGGAGTCAGGTTAATACGCTGCTGCATGAACAATGAAGCACCCATGATAGCACAGTTTACAGCGATCAACGGCAAGAAAATACCCAGTGAAGCATACAGTGAAGGGCTGAAACGTTCTACGATCATTTCAACCAGCTGTACGATAGCGGCAATTACGGCAATAAAGAGGATAAAGCTCAAGAAGCTCAAATCGATACCCAGAATACCGTCGGCAGCCAGCACCTTAGTCTGGAGCAAGTAGTTTACCGGCAGTGTAACCACCAGCACGAAGGTAACGGCAATACCCAGTCCCAGTGCGGTCTTCACATTCTTCGAAACAGCCAGATATGAACACATACCCAGGAAGAATGCGAAAATCATATTGTCCACAAAGATAGAGCGGACTAATAAACTTATAAAATGTTCCATAATCTTGTTTTAATTGAGAACCTTCACGAAACGAAAAGTATCTTTCGACGGGAAAAGTTCTGCATTGAATAACTATTATTCTTTATCTTGCAATTCTTTGTGTTTAGCACGCTGATACCAAATAATACATGCTACGATGATCAATGCCATAGGAGGCATCAGCATCAAGCCGTTGTTTACATAGCCAGCGCTCTTTATTGCATCATAGTTCAGAATGTTGAAACCAAGCAATGTACCAGAACCCAGCAACTCACGGATAAATGCAACCATTACCAAAATCTTTGCATATCCCAGACCGTTTCCGATACCATCCAAACAAGATTCCCACGGACCATTAGCCATAGCAAATGCTTCCAGACGTCCCATCAGGATACAGTTGGTAATGATCAAACCAACGTATACAGACAACTGTACACTTACATCGTAAGCAAAAGCTTTCAACAATTCACTTACGATAGTTACCAGAGCAGCAACTACAACCAGCTGTACGATAATACGGATACGGTTAGGAATTGTCTTACGGATCAACGAAATCACAACATTGGAGAAAGCAGTAATAATGGTAACAGAAAGTCCCATTACGATAGCAGGCTCCAACTTAGAAGTAACTGCCAGTGCAGAACAGATACCCAATACCTGTACGGTCACCGGGTTATTCAAACCCAACGGAGTAGAAAATACTTCTCTATTTTTAGCTGAAAATAAACTTCCCATATTATTATCTCCTCCTCATTATTCGTTAGTAGTTAAAAACTTGGTGTATTGCCCCATACAGTCTTTCAGCATCTTGTCTACAGAAAGAGAAGTAATAGTACCACCTGAAATACCATCTACCTGATATTCCGGTTTTTCAACCTTACCATTCTTTACAACACCCAGACCGATGGCGCCATTCTCCAACACATTCTTATCTTTAAATTCGTTCTGGAAGTGTTCTGTAGCGATTTCAGCTCCCAGACCCGGAGTTTCAGATGCATGAGAGAAATAAGTTCCATAAACGGTATTCTTATCTTCATTCAGTGCAACATATCCCCAGATAGCTCCCCAAAGTCCGGCTCCATAAACAGGTATGACATATTTAGTCTGACCGTCTATTTCGCAAACGAACAGGTGAGCACGACCGTTTTCCTTATATTCTTTTTCGTATGCAGTAACAAAAGCACCTTCATACGGAGTAAGTGTTCCGTCTTCGGCAACAACCATATCAGACTTCACAACTTTGGCAAATTCAGCTTCCGCATCCTGTACATCCTTGATGCCCAGTGAAGAAAGGATCTGCTTCTTTGTATCAAGCTCTACATTCTTTCCCTGAATATCGCGCAGAGAAGAATTGACGAAAGCCAGCAAGAATGCTACGATAACAACCATTACCGAAGCATAAATGATAGTATAAGAGTTACTATTAGTATTCATTGTATATTCGGTTTTTATTTGTTAGACATAGCACGTTTCGCACGACGAGAAATATTGTTCTGAACTACAACGTAGTCAATCAGCGGTGCAAAGATATTCATCAGCAGGATAGCCAGCATCATACCTTCAGGATAACCCGGATTCAATACACGGATAATGATTGCCATGGCACCAATCAGGAAGCCATATACAAACTTACCGTTTTCTGTACGTGAAGAAGTAACCGGGTCGGTTGCCATAAACACAGCACCAAAGCAGAAGCCACCCAGGCACAAGTGTTCGTACCACGGCATGTGAGCCACGCCGGTATCAGGACCGATTGTATTGAAGATCAATCCCATTACAGCTCCACCAACAAATACAGACAACATTGTCTTCCAGCTTGCTACGCCACTCCACAACAAGATAACGGCACCGATTGCGATAGCGATTACACTGGTTTCACCGATAGAACCCGGAATCAGACCAGTAACCATGTCCCATGAGAAAGCAGGACATTCAGCAACCTTGGCAACACCCAGCGGAGTTGCAGCAGTCAGACCATCTACAGTCTTGCCCAAACCGAAGATACTGTCACCTGATACCCATACAGCATCACCTGACATTTTGGTAGGATAAGCGAAGAACAAGAATGCACGAGTAATCAAGGCAGGGTTAAAGATATTCATACCTGTACCACCGAATACTTCCTTAGCGAAGATTACAGAGAATGCTGTTGCAACAGCAAGCATCCACAACGGACAGTCTACAGGCACAATCATCGGAATCAACATACCAGAAACCAGGAAACCTTCCTGAATTTCTTCCTTCTTCCACTGTGCTACAACGAATTCAATTCCCAGACCTACTACATAAGAAACAATGATTTTCGGCAGAACAGCCAGGAAACCGTAAGCAAACATTTCGATAAAGCTACCGCTGATGCCTGCATGAACATAATGCTGATAACCGACGTTGTACATACCGAACAACAGTGCCGGTATCAATGCGATAACCACGAGTGACATGATACGTTTGCTATCAATCGCATCGTGGATGTGCGTACCTGTCTTCGAAGTAGTACTCGGAACAAACAAGAATGTTTCGAAACCATCGAACACAGAACGAAAAGCATGATATTTGCCGCCCTCTTCAAAGTTTGGCTTTATCTTATCTAGATAATTTCTTAGCGCTTTCATTTATATTCTATTAATCTTTTAGTTAGTATTAGCACATTTCACGACGGAGCATATCCAGTCCTTCGCGAACGATACGCTGCAGTTCCATCTTAGAAGAGCAAACGAACTCACACAGAGCGAAGTCTTCAGGAGCAACTTCGTAGATACCCAGCTGTTCCATGCGGTCAATATCTCCGGCTATGATTGCCTTAATCAAATATTCGGGCATGATATCCATCGGCAATACCTTATCATACTCGTTTGACATAATCATGTGACGTTCGCCACCCTTTACACGAGCATCGAGTGTATATTCTTTCTTGCCCATCAGCCAGCTGAAGTAAGAACGGCTGGTGCTGAACTGATCAAGACGAGGCATGATCCATCCCAGCATTTCGTGTACGTCGCTACCTTCAGGAATGACTGTTACCTGGCTATGGAATGCGCCCAGGAATCCGTTGGCAGAAATCTGCTTACCTGTCAGGACATTGCCGCTGATATAACGCAGTTCCTTACCGGTTGTTACATTGCCTGCAAACACATTTGTCAGACATGCACCTACTTTCAGCTTGCAATAAGCAGCCTTCTTCACTTCAGAGCCTGTTACAGCTACCGTACGAGTCATATCCACATGTCCGGTATTCAACAGACGACCGATAAAGATTACAGCCTGCGGATCGATAGTCCATACGGTTTCACCTTTATTTACAGGAGCGATGTGGTTGATTTGCACACCTACGTTGCCTGCAGGATGAGGTCCGTCGAACACTGTCACAGTCACGTTCTTAGCCTGTGTCAGAGCCGCTGCACTTTGTTTCACACTAATACTCAGGTAAGTCTTGGCAATTTTTGCCAAAGCATCGAGTCCTGTCTGGAAATTTGCTTCTTCACCTTTCAGGGCAAATTCAAAATCAGGAGCAAGCGGATTGCTGTCGAATGCTGACACGAAGATTGCTCTCGGAGCAACTGTCGGATCGGCAACAACATCATACGGACGCTGCTTGATGAAAGCGAACATACCGCTTTCCAGCAACAGTTCCTTTACCGCAGCTGCATCCATCTTGGCAACATCTTTCTTGCCAAAGTCCTGCAAGTCCTGTTCTGCGGCAGCTTCCACCGTAATACTCATTACTTTACGGCGAGCTCCACGCTCCACACTGGTTACTACGCCACTTACGGGCGAAACAAATTTCACTTCAGGATGATTCTTGTCAATAAACAAGGGTCCTCCGGCCATAACATATTCCTGTTCTTTCACCACTACCTTAGGAGTCACGCCTGTAAAATCATCGGGAATCAATGCATAGAATCCCGGTTCCTTTACAGCCACCACTTCGGCAGCCGCCTTGCCTTTCAGGTTAATGTCAAGACCTTTACGCAATTTTATTAAATTAGCCATATTGGGTTATAAAAAATGGTTTTATAAATTTGACTGCAAAATTAAATAAAAAAGAATGGAAATAAACAATTCCAGGCGAGGAATTACGGAAAAAATTCCTTATATAATGGTGTACAAGTTACAAAAACAAGCGAAATGTCTTTATTTTGTAATATGCAGAAAGCAATTTCAATCATTTTAAATTCTGTCAAATCCGGTCAATCCGGCCCTTTCCGGCACTCGTTTTACAGAAAAAGTGTCCACATCTTACAAAACAAAGTTTAACATTGACAAACATCTTTTATCTATTTAATTAAAGTCCGCCAACATCCCCACAGGAAATCTTGAAGCAGAAAGAGAGAAGTCCTTATAAACTCTTCGCAATTTCCTGAAGGGGAAAAATTTTCCAAAGCAGACTTCCCTGAAAATTTGTACAAAAACTAAAATCTTTTGTACAAATTTTCAGAAAACATCAGCACAAGTTTATTCGGAGAAGCAGGGCTTTCATCGAAGAAAAAAGCCCGATTTTTCCAGCATCCCGTTTCCGGTGAAGGGCGTGAAGGGCAAAAAAGGCACAAAAAGTTTTTAATATCCGGGATTTTGCTCCAGCAACCCGTTCATGACAATAACCTTTTCCGGAATGGGGAACACAGTGGTATAACCGTCCGCCTCACCGGGAAGCTGGGGACGGAAACTGTACGGACGGGTAAACTGACGGAAACGAATCAAGTCCTGACGTCGCCAGCCTTCCCAGGCAAGTTCCATCTGTCTTTCGGCCAGCAGGTTTTCGAGGGTCGCCTCACGGTAAGGAGCTCCTACCCTGCCACGTACCTCATTCAGCTCGGCAGTTCCATCTTCACCGTTCCGTACTTTGGCTTCACTCATCATCAGCAGTACATCGGCATAACGGAACAGAACAATATCATTATCCATCAGCTTGCCGTCTTTCAAGGCCGTATTGTCAACCTCGTATTTCTTCATACGGGCACCTGCCGTCTGCTCATACTCCGTGTTCGATACGTCGAGCGCCACTTTATCCGGATGGTAAATCAAAGGCTCACCGTTATCGAGCAATACCGGATTGCCTTGCAAATCGTACACCTCATCCGCAAAATAGCAGTAATCGAAACGAGGATCTACTGCATCTGTTCCATAATCATACGTCTGTAAAACCTCCAGTGTCGCACTCGACCCATTCTCACCTCCCAGACCATAGGCTTTGGCATGATTGTAATGACGGGAACGGAAAGGATACTGCATCTGATTGGTGTACAAAGTCTTATTCATGGGAACAACAAAAATATTCTCTTGAGAAGATTCATTAAAAATGGCAAAATTGGAAGTATAATCGTTTTCCAGCCGATACCCCATCCGCGCAAGCTCCGTACAATAGTACTGTGTAGTCTGCCACGCATTAAGTCGTTTGCCATCGACCGTGAAATAAATAGTACTGCCATTAGGATAAACGCCGTCGGTCCAGTCGGCATCCATATAAACTTCTGTGTTCAGTGCCAGCTTAGCCAGCAGAAAGTATGCCACAGCCCGTGTCATCCTTCCATAATACGTACCCGGAGTATTACTTCTTTCTTCGCTTAAAAAGGGAGCAGCCTCCTGCAATTCCTTCACAATGAAGGTAAATATCTCATCCCGTCCTGCCTGCATCATCGTTTTATCGCCAGCATTGGAAGAGATTATCAGAGGTACCCTCCCAAACAAGTCCATGGTATAATAATAAAACATGGCACGGAGAGCACGCACTTCGGCCTTGTACGCAGGAAGTTCCTTATCGGAATGAGTGGCCGAGAAACGTCCAATCTGTTCCAGTGAATAGTTACACTGCTTGATGGAGCGGAACAGGTATTCCCAGGTATTCAGTATGGCATCGCTATTTACTCCCCACTGGTGAAGGTAAAGCCCCTGCCAGAATCCGCCGTCGTACCAGTCACCTCCTCGAGTCGGCATGATAGCCTCATCGGTCGTAAAAGTATTCAGGTCGTATATTCCACGTCCAGTTCCCTGCAAACCCTCAGAATCCTTATAACTTCCTATACAATTATAGAGTGAAGCCACACCGTTACGGTAAAGATCCGAGATGGAAGCATAGGCTTCTTCTTCGGACAAGCCGTCGCGGGGATGTTCTTCCAGGAAACTGCCGCATGCCAGATTCAGAGTTACAGAACCGGCCAGCAAATATAGATATAGTTTCTTCATAATAAACAATTTAGAAATTAAGGCTTAAACTGATAGTATAAGTTCTCGACAGCGGATAAGTACGCTTATCGTCTACTCCCAAGGTAGAGTCGACCGTCATGCTGTTGACAAGCGGAGTCAGTCCTGAATAGCCACTGATGGTACCCAGATTGTTGATGGTAAACGCCAGACGCATGTTACGCAAAAACTTTGTACTTTTCAATGGCACATAATATCCTACCGTCAGATAATCGAAGTTGATATAATCACCGTCTTCCAGCCAGTAGTCGGTTGCCGTCTGATCCTTGATCATCCGTGCGGGAGCCTCTGTCATCACGTTATAATCCGGAAGGCTGTTCATATTCATATACGTCAGCGAGGTACCGTTATAAATCTTATGACCGAAAGCTCCGTTCACCTGCAAGGAAACATCAAACTGCTTATAACGGAAACTGATATTCGACCCAAGCAAGGTTTTCGGAACAGCCTGACCGGCAATATAGCGGTCTTCGCCGTCTTCCAGATTCACACCTCCCCCATTCAGATCGGCTATTCCGTAAGTATACCCTCCATTCCCGTCGGGAACCAGTCCGGTACAGTGAGGCAGATAAAATACGCCCAGCGGCTGTCCTACTATCTGATACACAATATTGTTGTATCCTCCATGAAAGCCGGCACCATTCAGCCCCGCAATGACGGTATATTCCGAAGCAGAAACATACTCCCCGTTATACATGCCGCTCAGAGAGAGTAACTTGTTTTTCTGGAAAGTAATATTTGCGTTGATGTTCAATTCCATATCTTTGGTTTTCAAAGGCGTAATACCGACGGATATTTCCGTTCCGCTGTTGCGCATGGAACCGATATTTGCCAGCAACGTATTGTAAGTAAACGGAGGAACACTTACCCGATAGTTATAAAGCATGTCGGTAGTCTTGGAATTATAATAGTTGACCGACAGCAGCAGGCGGTTGCCATACAAGCCGATATCCAGCCCGGCATTGAACGTATGCTTCACCTCCCATTTCAAATCGGGATTGATATTCCGCAGTGTTTCGTACGTCACGACCGGTGAATTTCCTACCGGTGCCACTCCGTTCGGGCGGACAAGGTTCATCGTGGTATACGAATCTATTCCTCCCTGATTGCCGGCAAGTCCGTAACCAACACGCAGCTTCAGGTTATCAATCCACGAGAGCCGCCTCATAAACTTCTCACTGGTAATATTCCATGCGGCTGAAACCGACGGGAAAAATCCCCATTTATGATTTGCACCAAATTTGGAAGATGCATCGGTACGGGCGTTCACCGTAAGCACATAACGGTCGGCATAGGTATAGTTTACTCGCCCCAGGAATGAAGCCAGATGCGGTTCCTCATAATACGAGCCGGTTCCATCCCACGGACGCAACGCACCAGCCTGCAAGTTATCGAAGCCCATTTTATCCGAAGAAAAGTTGGTTACCGTAGTATAAAAGCCCGTATAAACACTTTTCTCCAGTTCCGCCAGTGCCAGTACATCGATGAAATGCTTTTTCAACTGCTTCTGATACGTAAACATCGCATTTCCCAGCATCGACTCCGAGCGTCGGTTTCCCCGATACGCCTGTCCGTGCGCCCAGACCGTAGTGGGCAGATACTGGGAGTCTTCGGAATCATTGTAAGTATAGGAGCCGAAAAGAACAAACTTCAGATCTGGAGAAAGATTGAAGTTCAGGCGGGCGTGCGCGCTGAAATAAGAAATATCATCACGGTCGTTCACTTCCATCCATGCCAGTGGATTGGTAATCTGACTGGCCGTCGTTATCTGATCCCATGCATCCGTAGTATAATCCTTATGATTTGGAAACGTAGGATTGAAAGCCGCTGCAGAATAGAACGTCTTCTGCAAGTCGACCAGGTTACGGTTTTTCTTCACCGAACCGAAAAGTCCCAGCTCGCACTGGATAAACTTACCGAATATATCCTGCGACATATTCATGTTCGAGGTAAAAAGTTTCATGCTTTCATTCAGCACTACTCCCTCCCGGTCGAGGTAACCCAAGGACACACGATACCGGGAAGCCTCTCCTCCTCCATAAAAAGCGATGTTGTGATTCTGCTGGATACCCAGCTGTTCGATTTCTTTCTGAAAATCCGTATTGTAACCCTTATCCAGAATTGACAGTCCATGTGCCGCAGTCACATTGCGGTATTCTGCCCCCGAAAGCATATCCAGATGACGATAGGCATGCGCAATACCGAAACTTCCGTTATAATTGATGCGCGTCTTGCCCGAAACACCTTTTTTAGTCGTGATATTGATTACACCCGAAGCTCCTCGGGAACCGTACTGTGCTGTTTCGGAAGCATCTTTCAAGATAGTAAAGCTTTCAATATCCGTAGGGTAAACAGAAGTAAGCATACTTAAATCGCCCAATACACCGTCGACGATTATCAGCGGATCATTGCCACTTGTCAGTGAAGTGGTACCCCGCATCCGCACCGACTCCAGGGCTGCCGTACCGTTACTGCTTTTCATAATCGATAATCCCGGAACTCGTCCCTGAATGGCTTCCAACGGATTGGCAAGCTGTTCTTTGTTCATCTGCTGCTCGGTAATCTGCTCCACCGAGCCGGATATGTTTTTCAGACTTCCCCGTGCGTAGCCTACCGTGATTACACTATCAGGAAGAGAAAGAGCTTCGCTCTGCGCATTTGTACCCTGACACAACCACGGTGCGAACAAACAGGCGGCCAGATACTTCGTCTTTGTTCTCCGATGCTTCTTCATAAATATTAGATTTAAGGTTAAAGTACGAAGTTAAGCAAAATGAAAGACAAAAGCAACATTACAGACAAAAATAAAACGTCCTGAAAGCCTTTCAGACGGTGTCAGCCGTTCAAAAGAATTCAGGACGTTATATCTATAAATTCATCTTATGCGTTATTCTTCCGGTGCAAACATCGGGTCCCATGCAGGCAGACGTACCGGCTTTTGCTTCAAGATATTCAGTACCTTCTCCGGCACATATTTTTTCTCTACCACCAGACGGAACATGTATTCGTTGAACCATTCATCCGTCATAATGAGATGTCCTTTATAACCGGATTCAGCTCCCCAGCTATTTTCGACCATCCATTTTTTCGGCTTGCCGTTTTTATCCAGATCGACAGCCATCAAAGTCATGGCATGGCTGGAACCGCTGGCAAATGTCTGTACGCGCTGTTTCTTGTCCATGCCGAATGTGGTTCCCATCAATGATTCATAATCGAAGTTCTTCAGGTCGAGTGTACCCCGCTTGCTGTCAAGGAATTTAGCCACGTCACAAGAAAAGTACATCATCGTACTGTCTTTGATTGAGGCGATTGCCATTTCCTTTATCTCATCGACAGGCAAGTTTACATACGTCCAGTTCTTTCCATCGTATACATGACGGTCAAAATCAATTTCATAACATTTGTAATATTCACGGCTCGGGTCATTCATCAGCATGACATAATTGTTTGTCAAATCATTTCCCAGAAATTCCTGATAGAAAGACAGCGGAGTATATTCCTTTGTCACTCCGTTCATGGTCCATGTAAAGTGTTCTACCGGCTCACCCAATGCCAAAGCCAGCATACGATAAATGGTAGAAAGCATTTCTGTTTTCTTTTGTTCCAGCGCCGAGAGCTTTGTGCCTTTGGCAGCCTCATCACGCAACTGCAATCCGAATTCTCTCAGTTTCAGGCCAACCAGACGAGCTATCTGCGACGTATTCTCGCTGCTATAGGTTTCGGGCATGACCGAAGCCGGTACTACACCATATTTCCCTATGATGTCGGAAATACCAGTAAACTGTCCACCGTCGCTGATGGGATTGCGGAATAGCCATTCTACCATTTTATCGTCCATCGGCTTTTCACGCGTATCAATGATGCCCTGTAGGAAAAGATTTGCTTTTTCCAGCTGGTCATAAAAGAAACAGTAATTCTGAGAAAACTCCATTTCATCCAGTCCGTATTTGGCTATCATTTGTGCACGCAGTACATTCAGACCGGTAAAGAGCCAGCAACGTCCCGACTGCTGCTGGTCGGTAATACCGTGTGAAATCACTTTATTCGAGAAGTTCGTATCGAAGTTTGCCAGATTTTCATGATTTTTCGCCAAAACTGCTATGCTGGTTCCTGCCATGGCATTGTAAATAGCCTTGTCGGCAGCGGTATGCTTGTAGCTACTTTTCATCTGACTTAACATGTCTTGTGTAATCCCCCCTTGCTGAGCCTGTGCACCCAGCGCCATTGCCATCAGGCATGTCAATGCTATACTTTTTTTCATAGTCCTTAATGTGTTAGTTTCTGAATGATGCGCCAAAAGTACGAAATAGTCTTTTAAAAATAGTAAAATAAGCAGGCAAAATATAGATTACCTCAAGTGATATTTGTAATTTTGATTAATTTTTGAGCAGTACGCATGAGTAAATTCAGAAAAGTCAAACATATTGTCCGATTTACCATTATTATAGCATTGGTATGCTATTTCGGAATCATCGCCGTTTTGAGTCTTCCTTTCATTCAAAAACGGCTTTCTGTGCTTGCTGCTCAGGAACTCAGCCGCATCATGCAGACTGAGGTAAGCATCGGAAACATAGACCTGGGATTATTGAATCGTGTCATCATACAGAATGTATATCTGGAAGACAAGTCGGGACAAGAGTTACTTAAAGTGGCCCGCCTGTCTGCAAAGATAGAACTATCTCCATTATTGCACGGAAGAATTCGTATCAGCAGTATCCAGCTCTTCGGTCTGAATGCTCATTTAAACCGGCAGACTCCCGAAAGTAAACCTAATTTCCAGTTTATTCTCGACGCTTTTGCTTCGAAAGATACGGTAAAGAAAAAATCGAACATCGATTTAAGAATCAATTCTGTGTTAATCCGCCGCGGACAAATCTACTACGACCTTCTATCGGCGGCACAGACACCGGGACGCTTCAATACAAACCACCTGGGCATTCAGAATTTTTCGGCAACCTTGTCGCTGAAGGCACTGACTCCCGATTCTCTGAATGCGCAGATCAAGCGCTTGAGCTTCAACGAGCAGAGCGGGTTCAAGTTGAAAAAACTGGCCTTAAAACTGACAGCCAATCATTATGGTTTGCAAGCCAACAACGTAGAAGTTTCACTGCCTCAAAGCGAGCTGGCTATCGATACACTTGCTGTCGCTCACGACAGTGCATCCTCATTTCCAATCTTTAATAACGATACGCAGTATATGGCTCGCATGCATGCCAGCATTGCATTGTCCGATCTGGCTATGTTCGTTCCATCGTTCGCGCACTTCGACGATGATATCAATCTGCGTATAGCACTCGAGGGGAAAGGATATCAGACAAAATGTACCGACATTTATCTTTCGAACAATGACCAGAGCCTCTTACTGAAAGGAGAGGCCATGATAAATCACTGGAATGAGAAAAACAACTTGTTCCTTTTCGGTAACTTGTCGCAATTGGATGCGGATAAAGAAGGCATAAGCTGGCTCATTCAGAACTTGACCGGCAAAGCCAATGCGCCCGATATCTTGCAGCGAATTGGAGATATCAGCTTCAACGGCGATATATCCGGCTATCTGAATCAGCTGACAACTCATGGCACACTTCTGACCGACGTAGGAAATATTCGTGCGAATGTAACTATGCATTCCGACACGATCACTCATTTGCATTCTTACTCAGGTAAGATAATCAGTCCAGAGCTGAATCTAGGCATGTTGCTCAACCAGGAAAAGACATTGGGGAATGCAGCTTTCGACATCGAATTGCAAGGCTTCAAATATAACAATGGGAAAGCAGAATCGTACATTAAGGGTAATATTTCATCCCTGACATACAAACAATATGAATACCGCAACATCATGCTCGACGGTAAGTATACGCCGGGAGGATTCAATGGAAAATTGTCTTTGGATGACAGTAACGGGAATATTGAAATCAACGGACACTTCGCAACCCGACAGGCTGTACCCGACTTTAATTTGAGAGCGGTAGTACGAAACTTCCGCCCCAATGACTTGCATCTGACCGACAAATATAAAGACACGGACATGTCACTGAATCTGACAGCCGATTTCAGCGGACATTCCATCGACGATATGCAGGGTAAAATCAGCATAGACAGTGTCAGTGTCAACGCTCCGGAAGAAGCCCAGTGCTACTATCTCGATAATCTGAGCATCACTGCCGGAAATACGGGCAAGAACAAGGAGAAGCAAATCGAAATCCACTCTCCTTTCCTGAATGGTTCCGTCAAGGGGAACTATTCATATCGTACCCTTCCCGCAAGTATCCTGAAAACATTGCAGCGATATATCCCATCGCTACTGGCACTGAACAAGGAACTGCCGGAAACAAACAATAATTTCCAGTTTCATTTCCAGTTGGATAATACGGAATTATTTTCCAAAGTACTCAATATTCCTATCGAACTGGGCATGCCGGCTACCTTGAACGGTTATTTCGACGACAGCCGTACACGCTTGCAGATACAAGGTTATCTGCCTGAGTTTGTCTATAACGATTCTTATTTCGAATCGGGAACGTTCCTTTGCAGCAATACAGCAGATGAACTGGAATGTCAGGTGCGCATCAACAAACGGATGAAAAAAGGAGGTATGATCAATTTTTCTGTCAACTCCCTCGTAGCAGCAGACAAACTGAAAACAACGATTCACTGGGGAAACAACGTTCCCTCTACTTTCAGCGGTGTAGTAGAAACAATGACCAGTTTCCGGAAATCGGAAGAGAAAAACAGGTTATCGACTACCATCGATATTCGTCCAAGTAAAATCATCTTGAACGATACAATATGGAAAGTACATCCATCGAAAATTACCATAGACAAAGATCTGATAGAAATCGATGATTTCCTGTTTGAGCATCAAGACCAATATGTACGGGCCAACGGGCGTATCGGAAAAGAGCAGACTGATTCATGTCTGGTAGATTTGAGCAACATCAACTTACAATACGTAATGGACATTATCCAGTTCCATGCTGTCAAGTTCAACGGACTAATTACCGGTCGCGTACACTTACACAATGTGCTGGACAAGCCTGTTATGTATACTCGACTCAGCGTCAAAGACTTCTCTTTGAATGATGCGCTGCTGGGGTTGGGAGATATAAAAGGAGAATGGGATAATGAACTGGGAGGTGTCCGGCTACATGCCGACATAAAAGAAAACGAGCATTACTTCACCAACGTAGACGGATATGTTTCTCCGAAAGAGAAAGGGCTCAACCTGAATATTCAGGCAGGAGGTACGAATCTGTCGTTCTTGCAACCATTCGTTGAAAACATCTTCTCGAACATGCAAGGAAGAGTTTTCGGACACGTACGCCTATACGGACCATTCGCAGGGCTGGACCTGGAAGGCAATGCCCAAGCTGATGCCAGCATGAAGGTAAACATCTTGAATACGTCGTTCACGGCTCATGCTGATTCCGTCCGCATTACATCGGGGCACTTTAACTTCGATAATGTACGCGTTACAGACCCTGAAGGACATACCGGACTGATCAATGGGTCTCTTAACCATACTAAATTGAAGAATCTGACCTATAATTTCCGCTTCAATACAAACAGGATGTTAGTATATTATACAGAGAAGGAAACTCCTGAATTCCCCTTCTATGGCAAGATATATACTACAGGTGATGTATTACTGCGTGGAGGAAACAATATGCTGACCGTAGACGGAACGTTACGTACCGATCCGGGAACTAAATTCACGTATGTCACGGCAACTGCTGCCGAAGCTATCAACACACAATTCATTACGTTTGTCGACAAGACTCCTCGCCGGCAACAAGAAAATATCCAGACCGAGCTGTATCATCATCTTAATAAAACAGAAGAAGATGAAGAAGATGATACGCCGACTGATACACATATCAACCTTCAGATAGAAGCTACTCCGGCTGCAACCATGCGCATCGTCATGGACCCGGTGGCCAGAGATAATATCTCGGCAAACGGAACCGGTAATCTTCGTATCAATTATTATAACAAAGGAGATTTCCAGATCTTCGGAAATTATAACATAGAGGAGGGTATCTATAAGATGAGCATGCAGAATGTTATCCATAAAGATTTCGTACTGCAATCGGGAGGCTCTGTTTCGTTCAACGGTAATCCGAGAGAAGCCAACCTGGATGTACAAGCTGTATATACCGTCAACTCTGCTTCACTGAATGACTTAGTGGCCGATGCTTCCAATACAAAAGGAACTGTAAAGGTCAACTGCCTGCTGAACCTGAAGGGTAACCTGACAGCTCCGACACTGAAGTTCGATCTTGATCTGCCCACCGTCAGCGACGAAGACCGTGAACTGGTACGAAGTCTGACAAGTACGGAAGAGCAAATGAATACTCAGATTATTTACCTGCTGAGTATCGGCAAGTTCTATACGTATGACTATGCCAATAATGCCAACCAGTCGGATGCAACCAGTTCGTTAGCCTTCAGTACACTCTCGGGACAGCTGAACAATATGCTCTCACAAGTTATCGACAGTCAGAACTGGAACCTAGGAACAAACTTAAGTACAGGCGACAAAGGCTGGACTGATGTGGAAGCAGAAGCCATACTTTCAGGAAGATTGCTCAACAACCGTCTGATTATAAACGGTAACTTCGGCTACCGGGATAATCCGATGCGTAACACCAACTTTGTAGGTGATTTTGAAGCAATGTGGCTGCTGACCAAGAATGGAGATTTCCGTCTGAAAGGATATAATCAGACAAACGACAGATATTTCACCAAATCGACCTTGACAACACAAGGCATCGGTTTGATGTACAAAAAAGACTTTACCAACTGGCGTGAGCTTTTCGACTGGATTTTATTGAAGCGAAGAAGCAAACGCAACAGCCAATGATAAATCCAAAAACACAACATTATAAAAACAAACTATCACATTATGGAAAAGAACTACTTCTTGCCTGCCGAATGGCATCCGCAAAGTTATATCCAACTGACGTGGCCACATAGCGAAACCGACTGGAACTATATGCTGGACGACGTAGAAGCATGTTTTCTCAATCTGGCACGTGAAATAGCTTCCCGCCAGCCTCTTCTGCTGGTAGCCCCCGAATATCCCGAGATACTGAAAGGCCTCGACTGCAAGGATAATATACATTATATTTCATGCCCGACAAACGATACATGGGCGCGCGACCATGGATTCATCACCTTGTTGCAGAATGACGGTACTCCCCTATTGCTGGATTTCTGTTTCAACGGCTGGGGAATGAAATTTGCCGCGAATAAAGACAATCTGATAAACAGTCGAATTTATCAAAGTAAACTGCTGAACGGGGAATATATCAACTGCCGTAACTTTGTACTTGAAGGAGGTTCGATAGAAAGTGACGGAAAAGGAACGCTGCTTACCACTTCCACCTGTCTGCTTGCTCCCAACCGGAATGACACGATGGATCGCAGTGAACTGGAGAAATACCTGAAAAAAAGATTCAACCTCCAACAAATCTTATGGCTGGATCACGGATTCCTTGCAGGTGATGATACCGACAGCCATGTTGACACCCTGGCACGTCTGTGTCCGGACGACACCATTGTCTACGTACAATGTACCGACTCGTCTGACGAGCACTATACAGAACTGCAACTGATGGAAGAGCAACTTAAAACATTCCGTACACTGGAAGGGAAGCCTTACCGCTTACTTCCACTACCGATGGCAGAAACTGCTTACGATGAAGAAGGGAATCGCCTTCCAGCGACTTATGCCAATTTCCTGATAATGAATCAGGCGGTACTCTATCCGACCTACAACCAGCCAGCGAACGACCAGAAGGCAGCCGAAGTACTGGCACAGGCTTTCCCCGGCAGAGAAATTGTAGGAATAGACTGCCGTGCATTGATTCAGCAGCACGGATCATTGCACTGTGTCACCATGCAGTATCCGGAAAATGTAAAACCTGACAAATTTTAAAAATCTCAGAACCGATATGAAAAGAATTATCCGTGTAGGTATCGTACAACAATCTTGTACAAACGACCTGAAAACCAATTTAGAGAAACTGCATCGCAACATTGCCTCTGTAGCACAGGCAGGCGCACAGCTTGTCGTGTTACAGGAGTTACATAATACCCCTTATTTTTGCCAGACGGAAGATACTTCCCTGTTCGATCTGGCAGAACCTATTCCCGGTCCGTCAACAGGATTCTACAGTGATATAGCCGCTGCTTATCGCATCATACTGGTTACTTCACTATTTGAGCGCCGTGCTCCGGGACTCTATCACAATACAGCCGTAGTATTTGATGCGGACGGAAGTATTGCCGGGAAATACCGTAAAATGCACATTCCTGATGATCCGGCTTACTACGAAAAATTTTATTTCACACCCGGTGATCTGGGCTTTGAACCAATCGAAACCAGTCTGGGGAAATTAGGTGTACAGGTATGCTGGGACCAGTGGTATCCCGAAGGAGCAAGACTGATGGCTTTGAAGGGTGCCGAACTGTTGATCTATCCGACAGCTATCGGATGGGAAAGCAGTGACACACAGGACGAGAAAATGCGTCAGCTTGGAGCATGGGTGACTGTACAACGCGGACATGCCGTAGCCAACGGACTCCCGGTCATCGCCGTGAACCGTGTAGGACTTGAACCTGATCCTTCAGGCCAGACCAACGGCATACAGTTCTGGGGAAACAGCTTCGTCGCAGGACCACAAGGAGAAATTCTGGCACAGGCCAGCAACCTGAAAGAAGAAAATATCGTTGTAGATATAGATATGAACCGCAGTGAGAATGTACGCCGCTGGTGGCCTTTCCTGCGTGACCGCAGAATTGACGAGTTTGAGGATCTGACAAAGCGCTTTATCGATTAAAAAGACAGATTTTTCTCTTTTGCAATCGAACTTGCTGCCAGCAATAATACACGAAGATCTTTCGAACCATACAGCCATCCGGATTCATTGTTTATTACAAATGCCAGAAAGCGGTTATTCGTATACGCCTTATAGCCGTATTTGACTTTATTTCTTAACTGGCAGCAAAAGAATTTATATAAAACAATTCCCCACAGATTAAAGCCCGAAAGGAACCATAATCTGTGGGGAATAATTGTATATATTAATAAAACGGTATCAACGTTTATGCCAGAATCCCGGAGAGAACATCAGCAAGATACCAAACAATTCCAATCGGCCAATCAGCATCATAAATGACAATACCCACTTTGCCAGATCAGGAAGAGCACTCCATGAAAAAGCCGGTCCGTATGCACCCAGACCTGGTCCCACATTACCCAAGCTGGAAACAGACAATCCCAAGGATTCGGTCAGCCCTAAGCCTAAGAACATCAGCACAATCCACCCGATGAAAAGTGTAATAAGATACAGCAGCACAAACGTGTTAACCGTTGATATGGTAGAAAAAGAAATGGTCTGCTGATTTACCTTTACCGGCAATACTGCCCGTGGATGAATCAAACGACTGAATTCATTTTTCATATTCCGGAACAAGATAACCAGGCGCATGTTTTTGATGCCACCACCGGTCGATCCAGTACATCCTCCGGCCATCATCGTATAAATCAACAACATCCATGTAAAAGGAGGCCAGCCATTATAATCATCGGTAGCAAAACCACAAGAAGTGTGAATACTGGCAACCTGGAAGAATGCCTTTCGGAAAGCTTCTTCCCATCCGTAGTGATTTTGTGTCACCAATGGAATGGTAATAAGTAATGTAACTATTCCGACAGACATCAGAAACCATCTACTTTCATCATCCTTAAACAAATGGAGAAATTTCCCTTTGAGGCACATAAAATACAGCGAAAAGTTTATGCCCGACAAAACCATAAATATGGCAATGACATATTCTATAAACGGAGAATGCCAGTAAGCCACACTATCCTGCTTGGTAGAATATCCTCCGGTTGCAGTTGTAGAAAAAGCATGACAGACAGCATCAAACAAGTTCATTCCCCCCAGCATCAATAAGATTGTTTCGGTTACGGTAAGCAACAGATATACCGTCCAAAGCCACTTTGCCATAATACTAATTTTGGGATGAATCTTATCGTGCGTTACCCCTGTAGCCTCTGCCGAAAACAACACCTGATTTCCCACTCCAAAAATCGGCAAGACAGCTATGGTAAAAAAGACGATACCCAAACCACCAATCCACTGAGAAAAGCTACGCCAGAACAACATACCATACGACAAAGACTCTATGTCATCGAGAATGGTTGCCCCTGTTGTGGTAAATCCCGACATGGTTTCGAAAAAAGCATCACTGACCGAAGGTATTTCCCCACTCAGATAGAAAGGTAACATACCAAATACCGTAAACAAAAGCCAGGTAAAAGCAACAATACAATAACCGTCGCGGCGCGAAAGCTTATTTTCGGCCTTACGACCTAAAAATACCAAAACAGCCCCTGCCACTGCAGTGATAAGTGTAGAATAAATAAAATAGATATAACTGTGCTCCTTGTAGCATAGCGAACCCCCTGCACAAACAAGAAACATAACTCCTTCTATAAACAATAAAATACCCAATATACGGAATATCATCTTCCGATTGATCAGACTGTTTGTCCGGTTTCCATTCAAATATTCATTATTAGCTATAATGTCTTGCATGTCCTTTTCTCTAAAATTCGAATTACAAAACTAATGATAAAGATCGAATAGATTGGATTTTTCGACTAAAAAGATGCATTTTAATTTGTAATTTATACTGAACATTCGGAAATATTTGCGTAATTTGCAACATTAATTAACCAAATTATCTTCTGACACGGTATGAGTAAACTTACTTTTCATCTGATTAAAAAGCTGACAGGCATTGATATCGAGCAACTGCAAAACGATAACGAAGCCTTACTGATAAAAAACCAGCAACTTTCCATCGAGGTTAAAGACGCAAATAAAGAAGTAACTTACAAGCGTACTCAACTGACCGAAACGCAGGAGGAGCTTTCTGTTACACAAACAGAACTTGCCCAACTACAGACATCTGTTTCCACACATCAGCAAGAAATATCGAACTTGCAGGCTGAAATTGCTAAACTACAGTCGGACAAAGCTACAGGACTGGAAAAGATGCAATCCGACGAACAGGAAATCATTTCCCGCGACAATGAAATAAAATCACTAAACGATAAGCTCAGCGAAGCACTGAAACAGAACGAAACCATTACAGCCGGCAAGAACGAGTTGGAACATCAATTGACTGATTTAAAAGGAAAACAAAATCAGACTGTCAGCCAACTAGAAGATTTGCAGAAGCTGAACGAGCAGATGACTGCCGATAAGGAGCAACTGGAATTGCAACTATCGGAGGCACGAAAGGAAAATGAACGTATGGCAGCCGATAAAGACGGACTGCAACAACAGCTTGACGAGGTGCAGCAGCAAAAGGCTACACTCGAAACAGACAAGAGCGAGCTGGAACGTCAGTTAACTGCTGAAAAAGAAATACAGAGCCAGCGTCTTACGCAGTTGGAAGAATTGCAAAAGCAAAACGAATGCATGGCTACCGATAAGGAACAACTGAAACAGCAACTGTCGGAAGCGCTGAAACAGAATGAAATCATTGCTGCCGGAAAAGATGAAATGGAACAACAGCTTAGTGATGCGCTGAAACAAAACGAAACCATTTCGGCAGACAAAGATGAACTGGAACGTCAGTTGACTGATTTGAAAGAGGATGAAAACGAAAACAGCACATTGCTGGATGACTTACAAAAGCAGAATGAAACCATTGCAGCTGATAAAAGTGAGCTGGAACGTTTGCTGGCCGACGAAAAAGAGAAGCACAGCCAAAGTATTGCACAACTGGAAGACTTACAAAAACAACATGAAGCTATAGCCGCAAGCAAGGAACAGCTGGAACAGCAATTGTCGGAAGCACTGAAACAGAATGAAAGCATTACCACCAAGGAAAGTGAAGTAGAAAACTTGCAGAAACAGCTTGAAACACTGAAAACAGAAAACGAAGCTCTAAAAAACTATTACTCACAACTGGAAGAAGAAAAAGGAAAAGCAGTTCAAAATGAAGCGCAGGCAAAGAAAAGCATAGAAGAACTGACCCAAAACTATACCGACTTACAGAAAAACTTGTCCGGACTGCAAGAGAAACTTGATGCAACGGAGTCGGAAAATGCGAACTTATCGGATAATCTTTCTGAGCTGCAAAAGAAAATGCACCTCTTGCGCGAAGAAAAAGAACAGCTTGCCAAAGAGAAAGAAGAGTTACAGTCTGCTCTGAACCGACTGGAGGAAAGCACGGAGCAACAAACAGCAGAAGAAGAACATACTCAGGATTCAGTTAAAAGTCAGGAAGAGCCTAAACAAACTCAGGATGAAGTAGAGCAATCTCAGAAAGCACAAGCTCCAGAGCACGAGGAATCTCATGAAATTCCTATACAAAGAGAGACGCTTCACGCTGAAGCAGAACATCCTGCCGGACAAAAAGGTGATGAAACCAAGCAGGAAGAATCTCATCCGGAAACGGAACAAGCAACCGCATC
Source organism: Bacteroides sp. CAG:443 (assembly GCA_000432735.1). Lineage (GTDB taxonomy): Bacteria > Bacteroidota > Bacteroidia > Bacteroidales > Bacteroidaceae > Phocaeicola. Next base: position 22,643 of record FR887770.1, read on the forward strand.
TGCTACTCAGCAACCAGAACAGCCTCATCATTCAGATGTTCTGGAAGCCTATCAGGAGATGAAAACCAAGCTGGAAGAAAGTACCCTGCACTATCCCTATACACGTATTACCTCCGAAACGGATGGATGCCAATATATTTATGAATCACGTACCCTGCAACTGAAAGCGGAGCTGTTCATCTGGGGCGTAGAAGGCAAAGAAGTGATACTCGATGAAACGCATTTCATCCCGTACAATGAAATTGCCAACATAGAAGGTCTGGAATCGCCTTTCGCAACAGAAGCGATGGAATGTGATTTTTCGGAAGGCGGCAACGGAGAAGAAGTGGCAGAAGCTTTGCTCATGGCTATCTGCTGTTATCATCCGGTTCACATCACTTACCGTGACAAGACCAACGGACGAATCTCCGAACGCAATCTGTACTGGATTTGTTTCCAGCCTCAAGGAGTACCCAGTGTCCGCCTTCCATACGATAAAATATTCCGTGACATGTTCGACGGTGAAATCGATACAGACCATATCATGGCAATGTGTGCTCACAGTCCTGTACCGCGTACTTTCATCATCAACCAGATATTGAACATTCAGGTTTACGATGCGTTTGTCACGACACGGAAAGGAGTCGACACCCAGATAGACGGAATGTATTACGCTGTGTTAGCATCCCAGCCGGAAGCTGCCGATATGATTTACCAGTGCCTGCCCCAGCAGTTCAAGAAACTGCCGTCGGTCATCAGTTACCGTGCGCACTACTGGATGCTTGAAGGCGACTATCAGAAAGCCATGAAACTTTATCTCAGCTTTGCGCCTGATACAGAAGTGGCAAACGGCAAGACATGGGCTACAATCAATACGGCCAATTTCGATGAATTTATCAGAAACGATGTGGAAGCAGAGCGCTTCTCACAACTGAAAGAAGCATTAAGAGAAGAGGGTTGGGCTATTTAATAGCCCAGCTCCTTGCTGTCTATCTCTATCTCACCAAAAGAAATCATTGCGTTAAACAGACGAACGCGGGAATAAAGAGACAGGTCGTCTACGGTTATGTCGCGTTCCACAATCCGTCCTTCATCAAGCAGGCGCTGTCGATGCGTCCCTTTTAGCAAGGGGAAAGAGGGCGTATGCCATTCCGTTCCATTCCACAAAGCAACATTGGCTATCGAAGTATCCGTCAGTCGCCCGTTTCGTACAACCAGCACATCATCCTTTCCCTCCCGCCGAGCAAAAAGATTATCCAGCGAGCTCCGGTCCGCACTTTTCAATGAATACTCAGCCTCATCACAATCAATCAGCTTCAGGCTATGCACCGCCCGCAAGCGATAAGGAATATACGACACTTCTTCGATCTCCCGTCCATAAACGATACGACACCGCGTACGTTCCCGATAAGGTTCAGGATGAACAAACTTACTCAAACCCAGTTCAGAGACTTGTCCCCACACCATACGGCGAGTTGCATTCATACGTAAGTTATGATAAGGCAGATACCACGCCTTTCCTTCTTCGATACGGATTGTTTCAATAAATCGGCACATATATTTTCTTTACCATTTCTTCATATTCACTGCGGGCATCACTACGGAAAGTAATTCCTCCCCCACTCTTATACACCAGTCCGTCGTCCGTCTGTTCCAAAAAACGAATCATCACCGCACTATCCAGATTCTGTCCGTCGAAATACCCCATGACACCGGTATAAAATCCCCGCTCATAGGTTTCCGCCTCCCGGATAATCTCTACAGTTTTCTGTTTGGGCGCTCCGGTGATAGAGCCCGCCGGAAGCAATTTGAAGAACAGCGTACCTAATTCTTCCCGATAGTGTTCCGGCAGACGTCCCCTGATTTCAGAACTCATCTGAAGCAAACGTCCGCTGTGCGTATGCAACTCATCCAAGTAGCGATAACGAGTTACAGTAACTTCGGTTGCCACCTGACTCAAGTCGTTGCGGATCAAATCGGTAATGGTAGCATGTTCGGCAGCTTCCTTCTCGTCGTTCAGCAGCAAGTTGCGGGCATCGGGCAGAGATGCGTCAATAGTCCCTTTCATCGGATGCGAATAAATGTGACCATCGACTATACGCACAAAGGTTTCGGGAGAGAACACCACAAAACGATTGTCGTACCACAACTTGTAGCGAGCTGTAGCGTGTTCGAATACCTCCCACAGAGAAAGACTGGTCGACACGGGAGTAGCACATGTCAGGTTCGTCAGAAACGAGTTCCCGGCATACAAGTTACGATATACGATATCGAACGAACCGACATAGTCTTCATACGACTGAGGTGCCGACTTCCAATAAATGGCTTCAGGCTTTGGAGCAGACGACAATGAAACATTCGAAACTTCGGGAAAAATAAAAGCCAGCCTGTCTGGAGAGATATCCTTCAACTCCGAAACCAGACACTCCGTTTCATCAAAATTGATCAGGAAGAAAAACGCCGTACCTCGTGCTCCGAAGCGGTTCATACGGGCTATAGCTTCCTTGCGATTATAAAAATGTAGCTTATTCATCGGGCTGAGCGAGTTTTAAATGACAAAATATAAATGGTAACTCCAATGGTGACAAGCGCCATCATTCCCTTCAGCCACCAGTAAGGAAACAGGAAAAGCACACAGTGCAAGCCCGTAATCCAAAGTAAGGAAACGGATATAATCTTAGCACGCAGCGGAATAGCTTTTTCTTCGCGGAAACTCCGAATATACGGTCCTAAGTATTTATGTGCCAGCAACCAGTGATACATGCGCGGGGAACCCCGGAAAAACAACGCTGCCGCAAGCAGCAGGAAAGGTGTCGTAGGTAGCACAGGCAAGAAAATGCCTATTACTCCCAACGTCAAGAAAAGAGAACCTGTTGCGATATAGATATATTTCATTGTACAAATATACAACGAAAGCCGGATATTCCTCGAAAAGTAGAGTAAATACCGTCATATTTTCATATTGCCGCTTTTTATCCTATCTTTGCAAACAGTAAAAACAGATTAATATGGAAATAACCAGTGCCGAATTTGTAGTCAGTAATTCAAGGGCAGACATGTGCCCTAAGACCAACTTGCCGGAATATGCCTTCATAGGCCGGTCGAACGTAGGAAAATCCAGCCTCATTAATATGCTGACCAAGCAGCCTAAGCTGGCCATGACTTCCTCTACTCCCGGAAAGACCCTTCTTATCAACCATTTTCTCGTCAACAAGGAATGGTATCTGGTAGACCTTCCGGGGTATGGTTATGCGCAGCGAGGCAAGAAGATGATGGAGAAGATTCAGAAGCTCATCGAATATTATGTACTCGAGCGCGAGCAGATGACTTGTCTGTTTGTGCTGGTAGACAGTCGGTTGGAACCTCAGAAAATAGATCTCGAATTTATGGAATGGTTGGGAGAAAACGGTGTACCTTTTGCCATTATCTTTACAAAAGCTGATAAGCAGAGCAGTGGAAAGACAAAATTCAATGTCGACCGATATATGGAAGTGCTGAAAGAACAGTGGGAAGAACTTCCTCCGTATTTCATTTCTTCATCGGAAAAGAAAACGGGAAGAAAGGAAATCTTAGATTACATTGAGTCCGTGAACAATTCCTTACGCACTCAAATCTAAAAAAAGGATTATTGCAGTCCGGTAAAACGGGCTGAAAGTGTGAATAAAGATTCTGACATATAGTTGATTACATGCTGATTTCAGATATGCACTGATCTATGAAAGCAATGCAGATAATCAATCGTTTTTATCTATTTACCGAACACGAATAAAAAAGGATTTATTCTTTGACTGAAAACGTGGGGATGTTGTTTCAGAAATGTCTCGACGTTTTTTTGTTTTTTGTACAAAAAATAAAATGTTTTGTACAAATTTTCGGGCAAATAAGCTGAGAAACTTTTTTTTCTCTCACAACAAGATTGATGCAGCTTCATGACATTCCATATGTGACACGAAAAGAGCTTCTCTCAGGATAGTTACGATGCATGCCAATAATACCACAGACTTCTTCCTAAGTTTTCTTGAAACTTTCACATCTATAGGAAACGTTCTAATATTTTCATAGCGTATAATATCGCTCATCTACATGAGGCTATATCAAAATGAAAAGCTGAGATAGGCTTACTTCTAATCTATCAGTTACAACATAAAAATCTCCTACTTTAGTCCTTGTTTTCTTCAATTACAGGACTAAAAGTAGGAGATTTTTTACTTCTAAGTTTCAATCTATAAGATGTTTACTTTTGCAATTCTATTTTGAAACGGCCTCTTCATAATCTATGAATATTTTTCATAAAATAAGCCAACTAATTTACCGCTCTTCAAACAAAGGATGGTAAATTAGTTGGCTTTTAATTTTTCCGACTGAAATTCTATCTTTCAAAGGAGAAAGCGTCAGCCTTCTATCTCGCTCAGCTCCAGCCAGCGCATGCTCTTCTCGTCCAGTTCATCGTTCAGTGCCGGAAGACGTTTCGATTTTTCCGTCAGTTCTTCCACACTCAGCGAACCGCTGCACAAGGCTTCTTCCAGCGCTTTCTTTTCCGCCTCCAGTTGAGCAATGTCTTTTTCCAGCTGTTCAAATTCCTTTCTCTCCTTGAAAGTCATTCGGCGCTTGTCGTTTAAGCGGACACGCTGCGTCTTTTCCTCTTTCGGCTTGGCAGCTTCCTTTTCGTGTTCCGCCTTGGCCAGTTTCCATTCGCGATAATCGGAATAGTTACCGGGGAAGTCGCGTATATCGCCCTGCCCTTTGAAGACCAGCAAATGATCTACAACCTTATCCATGAAATAGCGGTCGTGGCTGACAACAATCACGCAGCCTTTAAAGTTTTGCAGGTATTCTTCCAGCACCTGAAGCGTCACGATATCCAAATCATTGGTAGGCTCGTCCAGCACAAGGAAGTTGGGATTCTTCATCAGTACCGTACACAGATACAACCGGCGGCGTTCTCCTCCACTCAACTTATACACATAGCTGTGCTGTGTTTCGGGAGTAAACAGGAAATGCTGCAAGAACTGCGAAGCGGTCAGTCGCTTGCCGTTGCCCAGCTCTATCACTTCAGCAATGTCCGTTATCACGTCTATCACCTTCATCTGCTCGTCGAACTTCAATCCGTCCTGCGAATAATACCCGAAACGTACCGTTTCGCCGATATCGAGTGTACCGCTGTCCGGTTTCTCCAGTCCCATCAGAATCTTGATGAACGTAGACTTTCCGGTACCGTTGTTTCCAACGATACCCATTTTCTCGTAACGGGCAAAGATATACGAGAAGTCATCCAGAATCTTTATATCGCCGAAGCTCTTGTACAGATGGTCGGCCTCGAAAATCTTTGAACCGATGTACGATGCCTTCACGTCGAGCTTCACGTTCGTATCATACGTACGCTGCTTGGCAACCTTCTCCAGTTCGTAGAAAGCCTCTTCACGATAGCGCGCCTTATGACCGCGTGCCTGAGGCATACGGCGCATCCATTCCAGCTCTGTACGATACAGATTATTGGCACGCGCAATTTCCGCATTGGTAGCATCGATACGCTCCTGACGCTTCTCGAGGTAGTAACTGTAATTTCCTTTATACGAATAAATCTGCTTGTTGTCTATTTCGATAATTTCCGAGCAGACACGATCGAGAAAATAACGGTCGTGCGTCACCATCAGCAAGCTCAGATTGGCACGGTTCAGGTATTCTTCCAGCCATTCGGTCATATCTAGATCCAAGTGGTTGGTAGGCTCGTCCAGAATCAGCAGGTCAGGTTCGGTAATCAAGACATTCGCTAGTGCCACACGCTTGAGCTGTCCTCCAGAAAGATGCTTGATTTTCTGATCGAAATGACGGATTTTTAACTGTGAAAGAATCTGCTTGGCACGGCGCTCATAATCCCACGCCTTTTCGTGTTCCATGCGTGCCAACAAGTCCTCCAGTCCCGGATTCCCGGGAGTTTCCATGCATTTCTCGTATTCCTTTATCAGCTCGACGGTACTGTTTCCGTGATGGAAACAAGCCTCCAGCACCGTCAGCTCTTCCGGATAAGAAGGGCTCTGTTCCAGATAACCTACCCGCAGGTCACGGCGGAATGTAATGGTACCTTCATCGTAGCCTTCCTTTCCGGCAAGTATATTCAGCAACGTTGTTTTTCCGCTTCCGTTCTTGGCTATCAGCCCGACACGCTGTCCCTGCGCTATGCCGAACGATATTTCATGGAACAACAACAGGTCGCCAAATGATTTTGTCAGGTTTTCGACTTGTAAATATGGAATCATTCTTTTTTGCTATAAATTAATTCTATGTAATCAGGCTCAGAGTACAGCTTCCACTTCCGAACGGATACGCTCGTACTCGGCTTTCAAATTGCAAGGCTGACCGTTTCTCACCTTATCCCATATCAGTCGGGCAGGATTGACCATCACATTTGTCTGACCGAAACGCAAGGCAGGATATTCCTTCTCTCCGTCTATCACTGTCACCCAGTCCATCCCGTCCATTTCATTTACGAGAATCGCTCCGAAAGCAAATCCGAAACTTTCCCATGCCGACCGCTGGTTCTTGTTGAAACGTCCGCTGTCCATCACTTTCTGTATGCTTTCTATATCAGCTTCACTCGAAGTAAAATCTTTGGTGAGCTGCTTCTTGATGGTAGATACCGCCCAGTCGTATGCTTCATTGATAGCATTTATTTCGAGTACACGTACCGGAATGATTTCCTTCCACGGCTTTTCTCCTGCACCACGTACATTCAGCGAAGCTATAATCTGCTCGGCTACCTTTGCACTTTCGCCCTTGGTTACGGTAAACGAGCATTCTACCGAAATACTATCCTTGCCCGTCACCCAGATATGAGAGGTATACCATACGCCGTTTTCCTGAAAGCTCTCAGTCAGGTACGCACAGTTCCACTTACCCACCTTGACCAGCTTTACTCCACGACTGTGCTGCATTTCATACTCGATGCACTCCTGTGCATAATTCCGATTCTCGCCCTGATAGGCCGAAATACGGAAGTTTCCCGTCCACTTGTCGGGATTGTAAAACAAGAAACTGTCTTCTGTGTCCTCAAACTCACGCCAGTCGGACGGATACTCCAGTGAGAACCACGAACCGGGGGATATATATTTCATCATAACCATGTTGTTTTTAGGGAATCTATTCTAAAACTTACACACAATATCTGAATCCGCTATTACTTGACCGGAAGAATTTCTATCCAGTAATCGTCCGGATCGTTAATGAAATAAAGTCCCATAGCTTCATTTTCGAAACATACGCAACCCATTTCCTTGTGGAACTTGCGGACTTCATCGTAATCTCCCTCTACACGCAAGCAGAGATGACTTTCGTTTTCGCCCAGTTCGTATGCTTCTGTATGGTCACGCAGCCATGTCAGCTCCAGCAAAAAGTTTGAATGGTCATCGGCCATGTATACCAGAATGAACGAACCGTCGCTTGCTTCCTTGCGGTGTGATTCGTGCAGCCCCAGTGCCGTTTCATAAAACTTGATACTCTTTTCCAGATTAGTCACATTGATATTAAAATGATCGAATCTTCCTTTTACTTGCATAATACGTTATTTTTATTGAATTCTAAACTTATCTTCTGTCCTCTCGAGCGTATTTCAGGCATCACTGCACCGTATTCCCGTGCAATCGGAGCGAATGCAGCAGCCTTATCGTATGCCTCATCGAAATGCATCGGTACAAAGATAGAAGTTTTTATCTGTTCTACAAATTGACGAGGGCCACGCATATACTCCCTCCCCAGACGCGGATCGACAGGAAACATCACCACATCCATGCTGCGGGTATAGCGAGTAATGTCAGTCAGCTCGCAAAGGAAGTGCCTTTCGTAGCCTCTCCATTCAGCTTCATCGCTTTCGTCCATCCAATGCCAGTTATTCAAATCGCCTGCATGAAAGATTTTCTTTCCTTCAACTTCAATAAGGAATGACACCCCTATGTCGGTCGATCCGAAAGCATGTACCTGCAAGAGTTCATCGGCATAATATTCTCCTTTACCCAACCATACCGCTTCTTCCGGTTTTGCCAGCTTCTGCTCCAAAATATCTCGCGAGAAAATGTATAAAACGTCGGCATGTTCTGAACGAAACGTGAGCACGTTTTTATTGAAATGATCGGCATGAGAATGGCTGGAAAGCACATACAACTTGCCGGGGCGTTTCAGCAACTCATCGTGTACAATGCCGCTTGTTGCCGAGACCGAATCTTCAAAGTAATCCATGATAATGGTGAAGCCCTCGCCCAACAAGGCAAATCCACTGTGATACAAATAAATCAGTTCCATTGTTTTCTTTTTGGTTTATTTCCCGATAGGCTGTATATAGGCACGAGTAGCCTTGTCTATCTCAAGAAACATGTAGTTCACTTTACCGGAATGTATCAGTTCCTCATTTTCCTTATAAATGCGAGTCGCATATTCCTTCGACTTTTCGAACATCAGCCGTGAAACACTTTCCTGCGACTTGCCTGCAACCGTAGAATCCAGTTTTTCTTCGGGGAAGAAATCATCCAGATTAACATCGCCAATCATTGAAGTTTCCAGAAAATGCATATTCCGGTGCATGCGGTCGGTATAATATCCTACAAACATGTGTCCGGGAATACGTACCAGAATAGGATTGATATTGATAGCTTTCAGCAACGAAGCAAACAGTACACTGCCGTCCACACAATTAATCTGAGCCGACTGCAAAGCATCATCGAACGTACGAACACGCTGGGTAAACACCACATTCGATGACAAGCTACTGTTACTGATGGAACTGTATTTGAAGTTCCTTTTCTGCAAAACATACCACAAAGCATACACCTGCTTGTCGACAATGTCTTCACTTTTACCCTGATACCCCCAGAAACGATTTACAATGCGTGTATTCAATGCTTCACGCAATATCTGATCTATCTTCGGATTATCCTCATTGACATAGGCTGCAAAAAATTCGCCGGTATCGTGAAATTTCAGGCGACTGTCGATATACCCCAGCAGACATTCGTTGATACTGCGTACAGAAAAAGTATGTACACTGCTGCCCAGTTCACGCTTGTTCAACTCTACATGAATGGATACACTGACCGGAACAGCCTGTTCATTTTCCCGCAAGGCGTTATAGTCCCATACAATATCGGGAAAAACTGTATATTCTTTTCCCGCCTCGGGCAAGATAAATTCTGACACAGAGCGCGAAAAGAAAGGTGTTTCATCTACCTCTATTCTTAATTTGCTGTTATTGTAAGTACTCTTTATCCGTACGGCGATACATGATTTCGAATTACCTATATAACCGGTATCGGCAGGAACGATCAAATTGGCATCGGTAGTAGCCGTCGAAAGAATAGTTACCGGAAAGATATTTCCTCCCAGCTCGTCGGTAATTTCAAAATCGGAACGGAACGGTTCATACCGATATATATAAATAACCGCTATTAATATAACAACGACCCCCAGCACACATGTAGACCATTTCCACTTATTGCCAATACGAGAAAAGAATTTAAATCCATTCATATCATTTTATTTAAAATAATGTCATTCAGGGGAAGGCGCACCCACACCCTGAATGACAGCATGCTCAATGTAAATATCCGGTTATCTAACCGCAATACATTCAATTTCTACCAATGCACCTTTCGGCAATGCCTTTACAGCTACAGCCGAACGAGCAGGGAAATCACCTTCAAAGTAGGTTGCATATACACCATTCATTTCTGCGAACAATGACATATCGGCCAGAAACACAGTGGTCTTTACAATATTGGCAGTAGTCAAACCTGCTTCAGCCAGAATATTCTTAATGTTTTCGAACGATTGTGCTGTCTGTTCTGCTACCCCTCCAGGAGCAAATTCACCGGTTGCCGGATCAACAGGCAACTGTCCCGACAAGAATACCATACCATTTGCTTCGATAGCCTGGCTATACGGACCGATAGCAGCAGGAGCCTTTTCTGTAAAAATAACTTTCTTCATGTTGTTTTGTTTTGTTTTTAGAATTAAAAATCCAAGAGTTAAATTCCAACGCTAAAATAACACTTTTCTCGCAAACAGAGGAAAAAAAGAAAAAAAAAGGCAAGTTTATTGGATAATATCAGAAAAAGGCTTACTTTTGTCAATGTAAAAACTCCTTTTTTACTTATTACATCAAATAACAAAACAATCATTAAACTGTAATTACTGATAAGCGTAAATGAATACAGGCTATTCCTTAGCTTTACATGCCTGTGCGTAATCTTGTGCGCTACGCTTTCATATAGTTACTAAACTCATTACACTATACTTATGTATAACATCATTCAACTAAATGACAAAGATTTGACTGAATTGCAGCAGATTGCCAAAGAGTTGGGACTGAAAAAAACCAGTACGTTACGTAAAGAAGAACTGGTATACCGCATTCTGGACGAACAAGCAATCGTCGGTGCTACCAAGAAAGCGGCAGCTGCCAAGTCAAACGAAGAACGCAAAGAAGGGCAACCTCGCAAACGCTCACGCATCAGCGTGAAAAAAGAAGGTGACAAGGTTTACACTGCAACCAAGGACAAAGCACAAAAACTGGAAGCCAATACTCCTCCACTACCTGCACCCGCTCCACTTTTCAAAGATGAGAACGTTCAGGTTTCAGAAAATCAGGCAGAAAGTGTTGCCACTCCAGTAAGCGAAGATAAACCTAAGTCTAAACGTGGACGGAAACCCGGAAGCAAAAATAAAACGACACTGGAAAAAGAGCAACAATCAAATCAAGAAAATACAGAAAAACCAATCCAAGAAAAAGTAGTTCCAGCACCAATAGACACTGATGATATGGAACTCCCGGAACTGGATCTTACAAGTGGCGACGACTTTATTCCAATCGAGGATCTTCCATCTGAAAAAATCGAGCTTCCGACAGAGTTACTGGGAAAATTTGAAGCTACCAAAATGGAAACTGCTCCGCAAGCAGCACCGGCAGAGAAACCAGAAAAGGATAATAAGCCGAATAACAATAAATACCAGCAGCGCCAGCAACGCTATAATAACAACAACCGTAACAATAACCAGAATAACGGACGCCAGCAACAGGCTCAAAATAACAATCACATCGTTCCCCAAGGCACTACAGCCAACCTTCCGGCTCCACAGCCGGTTGTAGCAGAGCCTGTCCAGCCCAAACCGGTAGAAAAACCGTACGAATTCGATGATATTCTGGCAGGTACAGGAGTTTTGGAAATTATGCCCGACGGTTACGGTTTCCTTCGCTCATCTGATTATAATTATCTTTCTTCACCAGACGATATTTATGTTTCTCAGTCGCAAATTAAATTATTCGGATTGAAAACAGGCGACGTAGTAGAAGGTACAATCCGTCCTCCCAAGGAAGGTGAGAAATATTTCCCGCTGGTAAAAGTTTCGAAAATTAACGGACTGGATCCCGGACTGGTACGTGACCGTGTGCCGTTCGACCATCTCACTCCGTTGTTCCCTGATGAAAAATTCAAACTCTGCAAAGGATACGACGACAACTTGTCGGCACGTGTAGTCGATCTCTTCGCCCCTATCGGTAAAGGTCAGCGTGCATTGATTGTGGCACAGCCTAAAACAGGTAAGACTATCTTGATGAAAGATATTGCCAATGCCATTGCAGCCAATCATCCGGAAGTATATATGATTATGTTGCTTATCGATGAACGTCCGGAAGAAGTTACCGACATGGCTCGCAGCGTAAATGCTGAGGTCATCGCTTCAACTTTCGACGAACCGGCAGAACGCCACGTAAAGATAGCAGGTATTGTACTGGAGAAAGCAAAACGCATGGTAGAATGTGGACACGATGTGGTTATCTTCCTCGACTCTATCACTCGTCTGGCTCGTGCATACAATACAGTATCGCCTGCATCGGGTAAAGTGCTTTCGGGTGGTGTCGATGCTAATGCACTGCACAAACCAAAACGTTTCTTCGGTGCTGCACGTAACATTGAAGGTGGAGGTTCACTGACTATCATCGCTACCGCTCTGATTGATACGGGTTCTAAGATGGATGAGGTAATCTTCGAAGAATTCAAGGGTACCGGTAACATGGAACTCCAGCTGGATCGTAATCTGAGCAACAAGCGAATTTTCCCGGCTGTCAACATTACTGCATCAAGCACACGCCGCGACGATCTGCTGCTTGACAAGACAACATTGGACCGCATGTGGATATTACGCAAGTATCTTGCCGACATGAATCCGATAGAAGCTATGGACTTCGTAAAAGACCGTCTGGAAAAGACCAAAGACAACGAAGAATTCCTGATGAGTATGAACTCTTAACAAGGAGTTGCTATATAACATTTTGCCCTGCAAGCATTTTCCAAAGTAGGATGCTTGCAGGGCATTTTATTAATCATCGATATCGATAACGCGATATTTACTGTCAAAGGTAATTTCCCAGTGATTGGAAAGTTTTATCTCATACTCTTTTCCCTTACGCTCTATCTGAAGAATTTTTTCGTTAGGATAATTCTCTTTTACATACGACCGGATAGCCTTTGGAATAATGGCAGCAGGGACTTCCGACTTCGGACATTTTACTTCTGTCCAGTCACCCGAACGATCGAATTCCAATTTTTCTCCATTCGTAAAAATGACATCATAATTTTTATAAAACACCCCCGACTCCATTTTAGCCAGAGCAACTTTATACCCCTTAAAATAAGTTGTTATAAGTGTCTGAGCCTTTGTAGGCAACTGCCCTATCTGAATAGGTTTGTCATTGTCTGCCCATAGCATTGTCTGCACTGAAAAAAAACATACCAGCAAAAGAATCAGCTTTTTCATATTTCACTATTTTATTAATTATTATTCGGATTTCCATAGTACAAAGATGCAGAACGAATCTGAAAAGAAAATGAAATCGGTATAGAAAAATGTCAATCTACTCCTGCCGGGTGATTGTAAAGACATGCCTGCCTTCTGTATAGGCATAGATTATCTGTAAACGATTCGACTTACAGATAGAATCAACCAAAGCTAGTCCAAGCCCAGTAGAACCTTCTTTTTTCTGCCCTTGATAAAAACGTTCGAATATACGTTCGCTATCCAGTGCCTTGTCCCCCTTATTGCTAATCTCAAATAAGCTGGGAGTGATTCTGATATGAATGAAACCGCCATCTATGTTATGGACAAAGGCATTCTTCAACAAATTAGTCACCAAAACGGAAACCAATGAATCATTCATGTCTACACAGAACTTACCACCATCTTCTATTGTAACTGAAATATTCCGGTAGGCATACACTTCTTTATAATCCTCCAGATAACGACTAAGAACTTCGTTCAGACAGACCGGATGGGTATCGGCAAACTGACCATTTTCAATCTTACACAACAACAGCAGAGAACGATTCATCCGGGTCAGATTCTCTAATGTCTGATGAGTCTTCATCAATTCATTAAGCTGCTGTTCCGTCAGATTCTCATCTTCCATAAGCATTTCAAGACGGTTACGGCAAATAGCCAAAGGGGTCTGCATCTCGTGAGAAGCATTTCCGATAAACAACTTCTGCTGTTCGAACAATTTCTCACTACGTTCCGCATAAGCTATGGCTGCCGTATTCAACCGGCGAAACTCTGTAATTTGAGTTGTATTTTCCAGTGGCGTATTCTTATTCCCCAACTGATAGCCATCCAGCCATTTTAACAACGTATACAAAGGCTTCATATTCTTACGGAAAACCCATACGTTGATAAGCAATATAATCAGCAACAACAAAATATACAGGAAGACAATCCACCAGAAAATGGCCCTTAACAAATCAAGTTTCTCAATGGTAGGCGTATAGACAACCAGTTCCATATACCGATCGTCGTCTGTTCGGAAAATTGTCATCAACACACGAGCCGGTTCCGTTTCATCCTTTTCGGTGATAAACACCATTTCATCTCGATAAGTTATTTGAGGATGTGCCATGGCGTATGATTCACTGACCTCATATAAATAATACTGATTATTCGATCCGTTACTGGAAGCAGGCATATCCTCTCCCGACAAAGCTCGAATAATAAGTCCTTCGGAATAGTCCTCCAGTGTATCATCTACTTCATCGTTTACTTCATCGACTATTTTCATATAAAAAAATCCTGCCCATAAGGAAAGAACCACCATCAAAGCCAATGATATACGCCATAAAACTAAATGGAAGAGTTTCATTCTACTACAAATTTATATCCGAAACCATAAACCGATTTCAGCTCCGGAGTAGCCCCGGCATCCTTTAATCGTTTTCGCAGATTCTTTATCTGTGCATAGATAAAATCAAAATTATCGACCTGGTCGATATGATCTCCCCAAACGGATTCAGCCAATGTATTTTTATTTACCAACCGTCCTGGACGTGACATAAAATAATTTAAAATATCATATTCTTTCCGGTTCAGCTCTATCTCCTTACCTTGCACCAGCACACGAAACTGGTCGGGAAATACTTCTATGTTTCCAACCTGCAATTTCCGTTCGCCGTCACGAAGGTTACGGCGGAACAGACTTTTGATACGGGCATGCAGTTCAGCCAGATGAAAAGGCTTTGGAAGATAATCATCCGCCCCCAAATCGAGACCGTTAACCTTATCTTCCAAAGAATCTTTTGCCGACAGGATAATTACATTCGTACGTTTTCCCAATGCATGGAGTTCTTCCAGCAGATCGAGTCCGTTACCGTCTGGAAGCATAATATCCAGCAAAATACAGTCATAGTCATAATCTTCTATTTTCTGTAACGCCGTACGATAATCCGGCGCTTGAGAAACTACATAACGTTCTTTCTCCAAAGAAGCCGTTGTAATTTCTCTTAAATCCTTATCGTCTTCTACTATCAATATCTTCATAATCCTATTTTTTATGGCAAAAATAAGATTTTCATGGAGATATGCAAATAAGTGTCCTTTTATTAACCTACAGGCAAAATGTATATATATAAGAACATGTCCGAAATACAGACCTGCCGGTATATTTTACTGAACTGCCACTTCACCAGTATAAGACAATTGCTTGGCATCATCTGGCGTCGCCTCGTTCATATTATTAAAAGTCAGAATATGCTCTCCGTAATAGGCCTCATTAACCTTCAACTTAATACCTTTTGCCTCATCAAGTGGAAGTGTATTCAAATTATAGCACACAACTCCCGCGTTCGGATTGAAAACATTCAAAGTATCTCCATAAGTATTGTAGCGATACTCCAAATAGATATAGCCGTCATCGGCAATATCTTGTTCACCAGACTTTTTTACCAGACTAACACGATGTTTATGTTGCGAAGCAAGTTTCTGAGTAAAAATTACATTCATATAGCCACCCGCTATCCATATGTTCTCCAAATAAGCCGGATGATTGGCATACTCGTCTTCATTTTCAGGAGTCAGATCTTCTACAGCCTTAGTCAGAAAAGGATAAATCTGCTCCGCTTTGATACCTACATCATAACCATAATAATTATCAAATAAAGGATTAAAGACAAGAAAAGCACGTTGCCCTTCTACCAGAGAATAATTCCAAACGCCATTTACTGCCGGATACATTGTTCCCCACGTATCGCCAGTAAAACTATATACGCCCTCTCCTTCTACACGAACGGTTACCCAATCTGTAGCAATATCGCCAACAGAATAACCATCATCGTCGCTACAAGACTGTAATGCATTGACCAACGCAAGTACAGCAATTATCCAGTATTTTTTTAATATCTTCATAAAATAGAATTTTTTCTATTTATTAAAGTAAAAAAACGTCCAAATACTGCATGCAATGAAAAAAATAAAAGAGGCTATGATTACTCATAGCCTCTCTCTATAGAATAAAGGATTAATATCAATTATTCATTGAACCAGCGTACGTAGCAGAAGTCCTGACGATAAGGCAATTCAGGATTCTTCGGGAACATACGGTAAGCAACCTTGAAACTTCCAGCATTAGACAAGCTGTGAGTTACCTGGAATGTATACAAGTCACCCTCACGCTTAACCAGTTCCATAGGAGCAACACAGTAAACATATTCTTTGCCTTCTACATTTGTATAAGTTACTACCATTTCAATGCCGATAGCATCATCCAGTCCCTTTTCGTCAACAACACAAGTGATAGTATAATCCTTACCACTTTCTACATTGCCCTGACGCAGTTCCTCACACTTATCCATTGATACAATCTGGATAGAATCCCATTTTGCAGCAACTTCTTCTTTCCATTTTGCGAGTTCTTTGACCTTAGCAAAATCATTTTCAGCCAAAGCATGGAAACGTTTAGCTTCTTTAGTATAGAATTTGCTATAGTAATCATCCAACTGACGCTTCATTGTATAATGAGGAGCAATCTGAGCAATAGAATTCTTGATTGTCTTAACCCATCCTTCAGAATATCCTTTCTTGTTACGAGCATAGTACAACGGCAGAATCTCTGTTTCAAGAATACTATAAATAGTTGCAGCATCCAGTTTATCCTGATATTCCTGATTCTGGTAAGTACGTTTTTCTGTCAGTGCCCAACCAGCACCTTCACGATAGCCTTCCAGCCACCATCCATCAAGGACAGAGAAGTTTACAACACCGTTCATCAAAGCTTTTTCTCCTGATGTACCAGATGCTTCCAAAGGACGTGTCGGAGTATTCATCCAGATATCAACACCCGAAACAAGACGACGTGCCAACTTCATATCATAATTTTCGAGGAAGATAATCTTACCCAAGAATTCAGGACGCTGTGAAATTTCTACAATTTTCTTAATCAATCCCTGTCCTGCTCCATCATGCGGGTGTGCTTTACCTGCAAACAGGAATTGTACCGGATAATCAGGATTATTAACAATCTTAGACAAGCGGTCCAAATCAGTAAACAGCAAATGTGCACGCTTATAAGTAGCAAAACGACGAGCAAATCCAATCAGCAATGCATTCGGATTAATTCTTTCCATCAAAGATACTACACGAGAAGGATCTCCCTGGTTCTTCAACCACGTATCGCGGAACTGATTACGAATATAGCTAATCAATTTATTCTTTAATGCCATACGAGTCTTCCAGATCTCTTCATCGGGTACATTGTAAATCTTTTCCCAGATTTGAGGATTTGACTGGTCGTTCAAGAAATTCTTGTCAAAATATTTAGCATACAACTGTTTCCATTCAGAAGCACACCAAGTCGGGAAGTGAACACCGTTAGTTACATAACCTACATGGTTTTCTTCAGGGAAATAACCTTTCCAGATACCAGAGAACATTTCCTGAGATACCTTTCCGTGCAACCAGCTTACACCATTAACTTCCTGACAAGTATTACATGCGAAAGTAGACATGCAGAAACGTTCGTTATGGTCTCCCGGGTTGATACGGCCTAAATTCATCAAATCGTCCCAAGAAATACCCATACGCTGCGGATAACCGCCCATATATTTTCCAAACAAGCCTTCATCGAAATAGTCATGACCTGCCGGAACCGGAGTATGAACAGTATATAGTGAAGATGCACGAACTACTTCCAAAGCTTCATCGAATGACATTCCACTTTCTACATAATCGCACAAACGCTGAACGTTACACAAGGCAGCATGACCCTCATTGCAGTGATATACGTCTTTCTTAATACCCAGTTTCTTCAACAACAATACACCACCGATACCCAACAGGATTTCCTGTTTCAAACGGTTTTCCCAGTCGCCACCATACAGCTGATAAGTAATAGGACGGTCAAATTCACTGTTCATTTCATTGTCTGTATCCAGCAAATACAAAGGAACACGACCTACATTTACTCTCCATATATACGCATGAACATAGTAATTCAGATAAGGTACGTCCAGTACCATTGGCTGGCCATTTTCATCAGTTACACGTTCCAAAGGCAGGCTGCCGAAGTTCTGTGCTTCATAGTTGGCAATCTGCTGTCCGTCCATTGACAGGCTCTGAGTGAAATATCCATAACGATACAGGAATCCAATACCACACATATCGACATTACTGTCTGAAGCCTCTTTCAAATAGTCACCTGCCAAGATACCCAAACCGCCGGAATAGATTTTCAAGACGTGAGTCAAACCATATTCCATACAGAAATAGGCAACAGAAGGACGAGAAGAATCAGGCTTCTCATTCATGTATGCTTTGAACTTATTATAAATATTATTGATTTTTGTCAGAACCTCATGATTTGTAGACAAAGCTTCCAGCTTTTCGTAACTCAGACGTTCCAGCAAAGCAACTGGATTCT
The DNA here is from genome assembly GCA_000432735.1 of Bacteroides sp. CAG:443. Classification (GTDB taxonomy): domain Bacteria; phylum Bacteroidota; class Bacteroidia; order Bacteroidales; family Bacteroidaceae; genus Phocaeicola. The sequence goes on from FR887770.1 coordinate 40,839, forward strand.
GACCTACCACTTGCCATAATTCAGGATCCAGTTCCTTAAACATCTCAGTTGCCTCATTATTCCATGCCCACCAGATATTACGAGCCATTTCCCCTAACATCTTCAAAGATTCGGGAATACGAGATTTTACATTTACTTCTCTCCACACTGGAGCGTTAGCATAATTCGTTTTGACTTTCATATTGCTTAAAATTAGTATAAGAATTCAAGTTATTTCAAAGAAAGGCGCTTTGCAGCATTGCGCAACGCAACGTCATAGGCCTCATAATAGTACTGTATAAAGTGTTTCCACAGTGCCTTTTCAGCAATATTTGCCGCATTCTTACGTATCTTATTAATTTCAGTATCAGTCAATGTCGAAAATTCAGAAATCGTATCTTTTATTACATCTGCTACTTCCGAGTAGTTATAGTCTGTACGGTGAATTACTTTCACGCCATCCTTCAAGGTCGAACTGCCTCCTTTCAAAGAATTAACCCACAACCCGAAACCAGCCAAATCGGTAGTTATTGTAGGAACCTTGAAAGCTATGCTTTCCAACGGGGTATATCCCCAAGGTTCATAATACGAAGGATAAACGCTCAAATCCATTCCAATCAGCAAGTCATAATACAACTCATTCAAGATGCCATCTTTTCCATCCAAATAACAAGGGACAAAGACAACCTTCACTTTGGTATCTGCTCCGTTAGACATATTCAAATACTTCAGCATATCAAGAACTTGGTCGTGACTCATGTTATGTAGCCAATGAGTTATAAACGGACATTCCAGCGGAGTATCATAGTCCTTGTCACTATCCAGACGCTCACGCAAATCTTCACGAGCTTCTCCTACCCATCCTGGCACATAGATAAACGCTAGTACCTCCTTTTTCAGGTTTTTGTCACGTGTCAAGCGGTTCAAGGCCTCCAGATATACATTTATTCCCTTATTTTTAAACTCATAACGTCCGCTTGTACCAATAATCATCGTATCGTCCGTAAGATGGATACCCATCAGCTTGTTGGCCATGTTCAACAAAGTTTCACGGGCATGTTTACGCTTTTTAGCGAACAACGTACCTTTAGGGACAAAATCGTCTTCAAAGCCATTCATCAACACAACATCTGCCGACTTATCCAACAGTTCACTACATTCGTGATTAGTAATTTCACTTACTGTAGTAAAACAATCCACATGATGTGCAGTCTGCTTTTCTATAGAGTGTTTAGACTCCATATTAAGTTCCTGCGCCATCTGGTCGCCATTATAAGCAAATAAATAATCGTAAAGAGGTTTATTATTCCCGGCAATCGAACGTCCGATAGAAGTAGCGTGAGTAGTAAAGATTGTTGCAATCTCAGGAACGTGTTTCTGTATGTATAAGGCTCCCAATCCGGTCATCCATTCATGTGCCTGATAAATGACTTTATCAGAGGCTTGTAAATTATACCTATAATAACTTTCTACAACCCTTCCTGCTGTATAAGAGAACATGGACGCCTCATCATAATCACCATAAGCGTGAAGAGAATCTACTTGATAATCAATCCATGCCTGAGTATAAATATCATTTTTTTGTTCGTAGAACGGAGTAAAATCCACTAAAATAGCAATAGGATGCCCCGGAATATTCCACCGCCCTATACGTATTTTTAATCCATCTTTTTCTGTAGCATGTTTATGCCATGCCAGCAACATTTTTTCATCTTCGGTAAATAAAGGATTCTCTTTCCCTAGC
>FR887770.1:42595-50850 GCA_000432735.1 Bacteroides sp. CAG:443
TTTCCCTAGCCAAACATCCGGACCAATAAAGAAAATCCGGTCAGGAAATACATTCTGCAGGGTTTTAGCCCTTGTAGATAGTACAGTATAAATACCCCCTACCTTATTGCACACCTCCCAACTCGATTCAAAAATGTAATCAGGTGTTAATAGCTGTTTCATCATCATCTTTAATATTTTCTAAATCAGGCACGAAGTTACAAAAAACATTTAATTAGGCGAAGAAATAAAAGTTTTTTATTCCATTTTCATATATAACTAAAGAAAAAAGCCTTGACTTCACAGAGTGAAGCCAAGACTTTTCCGAGCAAATATCAGGAATTCCGTCTCAAAGAGGCCTGATATCTACCCATGGTTATACTAATTTTTATGCAAGTGCAGAACCCATCAAGAATGTAGCAGCCAGAGCAACAATTGCATACAATTCTGGGAATACAGCCAATATCAACGTATTACCGAATACATTATGTCCTTGTCCGATAGCTGCAATACCATTTGCACAAACCTGTCCCTGACGAATAGCCGAGAACAAGGCAACCAGTCCCAAGCCAATACCCGAACCAAGAACCGCACAAGCCTGAATAGCTGAAATTTCAGGAGTCAACACGTTAAAAATACTCTGGAACATAAAGTAACCTGCAAAGCCATACAATCCCTGAGTACCCGGAAGTGCTGTCAATACCAAGAAGTTACCAAATGCACTATCGTTTTTCTTCAAAGCTCCAATTGAAGCATTACCTGCGATTGTTACACCATAAGCACTACCAATTCCAGATAAACCAACCATAATTGCGATGCCAATGTAGGCAATCAAAAGATTCATTTCCATAATTTATAAGATTTAATTTTTAGTTTTTACTTTATTTATTAGCTTTTGAAAGGCTTATATTCCTTTCCTCCACCTTCGTATCCTGAATTCTTAAAGAACTCTACGAAAGTCAGACGCATCGGGTGTACCATCGCTCCCAATACATTCATAAACATATTTATCGCATGTCCGATTACAAAAATCAGGACCATCACTATCGGACCGGCAATAACATTGTCAGGACTCATTCCTACAGCCAGACTATTAAATACGCTTGCCAAAATACCTCCCGACAGTCCTAACGCGAACAGACGGACATACGACAAGACATCACCCAACAGACCTGTAGCCATATTATAACTATCCCACAGCCCCAGTCCTATATTTACAAAGACATTCTTTCCCGGACTATTATACAAGTAAGCCATCAAGACTCCAATGGCAAGGAATACCATATGAACAGTTCCACCCATAGGCATGAAACCCGGAGCGGCAAAAGCAATAGCCGTACTAACCAGGATAAAAAGCCATCCGATTGTAGCGACAGCATATTTAAAGCCGAACTGGATTGTCTGATTTACAGCCTTCAGTATCATGCCAAAGATAATCTGTACACCTCCCAAAATCAGAGAAAGATTGAACATCTGCTGGTTATCCAGCGAAATTGCTTCTTTCAAGCTCTGGAAAAGAGGAAGTTGAATATCATACAGATTAAATCCAAAACAAGTACCCGTCAAAAGTCCGCAAACCATTGTAGAAGCTCCCAGCAATTGTACCAGTGTAAGGATAGGTTTCATCGAAGCTGATATGTTCTTTGCTACAAGCCGGTAAACTGTAACTGCCAGCAACATAAACAATCCATAACCCGAGTCACCCAAACACAATCCGAAGAACAGCATAAAAAATGGAGCAAAGAACGGAGTCAAATCCAGTTCATTATACTTCGGAAGCATATACAAACGCATTATTGGTTCAAAGAGTCGGAAGAATCCTTTGTTATCAAGCAAAATAGGAACATCATCCTCCGGAGTGGGATCTGCTACTTCATAGTAAACCTCTTTGGATTCCAAGAAATCCTTTATTTTACTAACACAGTCAGCAGGAGCCCATCCTTGCAGCAACATCAACTTGTTATCTGCAAGTGAATCCGTATTCAGTACAACCTTCGAAAATTCAATCTGTGAATGTACTTGTGCCTGAGCAGCCTGTAAATCAGGAACAACCGATGCTGCCAGATCTTTCAGACGTGCCTGTAATGCTTCACTTTGCTTTGCAAGATTCTCTTTCCGCACATGTAAGTCAGACAAAGAGCAATCCGGCAATTTTGCCGTTTCTACTTCCAGGTCAATGTTTTCACCCTTCGGCATCACTGTAACAAAATACAGTTTTGAACCGACATGATTAATTTCCGTTGCATTATACAAATCGACCCATTCCTCCTTGAACTGTTTATCAGAGCAGATATAAAAATCAATCTGATATCCAGCATCACGAAGCCGAGCTACACTCTTCGGATCGAAATCGCCCCATGGCTCCAGCTGTACAAGTTCTTTTTCCACAGCCTGAAGCTTATGAGCGACTTGCTGTATCTGCTGCTGTACATCTTCTATTTCGGCAAGAGCCTCTGTACCTTTGCCGGCATCCCCTGTATGAGCAGCCGCAGGCTGAACATTCAAGCCTTGCAACATCTTGATTGCTGCTGTATACCGTGCCGATAAGCGAATACTTTCCTGTAAAGCCGCATTTTCAGCACTACCTTGTGCCTTGGTAGCCACATGAACTACTCCCAGATCTCGTATGCTTTTTAAAAAGGCATCATATTCTTTGTGATAAACCAGAAACGTAAGTTTCTTCATCTTAGCAATCATACTTCAGCCTCCTTTCTTTTTTCCTGAATCGATTTCAGAATCTTCTGAGAAGATTTCGACAAGTTCTCTTCATCTTCCATGAAACGCTTGATTTTTCTCAGCGCATCCTGATAACCGGGTATCTGAACCTTCTCAAAAAGATTCACTTTCTGCGTAGTCTTCTTACGCGCATGTTCCAGCAAGCTCAATTTGGCGAGCGTAAATTCTCTTTCAATAGCAGTACGAGCCAAATCTTTTAGCAAATGGATACCGTCTGCATACCATTTAGGACTACAAAATAAACTAAACGGCCGAACATCGAAATCCACATCTTCCAAAAGCGGTACACGTACTCCTGCAATCTTACGTACGCCCAAATGAACATCCTTCACCTTGATCAATGAAGCATCAAATTCATTCCAGAGTGCGAACATGGCTTCATAAGCCTGAATCTGTTTTTCCAGGCTTCCTTCAAGCTCCACAGCCTCAGTCTTGCAGCGCTTTACCTCCAGTCGCAGCGCGCTTTCCTTATTTTTAATAATAGGAAGCGTACGCACACGAATCTTGAGCTGCTTCTCAAGCTGTTGCAACGAAGTTTTGTTATATTGAAATTTAATAGCCATTTCTCTGTGAATTTATGAATTACTTTTTCCAGTACTGATCAACAAATTCTTTCTTGATATTAACTTCTTCCGGCTTAAAGTATTTACTGAACAATCCCCAAGTCACATCAAGCATTTCTGTTGTATTCAGGTTAACATCAATAGCCAGCAACTGATTTGCATAATCCTTAGCAAAAGCCAATGCACGTTCGTCGTAGTTAGTCAAATCGAAACCGTTCTCCATCTTGGTTTTTGCGTTGGCTGCATCGGCGTACAAACGTACAGCGGCATTCATCACCTGCGGATGATCTTTACGCGTCTTTTTACCGCTAACCAACTGTTTCAAACGCGACAATGAACGGAACGGGTCTACGATTACCTTACCGATGTCACTATCACGACGTAAGAACAACTGTCCTTCAGTGATATATCCGGTATTATCAGGAACTGCATGTGTAATATCGCCGCCCGACAAGGTCGTTACCGCAATAATCGTAATAGAACCTCCGGTCGGGAACTGTACAGCCTTTTCATAGATCTTCGCCAAATCTGAATACAACGAACCTGGCATAGAATCCTTCGACGGAATCTGGTCCATACGATTCGACACAATAGCCAGTGCATCAGCATACGAAGTCATATCTGTCAACAAGACCAGTACCTTCTGATTATGCTCAACCGCAAAGTATTCGGCAGCGGTCAGTGCCATATCAGGAATCAGCAAACGCTCTACAGGAGGATTTTCGGTAGTATTTACAAAACTGATGATACGGTCCAATGCACCTGCATTCGAGAACACATTCTTGAAATACAAATAATCATCATTTGTCATACCCATACCACCCAAGATAATCTTATCTGTTTCAGCACGCAAGGCTACATTAGCCATTACCTGGTTGAAAGGCTGGTCAGGATCTGCAAAAAACGGAATTTTCTGACCGGAAACCAGCGTATTATTCAAGTCGATACCTGCAATACCGGTAGCAATCAACTCAGAAGGTTGCTTACGACGTACCGGATTAACAGACGGTCCGCCAATCTCAACTTCTTTTCCCTCAATCTCCGGTCCTCCGTCAATAGGATCACCGAAAGCATTAAAGAAACGACCTGCCAGTTGCTCACTCACTTTTAATGTAGGCGATTTACCCAGGAATACAACCTCGGCATTGGTGGGAATACCTTCCGTACCCTCAAATACCTGAAGTGTTACCTCATCACCAGCAATCTTTACCACCTGGGCAAGTTTGCCGTTTACCATAGCCAGTTCATCATAGCCCACTTCCGTTGCTTTCAACGAGCAAGTAGCTTTCGTAATCTGACTAATCTTAGTATATATTTTTTGAAACGCTTTTGTTGCCATTTTCTTCCATTAACTTTATAAGTTTACTTCACACTTCTTTCGGCAACCAATGTGGCAAGCTGCTTACGGAAATCTTCATATTGCTCAGATTTATACTTAGAGTAATTCATCTGCTTACAAATATTAATCATCTTTTTGAAGTAATCCATTACCTCTACAAAAGTTTCGAACTTGAAGTCTGTGTGACAAATATCGATTATCATGTTCACAATATCCTCCTGACGTTCCATCGGAGTCACAGAATCCACTTCATCGAAGGCATCTTGTTGCAGGATAACAAAGTCTATCAACTCCGACTTCCAGAAAATTACATGATACTCTACAGGTACACCGTCATCTCCCAAAATGTTAATCTGTTCGGCAATTTCCTTACCACGCAGCAATCTGGTCTTCAATTCATTTACTTTTCCTGTCCACTGACTGTTGATACGTTCTGAAATATATTTTTCAAATTCCGGATATTCCAGATATTTTGAATACGAATCAATCGGATTTACAGCCGGATAACGCTTACGGTCTGCACGTTCCTGCTCCAACGCATAGAAGCATCTTGCAACCTTTTTGGTGTTCTCCGTTACCGGTTCCTTTAAGTTACCACCTGCCGGAGATACGGTACCGATAAAGGTAATAGAACCAGTTGCACCATTGTACAAATGTACGAATCCGGCACGTCCATAGAAATTGGATATAATAGCAGAAATATCCATAGGGAAAGCATCCGGTCCCGGAAGTTCCTCCATACGGTTAGACATTTCACGCAAAGCCTGTGCCCAACGGGATGTAGAGTCGGCCATCAACAAGACCTTCAATCCCATGGCACGATAAAATTCGGCCATTGTCATAGCTGTATACACTGATGCCTCACGCGCAGCAACCGGCATATTCGAGGTATTTGCCACGATAATAGTACGTTCCATCAACTTACGGCCAGTATGCGGGTCCACCAATTCTGGAAATTCTGTAAAGATTTCCACGACCTCATTTGCACGTTCACCACAAGCAGCTATAATAACAATATCTGCTTCAGCCTGTTTCGAAATAGCATGCTGCAATACAGTCTTTCCCGTACCAAACGGTCCAGGAATAAATCCTGTACCACCTTCCACGATAGGATTCATCGTATCGATTACACGTACACCTGTTTCCAGCAATTTATACGGACGTGGTTTTTCAACATAATTCGTCATAGCCTTTTTCACCGGCCATTTTTGAATCATATTGACTTTAATGTCTTCGCCTTCCTTATCCGTCAAGACTACGACTGTATCTTCAATTGTATAGTCACCTTCAGCGACAATTGATTTTACTTTATATGTACCATGAAGTTGAAAAGGCACCATGATTTTCAATGGTTGATGATTCTCTTCCACTTCACCCAGCCATGCTGAAGGTCCTACCTCATCACCCGCTTTTACGATTGGCTTGAAATGCCACTTTTTCTCTTTATCCAGCGGATAAGTATATTGTCCACGTTTCAGGAAAACTCCTTCCATCTTGTCGAGGTCATTCTGCAAACCATCATAATTTTTCGACAGCATGCCCGGCCCCAAAGTTACTTCCAACATGTGACCTGTAAACTCAGCTTCGGCCCCTACCTTCAGTCCACGTGTACTTTCAAACACCTGTACATAAACATTTTTGCCCACCACTTTGATAACTTCGGCCATCAAACGGTCACCTCCGGTAGTAATATAACAAATTTCATTTTGAGCCACAGGACCGTCAACAGTCAGCGTAACCATATTGGCGATAACGCCCAAAACAGTTCCTTTTGTTGCCATTCTTATCTTTTTTTATTATTTTCTAAATTCTTCTGGTATCTGAACCTCATTTTTCAAGTTTTGAATCATCTTGCGGAAAAGTTCATTACCTTTTTCCTTATCCAATGAAATCCAGCGTTCAATCATTTCCAGTTGCATCAAAAAAACGAAGATACGTTCTACTGTAAAATAGTAGAAGAAAGATTCATCTTCCAGCCATTTCCATTTTAAGGTATCCACCTTTTTCTCTCGCTCTACCAATTCCTCAATATCGGCAATACGCTGCAACGCTTCAAAATATTCAAGAGTTTCGTTTAATCCGAAATCACGTGCATTCGATGTACGTAATTGTTCGCATACGCTTGTGTTTCCAACAATAACATTCGGCACTTCCAGCTTATACTTACGTGCAGCAAAAGCAGCCAATATATTATTCACGTTTAAATTAAACTCAAACCACGAAGCGATAAAAGGATTCTTGCATGCCATTCCATAAGAAAAATACAATGAAGCTAATAAATCTTCAGCGCGATGCAATTCTTCTTGCGGAAGTATAAAATATTGAGTAACAAAATCCACCAAATAAGAAGGAAATTTTTTATCCGGAACATCTCCGTCACGTACGGCATCAATCAGCTGAAGTAATTCCTCTGCCGAAAAATTACCTCTGCCTTCTGTTACCGCATCTTTATTTTTCAGAAGTTCTAATAAATCTGCATTATCAAATTTCAAATAAAACAAATCTATCAGTTTCCGATCTTGTACGGACAGCTCCGGATACAACTCCGATTTAAAGTCAGCAATAGAATAACTTAATTTACCATCATCCAGCGAAATATCAGGCAAACCAGCTACCAGACAATAATATGTACTCATACTTTTCTGTTAAAACAACATTTCAACTAGCTGAGGACGAAGAAATTCCTTGAAGTAATTTTCGAATTCCTCTTCACCAAAATTCACTTTATACGAACCATCTGCCGGTGAAACAGAGAAAAGTGCTTTAGACCCATTTACTTCTTCTATTCTGACTCCTTTATCGAGCAGGGACTTCACATTTGAGGCAAAATATTTTTTCAAAGCCTCTGCATCCTTTACAGATATGACAATGGGTTCATTTGCCGACCACTGAGCAGCCAGCGTTACAATAAATTTGTTGAAATAATCTTTATCTGCAATAAAACCTTTTACTGCATCCGAAACAGTCTGATTCGTCAATAAATTAGTGATTTCTGTTTTCAGTGCATTCAGGGCTTGTCCCGCAAACAACTTCAATTCGGACTTTGTGTTCTCCGTCAATTCGTCAGCGGACTTACGAGCATTGGCAATGATGCCTTCAGCTTCTTTCTCCGCGTCAGCTATCAACTTCTGAGCTTTCTTCTGAGCCTCTTCGATAAGTCGCTGTGCTTCTTCATTACCCTTTTCCACCCCTTCACGATAAATCTTATCAGTGAGCTCCTGAATTTTGTTTTCCATAATAATTATTAAACTTTAGTTTATAAACTTACAATTTTATCAATTGTAATTATTACAATTTCTGAAGTCAAATATACTAAATAAGCCTTAATCCACTACTATTTTAGAAGAAATATTTCGATAAGAATGGAAAGTTTTTAACCATACAATAACAAATATGTAATACGCTAGAATTAAATATGTTTTGTAACACAAATTAAAAGAAGCCCTTTATTTGGTATTTAAATAAATAGACAAAATTGACTTTTCAGATTTAGGCTAACCCAACTTATACACATATATGTATGTGTTACTTTCTCAAAGGATAAGGCATTCTTATTGTTCAGACCTGCTAAAATTTATGCCCGACCAACGAATCCCCCAGGCTGTACCCTGGTTACAGGAATTCTCAAGCAAAAGAAA
>FR887771.1 GCA_000432735.1 Bacteroides sp. CAG:443
CAGAAGTGAACTCTCCAAAGAGAGGGCCACCCGGCTTGAAGGCAGTTTCGGTACACAGAAGCAGCATTACTCGCTCTCCAGGGTAAAGGCACGGAACAGGAGGACGGAAATCCTGTGGATTTTCTTCGGAATACATACGGCAAATGCTGTACTGATGATTGACAAGATCAGGAACAGGACGGTTAAAGCGGCATGATATGATTTTACTGACGAAATCGGAAGAGGTCATCTGGCTTCTTCAGAAGTGTCATGTCCTGACAGATAGAATTATGTGAGAATACATGGAAAAATGGCAATAAAAAATGGCATATGAAGATGATAGACCATAATCATTTCATATGTCATCTTATTTGGGGGACATTTACTGAATATCCCTAACTAGTTATTGCATATGAATAGTTGAAGTGGATTCTAAGACTAATTGTATAAAAACACATGAACTATCCGGCTTTTCCGGATAGTTCATATGAATATATTATGACTTAATTCCCTTTTAAGTTTATTCTTATTATTGAACGAATAGCTGATAACCAATTATTTAATCTTAAACAACCCGCTATCCGAATCATAATTATCCATTTTCTTTCGGATAGAAGCCTTTTTCTTGCCAGAGCTGAAGTTCCATGAAATACTCAAGGCAAGTGCATGATCTTTTCGTTTTGAATGGAAATCTGTTTTGTGGTAGACGATACTTCCCGGTATAGTTTCATTTGAATATTTATCTTTTATGAAAGGAAAGAAACACTGAAGGCCGAAATTTACTTTCTTATATGTATAACCTAAATTGATGTATGAAACCTTTTCAATTCCCGTTTTATATAATCCTGATAGAAACGTACCTCCAAATTTCTGAAGAATATCCAGCGAGAAGTTTTTGTAGGATGTTGAGAGATATACAGAAACAGGATACGACCAGTAACTAAACGAACTGACCTCTTTGGAAGGTTGGAATACTTGCTGAGATACTCCAATGCTTCCTCCTATTCGCAGAAAATCCCATGGCGTATAATTGATATTAAACTCGCCGCCTCGACGTATATCTTTTTCTGCATTGGCAGTTTGATATAATACGCAGTTATCGCCATATTGGTACGAATCGAATAAGCTGTTGCTGGTATAATCATAAAACAGATTGGCAGACAGTGAGAATTTCTTTAAATATAAATCATAGCTTAGTCCCCATGATTGCAAGTGCGAATTCTCCAGATCATGGTTACCTGTCTGATAGAAATTATTCATTATCAGAATACGCGCGTCAGACATTTGTAGCATATCTGGCATTTGGGTACTTGAATGATATGTGAGGCGTATGCTATTGGACTCGTTGATATTATAACCTGCCATCAGCATGGGGGTAAAGGTAAAATTGTGAAATCCGTTTTCTTCCGATTGTGTATCATAGTTTACTCCTAAGCTGACGCGATACATGAATGGTTTGAATTTTCCGCTTATTTCTCCATAGGCATAATGCTTTTGAGTATTTATGTTTTCTTTCTGTAGATTTTCTGAAAGTGAATTGCTCAGCTCATTTGTCAGATAATTTAAATGAGCACGATATCCGACAGATAAGTTTGCTTTGGCAAATCTATGCTTGTAAGCAAATTCACCGATCAATGTTTTCTTTTGGTTATTGATGAGCATCATATCGTCAAAACCGGTACTGCCACTTTCTGCGGAATGAGTATTTTGCTCATTATCAAAATAGCTTCCTACCAGATTGAATAATATTGAATTGTTTTTAGGCAGTGTTTTGGAAAAGTAAATATCTACAGTAGGAACCAAGCTTTTGGTATAATCATTCAAGTTGCCGGTTCGCTTTTCCTGAAGTTCGTTTTGTGCAAATGCAATCGTTTTGTTTGCATTCAGTTTTCCGTTAGATGTATTTGTAAAGGCTTTGATTTGAAAATCGTAATTCTTTTCCTTACTGATAGAATATGTGAACCCTATATTATGTTGGTGTCCCCAGGTTTGACTTTCCCGAAAATAGTCGTAGGTATAATTGTCATTATTGATTTGATAATTGTAATGTCCGGTTTCTAAGTCTTTGATGTTGCGCTTCATGTTGATATGAGTGCCATAATTGATCGTAAATTTGTTATCTCCTTTAACGTAGGATAGAGCAAAAGAAGCGTTGGAAAACATTTGTCCTAATGTTCCATATAGATTGCCACTCCAACCGGTATCCAAAGGTTTCGTATTGATATTTACAACATTCTCGGCATCATTTATGTAACGCATTGGAGGCACATCGTATATTTCAGCATTTTTTATTTTGTCGGCAGGAATTAGTTTCAAGTCATTATCGGTTGCCTTGATTCCGTTTATAAGAATCATGATGGATTTTCCGTTTATGGTCGATAATGAATTGGTGGTTTTGTCAATGTGTAGATTGGGTAAGGTAGCAATAAGGTCACGTCCGTCTTTCGCCTTATCTATTTGGGTGATTGTAAAGGTATAGGAGGTCTTGTCGATACTGCGAATACTTCTTTTCCCCTCAACCACTACTTCGGTAAGTGATTGGGAGTCTGATTCGAGTATAATATTTTGTGTGAGATCTTTATTTATATGAACTGGCAGAGATACGGTTTTATATCCTATATATGAAACTTTTAAGATATAGTTTCCTGAATCAATGTCTTGTAGGAGATATTTTCCTGCTAAGTCGGAAGCTGTACCTTTTACGATGCTTATGGTATCGTTTGCTTGGTATAGAGCAATATTAGCAAATGGAATGCTTTCTTTGTTTTTGTCCTCTATTTTTCCTTTTAGTACCAAATTTTGGCAGAAACAGATATTGGAACAAAGTAGTGCTATTAATGTAATTGTGGTTTTCATACTATTTCATTTTTAGGATATAACTTGAGTCCTTTTTATTAGTTTCTCATTCCAGCCCAATTATCAATCTTCAGTTTTTACAAATATAATTTATTATTTTATTATGATAACATGGAGATGTGTATCTTTTTGAAAAACATATTATATATCTGTAAACATGTTAAGCACATATAAATAATCCTTTAGTTATAGTAAACGGATTGTTTGCTTCGGCTTTTTTCGTAACTTGCGTGCCCTTATCATCAAAAAATCATAGGAAACGAATAATGAAGAGATCTCGTCGCCATACAGGCATACGGACGTTTTCCGCTATCATACTGCTGATGGTGATGCTGTTGCAAGTGGGGGTAAAAGGCTTTCACAGGCATCATTGTGTGGAGACGGCAAGCGTGACTTGTAGCGACTGTGAGCATCATCGTGTTCACGACGGACACATTCTCAAGTGGAATGGCAGTTGCGATGACTGTATCGTCTGTCAGTTGTTCTCTTCTCCTTTCTGTAAGCCGCAGGGTATTCAACTCAATGTTATCCCTGTTCGGTATCAGCAACCTTGCATGTGCTTCGTTGTCGCCATTTTGGATGTAAGCAGATGCAGCATCATTCCCCGGGGGCCTCCGGCTTTTCTATTATAATATGTTTGAAACTCTTTGCCAATGTTGTTGGTAGAAGAGCACTTATTTATGCATTTATAATAGAAACAACAATGAAAAGATACATATTTATGGTGTGTCTGCTGGGCGTATGTGCCACAGCATTCGCACAGGTTCAGCATGACCATAGCGCATGCTACGAGGATAGTATAAGCTCTCTGAAAGAGGCTATATTGAGTGAAGTTACAGTTTACGGATTGACCGGTACGCAGCGGATGAAGGATTCGCCCATCGCTTTTTCGGTCATTTCGCCCAAGAAGTTACATCAATCGTTCGGTACCAATATAGTGGATGCCATCACCTTCCAGCCTGGTATTTCCCAGATTTCTACGGGAGCGGGTATCAGTAAGCCAGTTATTCGTGGACTCGGTTATAATCGGGTGGTGGTAATAGAACAGGGTATACGTCAGGAAGGTCAGCAGTGGGGCGATGAACACGGTCTGGAGGTGGATGCCGAGGGAGTTCATTCGGTAGAGATACTGAAAGGTCCGGCTTCGCTGATGTATGGCAGTGATGCGATTGCCGGTGTCATGATTCTGCATCCTGAACCGTCGCTTATGCAGGGGACGATGCAGGCAAAGGTAGGAGGTGAATATCAGTCGAACAATGGTCTGTACAACTATCATGCTGGTTTTGCAGGGAACATTGATGGATGGATGTGGAACGTGCATTATGCTGATAAGGCTGCTCATAGCTACAAGAATGCACTCGACGGATATGTGCCTGGTTCTTGGTTTAAAGAGCGGGATGTGCAGGCGATGGTAGGTGTTAAGAAGCGCTGGGGACATTCGTGGCTGCGTTTTTCACATGTGAATTTTACTCCCGGCATTACTGAGGGTGAACGTGATGAGGAAAGCGGACAGCTTGTATGGGAAAAGGGAAATTCTCCGAAGGCGTACAGTTGGCATTTGCCTTTTCAGCGGGTACTTCATACCAAGGTGGTGAGCGACAATGCGTGGTACATTGCAGACGGGATGCTGAAGGCTGTCGTGGGTTATCAGCAGAACTATCGCAGGGAGTTTGAGGAGGCTATGGATGAAGCGGAGCTGGCTATGCGATTGCATACGGTGAACTATGACTTGCGGTATCAGTTGCCACTTGCCAACGACTGGAGTATTTCTACGGGGGTGAATGGTATGTGGCAGCGGAACTTGAATCAGGCGGAAGAGATGCTCATTTCCGATTATCGTCTTTTTGACTTTGGTTATTTCTTTACGGCCAATAAGCAGATAGGGCGCTGGAGTCTGTCGGGAGGTGCGCGTATCGACAACCGGCATTTGCATACTCAAACGGCGGAGAAGGATGGAAAGTTGCATTTTGAAGCGTTGGGTAAGGACTTTACCGGAGTGACCGGAAGTCTTGGAGCGGTATATAATGTAAGTGAAGGGATGAATCTGCGGTTGAATGTGGCTCGTGGTTTCCGTGCGCCGACTGTCAGTGAACTCTTGTCGAATGGAGTGCACGAAGGTAGTATTCAGTATGAACTGGGAAACAGGGACTTGAAGTCGGAATACAGCATGCAGGTCGATCTCGGCATGGATTATACGTCGCGTTATGTGGCTGTCAATGCATCTCTTTTCAGCAATTGGATTGATAACTATATCTTTCTGGGCCGACTTCCTTATGAAACGGAAGGGTATCGTACTTATCAGTATCGTCAGGGCAATGCACGGCTCATGGGAGGAGAGGTATCTGTAGATGTGCATCCTGTAGAGCCTTTACACTTCGAGAATACGTTTTCGTACGTACGTGGTGTTCAGTTGAATCAGGCAGCCGAGAGTCGTAATCTCCCGATGATGCCTGCACCCCGATGGACATGTAATCTCCGGTATGAGTTTCCCGATTTTGCCCGGAAGCGTTGCAGACGTGCGTTTGTCAGCTTGGGTATGGAGTACAATCTTCGTCAGGGCAATTATTATGCGCTTGATAATACTGAGTCGGCTACTCCCGATTATGGCATTTTTAATTTTGCTGCCGGTATGGACTTGCATGTATTGGGTCATAACTGCATCGAGCTGAGTCTGTGTTGTCAGAATCTTTTTGACAAGGTATATCAATCTCATCTTTCGCGTTTGAAATATGCCGAAGTCAACAAGGTTACAGGTCGCCAAGGTATTTCGGCTATGGGGCGTAATATCTGTTTGAGGGTGAATATTCCGATTGATATTCATGTAAAATAAGAATTCTATTAAGGCTGGCTTCGTTTGTGAAGCCAGCCTTTTTTATGATCTGTTACTTGCTGAAATGTGTCTATAGATGTATCTTATGACGATGAAAAAAGTCGTGTGATTTGTTTGCTGCTTTAGAAAGATATCATACCTTTGTTATATGTAAATTGTTGATATATAGTATGTTTGTGCAAATAAATCAACTTGGGTCTGAACGGAGAATCATTGACTAGGGGGGATTTTATGAATCTTACGTAGAACGTAATGTATGAATATAACATACTTAAAAAATAATATGATGCAGTAGCATTAATGGAATAGGTAGATTCTTTATGAGTTATATAAATAAAATTAGCTATCAGATTTATAAGGTCGAGAAGAAGCCTTACCGGCAGATGCTTGATGAGTTATTCTCTCATCTTGATGTAAAGCTGTCTGTATTGCGCATAGTGCTTTTTGGAGAGGTAGTCAGTAAGGACGATTATATGTGGCGGTTGGCGCAGTTTCGCAGAAAGGCAGAAGAGTATTTTCAGGGTGCTTTGCCTGTAGTGACATTTGTTGCGCAGAAGCCTCTGGATGCCGAATTAGTTTTGGAGGTACATGGTTACATGTTTGAAGGGAATGACCGGTTGGAGTATAAATCTTACGGAGGTTTTCCTTATGTGGTTCTTACAAATGAGTGTGGACGTTTTTTATATGCTGGAGGTGTGTACGTTTCTTTTGACAGTGACATCTATACTCAGTCTAAGGAGGTTTTTCGTGTGTTGGAGTGTATCTTGAACCGTGAGAAATTTTCTGTTGGTTCAATTGTAAGACAGTGGAATTATATTGATGGCATTACTGCTTTCGATAATAACGGTGACCAGCATTATCAGATGTTTAACAATGCTCGTTCCGAATTTTATTTGTCTGATACTTGGAAGAATGGTTATCCGGCTGCTACGGGTATTGGTACTCGGGGAGGGGGCGTTATAGTAGATATTGATGCTGCAATGGCCAAGGAAGTTTCTTTTTCTATTTTACCGATTGACAATGAACTACAAGTTGCGGCTTATTCGTATTCAGGTTCTGTATTGGAAAAGGCGGACACTGGGAAAACAACTCCGAAATTTGAACGGGCAAAAAGTTTACAAACGGGTGATTGTTGTATGATGTATCTGTCTGGTACAGCAGCTATACGAGGTGAAGTAAGTCTGGCGGAAGCGGATGTGGTTGCTCAATTGCGTATTACACTGGAAAATATTCGTCATTTGATAGGGGATGCGTCGATGAAACTTTTACGTGTATATCTTAAGAATGAAAGTGATTATAATAAAGTACACGATAGTTTAGAAAGGGAGGGGATTTGTATTTCTTATCTGTTGGCTGATGTGTGCCGTGATGAACTACTGATAGAAATAGAGGGTATAGCATGGTGCTCTTTTGGTCGGGAATAAGAATAAGTTCCTGTTTGATAATAAAATCCTGCTAAAATCTCACTTTTTTTCATCGGGAAAGATTATCTTTGCAGCCGATTTTAAAAAGTTTTAAGATATGGTTTCACAAGGTATATATTCGATTGTTTTGCTGGTGTTCTCGAATATCTTTATGACATTTGCATGGTACGGACACCTGAAAATGCGTGAAGAATTCAGTTGGTTTGCCGCATTGCCGCTGATTGGAGTTATTGCTTTCAGTTGGGCGATTGCTTTTTTTGAATATTGTTTACAGGTTCCGGCCAACCGTCTGGGATTTAAGGATAACGGCGGACCATTCGACATTATGCAGTTGAAGGTGATTCAGGAGGTGATTACACTGACGGTATTTACCGTATTTTCTATGATTGCCTTTAAAATGGAACTGAAATGGAATCATCTGGCTGCTTTCTGCTGCCTGATTCTGGCTGTATACTTTGTGTTTAAGAAGTAATTGAAAAATTATTTATTTTTCGCATTATAGAAAAAGGTGCGTCATGATTGTGATATCGTGACGCACCTTTTTTGTGACGGTTTATTGTCAGTTCTGTTGTTCACGTAAGCGGCGGGTTTGCATTTCCACGTCGTATACGTTGTGATTTGTCTTATCTCGCTTTAAGAACTCCTGTCGGCGAATGGAATCTTCGGCTGCTCGCTGTCGGATATAGCGCTGGTAGTCGGGGAGTGCTTCGGGCTGACGGGAGTTGGTCTTTGGCTTGTTCTCCGGCTTTTTCTGCGGCTTGTCTGCCTTTACGGAATCGGGTTGTGACGTATAAATGGGCAGCAAGGGCATCGACTGAAAGGCTGGAGTGATTTCGGGAGCTTCCAGCTTCAGTGAATCGTTGTCCGGGTACAGATAACCGTCGTCGTAGGAAAGAATCTCTTCGTCGGTATCATGGACTTGCGTACTGTCGGCCGATGCTTGTCCGGATTGGTTGGCAATGTATTTTTCCAGTCCGGCATGGTCTTGCTTGGTTGGAATATAGTTGGCATATTTTTTCCAGGCAACGGCGTGGGTACGGTTGTGCTTGATGGCACGTCCGCGCTTTGTCAGACTTTCGTACAGCAACTTGTCGAAGTCGACGGAAATGCTGACACCGGGGCCTGTCGGAGAATTGACATACAAGTATGTTTCGCCGGGAACGGGCTTTAAATCTCTGCCATATTCTCCACGGCGCTTTTGATTAGGATTTATGTTCCAATATATCTTCCATTTTTTCTCGATGGTCGGCATGACGTCGTAAACGGGATTTTCTCCGAACTTAGTCCAGATGGTATAGGGTTCGGCACGGATATATCCTGTGATTTTTTTAACTCGTGTGGAGTCGATCATGCTACGTGGCATGGATAGGTCTTCTTTGAACTGCATCCATTTCTTGTCCATCGGGGCGTTCAGAGGCTGGTATCGGTTCTCATTGGGTACGAAGTCGAATTGTATCATCTTGATGGCATCTTCGTTCAGCTTAATCTCTTCTTCTTTCTTTTCGGTCTGTGCTGATAGAGGGGCGACTTCGGCTGCGAGAAATAATAGTCCTAAATATGTTGCTATGTGTCTTGTAGATGGCATAATGATTGCTTTATAAACCCTTTACTCGTCCGCCCTGCATCCATACTCTGCGGTAGTAGGGCTCATCCAGTCGGCTGACAATGACGCCGCGACTGGTACTGGCATGGATGAAACGGTTGTCTTTCAGATAAATGCCTACATGGGTGGCGGTGCGCTTATTCTTTCCGTTATGAAAGAAAACGAGATCGCCTTCCTGAAGTCTGCTTTTGCTTACTTTCCGGCAGTTCTTTTGTCTTTGTTCATCGGAGTTGCGCTTCAGGTGCTTGCGGTACACTTTCTTATAGATGTTGTATGTCAGTCCGGAACAGTCGACTCCTTTCATGGTGCTGCCTCCGGCACGGTAGGGAACACCTATCCAGTGGGCAGATTCGATATACAGGCGATGGTTGTCTTCCATGTCTATGTCCATATCGAGGCGGATAGCCGCTTGTGCCAGTTCCCGGTAGTCGTATCGGGGAGCACGTGTGCCACAGGAGCTAAGAAGGAGGGTGAGCAATATCCCGATGAAGCAGGTAATACGAACAGGATGGTTTGTGTAACGCATATATTTGTTTGTTGACATTTGGACAAATATACAATAATCGGTGTAAATGGGATATGTTTCCGGAGTTGGTGTTGGTATTTTTTGTTTATTTAAAAGGTTTCGGGGGCTTCTTTTAACGGGATTTAAAATTTTAAAATAGGAAAACAGAAATCTTTCTTGTTCTGTAGACAGAAAAATAAAAAATCTGCAAGTTTTGATACGTATGTATTTGCACTTGCAGATTAAGGGTAATGCTGAATAGATTATTGTTGTTAGGGTTTTTGTATTGCGAAAAAATGTTTTTGGCCTCTACTCTCATTGGCATATACAATAATTTCTGTTTGTTTACCTGCCTGTAACTCAATGTTGCCAGATGCTGTAATGTTGTAATTGCCTTCGTTACATTCCATGTATCCAAACATCATTCCATCTGTAATGGTTTGAGGTGGTACAATAGCTTTAAATGAATTGGTTCCGTTGGAACACATTTTGATTGTTGCTTTGTTCCCTGTATTTGTAAATGTTTTATAATTCAGATTTACATTAGCTTTATAATACATGTCTTTTAGGGTGAAGCTATATACAGCGTTAAAGTTTTTAGGTGAAATTATAACTTTACTCAGGCAATGAGAAAAAGATAAATTGATGTTTTCTTTATCTGAAGATGAGGTAGTGTATGCTATCATTAAATCACTTGTCGTGTAATGATTGTATGCCGTTTGATCTGTCCAGACTTCAAATGTAAAGTTAGAACTACTTAGAGTTGAGTATGGATATATAGCATAATAATATAATTTACTACCGTCTGAAGGCAATTCTATTCCATTTCCCATAGGGGTAAATTTTGAATTTTCTATATATTGGTAGGGCATATTATTAGCATAGTTAGTATAGCCAATTTGGCCAGCAGTTACATTTCCGTTATCTTTCATTGCGTACACTCCAATCTGATCACCATTTTCAAATTTTGTATCAGAGGCTCTTGCAGGAGCCTCTGATGGGAAAAATGAAACGTAATTCTTTGGACTTTCTGGCATGTTTGCATCAGTTGTACAAGCTATGAGTAAACAGCAAGAAAGAGTAAGTGTAAGAAAAATATTCCGTTTCATAAAATTTTATTTTTTTGTACTGAATATATCATATATAGCGTTTGAAGGAGTGAATATGGATCTGCTTGGCCATGAAGTGTTTATAGATAAACCATCCTGATCTTTAAAGACTCTGAAAACGCCTTCTTTCATTAACTCGTTATTGGGGTCATTTCCCTTTTCTACCATAATAAAGGCATATTGTAAATTTTGGATGCCGCTTGTTGATTTGGTTCCTGAGATAACCAAAGCCGTTTTTGTATAAATGTCGAGGCTTTCTCCTACTGTATTAAAAAATGCAGTAAAGTTGTTGCCACTACCACTGATAAAAGCACCTTCACCTTTAGAGTAACTACTACCTGAAACTGACGAGCGTTCGAAGTCGATAGTATTGTTTGCTGAATTTTGATTGTTGAGTCGGATATAGATGGAACTAACAAGTTCGCCAGGTTCATAGCCACCTACACCCTCATCTTCACAATATACGGTGACAAACGGATCTACCAGATAAACCCCTTCTACGTTAGGAGGATTTACACCATTATAAATCGTTATATATTTTTCCAGTTTTTCTCTTATATCTGCCGGAACTACATCGTTGAACCTGTTATCTACTTCATCCCAAGGATTAATGTCACCTACAAATTCGACTACCGCCTTATTATCGTTGTATGATAGAGTTATTTCTGCTTGAACACCCGATCTTAACTCTAAGTTATTGTTGAGGCTTACTGAATACTCTGTATTTCCAATTTGTAAAGTAGCAAATAGATCATCTTTCAAGATTGTTTGCGGAGGGAGTATTACTTTGAAGCTATTAGTCCCGTTGTCTGTACAGATAACGTCGCCTTGAGTAGAAGTGCTAGTAAAAGTCAGGTTATTTAAATTGGCTGTTGCATTTACTTTTGCATTTTTAATGGTTAACAATCTATCTCCAGCTGGCCAGTTATTTCCTATCAGGTTAACGATTACTTTTGACAGTCTATGGCTGAAATTAAGTTGTACAAGTGTAGACGATGTTGCTGCTGTATGGGCTGTACAGAGATCACTTAATGTATAGTTATCGCCACGCTGGTCGTCTTGTACACGAAAATTGAAAGTGCTGGACGCTGCAGAAGTGTAAGGGTATACTGCGTGGTAGAAATATTCTTGTCCGTCTTCTTCTATTTCTATACCATTGGATGAAGTGAATTTTGTTCCATCATAAGTATACTTTACATTGTCGGCATAGTTTCCTCGATTGGCAATCACTCCTTTATCGTTAGACCCACTAGATGCAACTGCAAATACTCCAATTTGATCATAGGCATCGAATTTTGTGTCTGTTGCTCTTGATGGTGCATTAAGCTGTGCTTGGAAACTAACAACATTGCTGATTTCCTCAGAGGTCCCGCTCTCATTTTCTGTTACTTCACTTTTAGTGCATGAAGAGAATGCCATACCTCCTAATAGTAATGACATAAAATAAACATTTATTTTCCTCATATTTTTTATTTTTTGATTAATATTTATTTACAAATATACCTGAATATAATGAAAGTTGAAAATCATGCTAATCTATATCAGGATTAAATGTATCAATAATATTACTATGTTGTCAAAAATTATTGATAAAAGGAAAATAAAGAATATCAATACGTTTCTTTTGTGGTAAGAAATTTGTGTGATTAGATCTTTATGAGGAAAATTCTTTTTGGTATAAAGTCTCTTTGTGGAATATCTATTGGGAATCTATTGTGAAATAATTTGCATTATATATTTCACTGAGTTTCTATTGTTAGGTAAAAATAAGTGATACTTATATAATAAAAACGTAACAAAACATCCTTTTCTGTATTGTTACGTTTTTATTTGGAGGATGAATAGTTATACGGCGAAATAGGTTTCCAGTTCGCTGCCGGCACTGCCATCGGTGTTATCTATATCTCGTATCAGTTTGCCGTGCTCCAGAAGAGCAATGCGGGTGCTGATGTCTATGGTGTGATTCAGGTTATGGCTGGATACGAGGATGGTCGCTCCGGTGGACTGATTGTAGGTCAACAGCAGTTGCTTCAAGGCCGACTGGGAGCTGGGGTCGAGAAAATTGAAGGGCTCGTCCAGAATTATCAGCTTCGGATTATTCAGCAAAGCTGCGAGTATGCCGACTTTCTGCTTGTTGCCGGCCGAAAGGTTGCGAATCAGTTTTTTCTGCCCCAGAATTTCTCCGTTCATGAAGCGTTCGTAGGTTGCCAGTCGTTCGTCTACTGTCTGGTGGTCGAGTTGGCACATGCGCCCTACAAAGTAGAAGTATTCTTCGGGAGTCAGGTAGTCTATCAGAAAGCTTTCGTCCAGGTAGGCTCCTGTAACTTCTTTCCATTGTTCGCTGTGGCTGACTTCGGTTTCGCCGATGCAGACAGAACCTTCATCGGCTTTCAGCAAGTCGAGCATCAGTCGGAACAGAGTGGTTTTTCCGGCTCCGTTGTTTCCTACTAGTCCGATGATTTCTCCGCTGTGGATGGCGTATTGTTCTATGTCGAGGACTACTTTGCTGCCGTAGGCCTTCTTGAGTTGGTTTATTGTTATGTCCATAATATTCTTTTTCTACATTAACGTGTGTTTCTGAATCCTTCCATGTTCTGGTATTTCCGCTTCATCAGTCGGACATAAATGTTTTGTATCCAATACCGATGGGTGATGAATCCCAGCAAGCCCAGTACGATGAGTGTAATGTAAGCTGTTGTTTCGTCAAGAAACAGGGTGAGTGCTTTGTTGATTAGCAGTGGAAGGCCGAAAGCACATGTTATAATAAGCATTTGATACATGTTACTACCTCGCTGTTTGCCTATGGCACTGGTGTTGAGTGGGGCGGTCTTGTCGTTGTAGACAGCCATTTGCATCATCATGGGGAAGATGGCTCCCATTGTAAAGCACAGATAGGATATCGACATGAGCAGAGGAATGGTATCCATGCATACGGGTATGAGAATAAACAAGAAAGGAATAATCAGAAAGATGCATTGCAGATAGTACTTGGCTCGTAGCATATTGTAGAGACTTTCTTTCCGAACCATCAGTCCATCGATATAGTTGCCTTCGAATGTCATGATACGACTCAGCGTCATCAGTCCCAGTATACAGTAGCAATACAGACAGATGAAATTGTTCATGTAGCTGTTGTCGCCGTATACATTGCCGGCAAGAGCGATTGTAAACATACACATGATGAAAAAGAAGCCCCAGAACTGGCTACGGGGAGCTTTGTTGCGGAGCAGCATTTTCAACTCCAGACGCAGGTATTCTCCTACATTGCCGTAGCGGTCGAGAAAGTTGTAACTGCTGATATGCTTGATCTTGACGTCTTCTGTCCGCGCAAGTTCTTTGTAGATGAGGTGTTGCTGTACTTGGTAGTTTATGTAGATAAGCAGACCGATGAGTACGATGACTCCGAGGAAAGCCTGCGGATTCCAGAGAATAAAGCCTTCTCCCCAGTTCATCGTCAGAGTACTGACGAATCCTGTTTCCGGCAGAAATTCCAATAGCGCTAATATACCGTATACAAGAATACTCCAGAACAGGTGGATAAACTTATCTCGCTTGAGTACGCAGATCAGCATGCTCCAGTAGCTGTTCATGACAATCATGAGCCAGATGCCTAGAAGGTATCCCACGACACCAGTCAGTCCGTAAAAACGTGTAATGCTTATCAGGGCAAAAGGTATGAACAAAAACAGCCAGAAGAGGTTGATGGGACGAAACATGTTCTCGGTCAGAAAAGCAAGTATGACTCTTTGCTTGGGGACCGGCAGCAAGAGATAAGGTTTGATTTCCTGTACAGGAGTGGGAAGCATGAAGCGTATCAGAAAGTCGAGGAACAGGATAATGATCAATCCTTTGTTGAGGATATGGTAAGGTTCCATGCCAGGAAAGCTCTCTTGAAAAGCAGAGGGCAGCATAGCCCCTATAAACAGGAGGTATGCTGCCCAAAATGCTATTCCGAAATACATGAAAACCTTCGCAAAACGGTTCTTTTCGAACATCGGACTTCGCCGTGTGGCAAGTTTCCGGTTTTTACGTATTTCGAAGAAAAGCATAATTCATCAGGTTTGGAGTGTTACTTCGTATCGCCTGAAGTCATGCTTACTTCGATGCGGTTGTCTTGTGAGAAGAAATCTTTAGCAAATTTCTGAAGATCGGCCGATGTAATCTGATTTACTGTGTCGACATATTTTGTTGCCATGTCGGTATTTTCCCAGTAGTAACTGTACAAGATGTTTATCCAGTAACCGTTCTCTTTCTGGTTGGCTTCGTAGTTCTTCAACATGTATTCTTTTACTTTCTTCAGGTTTTCTGCCTTCGGACCGTTAGCAATGAAGTCGTTGATTCCTTTGTCGATCAAGCTGCTCATCTTAGCACGCTTTTCAGGGTTGGTATCGAACGAAATCTGAAGAGTTGCTTCTACTTTCGGATACAAGCTGATGTCGCCTGATACTCCTACACCGTAAGATGCACCTTCGTCTTCACGGACAGTTTCAGTATATTCCATGGTCAGCAATTGAGAAAGCATGCTCATCATCAGCTGATTCTTCAAAGTGTATTCACATTCACCGCTTCTGATGATACATACAGTTGCCTTCTGTGTCTGCAAATCTCTATGGAACACATTTTTGTGTTCACCCTTGCGGATGTCCAGATTTACATCGCGGAAGTCTTCCTTACGATTGATAGACGGAAGAGAACCGAGGTATTTTTCGATAAGTGGAGTAGCAGTAGCCTGATCGAGGTTACCTACGAAAATGAATGTAAAGTCGCTTGCATCTTTGAAGCGGTCTTTATACATATCCATGATTTTCTGGTAATCGGTCTTGTCTACCATATCGGCCTTGATACGTAATACACGTGGATTATCGCCATACAATTCTTTTCTCAAGGTATCGCTCAGGGCAATATTGGGATTGACTTCCATATTGGCAAGCTGAGCTTTCAGACGGTTCTTGTATGATTCGAATGCAGTAGAATCCATACGTGGAGCAGTAAAGCTCAGGTAGGTCAGCTGCAACATGGTTTCCAAATCCTTAGGGGAACATTTACCTGTTACAGATTCTGTCAGGGTATTGACTGATGCGCCAGCTGAAGCTACTTTTCCTGACAATACTTTTTGCAGGTCGACAACGCTGAAATTGCCCAAACCACCGAGACCTGCAACGTCGTTAATTTGTTTGAACTGCAAGGCATCTTTTTCATCGAACAGTGAAGTACCTCCACGGCTGAAAGAAGACATTCTGATTTCGTCTGCCTTGAAGTTGGTAGATTTCATGATGACACGTACGCCATTGTTCAGTGTGAGGACTGTCGATCCGAACGGACCTTTTTCTGTCTTGACTACCTTGCCTCCTGTCGGAGCTTCTTTCATCAGAGGTTCATTGGAAACCTTGTCGACGTATGGCTCCAGTTTTTCTGCTTTGACATCAGCCAGTATTTTCTTGATATCGGCTTCTGTAGGAAGTTTTACTTCAGGTTTGTCAGGGCAGAACAGGCTTACTACCGTATTGCTGTCGGTTACGAGTGATTGCAGTAATTTATTTACATTGTCGAGAGGAATATTCGGCACAATCTGTGTCATGAGTGCATATTCGTCTTCAATGCTTGGAATAGGGTCGCCATTGATGAAGTTTGATACATACTGGTTGACGAACTGATTGCTTTTCATTTTATCGCGTTCGTTGTATGCGTTTTCGATGGCACGCAGGTAGTCGGCTTTCATTCGGGTATATTCACCTTCTGTAAATCCGAACTGACGTGCACGCTCTATTTCACGCATCAAAGCAGACAGCCCTGTTGCGATTCCGTCGTCTTTGCAGATAGCTACACCCATGAAGGCTTTCTTTGTTTTGGCAAGAACAAAGTCATTGTCTTCTACTCCGGCATTGATGAATGGAGGAGTGGCGGTCTGGGTAAGCTCCTGAAGACGGGTGTTCAGCATGCTTGAGATAGCACCGGTCATGTAGTTGTATACCAGATAGCCGACAGTATTCTTCATTTCTTCGGGGAACGGATCGTGCTTATGGTATACGTATACCTGATTCATCTGCTGTTCCTTGTCTTTCGCTATAGCAATGATTGGCTCTTTGTTGTCAGGAACTGGGAAGTATTTACGTTCGGCTGCGTTCTGCGGCATCTTGATAGGGCCAAAAATCTTCTTGATCTTTGCTTCGATCTGGTCTACGTCGATGTCACCTACAACAATAATTCCCTGCAAGTCGGGACGATACCATTTTTCATAGTAATCGCGCAAGTCCTGATAAGGGAAGTGGTCCACGATGTCCATTGAACCGATAGGCAGACGGTAGGCATATTTGCTTCCTGCAAACATTTTAGGGAAGACAGTATCGTACATACGCATCATGGCACCGGTACGTGTACGCCATTCTTCGTGTATTACGCCACGTTCCTTATCTATTTCTTTCGGATCGAGTGTCAGGTCATCGGCCCAGTCGTGCAGAATCAACAGACAAGAGTCGATAATACCATCGCGGAT
Source organism: Bacteroides sp. CAG:443 (assembly GCA_000432735.1). Classification (GTDB taxonomy): domain Bacteria; phylum Bacteroidota; class Bacteroidia; order Bacteroidales; family Bacteroidaceae; genus Phocaeicola. The sequence continues at coordinate 16,800 of FR887771.1, forward strand.
AACAGGTACATTGTCGATGTTGTATACTGTTTCATCTATGGCAGTGTAGGCATTCAGGTTGGTACCGAACTTTACGCCGATAGATTCCAGATATTCACGAAGTGTATTACCCGGGAAATTGGTCGTTCCATTAAAGCACATGTGTTCCAAAAAATGAGCCAGACCACGCTGGTTGTCTTCTTCAAGGATAGAACCTACTTTTTGGGCAATGTAGAAGTCGGCTTGCTTTTCAGGCAGTGCATTGTGACGAATGTAGTAAGTCAGCCCATTATCCAGTTTACCGATACGAACATTGGGATCGGTTGGGAGAGGAGGCATCTGCTGGGCGCAGACAGAAACAGTTCCTCCTATCAGGATGATAGCAGCAAATGTTTTTTTGATAAAACTTCTCATAATAAAAATATGTGTTATTAGTTTAGTTCTCCGATTAGAGTAATCCATTGGCAGACAGGTAGCGCTCTGCTTCGATGGCAGCCTTGCAACCGCTTCCGGCAGCTGTAATTGCCTGACGGTAATGAGGATCGGCTACATCGCCTGCTGCAAATACACCGGGTATACCTGTGCGTGGAGAGTCACCTTCTGTCAGGATATAACCTGTTTCATCGGTTTTTACCCATGGCTTGAAGATTGCAGAATTAGGCTGGTGACCGATAGCCAGGAAAAATCCGTCGATGGCAACATCGTAGCGCTCTTCGTCTGGTTCACCCATACGTTTTACAACGTGCATGCCTTCAACACCGTCGGTACCATAAAGGCCCACTGCATTGTGTTCGAACAATACTTTGATGTGAGGATGGTTCAGTACGCGTTCCTGCATAATCTTTGAAGCACGCAAGAATGGTTTGCGTACTACCAGGTATACTTGGCGGGCAAGTCCAGCCAGGTAGATAGCTTCTTCACAAGCTGTATCGCCACCTCCTACCACTGCAACTACTTTCTTGCGGTAGAAGAAACCGTCGCATGTAGCACAAGCGCTGACACCCATACCTGCATATTTCTTTTCATCTTCCAGTCCCAAGTATTTTGCTGTTGCTCCTGTAGAAATAATAACTGTATCGGCTGTGATCTCTTTTTCATCGTCGATGATGAAATGATAGGGAGCCTGACTCAAGTCTGCTTTGGTTACAATTCCGTTGCGGATATCAGCTCCAAAACGTACTGCCTGTTTGCGCAAGTCGTCCATCAGTACGGGACCGGTTACTCCTTCCGGATAACCGGGGAAATTTTCAACTTCTGTAGTAGTGGTGAGCTGTCCGCCTGGTTGGATACCTTCGTAAAGAACAGGAGAAATGTTTGCACGACTAGTATAAATGGCCGCAGTGTATCCGGCAGGTCCTGAACCAATAATCAGGCACTTTACATGTTCTGTTGTCATATTAAATTTGAAATTTTAAATTATATATTCATCTTAAATTGAACAAAGATACTTCTTTTTTTGTTCGAAACGGTATTTTTGATAGTAAACTAGGTTTCTAAAAAACATATTTTATACAAAAAGCCCTGTCGGATGCTTGAAGTGACCCCAAAAAGTTGGACGGTTTAAATATTATCCG
>FR887772.1:0-13290 GCA_000432735.1 Bacteroides sp. CAG:443
TGGGCAAAGATGGATTCGAACCACCGAAGGCGTAAGCCAGCAGATTTACAGTCTGCCCCATTTGGCCACTCTGGTATTTGCCCTTTCGCAACTGATTAGCTAGTGCTTTTCTCAATTGCGTTGCAAAGGTACAACTATTTTTTTAATCTGCAAGCAAAATCGATCATTTTTATTGCAGTAATTGCACATTCGTCACCTTTATTGCCTAATCTTCCTCCAGCTCGTTCTTCGGCTTGTTCCATATTGTTTGTCGTAATCAATCCGTAAATGACTGGCGTATCGGTAGTTGCATTCAGTTGAGTAATTCCCTGGGTTGCTCCAGCACATACATAGTCGAAATGAGGAGTATCTCCACGTACCACACATCCAAGTGCTATTACAGCATCTACTTTTCCACTTTTTATCATTTGTGCAGAGCCGAAAGTTAGTTCAAAGCTTCCCGGAACTGTTTGTACTAGGATGTTTTCATCTTTTGCTCCATGTTTTTTTAGAGTCTGCACGGCACCGGAAAGTAATGCTCCTGTAATATTGCTGTTCCATTCTGATACTACAATGCCGAAGCGCATCTGAGAGGCATCGGGTACAGAGTTGAAATCGTAGTCGGATAGATTATGATAAGCAGTTGCCATAATAATTATATAGTTAAATGGTTAATTTATGAGTTCTGAATAAAAAAATCATTCGGAGTAAAGTTTGAATCTCTGAGCATCCACGTTGATGTATCTGAGATTCTTCGCTTTGCTCCGAATGACAATACCTTATATTATATAAGTAGTAGGATAATCTTACTTGATAGAGGCACGATCGATATATTTATCGATGTCCATAGCCTGGTAAGAATTTGCATATTTGGTTTTAATCTGCTTGTATGCTTCAACAGCTTCTGCATTTTTTCCTTGTTTCTCTAAGATCTGACCAGCCTGAAGCAAGTAAATAGGACTTAAAGTTGTGCTGTTGGCTTTGTCGGCTGCCTTCAGTAGGGTAGCAGCAGCTTTGTCAAGCTGTCCCATCTGAGCATAGCAGTTACCCATTGTTCCGATGATAGCTGGAGCAACCATGTAATCGTCTGCACTGAATTTATCCAAATATTTTGTTGCTTCTTCGTATTTGCCAAGCTGTGCATAGCAGATACCTGCATAAGCATTTGCCAAGTTACCGGCATCTGTTCCACTGAATTCATCTGCAATTTTCAAGAAACCAGTATAACCCAAGCTGTCACCTTTCAGTGCAACTTCGTAGTTGTCATTGCCAAAGTATTGTTCACCTTTAAAAAGAGCTTCAGAAGCTTTTAACTCCTTAGGTTCACCAATAAAATGTTTGTAGGCTAATGTTCCGCATACAACGACAACAATAGCTACTACAATACCAACTAACAGGTTCTTGTACTTAAAAAGGAATGCTTCGGAAGTACTCAGTGCTTCATCTACATTCAGAGGATCATGAGTGTGTTTTTGTTCTGCCATTTTATTTAATCGTTTTTATTATTTCTCTTATTATTTAATATGTTTACATTTCGGTCAGCAAAAGTAGTTTATTTATATTTATAAATGAAATTTGCGAGCATGTTTTTTTATCTGTCATGCTTTTATTGTTAATTTTGTAAGCTGAAATAAGGATTTTGAACTATGTGGCTTAAACGCATCTCTATATTAAATTATAAAAATCTGGAGCAGGTGGAACTTGCTTTTTCTCATAAAATGAACTGTATCATCGGTAAAAACGGAATGGGGAAAACCAATTTACTGGATGCGGTTTATTATTTATCCTTTTGCAAAAGTGCAACCAATGCTATTGATTCGCAGAATATTTTACATGATCGCGACTTTTTTGTCGTGCAAGGATTTTACGAAACCGATCAGGGAGAGCCTGAAGAGGTGTATTGCGGATTGAAGCGACGTCAGAAGAAGCAGTTCAAGCGAAATAAGAAAGAATATTCTCGTCTGTCCGATCATATCGGTCTGATTCCACTTGTCATGGTTTCACCAGCCGATTCATGGTTGATTGCCGGTGGTAGCGAGGAGCGTCGGCGCTTCATGGATGTTGTTATATCTCAGTTCGACCGTGAATACCTGGATGCATTGATTCGCTATAATAAAGCACTTCTTCAGCGAAATTCATTGCTTAAGGCGGACATGGAGCCGGAGGAGGAATTGATGTTGGTCTGGGAAGAAATGATGGCTACTTCGGGTGAAACGGTATATAACAAGCGCAAGGCATTTATTGATGAGTTTATACCTGTATTTCAGTCTTACTATTCATATATTTCTCAAGATAGAGAGCAGGTCAGCCTTACATATGAGTCGCATGCCGCAGGGGGTAGTCTTTTGGAGCAATTAAAAGAAACCCGGCAGCGTGACCGTATCTTGGGCTATTCGACTCGAGGCATACATAAGGATGACCTGATCATGCAATTAGGCGATTTCCCTATCAAGCGAGAAGGCTCTCAGGGACAGAATAAAACTTATCTGATTGCTTTGAAGCTGGCACAGTTTGAATTTCTGAAACGGACGGGGAGTCAGACAACCCCGATTGTGTTGCTGGACGATATATTCGACAAACTAGATGCTTCACGTGTGGAACAGATTGTGAAACTGGTGGCGGGAGATAGTTTCGGACAAATATTTATTACCGATACCAACCGTGAACATCTGGATAAGATTCTGCGAAAAATAGAAGGAGATTATAAACTTTTTGAGGTGGAAGACGGAGTCGTATCTGAACGCCATAGTGAGGAGGAAGCATGAAACGGAATAATACAGAGCAGGTAGGTGAGGTGATACGCCGTTTGCTTAGACAGGAAGGATTGGAAACTCCTTTAAATGAATATCGCCTAGTCGATGCATGGAAGGATGTGGTAGGAGAAACGATTGCTCGTTATACAACAAATATTTATATTAAGAATCAGGTGCTTTATGTGCATTTGTCCTCATCAGTACTTCGTCAGGAACTGATGATGAGCCGGCAATTGTTGGTTCGCAACTTAAATGCGCAGGTTGGGTCGCAAGTGATCGTCAATATCATCTTTCGTTGATTGGACAAAATTGGCGATTGTCTATGGTTATGGATTGTGGGAAGTGAATGATGTCTGTTCGCTCCATATTTCATCCATAGGCTTGTCAAACTCTTCTGTGGGAATCTGTTCGCAGATTTGGAAGTCGAAACAAATGCCGATCTTATAGGCTTTGAGTTGTTTTAGCAACCGGTCGTAATATCCTTTTCCTCTTCCCAGACGATTTCCTTGCCTGTCGAATGCTACTCCAGGAATGATGGCCAGATCAATCTTTTCATAATCGGTAAATAATTCACCCTGCGGCTCTTCAATGCCGTAACTTCCTTTCTGTAAATCTTGCTTACCCGTATAGCGGCGTAATTCAAGTTCCTCTCCCTTTACTACAGGCAAAATAATATTTTTATTCCAGCTCCACTTCTCCACAAAGTCGTGTGTCTGTACTTCATCGGGCAAGGAATAATATAGCAAGATGGTTTCTGCCTGTGTAAAAGCCGGATGCTTTTCTAGTTTATTCAGTAATAATGAAGAGTATTCAGATAAAATTTCTTGAGGATAATTCCTTTTCTTTTCTGCGATATATCGTCTGAGCAAACGCTTTTCTTCCTTTTGCATAGGTGTATTTAAGTTTTAGGGTACGATAAAAAAGAAAGGCACACAAGATTGAATCAGAAATAATCCGTTGTGTGCCTTTCCTGTTATTTGGGTCGCTTACTCTTTGTTGGTTTCAACTTCTGGAGCTTTAGGGAACGACTCTCCCTTTTCCAGAACCTCGAGAGCTTTTTGTACGGTTTTGTCTGTTTGGTTAGAATAAGCTATATAAGCTTCCATGCCTAACATATTGTAAATAACATTGCCATAGAGACTTTCTTCGAATAACTTCTTCGATTTATACATCAGAATGTTACGGCGTTTCAGTCCTTTGCTCTCTGCGTATTCTGCAAATTTTTCAAGCAAATTCTGTTTTTTCAGATAAGCTTCCATCTTTTCCGGTGTGTCATATTCCTGAAGTTTGCTGCGGTTTTTATCCGTATAATCGAGAGTATATCGGACAATCAATCCACGTGTAGCAGCCATTCTGTAATAAGAAGTCATGCCCGTAGTATCTTGCGGAACAAAGATATCCGGCATAATACCTCCGCCGCCGTAGACTGTACGTCCCAGACCGGTATGATATATTTCCTTGATATTTTGTTTGATACTATCAGCAGAGAAGAATTCTCCATGTTCATATCGAGTGATAATATCCATTTCGTATTCAGCGTCGTTACCTTTTTCGTAAGGCTTCTGGATACAGCGTCCCGAAGGAGTATAATAACGTGCGATTGTCAGTCGGATAGCCGATCCGTCACTGAATTCAATAGGTTGCTGAACCAGTCCTTTTCCGAATGAACGACGACCGATAATTGTACCACGGTCATTATCTTGAATAGCTCCTGCAAAGATTTCACTCGCCGATGCCGAACCTTCATCCATCAGAACAATGAGCGGCATCGTCTGACTGCTTCCTGTGCCGTTGGATGTGTAATTTTCACGTGGAGATTTTCTACCTTCTGTGTAGACAATAAGTTTGTTGTTGGGCAAGAACTCATTTACCATTTGGATGGCGGCAGCCATATAACCACCCGTATTTCCACGGAGATCTATGATCATTCCCTTACAATTAGCCTGTGCCAGTTTGGCTAAGGCAACGAGCAGTTCCGGATAAGTTGTTTCGCCGAACTTGTTGACTTTTACATATCCGAATTTATCATTAACCATGTAAGCTGCATCAATACTCTTGACGGGGATATCGCCGCGTACAATCGTAAAATGCAAGATATCTTTTTCTCCCGGTCGGTAAATGCCTAACTTGACTTTACTGCCTTTTTCTCCTTTCAGACGGCGCATAGCTTCCTCGTTGGTAACTATTTTACCTACGAAGCTAGAGTCGTCTACTTCTACAATACGGTCGCCGGCAAGCAATCCCACCTTTTCGGAGGGGCCCCCTGGAATGACACTGTTGATGTGAATCGTATCATCTTGTATGGTAAATTGAACGCCGATACCACTGAAGCTACCTTTCAAATCCGAATTTACCGCTTCAAGATCTTTGGCCGGTATGTAAGAAGAGTGAGGGTCCAGTTCTGCAAGAATCTGCGGCATAGCCTCTTCCACCAGATTAAACATGTTGACAGTATCTACATACTGTTCGTCGATAATGTGCAACAAGGCATTCAACTTATTGGAAGATGTGTTGATGATTCCCAATTTGTTGCCGGAAAAATGGTTTGTGTAAAATGTTCCTATCAAGATACCTGCCACCAGACAGATAGCCATCAGAAAAGGTATCAATTTATTTTTGTTGCTGCTCATATCTATTTATTCATTAGGATTTAAATAAACCAGTTCTATATTCGCACGTTTCAAAAGTTCCAAACCATCTTCCAAACGATATTTTTCGGCAAAAACAACCCGTTTTATTCCCGCCTGGATGATAAGTTTTGCACATTCTATGCAGGGAGATGCCGTGACATAAAGCGTGGCACCTTCGCTGCTATTGTTCGATCTAGCTATTTTGGTGATGGCATTGGCTTCTGCGTGAAGGACATAAGGCTTGGTTATGCCATGTTCATCTTCGCAAACATTTTCAAATCCGGCTGGAGTACCATTGTATCCGTCGGAAATAATCATTTTATTTTTTACAATCAGCGCTCCCACCTTCCGCCGGTTGCAATAAGAGTTTTCTGCCCAGATAGTAGCCATTCGCATATAGCGCTTATCGAGTATTTCTTGTTTGTTCTCTTTGTTTTCCATATATATTAATGTCTAAATTGCATACAGGTAGTACGTTCATTCGGAGCCAGGCGCAACATAATATTATCTCCCTGATAGAATTGGACTTTTTTCAGTTTATCTATGAACTCCTTATTCTTTCCTGATAATGCGACACTGCATTCTATGCGGGTGATTGCAATAGAGCGGTCTTTAGGATTGGCCTGCCATTTCCCGGTGTATGTACCATTTTCTATGCTACCTTGTACACTTCCGTCTTCACCAAATGTAATGCTGAACTTATTGATTACTTTCAGGTCTTCAGGTTTTGTATATGCAGGTTGTGCATTTGCATTATAATTATTCCAGTCTATTCCTGTATAGTAATTGACCAATAACCATTCTCCGCTTACGAAGATTTCATTGATGTCATCTTCCTGATTGCAGCCGGCGAACAAAAAAGGCAAGGCAAGCAGTAATAAGCAGGCTCCGTATTTTTTTATTTTTTGTTTCATTTTATACCATTTCGTTTTAATAATGCATCAATTGTAGGTTCCTGTCCCCGGAAACGTTTGTAAAGCACCATTGGATGTTCCGTTCCTCCTTTTGACAAAATATTGTCGCGGAAAGATTGTGCTACATTCTTGTTGAAAATGCCTTTCTCCTTGAAGACAGAGAAAGCATCAGCATCAAGTACCTCTGCCCACTTGTAGCTATAATATCCAGCCGAATATCCTCCCGACATAATATGTCCGAATTGTACGGTCATACACGTATCTTCTATTTGAGGTAATAATTGCGTACGTTTCCATGCCTCATGTTCGTATTCGCGTACGTCGCCTTCGAAGCTTTCTCTTCGTGTGTACCATGCCATATCGAGAAAACCAAAGCTGAGTTGTCGCAGACAAGCGTAGGCTACATTAAAGTTTGATGCATCAATGACTCGTTGCAACAAATCTTCAGGAATCGGTTCATTTGTCTGGTAGTGACATGCAAATGTATTAAGAAAATCTTTTTCAATTGCAAAGTTTTCCATAATTTGCGAGGGAAGTTCCACAAAATCCCAGTAAACATTTGTTCCACTCATACTTTTAAACCTCGTATTGGCAAATATTCCGTGAAGTGCATGTCCAAATTCATGCAAAAAAGTATTGACTTCCGAGAATGTCAGCAGTGCCGGCTTGTCAGGCGTTGGTTTGGTAAAGTTCATGGTTACAGAAACATGAGGACGACTATTGGTGCCGTCGGCTTCTATCCATTGCTCCTTGTAGCTTGTCATCCAGGCTCCCGAGCGTTTACCGGCACGAGGATGAAAGTCTGTATAAAGTACGGCCAGGTAGCTACCGTCTTTATCGTATACTTCATACGCTTGCACATCCGGATGGTAAACCGGAATGTTTTTGTTTTCCTTGAATGAGATACCATACAAACGTGTTGCCAGTCCGAAAACTCCTTCTTTCACACGGCTCAGTTCGAAATAAGGACGCAGTATTTCTTCGTCGAAATTGAACTTTTCATTTTTCAGTTTCTCGGAATAATACGAAAAATCCCAAGGCATCAGCTTGAAGTCATCGCCTTCCAACTTTTTGGCAAGGGCTTCTACTTCTTCCACCTCCTTATGGGCAGTTGGGGTATATGCTTCTAAGAGCTGATCGAGTAACCGGTATACATTGTCGCTGTTTTCTGCCATGCGTTTGCGTAATGCATAGTCCGCGTAATCCTTGAATCCGAGCAACTGAGCAAGTTGCATACGTAAGTTTACCAGTTGTTTTACAATCTCCAGATTGTTTTGCTCATTATCGTGCATGCACTGCGTGTTGTAAGCCATATAGAGTTCCCGTCGCAGATTTCGGTCATCACAATATTTCATGAAAGGAACATAGCTAGGAGCCTGCAAGGTAATAACCCACCCTGACTTACCTTTCTCCTTAGCTGTGTGTGCAGCCGCTTCGATGGCACTTTCCGGAAGGCCTTTCAGCTGCTCTTCCGAGTCAAGTACCAACTCGTAATTGTTTGTTTCCTTGAGATGATTTTGTGAAAAACGAAGCGTCAGCGTACTGAGCTCCATGCTGATCTTTCGGAATGTAGCTTTATCCTTAGCAGACAAATTAGCTCCGTTGCGTACAAAACCGTCGTACGTCTTTTCCAGTAATCGTCGTTCTTCCGCTGTCAGTTCAAGCGTTTCACGTTCATCGTAGACGGCCTTTATACGCTTGAACAAATCCTCGTTCAGGCTGATATTGTTGCTATGCTCAGAAAGCAGAGGCATCATTTTTTCGGCAATAGCTTCCAGTTCGTCGGAAGTTTCGGCACTCATCAGGTTAAACATAACCGTAGTAACTCGTTCCAGCAGTTCTCCCGATTGTTCCAAAGCCAATATCGTATTGTTGAATGTCGGTTTTTCCGGATTGGTAACGATGGCATTAATTTCTTCATCTTCCTGATTCATGCCTTCACGGATAGCCGGTTCATAATGTACAAGGGATATCTTGTCGAATGGAACAGTTCCGTGAGGGGTGTTATAAGGCTGTAAAAATGGATTTTCCATAAATAATTTTTTTTTGTTTTCTTTGTAATGACTTAGTGCTTCCATGTCGGGTATTTCGATGACTCGGCGACTCAAACGAATGATTCCTTCGTTTTTCAGCTCATTCAGCACCTTCGAAACATTAATTCGTGTATCATCTATCTGTTCGGCCAGATCCTCCATTCGAATCTGGAGTTTCTTTTCTCCGGCGGGAGTTATACAGCGTAGCAGCATGAAATTGATGATTTTCTCCAGCGTGTCACTGGCATGCGGGCTTTTGAGCTTTCGGTAAACAGTCTGTGCACGATTGCTCAGCATGTTCAGGTAATTGAGCTGAAATATTTCATACTTGTTGAGTTCCGATAAAATATAAGCCTTGTCGATGGTTACGGCGTTCACATTGGTATGTGCATAATACGATGCCGTATATTGCGGATACATACCGAACAAAGAGTAAGGCTCGATAATCTGCGGACTTTTTAATGTTTCATGGATTGTATAATGATATGCCTGGTCTGCCGACTCGGCGCGTGTTTCGCCTTGTAAAATGAAAATGATATTATTACAATAATCACCCTGTTTTACAATGCAGCTTCCGGCTGTATACTTCTGAAAATGCAATCTAACTTTTTCCAGTATAGCGGTAAAGTCTTCTTTGCATAGTCCTTGAAACAGAGGGAGCAATAAAAGCTTATCATACATTGTGCTCTGCATTGGCATTTAACTTTATTAAGTTATATTTTAACGTACAAAAGTAGCGAATATTTTGAATGTATTTTTGCCTTTTACCTTTTTTATCGTTTATTTCCGTCTGATAATGTTTGGCTGCTTTCTTGTTATGTAGGTATTTTTGCATAACTTTGTATAAAATTTCATTTTAAGAATATGGGAAGTTTGAATTTTCAAGAGCTGATAAGCGCATTTATTGTATTGTTTGCCGTGATTGATATAATTGGTGCCGTACCGATTATTCTAGATTTGAAGCAGAAAGGGCGTTCGGTGAATGCCATTCAAGCTACACTTGTAGCATCGGCATTATTGCTGGGATTCTTTTTTGCCGGCGATATGATGCTGAAACTGTTTCAAGTAGATATTGCTTCTTTTGCGGTCGCAGGTGCTTTTGTCATATTTCTGATGTCATTGGAAATGATTCTTGATATAGAAATTTTCAAAAATACAGGACCTATAAAGGAAGCTACACTAGTACCTTTGGTCTTTCCTTTGCTTGCTGGAGCCGGCGCTTTTACTACCTTGTTGTCACTTCGTGCCGAATATGCGACTATCAACATCGTGTTGGCCCTCTTGCTAAATATGGTATGGGTGTATATCGTACTGAAGATGACCGACCGTATTGAACGCCTGTTAGGTAAAGGTGGTATCTATATTATCCGTAAGTTTTTCGGTATTATTCTTCTTGCCATTTCGGCCCGACTGTTTACAGCCAATTTGACATCATTGATCGATCAGTTTCAACACATGAAATAATAGAATCAGGCACAGGTTATGCAGGAGAGAGCTGCACTTGTGCCCGATTTTTTCAGGAACAGAAAATACTATTTCCGTATTTCTCCGCTTCCGATACATAAATGAGCATCTTTATCATAGATGACTCCAAATTGTCCGGGGGCGATGCCTTGTACTCTGTTTTTACTTTCAATATAACATGTTCCATTATCAAATACAAGACTTCCTTCTTGAAAGGCATCTGTATGACGGATTTTAAAACGGATTTCTTGTTCTGCTCCTGTTATCCACGGATTATCTGTGATGAAGTGGAAGTCGACAAGTCGGAATTTGTAACCGTACTGTTGTTCCGTATCATCCCCGTGTGATACATATAAGATGTTGTTTTCGGTGTCTTTATCTACGACAAACCACGGTCCTCCGCTAAGTCCCAGTCCTTTACGCTGGCCGATAGTATGGAACCAGAAACCACGGTGCGTACCGATTTTCCGGCCTGTTTCCCGTTCGATGATATTGCCCGGCTGCTCTCCCAGAAAGCGTCTGATAAAATCGTTGTAGTTGATTTTCCCGAGAAAGCAAATCCCCTGGCTGTCTTTACGCTGTGCACTGGGAAGCTTTGCCTTGGATGCAATCTCCCGTATTTCCGATTTCATGTAATTCCCCAGTGGAAACCATAGTTTTGAAACTTGCAGATAGTCAATTTGTGCCAGAAAATCAGTCTGGTCTTTTATCGGATCTTTGGCCGTAGCCAGCCAGGTCTTTCCGTCTATCAGGCAAGTAGAGGCATAATGTCCGGTGACGATTTTATCGTAAGCATATCCGGCTTTCTGCTCGAAACAGCCAAACTTAATCAGCTTGTTGCACATCACGTCCGGGTTAGGGGTAAGTCCTTTACGGACCTTTTCTATGGTATATGCTACGACATTATCCCAATACTCTTTCTGAAGGTCGATAATGTTCAATTTCAGTCCGTAACGATGAGCAGTAGCCGAAGCCAGTTCGATATCTTCCTCAGCCGTACAACTGAGTTCGTTGTCGGTATCCATTCCTATCTTGATATAAAATAAGTCGGGTTTATATCCCTGTTCGCAGAGCAAGTGTACGGCTACGGCACTGTCTACTCCGCCTGAGATAAGTGCAGCTATATTCATGTTCGTTTTGTTATTTGCCGCAAAGATACATTCTGCCGCTCTTTTTATAAATACCCTATTTAGGGTATTTTGTCAGATTCCTATCTGCCGTACAGCTTGTCTATCAGATCGCTGCGTCCTATCTTCTTCAGCTCACTGATAATGGCGCGTCGTTCTTCCGGCTTATACCAGAAGAAAAACATGCGTTGTGCCAGCTTTTCTTTCTGACTCTTTGCCGAAAAGACGGGTTCCAGCGTATAAGGATGATAACCGGTATACCATGCTTCCGTAGCTACAGTCATCGGGGTAGGAGTGAAGTCCTGTACCTGTTCCAGATGGAAGTCCAGTCGTTTGGTTATTACAGCCAGTTCGGCCATATCCTCTTCCGTGCAGCCGGGGTGGCTACTGATGAAATAAGGAATGATTTGTTGGCGCAGGTTCAGCTCCTTATTGATCCGGTCGAAGATGCGTTTGAAACGGTAGAACTGTTCGAACGGCGGTTTACGCATGATATAAAGCACCCGGTCGCTGGTATGTTCAGGAGCCACTTTCAGGCGTCCACTCACATGGCGTGCTATCAGTTCTCTTGTGTATTCGGCCGTACTTTTATTCACTTCCGGATCTTTGCTTTCGTGCAGCAGCAAGTCGTAACGTACTCCACTGCCGATAAAGCTCTTCTTTATTTTGGGGAGTGCATCGACCGCATGATAAATATCCAGCAACGGACGATGGTCGGTATTCAGATTCGGACAAACCTTCGGATGAATGCACGACGGGCGCTTGCATCGGCGACACATCCGCTCGTCGCGTCCATGCATGGCATACATGTTTGCCGACGGACCACCCAGGTCGCTTAAATATCCCTTGAAGTCGGGCATTTCCGTTATTGCCTTGACTTCCTTTAAGATACTTTCCTTGCTTCGGCTTACGATAAACTTTCCCTGATGCGCGGAGATAGTACAGAATGCACATCCTCCAAAACATCCTCGGTGAATGTTGATCGAAAATTTTATCATGTCGAACGCCGGAATTCGTTTCCCCTTATATTTAGGATGAGGCAAACGCGTATAAGGCAAGTCGAACGACATATCGAGTTCCCCCTGCGTCATGGGCGGGTACGGAGGATTGACCACAACCACTTCATTGTCTGCCTCCTGATAAATGCGGGCAGCTTCGTATTTATTCGATTCTTCTTCTATGTGTCGGAAGTTCTGAGCCTGCTTCTTTTTATCCTTCAGACATTCTTCGTGAGAAAAAAGACGTAGATCGTTTTCTTCAGGCACGAACTGAGATTTCCGGCAGAGATAAGCCGTCTGCAACAAATCGTGCGGCAACACATTTTCAGCCTTCAGGTGCTTGCACAAATCGGTGATAGGTTTTTCTCCCATACCGTAAATCAGCAAGTCGGCTCCTGATTCAATCAAGATAGACGGACGAACCTTGTCCACCCAGTAGTCATAATGCGTCAACCGTCGCAAGGAAGCCTCTATACCGCCTAGTACGACAGGAACGTCAGGATAAAGTTTCTTCAGAATTTGAGTATAAACAATGCTTGGATATTCTGGACGCATATCGTGTCGTCCGTCGGGAGTATAGGCATCTTCGCTGCGCAAGCGCTTGTTGGCAGTATATTTGTTTACCATACTGTCCATACAGCCGGCCGAAACGCCGAAAAACAGTCGTGGCCGTCCCAGTTTCTTAAAGTCGCGCAAGTCATCACGCCAGTTCGGCTGCGGCACGATAGCCACTTTCAGTCCTTGTGCTTCCAGCATACGTCCGATAACGGCAGCACCAAACGAAGGATGATCCACATACGCATCACCACTGAACAAGATTACATCCAGTTCATCCCATCCTCTCAATTCCACTTCTTTTTTGGTTGTAGGCAACCAGTCAGTCAGTTTATACTCTTTCAAATTTCAACGTTTTTAGTTACTTGCAGTCTTGCTGCATTATTATATACTCTCTTTCCAGAACAAGATTAGAGCTTGTTTAAATTTTCCAATAAGACTCTTAACATACTTTCTTCTTCAGATTTTCCAGCCCGATATGCAGAAGCCGGCAGACAAGAAAACCCTTTAAAAGCAGGTCTGTATAAAATTTAAACAAGCTCTTCCCTATGTTTATTCTTCTTCTTTTTCTTCCTCTTTCTCTTCTTCCTCCGCCTTTTCGTTTTCCCACTTGATATAAAGCAGAATCAACTGGTGAAGTCCGAACGCTTTCATATTGTTATGGTAAATCACGTCAATGCAAAGATCCAGCAAGTCCTTGCAGTTTTCGGTTTGAGCAGCGATGAGCGAGCGCACATTCAACTTCAGTTTGTCAAGAACCGATTCGTCTACAATTCCATTGCTGTCTATCAATTGTTGGAACAAAGCATATTTCTCAATAGTTTTCAGATGCTCTTC
>FR887772.1:13311-16399 GCA_000432735.1 Bacteroides sp. CAG:443
CAATAGTTTTCAGAGGCTCTTCCGATATTTCCATGCTACGTGTGCCAGAGGCATTTGTCTGTATTGTGTACATAGTCTTGATTAAATTTTAACGTTTACATGAGCAAAGGTAAAAAATTAAATGAATAAAGAGTCATGAACACAAAAGAATTTGTTTCTGTTCTGTATGACCATTGAACTATTTCGCTTCAAAAAAGTTGAGCATAGACTTCATGATATGCGTCCGCTGTTCGGCTTTCATGATGCTTTCAAAGGGGAATCCCAGTACAAAAGTGCGGTATGTTCCTTTGTAAGCCACTCCGGCACATTGATTCCCTTCGGTATAACTGAATATCGGAAAAGCCTGACCGACAGGAAGAATACAATCGGGTGCAGGCACGGCGTAGGTCTGTTCGTTAGCACTACGAGGTATCTGGAAGCGGATGTTTGTACCGAAAATTTCTCCCGAACGTACCTGCTTCATACTTCCTCCGTAGGTATACTTCAATACATTACCGGTAAAGTTAGTATCTCCCAGTTTGTTGCCGATGTATGAACCACTTACAAACAAACGTCCTCCGTTCTGGCAATAGGCCGTAAGCGTCTGCTGTATCCGGTTGCTTAATGGTTTGTTTTCTGCCCCATAAATCAGATCGACCATGTAATACGGGCTTAAATCCGTAGAACCACTTTCGAGCGTTTCACTGCTACACGATACAAATGAATACCGTCCAGCCATCTGAATAGCCTTTCCATGTATAAACGGATAGTCGAATGTATTTCCGGCAATCTGCATGCCTTCTAGTTCGTTTCCACTATATCCCAGTCCCTCTTCCGTTTCGATACCGGCTTTAGTACGGTTAAAGTTTTGCTGATAACCACAGAATGCCGTTGTGCTGATGTAGGGCAACCCCGGATCGGACTGAATGTCGAAGCCCTGCATCATCAGCGTATTCATTGATTCCGGTCCGCAGGTACGGTGGAAAGCATTTACAATCAGTACCGTACCTTTGCTTCTCTTTGCCTTGTATGCCGACAGAATTTCCGAAGGAAAACTTTCGCCTCCTTTATTGATCGCAGTAACCTTGAAGCTGTAAATCAGACCCGGTTCTACTTTGGCTGTAAAACTGGTTCCTTTTACATACGTACCATTGTCGAAGCCACCGTATCCGATGCGCGTATACACTACATATCCCTGCGCTTTTGCCGTAGATTCCAATGGGTCTTCGGTAGGAGTCCAGCGCAGTTCGAATGTATTTTTCTTCTTTCCTTCGCTGATGGCGAAATGGCTTACCGGCAACGGCTGAACCGTATAACTGCTGTGATGCATTTCTGCAAGGTATTTCAAGATCGATTTGTATACCGACCGAGCTACCGTAAACTTGAAATCCGGTTCATAACCCAGCTTCAAATCGGCGAAATTCTGATGCGAAAGCGTTTCGAGTATCATCGAAGGAACAGCCGGCAGTCGGGTCTCACTATAATTCCGGTTCCACATGCTGCGGCGTGCCCACTGTATGCCGAAGCGGGAACTGATATCCTTTTGCAATCCGGTCAGCACCATATCCGTCAAGTCGCGCGACGTATAACGGGAAACTCCACTGTTTACCTTACCGTCGTTGAAATCCGTTGTATAGATACCCAGTGAGCCGACCAGTGCGTCATCAGTCTTGAAACCGGCATCGCTGTGCATGGCGAAAGTCAGTTCGAAAGGAACCTTCAGTCCTTGTTCTGTAGGATTGTATACCGAACCGCCACTCAGGTAGTTCGTCATTAGCGACCGTGCATTGATGTCGTCGTTATAATCGTTTTCACCTTTACTCTTGCTGTACACTTCGTACGGCATACCGGCCCATTGTCCCCAGTAACGAGCCCCTTCCAGATAGCGCGGAACCCCGCTGACGTTTCCGCCACGGATGATGTTTCCCATGCCCCCTCCAAAGCGGACGGCATCGGCACAAACCACACCTTTCTGTGAACTTTCATTACTCAGTACAACCATACCGTAGTCATTCGTTCCTTTGTCGAACTCGAATGTGCCTAAATAAACCCAGGTTCCACCACCCATTTGCTGGTTCACCTTAAATTCGGTAACCCCTCCTTTGTGGAAAATCAGGTATTTAGCATCGGAAACACTCTCGGGCAGTGTTTGATAACTGACATAGACAGCATATTTTCCGGTTTCGGGAATGTTGGGAATCCATTCGGCAAAAGCTTTTTCCGGCTTCGACTGGGTAGGAATAAATCGCGCCGTACCGTCGCGGAACGGATTGTAGTTGTCGGGATACCGGAGATACTTCTGTGCAAATCCGGGTTGTGAGGTAGTCTTCCACACATATTTTTTCTTGTCGTTCTTTTCGAAATGCCGGCTACCGGGAGTACACGTATTGTTGTCTACCACCACTTCATTTTTCTGCCAGTCGCGTTCACGTGGTGTGAAGACCACCGCTCCTGCATTTTCGAGCATCGGAATTAGATAAGGAACTACAATGGATTGCGTGTATAAGTCCTCGGTAGTACCGAACAGACGCGGACGCTGCCAGCGCCATTCGTTGCGGTCGTTCTTGTAAAACTTCCCATGACTTTGCCATACGGCGATATGGCGGTCCTGCAATCCCTGACTGACTTTAAAAGGTTTTGAGATATTCTGCGTCCATGCATCCCCTTTGTATTCTATTTTACCGTACAAGCGACTCTTGTCTTTTCCCTTTTTACGCATGAAGTTGGGAACCAGATTCTCAATAGGCTGACCGTCGGCATAAAGAGTAATTTGATAATAATTGACCGGGCCTGGCAGCAGTTGCTTGAGTGAGCGGTAAATAGCTTGCGTATTTTCTTCGGTAAACGGCTGGTAGCCGAAATTATCGTTAGCATATACCTGTAAGATCTTGTGCTCATGGTCGACTGTAAAATGATCGAGCTTGCACTTGCCGATATTGGCATAACTCGTCTGATAGTTTGTAAAATAATCTGTCAGTCGTTGTTCGATGTTCTTTTCCAAACTTTGTGCCGGCAAATTACCTGAAACACAAAGCAACAGACAGATATATACAAGAAGAATCCGTTTCATAATGTAAGTTTTTATGTTGAGGGACAAACTTACGGAAAA
>FR887773.1 GCA_000432735.1 Bacteroides sp. CAG:443
TACATAGTGCACCCCAAAAGTTTTGTGTCTAACTTTTGGGGTCACTTCATTTTTCAGGAGAGGATTTTTATTTTGGCAATTATATTGTTGCTTGTGGGTTGTTTAGAAAGTCATGGAGGCATAAATTCCATAATGTCCATCACCAGCAACGGGGCTGAGGGTCAGGCTGTGCTTTTGTGCGAATGGTCGGGTGAAGATGTAAGAACTTCCAGCTCCGATAGCGGCTCCGGCAGCAACATCCCACCAGTCATGCTTCTTCCCATAAACGCGGGTCCAGCCTACGTACGTAGAAAGAATGTAAGAAGGTAACCCCCACTTCCAGCCATAACGTCGCTGGATAAAGGCTGCGGCAGCAAAAGACGTAGAGGTGTGCATCGATGGAAAGGAACGATTGTCGCTATGGTCGGGACGTTCTTTCTTGACAAGATACTTTAGGGCATATGTAACTCCTATGGCCGTTACGCCAGAAAATACGCCTTGTTTCAATCCTTGCCAGTCCTTTTGCAGTAAGACTGCGGTCAGTCCGGCTACAGGAAGCAGGACGGCTCCTACGTCTCCCGTTGTGCGTACAGCTTTTCGGGAGCCGGTGACTTCTGTTTCTTGAGCGAAAAGTGAGAATGACAGGATGAGGGCTATCAGTGTGAATAAGTATCTTTTCATGTAAGAGCAATGAGTTTAGGTAGGAAAATAATCAGTCCGACGATGGCCGATGCGATGGCTAGCAACAAGACGGCTCCTGCTGCCAGGTCTTTGGTGCGCTTGATCGCTTCATCATATTCTGCTGATACACGGTCGGCAAGAGCTTCAATTGCCGAATTGACGGCTTCAGCAGCGAGTACCAGACCAATGCAAAGAGTAATGATAATCCATTCTGTCGGAGAGAGATGGAGCAGGATACCTGCCGTAATCGTACA
The DNA here is from genome assembly GCA_000432735.1 of Bacteroides sp. CAG:443. Lineage (GTDB taxonomy): Bacteria > Bacteroidota > Bacteroidia > Bacteroidales > Bacteroidaceae > Phocaeicola. The sequence goes on from FR887773.1 coordinate 915, forward strand.
TACGGCAGCAAAACAGTGTATCCATGCATTGTGTTCCCGACTGATAAGCAGGAAAATGCCGTGAAAGGCATACTTGAAACTTCGGATACGCTTGCGTAAAGTGAAGCCGTCGTTTTTCATTTTTTCTCAAGTTTACCAGTTGATTGTGACTTCAACCGGACAATGGTCGGAGCCGAATATTTCGGTATGTATCTTTGCGTCCTGAAGTTTGTCGGCTATGCGTGCAGAAGCGAGGAAGTAGTCAATACGCCACCCTGCATTCTTTTCGCGTGCTTTAAAGCGGTACGACCACCACGAGTAGATATTTTCCTGTGTAGGATAGAAGTGGCGGAAGGTATCGATAAAGCCTGCATCGAGCAGTGTCTGGAATTTTTCGCGCTCCTGATCGGTGAAACCTGCGTTCATTCGGTTCGTCTTCGGGTTCTTCAAGTCGATTTCCTTATGGGCTACGTTTAAGTCGCCGCATACCAGAACCGGTTTCTTCTGGTCGAGCTGTTGCAGATATTTCCGGAAGTCGTCCTCCCATGTCATACGGTAATCCAGGCGTTTCAAACCGTCTTGTGAGTTCGGAGTGTACACCGTCACCAGGTAAAAGTTTTCCATTTCTAGCGTAATGACACGTCCCTCATGGTCATGCTCATCAATTCCCAAGCCGTAAGTGACGGCAATCGGCTGATGTCGGGTAAAGATAGCAGTACCCGAATAGCCCTTTTTTTCGGCGTAGTTCCAGTAAGAGTTATAGCCTTCGAATGACAAATCAAGTTGTCCTTCCTGCATTTTCGTTTCCTGCAAGCAGAAAAAATCTGCATCCAGAGCTTTGAATGTTTCGCGAAAACCTTTATCGCAGCAGGCTCGCAGCCCGTTTACGTTCCATGAAATGAGTTTCATAATCATAATAAGAGTCGGAGAGTTTATCCGTTTTCTGTTTATAGTTAAGAATAAATAGAATAGCGTTATTTCTTCAAGTCAAATAAATATGTCAGTCGTCCGGCAATATATGAATGGGCCGACCGTGAGAACGGGTCTTTTTTGGTACTATGATAGAAGTCGCTTAGGCCGAAATAATATCGTGCTTCGAGCAGGAAATTGCCGATGCCTGTACGGGCTTCTATACCCACTCCTCCTACAATTCCATAATCAAATTTTGATTCTGCCATTTTCCCGTATTGCCAGATTACTCCACTTGGACGTTCATTGGGATGCCATGCCTCACTTTTCTTTTCACTTTCTCCCAGTAGATAACCTATTTGAGGTCCTAAGTTGAGTACAAATCTTGCCCCATATCCCTTATCTTTGCCGAAAGCAAGATGTGCCATTAAAGGTACTTCTACGTAGTTCATGGAACGTTGATAGGTATCTCCTGTTCCATCGTCGATGTTCTCTTTCCATCCTCTTTGCGAGTAGTTGATTTCTGCCTGGATTCCGCAGAACATCTTAAGGTATCTTTCCGATATATATCGTATGGTGACTCCGAAAGAAGGAGTAAGGAATGTTTTCTCTTTGATGCTCGGCTCGAAACTGACAGAACTGAGATTTACGCCTCCATTGATACCGATGGCTAAATTATGGCGCGGGTCTTGCAGTTGGGCATGTACAGGTATTCCTGCCGACAGGCACAAAAAGCTTAATAATGCAATAATGGATTGCTTTTTCATGTAGTTATTCAAAATCAAGTTTTATCAGTTCGTAATCTTTTGTAAAGTGTACGAAGAATACTTTCCGGTTGATGAATCCTCCCCAGTTGTTGACACGTTCAAAGCAGAATCCTGTTTGTATCGGAGTAACTTGCACGCGGTCTAAGTTCTCTTCCAGCTTGTTGCCTTGCTGTGCCAGTCCCTTCAGGAAGAAATATCCTATATCGAATCCTAGCATACCGTACTTAGGATAGGTGTTCGACATGTCTTTGCTATACCAGCGACGGTATGCATGCGTAAAGTTGATGGCAGCAGGAAACAGGTTGTTGGTATAGAACGATGAATAGAAATAGGTATCCAGTTCATAGAAGTTAGCCAGAAAATCCTGAGTATATGTCTGCCATTCCGGATAGCCGAACAGATGCATGTTGAAAGCCGGATGTTCACGACGGACCAATGTGAGGTGAGGTAACAAGCGTGTCAGTGCGGTATGGCTTCCTGATGTAGGAATAAAGATGTTTTCCTGTAGAGTGTCCATAGCTGCAATAACTTTTCCCGGATCAATTTCGCTGCCCAGTTGTATATGGCTGAACTTGATCTTGTTATCTTTCAATTCATTCTTCATCCCTTTGATGAATTCAGCTTTTTCCTTATCTCCAGTGCCATCATCAAGGAAGATGACATTGGTCTTCCCGAATTTGCGGATAAAGTGTTCGTATACTTTAGAGTACAGATAAGACTGTGGCGTGTTGACCTGATAGATATTCGGGTTCTTGAATACCTGGTCTACTTTAGGTGAAAAAGGAACGACCAGACGAATATCGTTTTTATCGGCAAATGAAGCAACAGGAGCTATTGAAGACTGTCGTGCCGGTCCGAATATGATATCCATGTCTTTCAGTTCGCTTTGTGAAAGGATGGCGTTTGTTCCAATGGTTGTCCCTTTTGTATCGTATGTATAGATATCGGTCGAAACTCCCTGGCGCTTCAAGCTGTCTACGGCCATCAGAAAGCCTTCATAAAATTCTACCATGCGCGACTGTTCATCCTGATTGCCGGAAGAAAATGGCAGCATGACTCCTACCTTGATGGTCTTTATCTGTTTTTTGCTGACCGAGCTTTCTTTGAACAGTTCTTCGTTGCTGGGATCAGCTGTCTGCGTAGATGCAGTACTTGTCGACGATTGTTGTGATTGAGGATAGGGGATGAAAAGGAAACTTCCTTTCTTCAACTTTCCACTTCTCAGTTCGGGATTGGCCGCAATCAGCTCTTCTTGGGTAATGCCGTATTGCTGGCTGATGCTGAAAATGGTTTCTTTTCTCTCAACCTTGTGCATATCTCTCCATTCATTTTTCTTGGTCGACGGTTCCGACTGCACAGTCTGGGCCGGCTGGGTTGCTGCATTATCTTGAGCAGGAATAACGATAACCTGACCGATGCGGAAGTTTGCGGCACTTAATCCCGGGTTTGCCTTGCAGATAGCCTGGGCACTGACTTTATATTTTATCGTCAGCTGATAGAGTGTTTCGCCTGCCTGAATGGTATGAAACTGCTGTCCGTTTTCGTTATTATATTGAGTCTGTGGTATTTTTAATGCTTCTCCGGCACGTATTTGTTCCCGGCTTCCCGGGTTCAGACGTACGATATCGTCGATGGAAACATTGTACATACTGGCAATGGAATACAGGCTTTGTCCCTTGGTTACGGTATGTAAAAAATATCCGGTTCCGGTCTGTGCCGATACCGTTGCTTTCAAACAGCTGGCAGAGAGCGCCAGCGAAAGACAGATAATGCGGATAAACTTCATTTTCGTTTGTATTTATTGAGTGACAATACTTCGGTAAATTTTTACCGATAAATTA
>FR887774.1 GCA_000432735.1 Bacteroides sp. CAG:443
AATATGTAGGTTCGAGAGCCTGTCTCTCCGCTATCTGGTTAGGTTAGTCCCCGTAAAATTAATATTTTACGGGGATTTTTTATTGGTTATTCTCAGCTGAGAATATAAAAGTTGGAGGCTGAAATGATCTTACTAGGAAATCTCGAAATGAATAAATATTGAAATATTCGTAAATACGATGAACCATTCTTGGTTTTAATCGTTGAATATAGAAAAACCAAAAATGAGAATGAACAAAGTTTATGTATTATTGACGGCGGGACTTTTAGCAGCTTCTTGTTCAAAGAAGGATGTAGAGACACCGCAAGCAGGGAATGATGTAATCAAGATAGTGACCAATGTAGCTCCTCTGACACGAGTGCCTGACTTGAAGGAAGACGGAAGTGGTAATTTTGTAAAGGATGATGTCTTGTCGATTTTTGTGGCAGGAACTATGAATACTATCTCTACTACATATACATTGGGTGCTACTTCTATGTCATGGAGCGGTTTGAAATTACCGGGAGGTGTTTCGGAAGTGACTTTTTCGGCATGCTATCCGAAGCAGGAATTAAGCAATGACGGTACTTTCGAATTTAATACTTCTACAGCAGAATATAAAGACCTGTTGCTGTCTGAAGCGCAAAAGGTGACTGTAGGGAGTCCCAACCCTGTCAATCTTTCTTTCAATCATGCCATGCATTTGCTGAATATCAGTTTCAGCTCAGACGGATATTACAGTGCGGAGGAGTTGAAAACTTTGGTTACTACTTGTAAGGCGAAAGCTGCCTGTGTGGTAGATGCTGCTTCAGGAAAGATTAAGAGTACAAAACCGGAAGTAGCAAGCTTTGAGAAGGAAGGTACCACAGCTTCTTTCTACCTTGTTCCGCAGCCGACTGCCGATGTGACTTTGTCAGTCAAGATAAATCAGCTGACGAAGGAATATAGTCTGAAAACACTGTTGGAGGAACTGAAAATGCCTCAGGAAACTTTGTTAGGTGGAAAGAAGATTACCTTAACCCTGAAATTGTGTAAGGACAAGATAACCGTGGAAGGCGGAGCTATCGGTTCTTGGGGAGATCAGGCAACAGTAGATGGCGAAGTAGTTATTGGCTAATATCAATAGCATTAAAATCATAGCATACATTAAATGAAGAAGAGTCGTATCCAATTCTCTTGGGAGAATGAGGATACGACTTCTTTTTTATCCGCTTTTTCAAGATTCATTCGCAGAACGCAGCAGATGATTCTCTTTTTCGTGAATAAGGATTTAAGATATTGTGAATCAGTTATTGCAATTCTTTAATTTATTCCATATCTTTGAACATGACCTTAAATCTTGCGGCAATGAAAAAAATATTCTTTCTTTTAGTTTCCCTTTTTGGGATGACTGCTTGTTCCTCCGTACAAAACGAACGTATGAAATCATTGGATAACAGTACGGTTGCGTCATTCGATTTATCCCGTTTCATGGGACGCTGGTACGAGATTGCCCGTTATGAACATCGTTTTGAAAAAGGCATGACCCATGTGACGGCCACCTATACGTTGCGTGACAACGGAACTGTTTCCGTCAAAAATGAAGGTTTGAAGAACGGAAAGCACAAAGAGATAGAAGGACGTGCCAAGCAGCCGGACCCGAAAGATCCGGGCAAGTTGAAGGTTTCGTTTTTCCTTTGGTTCTATTCTGATTATTATGTGCTCGATGTAGACCCGGACTATCGCTACGTGCTGATAGGGAGCAGTTCCGACAAATATCTCTGGATCATGAGTCGGGAGAAAACGTTGCCTGCCGAGAAACAGGAAGAGTTGCTCGACAAGCTTCGTACAAGAGGATATGACATCAGCAAACTGCTTTTCGTAGCACAGGAATAGTCCGGATGATCCATTCGTTATGCCCTGAATCCGATACGGCACGGAGGAGTAAGACTCAGGTTCATTGTATGGAGGAAGGATGTCTCGACGGCTTCCACGTCGCACACTTCTATGGTGCTGAACAACTGATAAAGCATGGCTTGAGGACGTGGCGTTGTCATCACTCTTTGTGCCATACTCTTGATCAGACCTTGTTCTATCAGGTTATGCACCCAGCGTCCGTTGCCGAAGTATTCATCCCGCTGCCGGGTTTCCGTTTCGATGAGGCGGTTCAGCCGTTCGTCGGCTTCGGGAGTCAGAACAAAATTCCGGTTTTTCAGGATACGGTGTGCTATTTCGCTCAGCTCATCCGAAGTATAATCCTCGAAATGGAAGCGAAGCGGAAAGCGGTCCCTTAGCCCCGGATTGCTTTTGAGCAGCTTCTTCATCTTATCCTTATAACCGGCCAGGATGACAATCATGTCAGGATTCGGTTCCGACAAAATCGTAAGGAGTGCATTGATTACCTCCCTGCCGTAATCCTTCGAGTCGTTGTCGTTTTCCATCAGCGTATATGCCTCGTCTATAAACAACACCCCTCCGCGGGCTTCGTCGATCACTTCCCTCATGCGCTTTTCCGTCTGGCCCAAGTATTCGCCTACAAGATTGGTCCGGCAGGTTTCCACGGTATGACCCTTCGACAGCAATCCTATCTGGTGATACATTTTTCCCACCAGCTTGGCGACGGTCGTTTTTCCGGTTCCGGGATTTCCCAGGAAAAGCATGTGATAACGACTTTCAGTCTGCCGTTCCAGATGCAGTTCCCTCCGTTCCTTTAAGAAGAGCGACATCATCCGTGCTTCCAGTATCTCCTTCTTCAACTGCTTCAGTCCCACCATCTGCCGAAGTTCTTCTTCGGCAGAATATTCCATGGCCGTCGTTTCTGTCGGAGCCGGTTTTACGTCTGCGTCGTCGAAAGGCAACGGAAGCAATTCCTCCAGCTCACTGTGCGAAAGCGTTTTCGCATGTGAGCTGTCGAAGCAGAACGTACTGTATTCAGTAAACAGTTCAGCTATGGAAGGACATTCTTCGAGGAGCTGTCTTACATTATTCTCCGTGCCGTGGAAAATAAAGGCCGGACGGTTGAAGCCCTCTTTGCCGAGTTGGTCGCCCAGCATCGAAAGTAAGTTCACCGTACAGGCATTGTATTCCAGTTCCGGAACATACATAACGATGACATACTTCTGTTCCATAGCCTTTGCCAGTTCGTTCCATTGCGACTTGTCCGAGATCAGGTTGCCGAGAGAGAAGATGCGCCGTTCAGGTGTATCCTCACCGGTAAGAAAAGGCGATAAGATAAAGCAGGCGAAAGCTTTTGCCATCAGCCGGTTTCCCGTAATCAGCAGATGCGGCGAGGCATCTTTGGCTTCTGCATAAATACGAAATTTACTGATCAGTTCTTCAGGAGCCGGAAAATCGTACCTTTCGGAATAAACCTTTTGCCACCAGTCGGCCGTACCAATACGTTCGATAAAGAACTTTGGATCGGGATGCAGCCAGAGTTCTTCCAATCTGACTTTCTCCCAGACCTCATAGAAAGGCGAGGGAGTGAGTGAGGCAATCCATTTCGGAAGTCCGTTCAGAAAGACAAATACACGATATTCCGCATCGTCCCAGTACGTATCCGAAAGCACCGTAAAGCGTATTTTGCGAGGAAGCTTCTGTGAAGAAGGAGTATAGACATCCGCTCCCATCAGTCGATAGTCCTTCGAATAGACCTGTACGGACAACTCATTCATGGAAGCAGGAGGTTCAGGAAACAGCATTTCGATAGCCAACTGATTGCTGGCATATTCAGGAGCACAAATACTTTCGTCGAGAGTGCGCATAGCGCGTAACATAAGATTTTTCATAAGCAACAAATGATTTTTTAAGTGAAAAAAACAGATAGCATAACATCTTCCTGCGCACAGCACTTTTGCAGTCCGCAGAAAAAGAAAGTACCTCTCGTTTCCCCGTTGAAAGAGAGGTTGGCAGCTCGTACGTCAAAGAGCACAACAATCCCGGCCTCCAGGTCAGAAGCAATCATTCATCAAGTTCATTCGCTAAGTAAAATTCCGTTCAGGACCTTAGCGGAACGTAATAAACGCTTTGTGTGACATCTTTAACGAACATTTGTTGTATAAAAATCTACGTATAATAGGACGAGCCTCCACGAAGCAGAGGTTCGAAGGCAAAGATATGTATTTCTGTAAATAAAAACAATCCTGTCATTAAATTTTAATAAAAAAACGGATCACAAGTCTTGGATTAGGCATAAAGAAGCTTCTGAAACGAAGCTGTGTTTGACTTCTTAGGTAAGAGAACCTACTTTGAAAGGTTGTAAAGAAGCCCCTGAAACCTTGTCATATTGCGAGATAATCCTTACATTTGAGAGAAGATAAAAAAACGGATGAATATGGGTCCTACGAAATTTAATCTGCAACGCTTTCTGGATGCTCAGGAAGACATGTATCCGGTAGCCTTGAAAGAAATGAAAAAAGGTGCCAAGCGCAGCCATTGGATTTGGTATATCTTTCCTCAGCAGAAAGGACTGGGATATAGTTATAACTCGCAGTACTACGGCCTGGATGGAGAAGAAGAGGCTCGTGCGTATTTACAACATCCGGTGTTGGGCGCGCGTCTGCGGGAAATATCCCGTGCCTTGCTGACACATCGCGGACACCGCAGCGTGCTCGAGCTGATGGGATCGGAGATTGATGTGTTGAAACTTCGCACATCGATGGAACTGTTCGATCAGATTGCGCCGGGCGATGTGTTCGGTGAAGTGCTGGAAGCCTATTTCCCGAAAAGAAGAAAGGAGGAGAAATGAAAAAAATCCGCATTACCGTCATGCGCAAAGCCTGCTATCGGGACTTGATGGAGCAATACGAAAACCCCATCGAACACGCATGCGATATGGAAGAAGGGCAGGTCTTTATCGCCAATGGCTGGGAGAAGCCCGAAGGACTCTGTGAAAGTGCGTGGCAGAGCATGTCGCCTTTCGTCATGGCACTGGCTCATGGAGGCAGCAATTTCTACGACGGCTGGATGAAAAATGAGCGTTCGGCCATGATTTCGTGTAACGATGGGTTCCGTCCCGTGAGTTTTCTGATAGAAGTAATAGACTAAAAAATCAAAATTATGTTAGCATATACCTATATAGAGCACGGACGTTTTTCGCTGATAGAAAAACCCGTGCCGGAACTGAAAGGCCCCCGTGATGCCGTGGTGCGCGTCACGTTGGGAAGTATCTGCACCAGCGATTTGCATATCAAGCATGGAAGTGTCCCTCGTACCGTGCCGGGCATTACCGTAGGGCATGAGATGGTAGGCATTGTAGAACAGGTAGGCGAGGAGGTCACCACCGTGAAGCCCGGAGACCGTGTGACGGTCAACGTGGAAACTTTCTGTGGCGAATGCTTCTTCTGCCGGCGTGGATATGTAAACAACTGCGAAGACGAACACGGAGGCTGGGCCTTGGGCTGCCGCATCGACGGCGGACAGGCGGAATATGTACGGGTACCTTATGCCGATCAGGGGCTGAACCGTATTCCGGAAGGCGTAACCGATGAACAAGCACTTTTCGTAGGCGATATTCTTGCCACCGGATTTTGGGCGGCACGTATCTCGGAAATTACGCCCGACGATACCGTTCTCATCATCGGAGCCGGTCCTACGGGTATCTGCACCTTGCTGTGTACAGTGCTGAAACACCCTAAACAGATCATCGTATGCGAGCAGTCGGAAGAACGCATCCGCTTTGTTCGTGAGCACTATCCCGATGTGCAGGTTGTACGGCCGGAAGCATGTGCCGAAGAAGTACGCAGACTCAGTGCGCATGGAGGAGCCGATGTCGTGATCGAAGTGGCGGGAACCGACGAGACATTCCGCATGGCGTGGGAGTGTGCCCGTCCGAATGCCATTGTGACCATTGTCGCACTTTACGATCATCCTCAGATACTCCCGTTGCCCGACATGTACGGAAAGAACCTGACCTTCAAGACCGGTGGCGTGGACGGCTGCGACTGTGCCGAGATTCTCTGCCTGATAGCCGAGGGTAAGATCGATACCACACCGCTCATTACCCACCGTTTCCCGCTCGACCAGATAGAAGAAGCCTATCGCATCTTCGAGAACCGTCTGGATGGAGTCATCAAGGTAGCCATTACCGAAAAGACAAAGTAGCACAATGCGTAAAGCAAGAAAATCGTTTGAAAAACATTAAAGATAAAGAGAAAGGAGTAAACACCTATGAGAAAAGATTTTGGAGTAAAAACCTGGTTATACCCGATGCCCGTATTTATCGTGGCAGCTTACGATGAAAATGGAGTTCCCAATGCCATGAATGCCGCATGGGGAGGTACGTATACAGATGATATGGTAGGCATTTGTCTGTCGGAAGGACATAAGACGACAAAGAATATTCTTGCGACACGTGCCTTTACCGTCAGCATGGGTACAGCCGACCGCGTAACGGAATGCGACTATGTAGGTATCGTGTCGGGCAACAAGGAACCCGATAAGTTTGCGCATGCCGGATTCCATGCCGTCAAATCTGCTTTTGTCAATGCCCCCGTCATCGAAGAGCTTCCCATGACACTGGAGTGCGAGCTTGTTTCGTACGATGCCGAAACCTGTTACATGACCGGTCGCATCGTCAATGTGTCCGTCGATGAAAGCGTATTGGGCGAAGACGGCAAGATAGATGTTGCCAAACTGAGACCGATCACGTTCGATCCGGTTCATCATGCCTATTTGGAAATCGGTCCGAAAGTCGGCAATGCCTTTTCCGACGGAAAGAAACTGAAATAAACAATAAAGTCAATCAGCCTGTCTGAAAACAGTTCAGGCCGATTGACTTTTTCTATATACGATGATATTTACCTCCGGAAATTACTTTTTCTCTTCCCCTTGAAAGAACTTCTTCCGGTAATACGAATTGGCAGTATAAAGCGCGGCAGCCGGATTATTTCCCGTCACACGGTCCTTGGTAACTAAGGTCGTAGTATACGCATCGGCATACTTGTAGAACAAGCTGTCGTGTCCCACGCACAAACCGATTACCACATTCAAGTCCGTTTTCGCCTCGTTCAGCAGACGAGCCTGTAAAATCGGGTTGCACATGGCAGCCCCTATACTTTCACATTGGGCAGGAATACCCATCGAACTCTTGGCTTTGCCGGCAACCTTACAAATCACCGAGTACGCTTCGAAACCGTTTGCCCGGAGAATACGCGCAAAGATACGCGCCTCGTTAATCAGTCCAATACAGTTGGCTATACCGATGCGGTGCGCATTGATCTTACGGGCAAACTCCATGATCTCCTGTACACGCGTCCACTGGCAGTACCCTTCGTATTCCACTTCTGCACTGGCAATCATCACCCGGCGGTTATCCCCCTCGTCGTACCGTTCCAGCGCCCATTGCATATCCTCTTCCTTCAAGTTTGTCGTGAGGCAGAAATCAGGATAAGTACGGTTCTTATACTTGCAGTTCTGTGTGCCGCAGTCCACACAAGAATGTATTTCTTTTTCCTTTTCCATAAAGCAATTCATTTTGTTTTCAGAGAATGCTGCAAAGATAGCCATTTCTTCCGTCAGATCAGTCCCAGTCGGTGAATATATGCCATGAACTGCTCCTTATAGTTCTCTCCGATGGGAATATACACATCCTTTCCGAAGAGAATCCGGAAACGAGAAATCTCGGTAATCTTGCTCAGGTTGACAATATACGAACGATGCACCCGCATGAAGTTCGACGGAAGCATGGTCGATAACTTTTGCAGGCTGTTCAGCGTGATGACAGGTTTCGGGCGGTCCTCCAGATAAATGCACACATACTCACTCATTCCCTCTATGTACAAAATCTTCTCCTTGTCTATACGCACCACTTTATATTCACTCTTTACAAACAAGGCATTCTTTTCCTCTTCCGGTTCCGTAGCGTCGTGTGTCAGACTATACATCTTCCGGGCTTTCTCGGCTGCCTTCAGACATTCCGCAAAGCTGAAAGGTTTCATCAGGTAATCGATGGCGTTGAGGCGGAACCCTTCGATGGCATACTCCGAATAAGCAGTAGTAAAGATGACCATCGGCGGATTTGGAAGCGAGCGGACAAAATCGATGCCGTTCAAGTCGGGCATGTTGATGTCGACAAAAAGCAAGTCGACAGGAGACTGTGCCAGCATTTCAGAAGCCTGACAGGCATCCTGGCACGAAGCCACCAGCGTAAGAAATGGAATACGTGCAATATAGCCCGCCAGTTGTGTCAGGGCGAGCGGTTTATCGTCGATAATCAGACATTTCATGATCGCGGAGGAATTATAAGTAATACATGGTAAGAAACTTCATCTTCGGTAATGGTAAACGTATAGTTCGTGCCATAGAGCAGGTGAAGCCTTTTCTTTATATTCTCAATGCCTATACCGTGGTGCGTATCTTGTGTACAGGCATGCTTGCTGTTCTTGCAGGCAAACAAGATACCCTCGTCCACCTGTGCGATCCGTACTTCGATGTATGAATCCTCCCGGTAGCTTACCCCGTGCTTGAACGCATTCTCCAGCAGCGAGATAAAGAGCAGGGGAGGAATCTGTACGCGAGGTACGATGAGGGGGAAATCCGTCTGGATCCGTAACTTTTCGGTATAACGCAGTTGCATCAGTGCGATATAATTCTCGAGAAACTGAATCTCACGTTCCAGTGAAATCTGGCTATTGTTCGCTTCGTACAGCACATACCGCATCAGTTTCGAAAGCTCGATAATGGTTTTTTTCGCTTTTTCTGCATCAATGTCCACCAGCGCATGAATATTGTTCAGCGTATTCATGAAGAAATGCGGGTTCAGCTGATACTTCAGGTATTGCAGTTCCGACTCTAAGTGCTGATGCTCCAGTTCCTTCAACATCTCGTCGTCGTGAAGTGACTTGAGAAAGAAACGGATAGTCAGGTTAAATCCTACCAGCAAGATTGCCACGGTAATATGAATCAACAGGAACGGCGGGTGTATGGGACGGACGGGGTGTATCATTTTTTCGCCCGGAGGGGAGGCCGGAAGCGGGTCCGGGAAAAAGACGCGAGGAGCTGAGTCCTGCATGACAAACTCTTTCTGTGGCCGGAATCTCGGGTGCGGATTCAGCACTTGAATGCATTCCGGCAGGTACAGAAACAGAATACCGATGGTAAAGACGAGCGACACCACATAACGTGTATAATACTTTTTGAGCAAGAGCCTCGGGATAAGAATATAATTATGTATCAGAAACAAAAGGAAAAAAGGAAATACTATGAGCCAGGTATCGCTTACCTCCTTCCAAAGTTCAGCTCCTTCCAGCGGACGGTCATCGTCGAGCAGGAAGCTGATAAGCGGCGTTCCCAGTATCAGCATCCAGATGGTAGCATAAATAATCTGTTCCAGAAGTAATTGCTTTTGTAGATGTTTCATTGTCGTGCGTCACTCTTTTTTACGTCTGCAAAAATACGTCCGTCCTTATCCCGATGCAATTAAAATCGGCGAATGGAATGATTTTGCAGACCAAGCGGACTAATTTTATCTGTTAGTTGCTTTACTGTCTTTATTCTCTTTAGTAAATCTGATTTAGCAGGAGTTAGCCGAGAGAATAGACGGGTTAACTGATTCTATTTTTCGAGAATGATCATCCTGTTTACTTTTGTTTTCCAGAATAGGAATCTTAAAAAACTTATTGAAAATGAGAATAAAGAAAATTGTATGGGCTCTCTGTCTTGCTGCCCTGATGTCCGTATCTTCGACGGTCTTTGCTGTAGCATTACCCGACGAACCACAACAGGAGAAACAAACTCCGGTAAAGGAAATACCTAACCCCGAGAAGACAGCACGCAGGCTGACCGACGAGATGGACAAAGTACTTAATCTGACCGAAAAACAATACAAGAAAATCTACAAGCTCAACCTGAAGGAAGAGAGAGAAAAACTGGAAGCCCTGATAGGTCGCGGCGATAAAGAAGCCGGTCGTCCTCCGATGATGGGCGGTGGTCGTCCCCCGATGATGGATGGCGGTGGTCAACCCCCGATGATGGGCGGTGGTCAGCCTCCGATGATGGGAGGACGAGGCGGACATCCGATGATGAGACCTTCTGACGATCACGAAAAGATGAAAGAAGACATCGAGAAACGTGCCGAAAAAAAGATGAAAAAACTTCGTAAGATACTTAGCGATGAGCAGTACGACCTCTGGCTGACGATGAAACCCAAACAGCCGGCACCTCATCCGATGCCAGAGGCTGAAATGCCTGCTCCCGGTGAAGAAGGTCCTCAGTTTGATATGATGCAGAACGAAGCAGAACAAGAATGAGCATGAAAACTATTTACGGGATGGTAGCGATGATATGCGCTACCATCTGGTTCGGCTCCTGCCAGAACGAAACACTCGATTATTACCCCATCGGTAAAAAGCATTTAGGTGAAAGTTACACCGAATATGCTGTAAACAACGTCATAACAGAAGATACGGTCAGTCGTATAATCCTCAATTTCTATCCCGAAGAAGTGACTGCACTTCCTTACATCAATTACGATGAATCGACCTGTACGTTCACTTTTCATCGCGGTACAACTTCAAAATACCGTATTTCGTGGGATTACGAAACCGACGGCAATTACGTGGAAGTGCAATACGGGCAAAACGGCATGTGGTTTACCGTCAACGAGCAGCAACATTCCGGCGATTACCTGCTTACGGCAAACGACGGCATGGCTGTACGTATGTGTATACGAAGTGGTGGAACCATGATGGCTTCCGATGACGGACTGATAAAATATGCTATCGCCGTCACCGTAAACCGTTTTTCCATCGAAGAAGCCGACGACGATTTAGAGTAGCGCAATCAGCGCATCAACGTCAGCCTCGCGTGTAGCCCAGCTTGTAACGAAGCGTACCACTGTTTCCTCTTCTCCGCGTGGTCCCCACAGTTCGAAGGTTGCATGAGCAGAGAGGCGGTCGATGTCTGCATTCGGCAGACAGACAAACTGCTGGTTGGTCGGCGAATCTAGGTGAAGTTTGTATCCCTTCTGGACGAAAGCCTGTTTCAGTTTCAGCGCCAGACGTACGGCATGCTCTCCCATTTTCTGATAAAGTCCGTCGGTAAACAACGTTTCAAACTGAACCCCCAGCAAGCGTCCTTTGGCAAGCAGTGCTCCGTGCTGTTTAATCAGCGTAAAGAAATGCGGCAGACGTTCCGCATGCGGAGCCACTACAGCCTCGCCGAACAATGCTCCCACTTTTGTTCCACCTATATAAAACACGTCGCACAGACGGGCAATATCCTGCAAGGTAACATCCGTACCCGGAGCAGCCAGTCCGTATCCCAGACGCGCACCGTCCATGTAAAGTGGAATATTTGCCTTACGGCATACACGGCTCAAAGCCTCCAGTTCGCTGAGCGAATACAGCGTACCATATTCTGTTGGGTGAGAGATATAAACCATTCCCGGCGCTACCATGTGGTCATACGTTTCATCGCGGTAAAAATTGTCGATGTACGCCCCTACTTCATCGGCACGCAGCTTTCCCTCGTGTTGAGGCAACGTCAGCACCTTATGTCCGGAAGCCTCGATGGCTCCCGCCTCGTGCACGTTGATGTGAGCCGTTTCCGCTCCCAGTACCCCTTCGTGATGCGCAAGCAGTCCGTCGATGACAGTCGCATTCGTCTGCGTACCTCCTACCAGAAAATATACAGCCGCTTCAGGCTGTCCGCATGCTTTGCGCACCAGTTCGCGCGCATGACGCGTATATTCATCATTACCATATCCGACAGTCTGTTCCAGATTCGTTTCCATCAGGCGGCGCATCACCTCCGGATGTGCCCCTTCCATATAGTCCGTGTCAAAATGTAGCATAGTTTTTAGTCTTTAATTTGTTTTTCACGGACAAAGGTAGAGAAAAAAACGTTGCTCCGGCCGATATTCTTTCTTAACTTTGGCGGGAAAAAAGAGATCCACATGCCTGTAATAGAAATCACCTCCCTCGAACACCCCGGAGTAGAAGTGTTCGGAACCCTGACCGAAGCTCAGTTGCGCAACCGCATAGACCCCGAAAGAGGCATCTTCATTGCCGAGAGTCCGAAAGTCATTCGCGTCGCGCTCGACGCCGGTTACCAGCCCCTTGCCCTGCTTTGCGAGCAGAAACACATAGCAGGCGATGCCGCCGACATCATCCTCCGCGCAGGCGATATTCCCGTCTATACAGGCAGCCGGGAACTTCTGGCACGACTGACTGGCTACACGTTGACCCGCGGCGTACTGTGCGCCATGCGCCGTCCTGCTCCACGTACTGCCGAAGAAGTCTGCCGCGATGCCCGTCGGGTAGCCGTCATCCACGGCGTAGTCGATACCACCAATATCGGAGCCATCTTCCGTTCGGCAGCCGCCTTAGGCATCGATGCCATCCTGCTTTCACCCGACTCCTGCGATCCCTTGAACCGCCGTGCCGTACGCGTGTCGATGGGTTCCGTGTTTCTGGTACCCTGGACGTGGCTTCCCCGTCCTGTAGCCTCCTTGCGTGAAATGGGCTTCCGTACCGCAGCCCTGGCACTGACTGACCGTTCCGTACCCATCGATTATCCGGAACTGAAGGACATTCCCCGTCTTGCCATTATCATGGGAACAGAAGGCGACGGCCTTCCCGCCGAAGTCCTGTCGGAATCCGATTATGTAGTCCGCATCCCGATGTGGCACGGCGTCGATTCGCTGAACGTGGCAGCCGCCTCTGCTGTAGCTTTCTGGGAACTGAGATCCCGTACTACTTGCCAATGTCCATCAGCCACTTCCCGTCGACCTTGACCATCTTCTGCGTGTCTTCCTTGACACTACCGTCGCCATAATGCTGTTTGAATGTCACAATGGCCGAATTACCGTCTTCGGCCATTTCTTCGGACACGATTTCAGTTTCCTTGAGTCCGCCACTCTTTTCAATTGTCTTGGAACCCTTTTCCTGAACCATGGCAACAAGTCCCTCACGTATTTCTTTCGCCTTGTCGGCATCCGTTTCGGATATGTTGCATCCATTAATAAACTTTTCGTAATCCTTGTCGCTCAGAGCCGACATATACTCCTTCAGGGCAGCTCCCGGTGTGCTGGGAGTACACGATGCCAAGGCAAGAACAGCTATCAGCATCAGTGCGAAACGAATCAGTTGTTTCATCATAGCGTTAAATTTTTAAGATTAATAAATAAAATATTTAGAATAGAAAAAGCTCAATTTTACGGGAAACTGTATATAATTTTCAGCTTCCTGTTGTGTGCTATATCGTCGGGCATGAGGTACGTGCCGCCCATTGCCGGAACATGGATTTGCGTCCGTCTGCCTTCGGAAAGACAGATGCCCGCTTTCCGGTAGGCAAACTCCACCAGTTCGCTGCAATACATCCGCGATGTATCTGCCAGGTTGTAATCATGGTCGAAAAGAATTCCCTGTCGGGCCATTTCCCAGGCAGTACATGCAGCCTTCGAAGCTGCAAGAGTGTCCTCCGTTATTCTGGCTATCATACCCCGCACCGCCCTGTCGGACATGAAGAAACGCGACAGTGAATCTATCTTTACACGGTCGGAATCTCCTTCGAAATCAGGTTCGTCGGGAACGGCGTGGATGACAAACCATTCGTCGCCGATCTTTTTTAAAATACCGATATGCGAGTAAACCCCGTCTTTGCTGGCAGAAGTTACAACGTGACTCAAGAGTCCTGTGCCGCGTCGGAAGACAAGATCGCCATCAGCCAGTATCTCGACGGGCATAATCCGCTGGCTCTTTGCCTTGGTATCCTTACAAGAAACCCACAGACAAAGAGCCAGCAGAACGGGGAGTATTTGAAGCAGTTTCTTCATATACGAACAAAGGTAATAAATTAAATTTTTTTACCAATATTCAATATGAACTTTTTGTTAGATTTTTTGGAAAGAAAGTGACAGGTTTTCTACTTTTACAAGGCATTTGCTGCCCGAAGTGCAGCATCGTAGTCGGGTTCGTTCGAAATGTTGCTTACCAGTTGCGTATAACACACCTTGCCGGTTTCGTCTATCACGACGACTGCCCGAGCCATCAGTCCCTTTAACGGACCATCGGCAAGCTGAAGACCATACTCTTTCAGGAAATCGTGGCTGCGGAAAACAGACAGTGGAACAACATTGTTCAGCCCTTCGGTGCTGCAAAAACGCGACTGCGCAAAAGGCAAGTCCATCGACAGACACAGCACAACCGTGTTCTCCAGTTCCGAAGCGCGGGCATTAAACTGCCGGACAGACAGGGCACACGTAGGCGTATCGAGACTGGGGAAGATATTCAGGATGATCCGTTTCCCCTTGAAAGACGACAGACTGACATCTTGCAGATCTGCGTTCGTAGCCCGAAAGTCGGGCGCTTGTTGACCCACCTTCACCATCGGACCGGAAGTATGCACTTCCTGACCACGGCAGATTACCGTTTCTTCTTTTCCGGCATTGTCGTTTACTGTCGTAACGCACATGGTTACCAAGCTCAGCGTCAGTATGGCTCCCATGTAAAGGAATAATTTCTTTATATTCATAACAAGTGCTTTTTTAATTATAAAAAATGAACGATGAAGAATGTTCTGGGTTTGTTCGGTTTTTTTGTTTTTTTAGGGTTTGGAAGGCTTTTGGAGCTTATAAAAGAAAATATTCTATCCGGTTTTGCAAGTAGGATGGATAGGCTCTTTATAAAAGGTACAGATCTAAGAAGAGATTCAACAAAGAATCTGTATTTTTGTCAGACAAAGGCCGATTATGTAGTCAGAAACACTTTGGTCATAAGTAAAAAAGGTACGAAAGACACAGATAGTGAGAATATTTAGAAAATCAAATATCCATGTTAAAGAAGGGCATTTACGAAAATATCATCAGTCAAGAAGTAGAGCGTGATATACATATAGCAGAATCACAACAGATGGTTTGTATACGTGAGCAGATAGATAATGCAGAATCACCTAAGATTTTGGCTGATTATTTGTCAAAGGCGATTCGGCAGAAATTGGAAGAGACGGAAAATCTGCACGACAGAATGACCATGGTCAATAAAATATTGTCTGAGTATGGATTGATGGATGATATACAGATATCCGATACTTCCAATCTGCTGATGGAAGTAATGACTCAACAGAAAAACCTTTTGCAGAAAAGCAGTCATTCGGAAACCCTTCGTCCGCAGTCAGGTTTTCGGGTAAGCAATTTATTTACAGGTGGAAGCAGTGTATTGTCTTTGGGTGAAGAAATCAGACGAGAGATCGCAAGTGCAGACGAAATTTATTTCATTGTTTCTTTTTTGAGACTCTCCGGAGTACGTTTGTTGCTCGACGATTTAAGAAAGTTTTGTGAGCGGGAAGATACCCGTTTACGTATCATTACAACTACTTATTGTGGAGCTACCGAAGCAAAAGCCGTACAAAAGCTTGCTGAACTACCTCATACGGAAATACATATTTCTTATCATACCGAAATCGAACGACTTCATGCCAAAGCTTATATTTTTGTTCGTAATTCGGGGATGCATACAGCCTATATTGGTTCTTCCAATCTATCGAAATCGGCCCAGACTGATGGGCTGGAATGGAATATGCGTGTGACAAGTGTAGAAAATCCGCATATCATTAAAACAGCTTTAGCTACCTTTGAGATGTATTGGAATAGTCCAAACTTTGAGGACTTCCAACTGGGTGGAATCGAAAAACTTCAAAAAGAACTACATCGCAATACGTTGAAAGAGAAAAGCGATTTTACGTATCAACGCTATTCTCTGCTTCCCCATCAGAAACAGATTTTGGATAAATTGAAAGTAGAACGTGAAGAATGTGGCAATTTCCGTAATCTGATTGTAGCTGCTACCGGAACCGGAAAAACCGTGATTTCCGCTTTCGACTATCAAGCATTTTGCCAGCATCAGATAAAAACTAAACATTCAAGTCGTATCCTTTTTACAGCCCATCGGGAAGAAATTCTTCGTCAGTCGCTGCGTACCTATCGTAGTGTATTGCAAGAGCCCAATTGGGGAACCTTATGGGTAGGCAGTTATGCTCCTGAAGAAGAAACCGATTACGAACATTTGTTTGTTTCTATTTCCATGTTCAATTCACGTTTTGAAAGCCTGTTTTCAAAACTTCCGGCCGATTATTACGATTATATAGTCATCGACGAGGCTCACCATAGTCAGGCTGATAGCTATCGGAAACTCTTTTCACATTTTCATCCCCAATTGCTTATCGGATTAACAGCAACTCCAGAACGTATGGATGGTAAAGACCTTCGTCCGGATTTCGGAGGACGTATCAGTGCCGAAATACGATTACCGCAAGCTCTTCAGGCAGGATTGCTGACCCCGTTCCAATACTTGTGCATTACCGACGATACAGATTTGAGAGATGATGCTCTTTGGAACGGACAACGATACATTATCGACCGTTTGGCAGATAAACTTTGTGTACCCGAACGCGCACAATATATAGTAGATGCTTTACACCGTTACTTGGCCGATGAATACACTTGTCGGGCTTTATGTTTCTGCGTAAATAAGAAGCATGCCGATTTTATGGCAGAGCAACTTCAAAAATATGGCTTCAATGCACAAAGTCTGACTTCGGATACCCCACAGTCTCAGCGTGAACAATTGGCAAAAGATTTGCGTAATGGATTGATACACTACTTATGTGTAGTCGATATCTTCAATGAAGGAGTCGATATCCCTGAAGTAGATACCGTATTGTTCCTTCGTCCTACAGACAGTTTAACAATCTTCTTGCAACAGTTGGGACGTGGACTCCGACTTTCACCCGGAAAAACAGAATTGACAGTGCTCGATTTTGTGGCGCAAGTCAATAAAAAATATGACTTTGCCGGTAAGTTTCGGGCTTTGACGTTGCGTCCGGAAAAAAATATTGTTCAGCAAATAGAAAATGGTTTTACACTTCTTCCTACCGGATGTAGTATCATTATGGAGAAAAAAGCTCGGCAATATATTCTTGAAAATATCCAGCAAGCTATCTATAACAAGAATCGTTTAGTGAAAGAAATCAATACTTATACCATATTGCCTACCATTTCTCAATTCTTGGAAAACAACGGGCAAGATATTCGTATTCTGTATGCCGGTAATTTTTGCTGGACTTCTCTCAAACGATCTGCTGGACGTATTTCCTATACCGACGATGAGATTACCCGACGTTTGGAAAAAGGCATGGGTAACTTGGTACATCATAACACGGTTTCGTTCCTTCGTTTCGTGAATGATTTTATTGCAGGAAGTAAACAATATTTGGATGAAAACAATCTGCCGTATACTACTATGCTGTATTACATTTTGTATCAGGAACGTATTGATAAGACAGAGTTTAAAGACATGGGAATGTACCAAGCTTTGGCTCTATTGCATAACGAGCGTTATCGGTATTTTAAACAAGAAGTTGCTGAAATAGTGTCTTATTTGTTGGCACATTTGGAGATAACTACAACCCCTTTGGGCGCGGATGTATTGCCTTGTATTGAACTTTATGGCTGTTATACTCGAGAAGAGATATTTACTTTGGTCGGACGGCAGACCGAAGAGAAAAGAATGTCTGGTTCTGTGTCCGGTGTGTTTAACTTGCCGGAATACGATGCCACGTTGCTCTTTGTTACATTAAATAAATCAGATAAGGACTTTTCTCCTTCTACACAATACGACGATTACGTTATCAACAAAGATTATTTCCATTGGCAGTCTAAGAATACTGATGCTCATTACAATAAAGGAGGACGTATTTATATCGACCAGCCTATAAAGCATAACAAGATTATCCTCTTTGTTCGTGAAGAGAAAAGAGATGGTTTTGGAAATACCTGTCCTTTCCATTGTTTTGGATTGGTAGACTATGTTTCTTCTCATGGCGATTGTCCCATGAATATCACTTGGAAATTGGAAGAACCTGTGATGCCACAATACTTGAAAGTGGTATAAAGGTTATGGAGTAAGTCTTTTATAAAATAGGGGATGAATCCTTGCTCTTTCCTAAAAATATAGTTAATTTTACCTCGACACGAACGTGCTTATATATTGCTACGTTCGTGTCGATAGCTTATCACGTCCGTGCTGAGGGTTAATCAGCTACGTGATGAGACTTTTATGTAAAGACGTTTGATAAAATATTTACTAACCAACTGATACTATATGGCTGTTAAATTCGATTTGTTTGAGAACCCTGTGAAAGAGGGTGTGTCCTCTCCAAAACTACATGCGAAAGTAATTACTAAAGATGTCGTTACCACCCACGAAATTCGTGAGTCTATCTCTAAAAAATGTACGGTGGCTCCTGCCGATGTAGCAGCCGTTATCACGGCCTTGAACGATGAACTTTACGAGAAGCTGAGCGATGGATACGCCGTACACTTGGAAGGCATCGGCTATTTCAGTTTAAGCCTGAAATGCACGCCCGACATCAATCCGAAATATATAACAGCTTCCGATATTCGTGTACGAAGCATCAAGTTCACTCCCGATAAAGAACTGGCAGACCGTTTCAAGGAGGTGAAGTTTGAACGTTCGGCAGATTCTTCCCGACATTCTTCAAAGATGGACGACGAAGAGGTAAAACAGAAGCTCGCGGAATTCTTTGCAGGACATAGTTTTCTTCAACGCCGTGACTTTGAACAGCTCACGGGGTTCAACCAATCTAAGGCGACAAGGTATATTCGTCGGCTGGTTGAGGAGGGAGTATTGAAGAATGTTGGGTCGAAGTTTCAGCCGGTGTATATGGTGGGAGATTAACTTTAAAATAGATTTTAATAAAACAATAAATGACTATGAGTGTAAACTATATTCCAAAAACTAGTTTATCTTGCATCTCGTGAGATACGTAAAAAGTGGATCATAACATTGGTTTATTGGAACATTGTTTCATTACAATGAGGGAGTTGAATATTATTATCCATTTCAAAATATTACTTTGTCCTAAAATATTTAATATTTGTTAGTCTCGTACATTTTATATAATGGATGAATTAGTATTAATGTCGTTTGTAGTAAGTTATTTGGTGTCGGTCTTTGGGGGATAAAAACTTAATAGGGAATGATTTACATCCTTTAAATTTTTAATATTGAGATGTAATATCGTTTTTGTTTTAAAAAGATATGCAACAATTATGTCGCATATGTATGCGATCTTATATGTTGATTACAAAAATAATAAAAGAATCCAAATCATTAGTATAATTGCTATATTTGCGTAAATAATTATATCTAAAAATGAAATAAAATAAGATAAAGGCTGTTTTGTCAGAGAAAGGCATTTCACAAACGTGGTTAGCAAAAAACTGGATAAAAGTTTTAGCATGGTCAATACGTATACTTGTAACAGAATTCAGCTGAACTTGGAGACTTTACAGTAAATCGCTGGAATTCTTCAAGTTGACCTAAAAGACTTAATAGCAGACAAAGAAGAACGCCAATAGTTCTTCGTATTTGTAGATGTTATTATTGTCTTAGTATACAACTTCC
The DNA here is from genome assembly GCA_000432735.1 of Bacteroides sp. CAG:443. Classification (GTDB taxonomy): domain Bacteria; phylum Bacteroidota; class Bacteroidia; order Bacteroidales; family Bacteroidaceae; genus Phocaeicola. Next base: position 19,383 of record FR887774.1, read on the forward strand.
GATAATATAAAAATATAGGAATATATGACACCAGAAGAAAAAGCAAGGCAAAAAATAGATCAGTGGTTTAGCGATGCTGGTTGGAAAGTGGTTGATAGAGACAACTATGAACCAAACTGTACTGCAGTTGCTATAAGAGAAGGACTTTTAAAAGGTAATCTTGAGGCTGATTATTTCCTTTTCATTAATGGAAAGGCTGTTGGTGTGCTTGAAGCTAAAAGAGAAGAGATAGATCCTTTTTCCAATAATGTTTGTGAACAGGCTGTTTTATATGCCCGGAATGTTCCTAATATCTATCAAGTATACCAAAAGCCTTTGCCTTTCATATTTACTTCAAATGGAAAAGACTTGTACTTCTGTGACTTTCGTAAACAGGATTCTTGTTTCAAGCAAATTATGACGATTCCAACTCCTTATGAATTGGTTAAACTGTTGGGAATAAATGATTATTTTTCCGGACTCCCAACTTTGCGAAAAAAAGGATTGCGTGATTGTCAGTATGAGGCAGTTACCGAACTGGAAAAAAGTTTCAGGAGTGGGCAGAATCGTGCTTTGATGGTATTGGCAACAGGTGCAGGTAAGACATATACTGCATGTCTTGCTGCATATCGTCTTCTTTCATATACTCCAATGAGAAGAGTATTATTTCTTGTGGATAGAAATAACCTCGGAAAACAGGCAGAGGGGGAATTCGGAACTTTTCGGCTGACAGAAAATGGAGATGCATTCAATACAATATTTACAGTAAATCGCCTTCGTTCCTCTTCTATACCATCTGATAGTAATGTCGTTATTTCAACAATACAGCGTCTTTTTTCTTTTCTGAAAGGAGATACTATTGAGGATAATGACAATGATGATGATAATGAGCCTACAGAAGAAGTTGTATTGCCTCCTAATCCCAATTTACCACATGATTATTTTGATTTGATTATCATAGATGAGTGTCACCGCTCCATTTATGGGAATTGGCGTAAGGTATTGGAATATTTTGATACAGCCAGACTTGTTGGATTGACAGCTACACCTATTCCTGAAACAATGGCATTCTTTAACAATAATCGCATAGTCAATTACACATTAGAGAAAAGCATCGTTGATGGTGTAAATGTAGATTGCCGTGTATATCGAATCAAAACTCAGGTTACAGAAAATGGCGGTGCTATATTAGAAGGAGAAAAAACCAAAGAAGAAACACGTTATACTGGAGTTGTAAAAACTATTATCAATAAATAAACAGGTATATTAAAGATGAAAAGAAAATCCAAACAAGTATAGATAAATTAGCTTTATATCAGTGTTTTATAAAGACGCTCTTTCTTTCAGTTGTTTTCATTATTTTCTGTTAATCGGTTCTTTTTGGGTACATT
>FR887775.1 GCA_000432735.1 Bacteroides sp. CAG:443
ATTAATCAGAATTCTGTTGCATTTGCAAGTTGAATTCAGCTCACTTGAATGATGGTTCGGTTTATACTATTCAGCGTAACGATATCGCTTCACGCAGCCGATATTTTAATAATAGTGTGAAGCTGACTTACAATCTGGCTGATTCTACACGTTATGTGTTTCAGGCATCTCTAAGCGGCGATTTCAATCACGTGCCGGGCGACTTCAACCGGAAAAATGTAGTGGACGGGACGAATGAGTACGTCGCTACCCAGCAAGACAACAGCCGGACGGGAAGTCCGGTACTCGACCTTTATTATTTCCAGCAACTCACCCCCCGACAGTCGGTTACACTGAATGCCGTAGGTACCTATATCGATACAAATTCTTCTACCAGTTACGATGAAGGCTCTCCCTACCGGTACAATGTGGACGGCAAAACCTATTCGCTGTTGAGCGAAGCAATTTATGAGAACAAGCTGAAGCCTTTTACCCTTACCGCCGGTATCAATTACAGCCAGAAGTACACGAACAATGCATATACGGGAGATGTTTCTTCACTCACCCTGATGCACAACAACCGCCTCTATCTGTTCTCTGAGATAAAAGGCTATTGGGGCAAATTGCGTTATTCGGCAGGCGTAGGTGCAAGCTACCTGCACTACCGCCAACAGGAGCATACGTACGACTACTGGACGTTTTGTCCGAAGGCGGCACTGAGCTACGATTTCACCAGTGCCCTGCAAGTAAGCTATAATTTTCAGTCGAACGAGCGTACTTCCAGCATAGCCATGATCAGCGATGCCATGATCCGTACCAATAGCATGGAATGGACTGCTGGAAGTCCTGACCTCAAGCCTAACAGAGAAACATATCACACTCTCAGACTATCATACTCCAATGCTCGCCTGCAAGCATACATCGAAGGCTTTTATAGGCTATGTCATCGCCCGAATATGGCGGTGTACGAACGGACAGCAGACGATCAGTTTATCTATACCCAGCGTAACCAGAAAGAAATCGATGTCTTGCAGACGTCAGGATATGCCAACTACTGGCTACTGCCCGAGAAACTTTCCGTAGCCTTATACGGCGGACTGTTCCGCTGCTTTAATTTCGGGTATGACTATACTCACTGCTATACATCTTATTTCCTGACGGGAAATGTTCAGGCTTATTTGGGGGACTTTTCGCTTCAGGCGTATGCCGACAACGGATGGCGCTTTCTGGAAGGAGAAACCAAGGGATACAACGGAAGCAGCATTGTGCTGAAAGGTTCCTATCAGTACAAATCCTGCCAGTTTGCCCTTGCCTGGCAGTTGCCTTTGATACAGCGGTATAAGATGTTCGAAACAGATATCTTGAACCGAAATCTTCAGAAGTCGACAGCTCTTTACAGCACGGATATCTGCAACCTCGTCAGTCTGACTATAACCTGGCGACTGCACAAAGGACGTAAATATCGGGCGGTCAACAAATCCATTCAGCTGAAAGACAGCGATACGGGAATTATTCAGTGAGATACTTAAAAGTGGAATCTCACTCCGACATTGAAGTGAAGGCGGAAGATACCGGTACTTCCGTCTTCTTCATTTGGATTACCAAATTTATCTTCAGGAAGTGAACCCGATATATAACCAATGTTAGCTCCTATCCCAACAAGGTCGGACACATGATATTCTGTGCCGAGCAAGAAGTTATATCCTACACCTGATGCGGAAACACTTCCACTGCCTTTTACTGACTCCCGATAGTTGAAATATCCGATACCCAATTTCTCTTCTATCGACCATTGGCGGAACTGTTGTTTCATCACGAACTGCGGAGCTATGTATGTCAGTTTGATTGCAAAATCTATATCGGATAGTAAATACGATGACTTATAACCGGAATACATCACTCCGGCCCCAAAACCACTTGTTGACACCCAATCGTAACCAGCCATCCAATCCATTCCTCGTTTGGGATGCCCCGTAGCCTCTAATGGCATATAAAATTTACTGACAATGCAGGAATAGCCGATATTGGCATAGAATGTATTATGTCTGAAACGGGACTGCTCCTCGCAGTTGCATTCCTTTGAATCCTCGACAGGAGTTGTAGCTCTTGTATAAGTTTCATGTCTCTTGGTTTCATCAATCAATAGCATATTTCCGGCAATCTGGTGACAACTGCTCCATATAGACGGTTTACGATGATCCGTCAGTGCAAGTGCGTTTCCTCCACTTTGTGCCGTTTTTTCTTTTGCCAGTGCTACTACCTGATCGTACTGGCAATGAGTGCTCAGACCGGAATCCAAAACTTTTACCCGACCAATCAGTTCAGCTGACTGCGGGACGGAATCGCCTACTTCATACAAGCGGACTTCATTTGCCGTTACGACAGGAGTATGAGGGTTATTTATTTCTGTCAGGACTTTAGGAGCACAGCTACCCAAAAATAAGGGCAAGAGATATAAAACGGAAAATTGAGTGATTTTTTTCATATATTCAGATTTAAATGGTTTAATTATTACATCATTGAAACCCACACAATACCCAGTACAACCGATACAATCGTCGCTATCAGTCCGGGCATCATAAACGAATGGTTCAGCAGGTATTTGCCTATTCGTGTCGTTCCGGTAGTATCAAAGTTTATGGCAGCTATCACCGTCGGGTAGTTGGGCAGGAAAAAATAGCCGTTTACTGCCGGGAAAAGTGCGATGAGCATGTAAGGAGAGATGCCCAGTGCTATGCCGAGTGGTAACAGGGAACGAACGGTAGCCGCCTGACTGAACAACAGAATGGACATCAGGAACAAGGCTACACCAAACAGCCAAGGCATATCGGTTACAAGACCGAAGATGTTCTCTTTCATCACTTCCATGTTTCCGGCAATGAAGGTATCTCCCATCCATGCGATACCAAAGATGGCAACTACAGCCTGCATTCCGGCATTGAATACGGAACATTTAGCCGCCTTTATACCGTCTGTTTTAGTCAGCAGCAGGATGAGTGATGCGGCAGAAAGCATCAATATTTCGATAATGTGCGACATCTCCATCTGTACTTCTCCCTGAGCCGTTGCAAATGTCGGGCGAAGTCCGTCGATCGATCCGAACAAAACGATGCCTATAGTGGCAGCCAGAAAGAGAATGACGGAAGTTAATGCCTTGCCATAGCTTGCCACCTCTGCCGTATGATAACCGTCACCAGAAATTTCACCGGCAGCCAGTCGTCTTTGATATTCAGGATCATCTTTCAGTTCCTTGCCGACTTTCATCGAGTACAAGGCTCCTAAGAGAACTCCTATCAGCGTACAGGGAATGGAAATCTTCAGGATATCGAACAACGAAATATTGTATCCGGCAAGCATGCTGAGCATGGCAACTGTTGCTGCCGATATCGGACTGGCCGTGATAGCCTGCTGCGAGGCGATGACTGCGATACCCAGCGGACGTTCCGGACGGATACCTGTATCTTTGGCAACCTCGGCAATGACGGGAAGAACGGAATAAGCTACATGTCCCGTACCAGCGAAAAAGGTAAAAAAGTATGTCACAAACGGGCTAAGCAGCGTAATGTGATGCGGATTTTTCCGCAAAATCTTCTCTGCCCACTTCACCATCAGGTCCAGTCCTCCTGCTGCCTGCATACAGCTTGCTGCCGCAATGACGGCTACAATCATAAGCATCACATCAATCGGAGGAGCAGTGGGCTGGAGCCCGAACACGAAAGTCAGTACGGCAAGACCAAGTCCGCCCAGTATTCCTAGTCCGATACCGCCTACTCTTGCACCGATAATTATCGCAACAAGGACAAATAATAATTGTAATAACATAAAGGATCTTTATAAAATAATTAATAACTGTTTTATTCTTTTTTCCATCCGCAATCGTTATGATAAACCATCAGTTTACTCATCCCGCCGTCGATAGTGATGCATTGTCCGTTGATGAAAGAGTTACGTTCGTCGCACAGGAACTCAACGGCGCGGGCAATATCTCCGGGTTCTCCCACCCGTTGCGACGGATGCTGCATGATATCCCCTTCCGTGTAGTCGGGAACATAACTTTCGTCGTGGAACTTACCGGTATCAATCCATCCCGGCGCAATGGCATTGACGCGGGCTATTCCCGAAAGACTTACGGCAAGCGCATGAGTCAGTGCGGTAATGCCTCCCTTGGCTGCCGTATACGCTTCGGTATCGGGCTGCGACTGAAATGCACGGGTTGAAGAAAGGTTTACGATGGAACCGACACCGGCAAAATGATGCATGAAAAGCTTGCTGAGCAGATAAGGTGCGGCAACACCTACACGCTGCACATAAAGAAAATCCTCGTAACTACATCCACTCAGGATTCCTCCTTTCATCAGGCAAGCATTATTTATCAGACAGTGTATGCCTTGCGGAGTTTCTTCTATCACTCTCTCCGCAAACTTCTGTAATACCTGCTCGTCGGCAATATCCCCTGTAAAGCCATGCACGTCCATCTGTCTGGCACATAACTTTTCCGTTACAGTCGCAACAGCATCCGCGTCCATATCGATAAAAAAGACCGTATTGCCCTGCGATGCAAAATACTCTACCAAGCAGCGCCCTATACCCTTGGCTCCGCCGGTTATAACGATTGTTTTCATTGATTTTTATTTTATTGCCTGCAAAAGTACTGAAAATCGCACGATAAATAAAATGCTTTCGGAATATAAAGCAGTAGTTATGTCAAGAATTTATAGTCTGGCTAGGAAAATAAATTTACTGGCTGTCAGCGAATACTTACCACATATTTATCGGTTTTATATCGAAATTTCACGAGTTCTCCCTATCTTTGCCCCCGATTTTAATAACCGAAGCAGGCATGAAACCACAATTACTGATAGCATCTCCCATATCTGGTAGCGGAAAGACGACCTTTACGCTGGGATTGCTGCGTGTGCTTCGGCGAAAAGGATTGCGACCACAGCCTTTCAAATGTGGAGCTGATTGCATCGACACGCAGTATCATACACTGGCGGCCGACTGCGATTCAGTAAATCTGGATGCCTGGCTGGCTTCGGACGGACATATCCAGACTATATATAATAAGTATGCCGAGCAGGCAGATGTCTGCGTGACGGAAGGAACGGCAGGACTTTTCGACGGATATAATCGCCTGCAAGGAAGCAATGCACATATTGCCCGATTGCTGAAAATACCCGTCGTTCTGGTTGTCAATGCTCGTGCTACGGCATATTCTGTTGCTCCTATTCTGTACGGATTCAAACATTTCAAAAACTATGTGCAGGTCGTGGGAGTTGTGTTCAATCAGGTTGCTTCGCCTGCTCACCTGACTTTATTGCAAGAGGCATGTGCAGATGCCGGAGTAGAATGTCTGGGCTATCTACCTGTTGTGGATGATTTTAAATTACCTCCACGGCATTCGGGACTGGTTTTGTCTGTCCGACGTACCATGAACGAACAGATTGACCGGATAGCTTCTCTTATCGAAAAGTATGTAAACGTGGATAAGCTGCTAAATTTATGCGAGCGTATTTTTCCATGTCAGCACATCCTGCCCTATACGTCCGAGTCGGAACCAGATGTCAGGCATCTTGTAGGTCGAAAAAAACTACAAATAGCCATCGCCCGAGACCCCGCATTCTGTCTTTTATCGCAGGAGAACATAGATTCACTGGCACAATATGGTCAGATTTCCTATTTCAGTCCGCTGTATGGAAGTGATCTTCCGAGTGCTGATCTGGTATATCTTCCCGGAGGTTATCCGGAATTGTTTGCACGTCAGTTATATCGTCGAAAAAGACTTTTTAGTCAACTTCGCGATTATATTGAAGAAGGTGGCAAATTGCTTGCCGAATGTGGAGGAATGGTACTGCTCTCCCATTCACTTACAGTCCGTCAGGGAGGAACGGCTTATGAAATGGCAAACATATTTCCTTTCGACTTTACGATGACAACGCGAACAAATGCAGGCTATCGTCAGGCGGAATATCACGGATTGGCATTACGCGGTTATGAATCTCACTACACCGAAACGGCAAATCCGGACGGAAATTTGTTCACTGCTACACCCGTCTATACCATGCGCGGCAACAGTACCTCTATCCTGCTCTTCCGGTACAAGAATGTTTTTGCGGGTCTTGTCCGCTGGTACTGGGGAGAAACGGATATGCTCGACTTGTGGAAAAAGGTTCCGACAGAAACAAACTCTCCGGATTTCCCCTCCTTTTGGCAGAAAAATATTTAGACAAAGACAACCAGACGAATAAAGAGAAGTTCTACCGTATATCATCTTGTCGGACACACGTAAAGTTGCCGTTCGCTGCACCTTTACAAAAAGTGTATCCATCTTTTCGAACAAAATGCTCAAAAGACGCACGATGTAAAAGAAAAAAATCCTATATTTGCATTATGATTGAATTGGCAAAACATATAGAAGTATTACTCCTGGAGAATGATTGTGTAATCGTCCCGGGGTTAGGAGGCTTTATAGCCCACTATCGTTCGTCTGTATTCAACGAAGATACGGGAGAGTTTTGTCCGCCTGCTCGTACCATCGGATTTAATCCACAACTTGTCATGAACGATGGTCTGTTGGTGCAGTCGTATATGCAAGCGTATAACACAGATTTCCCCGACGCAACTCGCAGAATAGAGAAAATAGTTTCACAACTGAAAGAAGATATTTACCGGCAAGGACATATCCACCTGAACAACGTGGGTACATTGTACTATAACATGAATGGTGTGTATGAGTTTGAGCCGGAAGCAAACGGTTTCTTTACGCCGTCACTGTACGGACTTCAGGCTTTTACTTTCCCGAAACTGGCTCAGGAGAAGCCGTCCGTTCAACCTTCTGCATTCGAACCGGTCATGCGCCGTACGGTCAAGATCAGCACCCGCCGTTTCCGTCCTCATTACCGCAAATGGGCAAAGAACATTGTGGCTGTTGCTGCGGCTATATTGCTGTTCTTCCTGTTTTCCGTACCTGTAGAAAATACTTATATGGATGATGCGGAATATGCTTCATTAGGTTCAGCCGGATTGTTCGATGCTATCAGAAACCAGTCGATGGCTTCGAGTATCATTACATCACCGGCTTCGAATACTCAGGCCAAAAGCCAGAAACAAGAGCAAAAGACCGTAAAAAGACAATATATCAAAAATAATATCAACACGCTGAAACCCGTCGTTGTCAAGACTGAAAAGGTTGAAGCAACTCCTAGTGCGAAACCAGCTCAAAAAGCAACCGTCAAATTGGCTGAGAAACGGGAAGTGGAAAAGAAACAAACTCCTGCTCCCGCCCAAATGCCGGAAAAGGCTCCAGCCAAGAAGCAGACAGGTTATTATGTTATCGTAGCCAGTCTGACAACAATGAGCGACGCACAGCAGGAAGTAAAGCAACTGAAGCAGAAAGGATATAAAAACGCGCAAGTGCTTGAATCGAACGGCAGATTTCGTGTTGCTATCGACCAGTACGACAAGCAGGCTGATGCCTATAAGCAGGTAAAAGCCTTGAAAGGTGATGCGAAATATGCATCGGCATGGGTATTCACTTCTAAACAAAACTGAATAAACCACATTATGAAAAGAGTCAGATGTCCAAAGTGTGACAACTATATACAATTCGATGAAACAAAATACGAAGAAGGTCAGTCACTGGTTTTTGTGTGCGACAACTGCAAAAAGCAGTTTGGCATTCGTATTGGAAAATCTAAATTAAATGCCGGCTCACGCCGTGAAGAGATAGTAGACGAAAAAGAAGGAACACAAGATTTCGGAAATGTAGTGGCCATAGAGAATGTTTTCGGCTACAAGCAAGTACTTCCTTTGCACGAAGGTGACAATATCATAGGACGCCGTTGTAAGGGAACCGAAATAGATATTCCCGTAGAAACAAATGACCCTAGCATGGACCGCCGTCACTGCATACTGAATGTGAAGGTGAACAAGCAGGGAAATATCATATATACGCTGCGCGATAACGATAGTATTACTGGTACATTCCTGATGAATGAACTTTTAGGACCCAAAGACCGTGTCCGTATAGAAGACGGAGCGATCTTTACTCTAGGAGCCACCACACTTATTTTGCGGGCGGCAGAAGAAAAGTAACTTTTATTTATTTAAGGATAACTAAACTAATAAACCTAACTTTTGTGTTATGGCATCAAACAACGTAATGATCGTACGCCACAAACTGCTGGAAAAACTCGTGGCTTTGTGGAAAGAAGACCAACTTATTGAAAAAATTGACCGTGTTCCATTAGAATTCAGCCCGCGTCGTTCGCAACCGGTAGGACGCTGCTGTATCCATAAAGAACGCGCCGTAACGAAATACAAGTCGCTCCCGTTGCTGGGCTGGGATATGTCTGATGAAACAGACGAACTGACCCCGCTTTCTGAATATGCCCGTCAGGCACTTGGCAGACGAAACAAATTGAAAGAAAACATTCTTTGCGTTATCGATGAAGCATGTTCTTCGTGCGTACAGGTAAACTACGAAGTAAGTAACTTGTGCCGCGGTTGTGTAGCAAGAAGCTGTTACATGAACTGTCCGAAAGGAGCCGTACATTTCGATAAGAAGACCGGTCAGGCACACATCGATCACGATACTTGTATCAGTTGCGGTATTTGCCATAAGAGCTGTCCGTATCATGCAATTGTATACATCCCGGTTCCATGTGAAGAAGCATGTCCAGTAAAGGCCATCAGCAAGGACGAACATAACATTGAGCACATCGACGAGAGCAAGTGTATCTATTGTGGAAAATGTCTGAATGCGTGTCCTTTTGGTGCCATTTTCGAAATATCTCAGGTATTTGACGTACTGGAAGCAATCCGTCGTGGCGAACAGGTAGTGGCTATCCCCGCTCCTTCTGTATTGGGACAGTTCAATGCAACCATCGACCAGGTGTATGGTGCTCTGAAGGAAGTAGGCTTCGCCGATATCATTGAAGTAGCAGAAGGTGCTATGGAAACGACCAGCAACGAAGCACACGAATTGCTGGAAAAACTGGAAGAAGGACAGAAGTTTATGACAACATCTTGTTGTCCGTCGTACATCGAACTGGTAAACAAGCATATTCCAGCCATGAAACCTTATGTTTCGGGCACAGGCTCACCGATGTATTATGCGTCACGTATTGCAAAAAAGAAATATCCGAATGCAAAGGTGGTCTTTATCGGTCCATGTATTGCCAAGCGTAAAGAAGCACAGCGCGACGAATGCGTCGACTATGTAATAACATTCGAAGAATTACATTCTATCTTCCGTGGATTTGGTATCGAACTGGCTCAGGCTAATCCGTATAAGGTGGCATACGAATCTGTATGCGAAGCACACGGTTTCGCTCAGGCAGGAGGTGTTGCTGGAGCTGTCAAGGCTTATCTGGGACCGAAAGCTGACGGTATCAAGATGTTGCAATTCTCCGACTTCAACAAGAAGAGTATCGGACAAATGCGTGCATGGGCAAAGACTGGAAAGGTAGATGCTCAGTTCATTGAAATGATGGCTTGCGAAGGTGGTTGTGTAACCGGACCGAGCGCTTACAATGATTCAGTATCAGGAAAGCGTCAGTTGAATCAGGACTTGCTGAAACGTACGCTGAAATACGAAAATTATAAGGAACAATAATACCTTCTCCGTTACATGAGAAGTTTGATAGAACGTCTTCATCGGGAGCGAACACTCTCTCCCGATGAATTTCGTGTGTTACTCAGTCAATGTGAGGAAGAAGATCTCTCCTTTATCAATACTCTTGCCCGTGAGGTTGCGCAGCAAAATTTCGGAAACAAGATTTTCATACGAGGACTGATTGAGGTAGGCAACCGCTGCAAGAATGATTGTTATTATTGCGGTATCCGCCGAAGTAACCATCAGGTAGAACGCTATCACCTGGATGAAGAAACTGTTTTGGCATGCTGTCGGCACGGTTATAAACTGGGATTCCGGACGTTTGTCCTCCAGGGAGGAGAAATCAATGACGATGAAATGATTGTCCGTACCGTGACTTCTATCCGAAAAGAGTTCCCGGATGTGGCCATTACGCTTTCATTGGGAGAAAAAGAAGCGTCGGTGTATGAACGTTTCTTTCAGGCAGGAGCCAACCGTTACCTGCTTCGTCACGAAACGCATAATCAATCGCATTACAGCAAGCTACATCCTGAAGACATGTCATTGCCCAATCGCCTGAGGTGCCTGAATGACTTGAAGCGAATCGGCTTTCAGACGGGTACCGGTATTATGGTAGGGAGTCCGTATCAAACTATCGACAACCTGGTGGAAGATATCCTTTACATCGAGAAACTCCAGCCCGAAATGATTGGTATCGGACCGTTTCTTCCACACCATGATACTCCTTTTGCCAAGATGCCGTCGGGCAGTATGAAGCTGACACTGCTGTTGCTTTCTATTTTCCGCCTGATGCATCCACATGCTCTGATACCATCGACTACAGCCCTTGCAACCCTTGCTCCAGAAGGAAGAGAAAAAGGCATACTGGCAGGTGCGAATGTCGTGATGCCCAACCTATCCCCTGTCGTACAGCGAAGCAAATATTCTCTATACGATAATAAAGCTTCTTTGGGAGCCGAGGCTGCCGAAGGACTTCTTTTGCTGGAAAAACGGCTGGAAGCAATCGGATATGTTATCGATAAAGGAAGAGGAGATTATAGCGCACATTAGAACATTGTTTATTATCGTTTTAAAATATAAAATCAATTATGTATAAAATAGATTCACCTCATGCAGAAGAGTTCATCAACCACGATGAAATCTTGGCTACGCTGGACTATGCGCAAGCCAACAAAGGTAATCGTGAGTTGATTCGTTCTATTATTGAGAAGGCTCGCGCCTGCAAGGGACTGACTCATCGCGAGGCTGCCGTGTTGCTGGAGTGCGAAGATTCCAGCCTGCTGGAAGAAATATATGCTCTGGCACGTGAAATCAAACAACGTTTCTACGGCAACCGTATCGTGATGTTTGCCCCACTCTATCTTTCCAATTATTGTGTAAACAGTTGTGTGTACTGCCCGTACCACATCAAGAATAAATCGATAGCCCGCAAGAAACTGACACAAGATGAGATTCGTCAGGAAGTAATTGCCTTGCAGGATATGGGACACAAACGTCTGGCTATTGAGGCCGGAGAAGATCCGTTGCACAATCCGATAGAATATATTCTGGAATCAATCAAGACCATCTACAGCATCAAGCACAAGAATGGTGCCATCCGCCGCGTAAATGTAAACATCGCAGCAACGACGGTAGAGAACTACCGCCGTCTGCATGATGCCGGTATTGGAACGTATATTCTGTTTCAGGAAACCTATCATAAGGAGAATTATGAGAAACTGCATCCGCGGGGCCCGAAAAGCAACTATGCATATCATACGGAAGCCATGGACCGTGCCATGCAGGGAGGTATCGACGATGTAGGTATCGGCGTATTGTTCGGTCTGAATACCTACCGTTATGACTTCGTGGGTATGCTGATGCATGCCGAACACTTGGAAGCGACGTATGGCGTAGGACCGCACACCATCAGCGTGCCTCGTATCTGTTCGGCCGATGATATCAATGCATCCGATTTTGAAAATGCTATTTCGGACGATATTTTCCAGAAAATCGTAGCAGTGATTCGTATCAGCGTGCCTTACACCGGAATGATTGTTTCTACCCGCGAATCTCAACGCTCACGCGAAAAAGTGCTGGCACTGGGAGTTTCTCAGTTAAGCGGTGGCTCACGTACCAGCGTAGGTGGATATGTGCACGAAGAAACGCCCGAAGAAAACTCGGCACAGTTTGATGTAAGCGACCGCCGTACACTCGATGAAATCGTAGCCTGGCTGTTGCGTTTGGGATATATCCCCAGCTTCTGTACTGCATGTTATCGTGAGGGCCGTACGGGCGACCGCTTCATGTCTTTAGTTAAAACTGGACAGATAGCCAACTGTTGCGCTCCGAATGCACTGATGACCCTGCAAGAGTATCTGGAAGATTATGCCTCTCCCGAAACACGTGAGCTAGGTGTGAAGATGATTCGTGAACAGATGGAACAGATTCCTAACCCGGCTATCCGCCGCCGTGCATTGGAAAATCTGGAACGCATTTCCGAAGGGAAACGAGATTTCAGATTCTAACTCATAAGATTGAAAGTTTATGCAAGATACACCTCGTGCCAACCGCCTGCACATCGGGCTGTTTGGCAAACGTAACAGTGGTAAGTCATCGCTGATCAATGCGCTGACCAATCAGGAAACAGCTCTTGTTTCCGATGTGGCAGGAACCACGACTGACCCTGTATATAAGGCAATGGAGATACATGGCATAGGTCCGTGTGTCTTCATCGATACAGCAGGACTTGATGATGAAGGCGAACTGGGAGCACTTCGTATCCGACAGACCATGCGTGCCATGGAACGTACCGACGTTGCCTTGCTGGTTTGTACAGGAGATGATATCGAAAAAGAGCTTGAATGGAATCGTCTGCTGAAAGAAAAAAATATTCCGGTAATATGGATATTAAATAAAGCGGACCTGTTGGCTGATGCGACTGCAACCGTTCGCTCTATAGAGAAAAAATGCGGACAAGTTCCTCTTGCTGTCAGTGCCCGAACCAAACAAGGAATGGAAGACATACGTCGCAGCCTGATAGCTAAGTTACCCGATGAAACCATGTCACAGGGAATTGTGGGAAGATTGGTAAAAGAAGGCGATACGGTTATGCTCGTCATGCCACAAGATATTCAGGCGCCGAAGGGTCGTCTTATTCTTCCACAAGTACAGACAATCCGCGAATTACTCGACAGAAAATGTCTTGTAATGAGTTGTACAACAGATAAAATAGATCAGATGCTTCAAGCATTGGTGCAACCCCCATCGCTTATCATTACAGACTCGCAAGTATTCAAAACCGTTTACGAAAAGAAACCGGCAGCGAGTCGTCTGACCTCCTTCTCGGTATTGTTTGCCCAATACAAAGGCGATATAAATTATTTTATCGAAGGGGCAAATGCCATCGGATGTCTGACAGAAAATTCGCACGTTCTAATTGCGGAAGCATGTACCCATGCCCCACTTGCCGAAGATATTGGACGTGTAAAAATACCGAACATGCTTCGTAAAAAGTTCGGAGCCGGATTGCAGATTGACCACGTTTCGGGAACAGATTTTCCGGAAGACCTGAACAAATACGATCTTGTTATTCACTGCGGAGCCTGTATGTTCAACCGAAAGTACGTATTGAACCGTGTAGCGCAAGCGCGCAATCAACACATCCCGATGACAAATTACGGAGTAACGATTGCCTACTTAACAGGAATATTGGATAAAATAGATTATTAATAAAAAAAGTAGGTTCTATTATTGCTTATTTGCGTAATAAAACCTACTTTTGTCTCACTTTCGTCTGCGGTAGTAGCTCAGTTGGTAGAGCATTAGCTTCCCAAGCTAAGGGTCACGGGTTCGAATCCCGCTTACCGCTCTCAACGAAAACCTTGATAGTTAAGTATTTAGCTATCGAGGTTTTTTGCTTCTAGTATGATATAAATACCTATTTCAAGAGCAACAGAGAGGATACATGTAAACCAAGATGTAAACCGAAAAAAATATTATAAATGCCTGTATTTCAGTAGTTTGCTACAAATCTAAGACATTATCTAATGGTGAAAATCCATTGATGCTCCAAGTATCTAAAGGAGGAAAGCGTAAATATCAAAGTTTAGGAATATCTATCCTACCCCGTTATTGGGATTTTACACGAAATAAACCTAAGCCCAACTGCCCTAATAGAGAATATATCCAAAAGATTATCTTGGATAAACAACGAGAACTTCAACAACGAATGTTGGAATTTAATACCGAACAAAAAGAATATACAAAATCTTTTATCATTACTATTTTGTATAGCTATATCATTTTGTCTGACTTGCTCATTTACTTGTCGTATCTGTTGGTTTACCTTTTTGTTATTCAACCATAATCCCCATATCACAGACGCCACCAATAGCCGTTAGAATAGTAGATAAGAGTTTTCCTTTATTATCTGCATCTGTACCATAAAGATAACTAGCCAAAGTTTCAAATCTATAGACTACTGTTTCTTTACAAATAAGGGAAAGAACTAGGATAATAATAAATAGTATTATAGTAGTTTTTGTTGATGCTAGAATTTTCTTTAATTTTTCCATATTGTAATAGTTTTAGTAGATACAAAAATATGAAATATCATTTTAAAATTACTCCTCTGAAAATTAAATAAAGCATCCTTATTTCATAGTCCCTTACTAATAATGAAGTATTTGTATATTTCTGCATTGGACATTGCCAATCTTTATAAGAAAAGATGATTGGTCGAGCTATTCTTTAAATGACTCGAACAGCACCACAAGATAAAGGAATTCTGGGGCACAATGAAAAACGCTGTCCGCATTCAAATCAGTGTGGCTATTATCACATACTGTTTCATCACTATTGTCCAACACGATATGCAATTAAAGTGTTCAACTTATGAAGTTTTGCAGATTCTAAGCATCTCTCTAACGAACAAAACTAACTTACGTGACCTGTTCGACAAGACTAATTTCAATAATGCAAAGAACCCGATTAACCCCTTTTAAAGGGCTAATCGACTAATTTTTTTAACTCGTCCATTTTATTGGACACTAATGATCCTCTGTATAAAGATGGAGTATAAACATTGCCTATGAAGCAATATAGCTCAGACACATTGCAGTGTCTCTCATGTTCTATAGTAAAAAATCCCAAAGCATCAGGATTACTTGTTACTGTGCCATGATTTAGTTGCAATCCTATATATGGAATAGGAGATACAGATGAGATGGTAACGATTTCAATTTGACAATCATACTTATCCTCTAACATGTTTTTGTTTAGATTCTTCTCTTTTATCTCATCTTGTCTGTTAGTAGCTCTCATCAACCATTCCTTTATGGTCTCATTAATATTTAGTTGACATTTTATCAGATTCCTAACTTCTTGATGATAGTTTTGCTCAAGTCCATAAAACTCGATTAAATCCAATTTAAACAGGCCTTTAGGTATGTTCAATTCTTTGTCCGAAGGAACTTCTCCCATGATATTGCATTCATCTATTATAGCCCTAAGTATATCAATGGTAGAAATTTCAAGTGTATCAACCAGTTTCAGGATGTCTGCCTTAAGAGTAGGGTCAGACAGATTATCATCTATAACTTCGTTTACTGCTTTTATGGAAAGATTGCCAAACTCCTTGATATAACGTATTCGTCCCGGACGTCCTAACAGATTTTCATCTACAGTAAGTTTGTTGGTAGTTAGAAGATAAAGTTTGCGTGTGCTGTTGTAAACACCATCAATCATTTTCAGTAAAACCTCCTGTTCCTCTTTGAAGGTCTTTTCAGCTTCATCAATGAGGATGATACATTCAAAGCACAACGACTGGATAAACTCCAGCATTCCTTTTATGGGCTTGGATATGATAATCACCGGCAGGCCTATACGGTTGCTTAACAATTTGGCGGCAATTGTCTTTCCTGTTCCTTTTAGACCATTGAATATAACTCCAAGATTTTTGTTACTATTTATAAAGAGTTCAGATGACCATGTCGTGATGATTCGTTGCATGAACTGCTCACAATCGAGGTCGTAAATCTTGAAGTCGAAGGTGAATGTCTCGTCTATTTTCTCAAGGCCAAGACGTCCGGTTAGAATGTCCTCATAAATTCTGAAAACTCCATTACCTGGAGCTGGGAGCAGTGTGGCGTAACCTGGTATGGGATATAGTATACCATTGTTATTAATCCATTTCTGTTTTTCCATCCATTGGATAGTTTCTTCACAGTCTTGTTTACCTGGATTTAGATACTTTTCTTTTTCAAGTATATAAATTTCTATATCTGCTATTTCACCACAGCCAGTGATTCCGCATTTACGTTCCAGGTTTTTGAAGATAAATCCGTTTTTGATGGCTACCCTCCGTGAAGCATCGTTTCTAGGAAAAACACTGATGATAAGCGTATCAGCTTGACGCCCCATAAACAGATAGCGTTTCATTAATTCTACCACTTCCGTCATATATCCTTTCCCCCTGAAGTCCTTGTGAAGGAAGTAGCAAATCTCATATTCTTGCTTTTCGCCATGAATGTTACTCACTTTTAGGGATGTAACTTCAAATACTCCTATGGCATGTCCCGGTTTTTCTTCTGTGGTTATAACAAACATGTTTCCACCGGATATGCCACGACGTATTTTGCCTTCTGCTTCACAGATGTTGCTCATAGGAGTGAAGCCGGTTATCATTGCGGTGTTTTTGTCCTTCATCAGAGTGAAGATATCTTGAGCATCTTCCACCCGAGGCGAACGGACAATAAGCCTTTCTGTGTGTAGTTTTATTTCCTCTGTCATATACAATTAAGTCTTTCTGAAATCATTTTAGTTCAATTATACTCATGGACAGAGGAAAATTGCAGCTTAAGGTATAATAAACGTTAATAACGCAGATTTTCAGTCTTTCTCCTTAAAGTATCAATGTCTTCTTTGATAGAATATGCAATCTTTGATACGGTTTCATCCATTTTGGCAAGAGCGGACAATGTTTCGGAATCTAACTTCTTGAATTGCAGGTTTATAAATTTAGTTTGTTTACTATTCCAGTCAATTTCTCCCAGATAATATCCAGCCTTATCGGGCTTATATATTGGTAATGACTCACTTATTATATTTATAATATTATTGAATTCCGGGTCGTTGGAGATTTCTCTTTTGTTACCTTTTTCCCCTATGATAAAGAAACCGTAAACCATTGGTTCGTCCATCCTAACAGCATATCTTATTTCATATTTGCCACATTCTTTTACAAGGAACTCAAAGCCATATCTTTTGTTGTTTAAATTGCCCTTATAATATTTATTGATGCGGTCTTCTTTCTCATCCAATGCATATCTATATGTTTTGTCTTCTATTACAGAATACTTATTAACGTCATTATTAAATTCTTCCATTTTCTCCTTTAAAAGTTCCCAGAATCTTCTCTGCAGTTCAACCACACTAATATTGATTGCTTCTCTGATGATTCCTAAATTCTGAATATATTTCGGATTCTCTAAAATCAGATCTTTTAAGTCCTTTTCCATCTCCTTGCTCATAGTTTGGTTTGTTAAATGTTTAATAAGGTTGATATAATGGCTGATACCTTCTCTAATCAAAGGCTTGTCCACAACTTTTTCGCGACATTGCTCCAACCATTTCAGTATATCGCTTTCGTATGAGATGGTGAAGTAGTGTTCTTCTTCTATTAATTCTTTATTATCATGTTTAGCAGTTTTATCCTCATCATGAACTGTTCCATCGAGCGACAGGTAAAACAGTTTGTGTTCAGATGTGTTTTTCTCGGCATAATTGTGATAACGGATAAGCTGGTTTTCCTGGTCGGAAGCATATATTTTATTTTCTATTATAATAGCTTTTCTGTCAGCATCTGTTACGATAATATCCAGACGCCCTCCAGTAGTGGCTGTAACAGGTCCGATATATTTTTCCCGCTCCACTGTGACAGTATCGGTGGAAAAGGATACACCGTTCAGAAACTCGTCTATGAATAGTTTCAGGAACACATCTCCCATATGATGCAGTCCTTTCGGATTAAACAAATCGGCAAGGAAGGCTGAATGCACACTTGTTTCATTGGAGGTCATATCAATTACCTTGAACAGGTTGTAGCTTTCTCCTTTTTCATCTTCCAGTCTTTTGTAGGCCTGATTGAGTAAACAAATTTTATCGAATAATGATTGCATTCCATTCATCGCCATAATATTATTTTTGCTAAAGGTACAACTATTTTTTTTAGAATCTCAAAGTTCAACCGATGTTCTCCTTCAAACCACATGGCATTTCGATAATAACCTATATATTCATCGTATCCATGCACAAGTGTATCTTGTGTTCCAAACAAAGCGTATGTGTTCTTTATGTCGAAATCTGTTATATCTGCAAATTGATTAGCTTCGATGGCTTGGTAGTTATCGCATAACTTTGAAGTTATTTCATATTGAGTTTCTCCATTCTTACGTGGATTCAGAAAATCATGCACACCTAGTTGTGTACGCATAAACTTGGAAACGTGAAATGCCGGATTTACAAGTATCTTTTTATACCCCCTGAGTTGCTGGGCGAACATGCCTCCCATTGAAGAGCCGATAATAAGTTCGGGGTTATACAACTCACATAACTCTTTCAACATGGTTAATGACTCCTGCGGTTGGATGGGCAAATCCGGAGACAATACATCATATTTTGGTAGAAGTTTGCGTAAGTTGATTGCAGTAGAAGAAGCTCCTGAAGAAGAAAGTCCATGGATATACATTACACTTGGAAACATAGACAATCCTTTTGTTTCATAGTTGAATAACAGGTAGATAATTTCAGGACTATTATTGTGATAGATTATAAACCTTGTTTTACCATATATCACTTCGCCATTACTATCATATTCATATTTTTTAAAATAATCACCCCGATAGATACATGTCAGGTTAATATCTTCCAAATAATCCAAAGGAAGCTCTCTGTAATTGTTTGGATTTAAGAAACAGGACGTGTCATTTTGACATCTGTTTAACTGGCTCAATCCGATAATAGGTATATTGCAATCACTAGCCAAGGTTTTTAACTCCTGCACAATGGCTTGCATTTCTGTATTTCGATCAGATAACTGATTGTTACTGCTCATTAGTTGGATATAGTCCACAATAACATAATCTGGCTGGTAGTGTTCAATAGACTTACGAATGTGTTTTGTGTTAATGTTAGATGTGTCATCCACGATTATATTGCCGGCTATAATGTTATATTCTTCAATGTCGATTTGGAGTTTATATCTTTCAACCAACTGTTGTTCTTTCAATTCTGCTGAGAAATAGATACATTTTCTATTCAGTTCAGCAAGGCTGATAGTAAGAGAAATAGCAAAGGATGTTTTTCCCATAGCTGGATGACCGCCAATTAATGTAAGCTTTCCTTTCGGAAAAGTCTTTTCAATAAATTTATTTGTAATCATAGTTATAATTGTTTGTTCTTTCTCAATTATACTCATTTGGATGTGGAAATTTCATTTATCAGCTATAATATTCCAAAATAAAAGTAAATGAGTATTATACTGATGGAGTACACTTTATAAGCGTATATGACAAATCATATAAATCTGCTGAAAGAAAAAGTAGCCAAAATGATTTATAGATTAAAAAAAGGATATAAACTTCACTTTTGAGGTTTTGTGCGTATCCTTTGCGTATCCTAAAATTCCAACTTTAAGATTACACTAGAATCACCATATTCCATTTATCCTCCAGTTCTTCCATTTACTCCTTCAATTGAAATATTCAGCCATAGATGCAATATTAATGGTTTTGGTTAGAATATCAATGGCATGTGCAATAATATGTCCACCATTGATAATTTATCTTGGGAATTAAAGTATAATTGTTGATAAATTCCTTAGGATTTCCATCTTCTTTTACATTTTACATTGCTGCACCATGTGTATACATCCTAATTCTTAACTACAAGAAATGGTAAGACTTGATTCTTGCCTAAAGCGAACAGTCAACAGCATTTATTAATTCCACCCATCGAATAAATCAGTGTAATGGGATTTTTCTACAAAATAATTTTATCTTTGCAAAAATAAATTACACTACTATGAAATCAAAGTTATTACTTTTCCTATTCATCTCGTCACTCAGCCTGAGTATGACATCGTGTATTGTAACCAGACATCATGCTAAAGGACCGCACAAGAAAGAAGTTCCTCCAGGACATGCTAAAAAGTTACATGGCAAAAAGTCTGCCAAGTTCGAGGCTCCCGGTCACCATAAGCGCTGATTCTGCCACTGATGAATAAGTGAAAACCTATATATTGGGGTAAACAAAAAGAGGAATCGGTTTATGTATAATAAGGAAGTCTGGATGACATTTATTCCAATGATTTGCTTCCAATGAATAAGAGGCTGAATCAAAATGAAAAGCTGAGATAGACTTACTTATAATCTATAAGTTACAACATAAAAATCTCCTACTTTAGTCTTTTTTTCAATTACAGGACTAAAAGTAGGAGATTTTTTACTTCTATGCTTCAATCTATAAGATTTTTACTTTTGCAGTTCTATTTTGAGACGGCCTCATTAAATCGTTAGAATAATATGATTACTTAATAAACAATCATCTATCAGTGAGCGTATACTTTACTTTTTCTTCCGCTGCCCAAACAGCCAGCTCATAAAATCATGACAGTTGAAAGCCGGATTCCAACTTCCGTGATTACAGCCTGGAAATTCGATATATTCTACCGAAGCATTAGCTGCTTTCAAAGCTTTATAGGCTGTACGAGAGCCTGCCACGGGAACGACATCATCGGCATCACCATGGAAGATACGGAACGCTACGTTCCCGGCTGTCGACAAACGGGTTGGATTTACCGTGCCACAAATAGGAACAGCGGCTGCAAAGATATCCGGAAAGCGGGAAACCATATCGTATGTACCCATTGCCCCCATAGACAATCCGACGATATAGACTCTCGACTTGTCTACCTGCGGGTTTGACAGATACATATCGAGCATTTCCTTTACCGCCCGAAACGGCGAAGGCATTTCCTCTCCTACCGGCATCTGATCGGGCATAAAAGAAAGCGGACGACTTTCGTATGCCCAGTAGCTGTCCTCCGGACATTGCGGGAACAAAACAAATGCCGGATATTTCTCGCGATTGACCGGATTCAGAAACATCTGTGCTCCATGAGTCAGCTGTTTTTCATTATCATTACCCCTTTCTCCAGCTCCATGTAGAAACAAGACCAGCGGATATTTCTCTCCAGTCTGCATTGTTTCCGGCTCCAGCAAACGGTAATTCAGGCTATCTCCCGATGAAGAAACAAATACTTTACGTTCATAAGCATCCTGTGCCAAGACAAGACAAAAGTTGAGCAGCAGCACAGGCAACAGTAGAATAACTTTTTTCATAACGCTTTTCATTAAAATGATTAAAAATAAAAGTAAGTGGCATTTAAAGCATTACTCCAATGGAGTAACGCCCTACCATCATTCAAAGGTACCATTTTTTTCTTTACTGACAATTACAAGAGTTTCCGGTACTAAAAGATCAGTTATCTTTGAAAATTCTTCTCGGTATGAAGAAAAGAAGATACCGAAAGGCTGGTCATTTTTTGTACAAAAGATTTTGTTTTTTGTACAAAAAAATAAAAAAATCTCCCGACGTTTTCTATTACATACCGAGAGACTCCTTCTACCCTAACACAGCGTTTTGCCGCTATAAACGAAACGAGTCCAGTATTAACATACCGGACTCGGATAAATACAGACTTATTAAATAATCTTTTTACTGCTTTTCGAGTTCAAAGCCCAACTGAAGTCCTTCGTACTGATTCAGCAGAGAGGTAGCTGCACTGATAGTAGAATTATTCTTACCTAATGTACCTCCAATGGTCTGAGCCAGCGACATCAGCTTGTCTGCCTTGAAAAGCAGACTCATCTTGTTGGGCGATAATGCCTGCTGCGATACGATTGCCGTAAACTTAATGCCCAATCTCGTCTTCATGGTCAGTTCTTTTGTATCGGCATTATAAGAATAAGTTCCACTGGTAGTACGACCTTTCACTGTCGAAGTATACGTACTGTCGGCTTTGAAAACGTACGTACATCCGTCGGTAAAACCAAGTTTGGAAAGTACATCCGACATTTTATCTTCCACTTTTTTCGATGCGAGTTCTCCACCAGCCTGTGCCAGGAAGTTGTCACTCTCAAACTTACAGTCTGGAGCCGTGTATTTCCAGGTTCCTTCCAAGGATACTCCTGATGAAGTTGTCACTTTATTGGCAACAGCATTTGCCACACCCGAAAGAATAGATTTCAGGTCTTGTGCTTGAGCTGCACTACTTGCCACATACAGAAAGCATGACAAGCAGATTAATCTGATAATGTTCATTCGTTTCATTTTCTTACGTTCTTTTTATTAATTGAATCAATCTATCATTTTTTAGGATAAATCGATATGCAAAGATAATAATTTCAGCTAAAAGGGAAAGAAATATGATAAAATAAAATCGGGCACAATACCTGCCAAAAAATCTGCGTGTTCAGGATAATTGTGCCCAACTTTGTGAGAAGAAAATTACTGGTAGATATATTCAACTGCCGATTTTATGAAACGGACGTTACGGGTATTATTCGCTCCCGCACCGTTATGTTCTAGACTAGCATTGCCTCCTCTTACCAACCAGCCCGTAATATTAGGATTACAACAAGCCAAAAGTATCCAGTTGTTGTTAATTCCAGCGTTACTCCATTGGCAACCTACTCCATAAAATGTCAGCGGCTCATCACCGTGCCCTGCCACACTTCTGACAGAAAAACTCCACAGTTCACCCAAATCGTGTCCGTCAAGCTGTACGCCTGAACGTTTTTCCAAGATAATTTCGCTACGATACTGTCTGCTGTCGGCATAATTCAGTGGATAAAATCCTCCCCAGCTGGTTGGTATGGTGAATCTGGCCAGAATATTATTATAGTCATTCAAAGTAGGCATTTCGTAACCATCGGGCGAAAGCGAAGTAGCCGATTCCTTGTTAATATGGTTCGCTTCACTGCTACGCCATCCGTCCAGTGTTACTTTATCGTCACGATATACAGCCTGCAAGGCAATACCGTCGTTCCCTTCGTAGGCAGCATTCCACAAGCGCACATATTCGTCCGAAGAACAAGTCTTGAGGTATTCCTGTACCGTCTGTCCTGCAAGACGTGCCGGATCGTCGGAACTCAAAATCTGGTCGTCAAAGTTTCTGGAGTTGCCAATCGCGTTGTAACGACACCACCAGGTACCATTCAGATAAGTGACCGGCAATCCATAGTTGCGACGTGCCACTGTATATACTTCGGTTGCCTGCTTGTCCGCAATACGGCGTACTACCAGTCGTGCAGCCTGTCGGCGTCCGTCGGCTTTCGGGTCATTGGGCTTCCATCCTCCTACTACGCGGTAAGTATTTGTATCGTCCTCTGTCTTTTCCACTTTCACCCAAGGATCCTCATTATCAAATTCGGCAACAAGCTCCATACCTTCAGGCATGGTAAAGCGTCCCATCTCATTGTCAACGTAACGGCCGAAGTCGCAGGTATAGTTCTGACGGTCGAATACAAGTCCTTCCAGTTGAATAGGATTCGCTTCCAGTACCAGCGTGATACAATCCTCCTCATAACTTTCGTTCAATCCTTTGCGATGGAAATAAACCTTTACCGATTCTTGCGGATAACCCGGAGGAAGGAGTGTTTTGTGAAACACGAAACGATTCTGTCGCTCACCGGTTCCTTCAGCAGGTGCAGGCTCTACCGTGATGTCTGAACTTTGTGAAGAAACAAACTCCAGCTCATCATCGCAATCGAATGCCAAGGTAAAGTCCATCGCTTTGCTAGGCAAAGAAACCACCTTGCCCGATTCGGACACGGTTATTCCTTCCGGCAAGACAGAAGCACTCTTGTCGACGGTTATGGAGCCGTCCAGATCAGGGCGCAACGCAACGTCGCCTCCATCTTCCCATGCGGCAACCTCCAACTGGATATCTGCCGACAAAGCATCCTTGCGTACGGTAAGTGTATAGACAGCATTACGCTTCACCACCGCCGGCAAATCGGCTTCCTTTACATAAGTCTTTCCACCCATTTCCATTGTGACGGCAACTTTCAGCTGCGGATTAGCCTGTTCGCATACGTAAGCTATGCCCGAAAGATCCTGCGTCAACGGTTCCGGGAAATCAACCTGCATATCCTGTACAGCAGCTCCCTCGGGAGAAGCAACTTCATCCCGCGGTATCAGATAAGATGCTTGCATCACATTTTTCAGCGTCAGACTCTTTACAGAAATAACACCTCCTGCTCTGAGAAGCAGATCGAAACGGGCTGTTCCATGCTTCAGCGTGACGGGAAGTACAGTCTGTCCCTGCTGTTCCTTCAAATCTATCTTGCCTGTAAAAAAGCGAGGAGCCTTCCCCTCTTCGGCTTTCACCGTAGTGTTCAGCCAATCCTGTTCCGTAGTACCTTTCTCCTTCATCTGCTTCAAGTCGATAATGTCAGCTGCATTGGCAAGCATGTAAAGGGTACCCGACATACTCTTCAGCTTCAGCGAATAAGAGTCAGACGAATTACTCAGGTTAGTGTAGACTTCAGTCATCAGACCATTTTCGAACAGGCAAGCCTGCATATTCTCTATTTCGTTTTCTCCTTCGAGCGAAGAAACTCTCCCGTCTACCTGAAAAGCCGAAACACTGGCTTGAACAACGGCCGGAGCTTCGAAGCCGTTCTGTCCGGCCTCGTATTCATCCGAACACGAAGCCACCAGAAAAGCCGAAAGCAATACGGCAAATAGGCCTAAACAGTTTCTTTTATATATCATTTTTCTTATCAGTCAGAATATTATTGCAATTACAGTTGAGGAATAATCTCAGTATCATCACCCGGTTCCCAGTCTTCGATACCTACTTTTACCACGATGTCTATATCGTTCTTGCGTACAGTGATAGTATAAATGGCATTACGCTTCAGGTTACCTTCCAACGTTTTTGTCAGTACTTTAGGCTGTCCGTCTATTACAGCATTGATACTTACCTCCAAACCTTTGTTTTCCTGCTCGTACACATAGAGCACAGCCGGAGTAGAAGCTGTAAGCGGAGTATCGAAAGCTACAGTCATATCCTTGCGGGTTACGTTTTCGGGTGATTTCACTCCTTCATTCTGTGGAAGCAGATACCCCGACTGCGCCACATTTTTTATTGTCAGGCTCTCGATAGATGCCGTTCCGGCTACATCCACATTCAAATCGAAACGAGCCACACCACGCTTCAAGGTCAACGTCTGTGATGTCTGGTTTTCTCCATTAAGGGTCAACATTCCGGTAAATACGTTGGCAGCCTTATTCTCTTTCAAGCCTATGGTTGTAGCTTTCCATTTATCTTCGCTGATGCCATCGGCCTGCATCTGCTGCAAGTTCAACAGTCCGTCGGCATTGGCTACCATATACACCGTAGCATCGTAACTATCTATTTGCAGGTTATAGCCATTACTTGCTGGTTGCAAGTTCTCAAAAACTTTAGTCATTATTCCTTTTTCGAACACACATGCCTTCATGTCTGTAATCGTATTCTCTCCAGCAAGTTCCTGTCCGGTTCCTTCGTAGGCCACCTGACGAGTAGCAATCGTCAGCTGATGCAGAGTTCCACCCAAATCTCCGTTTACATCATTATCCTTAGAACATGAACCCAAAGCCATTCCCAATAAAACAACACTTACTAATCCTAAATTTTTCATTTTTACCATTCTTTCTTTATTTGTGATTCTTTTGATTATTATTCATAAATATATTCAACCGGAGTCTTTACACATCGTATCGTCCGGGTTTTCTGCGCATTGTGGTTTGCATACTTAAACCAGTTTCCACTGCCGTTACTCTTGGGGTACCCCTCTATGAGCCAAGTATTATTGGCATTTCCGTAAGTCGCATATAGTACCGCCATCTTCGAGATACTTTTATCTCCCCACTGATGCCCCAAACCAAATATCGTCCAGTGAGTACCATTGTAAACGAAGTCGTACAGACCAACCGTACCGTATTCCACTCCATCGACTGTCAATATACGTTCTGCCACCGAGAAATTCAGTCGTTGTCCCAGATTATTGTTAAATACGCCCCAAGTGTCATATCCCAAATTACTGTTGTTGTTCCACGTAAAGAAACGGTAATTATCATAATTCGGAACCTGATAACCATCTGGAGCCATTTCCGTTGGATCCATCGTTCCAAAGTTTCCGGATGTACTCTGATAGCCTTTGTAGTAGAATGTGTCAGCTTCGTGTGTCAGCTTCAAACCGTCAAGATTGCCAGCCTGATACTGATCTCCCATGGCTTTCAACAATTCTTCGTCGGTACACGTCTTCAGGTAATCGAAAACAGTCGTACCCTCTGCAACCGGATCGTCTTTTACCAAAATCTGGTCAGCAAAATTTTTCACATTTCCGCGCAAGTTATATTTACACCACCATGTTCCATTTACATTGACTACCGGCAATCCCCAATTTTGTCTTTTGATCGTATAAGTCTCCGGATGTCCTCCGCCTGTATCCGTAACCAGCAAATGTGCCTCCTGTATGCGTCCGTCGGCTTCCGGATCATTCGGTTTCCAGCCGGCAATAATCCGGTAACTACCCGCGGCTTCATCTGCTTCCACTTTCATCCAGGGAGCAGTACCTACAATTTCGGCAGTCAGTTTCTTCCCTTCCGGCAAAGTCAGAACCCCAAGTTCACCATCAACATATCCGTTGAAGTCGCACACAGCATCGCCGCTAAAACGGAGCTTGCCCGTCAGTTTAATCGGACTCGGACGGAAAACCAGTACGACACGTCCGGTACAGACATCCCCTTTATATACATCCAGATAAATGTATTCCTGCACACTTCCCGGCATCTTCCGGATGCTGCTGACATCCACTTGAGCCACTTGTTGCAAGCTGCGTGTCATAACCTGCGAAGTCACATTAACTCCTTCTACCTTGCCGTCTATCACCAGACGGGTTCCCTCTTCTGCCATCAGAGCCAGATGAAGATTGCTTTCCAGATAAGGCACAAAGACAGAATCGCCACGCTCGTTGATTTCTACTCCTTCCGACAATTCAGAAGCGGCCTGATCAATCAACCCCTTCAATACTTGTCCGGACTCTGACGAAGCACCGTTTTCCCAGTCATCGGTCATTACTTCCACACGGGCATCTGCTCCATTGCCATACACCTTCAATGTATAGATTGTATTACGCTTTATGACTGGAAGCGATGTTTTCAGGCGATGCCACGCTCCGTCGGCAGTTGTAATCATCAATTCCACATTGTATGGTCCGCTTCCCTGCTCACACACATAAAACAGCGTTTCTTTTCCATTCTCAAAAGGAGTTCCTCCAAAATCTTTTACCAGATCGGCAGCTTCAGCTCCAGCAGCAGAATGTACTTCCACTTGCTCATTGACGAAACCGGACGGTATTATACTTTTTATTTTCAAGCTATTTACTTTCACT
Source organism: Bacteroides sp. CAG:443 (assembly GCA_000432735.1). Classification (GTDB taxonomy): domain Bacteria; phylum Bacteroidota; class Bacteroidia; order Bacteroidales; family Bacteroidaceae; genus Phocaeicola. The sequence goes on from FR887775.1 coordinate 27,082, forward strand.
CCTTCGAATGAAGAATCCAAGTCAATACGAGAAACGCTACGTTTCATGGTAACTGTAGCAGTCGTCATCTCTCTGTTTAGTTCTACCTGTCCAGTCATCACGATGCCCGACGCTGTGAGCTCTTTGGCTGTAGCCTGCAAGTTCAGAAATTCTTCCAAAGTGGTTTTTCCTGCCTGCAAGGAAGCCTTGCGGATAATATCCGCTGCATTAGCCAAAAAATACACCGTTCCGCGCATCTGCAACGGCTGTAAATGACAGGTTCCGTCCGCATCGGGATTCAGACGGTCGAAGATTTCTTCCAGTATCCCTTCTTCAAATCGAAAACCTTGTACCTCATTTACACGGCTTTCGGCATCAGATGTTTCTCCTTCAGCCATACCGACCGCCATCAGACGTACGCCTACCGTACCAGCCGGCAGGGTTCCTTGTATATTGTCATCCGAGCTGCAACTACAGAAAAACAATACCAACAGGCTACATATCCATCCTATATTCTTTATTTTATTCATTTTTCCTATCGTTATCATTATCTTATTCAAACTATCAGGTATTTATTTGTATCTATGAGGATTAGTCTTACTGTTCAAATAATTGGGTGAATCTATCGGGAATCTGCTAAGATTCTGAACATAAAAATTGTTCATCAACTTTTCAGCCCATGGACCGTACGTAAACGAACTGCTATGACCATATCCCATTACATGCCCTAACTCATGAAACATGATACTGCATGAATAGGTATTCCAATAATGCTCGAACCAGGCTTGCTGATAAGCTCCGAAGGTACTACCTCCTCCTAATCCTAAGACACCGTTTCCTGGATAAACCAGTCCGACCTTCAAGCTACGTTTCTGACGCATCTGACTCAATACTTTCTCTACCTGTATAGGATTCTTATTGTCGTCGTAAAGCTTATCGGCATTCTCACGTAAGATTTGTTCATGTTCAGGCATATCGACCATATAAGTGAAGTTAAGGAACATAGCTACAGATTCGCGGCAATGCACAGGACGGATTCCCATCCAGTTTCCAGCCGGACCTCCATCTTCCCGTTCAGGATCGCCACCATATAAGCCCCAGTAAATATCCCATCCATGTTCTATTTTAATCAGTTTAGCCCAATAAGGATCGGTCGACTCTACCTTAAATTCCGCTCCAGCCAACTCGGACGCTTGCAGTTGAGGAACTTCAATCTGTCGTCCAGACTCAGTGCGGCACATAGATGAACGTTGTACCAAAGGCGAAGTTTCGTAAAAATCGGCAAATCCCGGAATCGTATCGAAATAAGCAACATCGAAATATTCATCGCTTACCGCCGGAATGCGTACCTTAATCAAAGCACTACCCAAATTACGTGGGGAGTAAAAACGTGCATGTAACTGTCCTTCATCCGTAAAACTCAACTGAAGTGGCTGTGCCGTATTGAACTTTCTTTGAGAAGGATCCGTATATACTTCTTTAGGTTCATCATCCTGCAAAATTTTGGTATGCTTGCCTTCGGCATAAGCAGATGTCGTAAGAAACATCACGACCGATTTATCATCAGGATGATTAACCTTTGTTTCAATCTGATGAATGTGATTGGGTTCCATTTCCTTTTGAGAGAAAGCATATACCTGATTTACATCCTTGCCTCGGTAATTGCGGGTGCGTATATTGATTTCTCCTGTCAGCACAGAGCCCTTTGCCAGAGGCATAAAATTATAAGAAGCATTTTCTCCTAATAATAATCCTTGCAGTGTACCATCACTTTCGCCAGCCATATCGCCATTACCAGAAAGTGACGTATAGAAATAGACCTGATTAAACGAAACATTCTTCGATGTTACAGCTGTACGCACATACGGATTATTATACGCGAAACCAAAGTCAATCCGGCTGATGATTCGCTGCTGTTTTACATCCTGACGGATTGCTGCAACTTCTTGTTTACCTCCCTCACCTTCTTGCACTGTTACCGCAAACGGAGTCTGTGAATAAAAATACTCAGCATCCAGCGGCTTCTGCAAATCTGCCGGAAATTCTAACCAGGTTTCATCGGCATTATTCAAATCGTGGATTGTTGCTCCATCCTGACTTTCATCACCTTTCACTCCTAATACCAGCAAGCGATAATTCCCTTCATGTAAACCTTCCACATAAATTTCGGCCGTCAACGGATTATACTTACTCTTTGTATTCTGCACTCGATTTCCATTTTCATCAACAATGCAGTATTCCAGCCGATCATAACGAGATTCTTCCAGTGTTGAAGCACGCGAAAGAACATCGTTGTATCCCACATCGTAAAGTTTGAAAACTGCTTCCGGCTTGTCCGTGTTTGTTACATTATCCCATTCTTCCCGGCTACAAGCCATCAGCAACAGGCTACATAAAAATGTAATTAAAGTAATTTTCTTCATTCGTTCTACTGCTTTTACTATATCAAAGTTTTCTTATAAATTTCGTTTATCCTGTCGTATTTGCAAAACGATTGCAAAGTTACATAGTTATACACGTATATTATCCTCCATATTTTCCGTAAAAGAAACGCTCCCTAATCTTGTTTTGTTCGGACTCTTAAAGAAAAAAATTGAAAAGTTCGGCTACTGATTTCATGTTCAATCCATGATATATCGGTTTATAAGTTTCATAATGAAGCAATTCCAAATAAACCGTATTAAGTAAACAAATGTAACACCCGTTGATTTTTTTATTGAAACAGATCGTAAATTCCTGGCTTTTATGTAAATTTGTTGCATAAAAATAAGATCAATTATGAAGAATACACTCTGTCCATGGCTCAATATTCTGATAGGATGCATTATTGTAGCAGCTGGTTTTGTCTTTTTTATCAATCCATATAATATTGTTCCGGGAGGAGCTTACGGAGCAAGTATCGTACTTCATAACCTTTTTCCATCCATACAGGTCGGAACTTTCGGATACATGTTCGATATTCCGCTACTTGTTCTGTCGGTCATCCTGCTGGGAACAAAACTCGGAGCGCGAACCATTGCTGCGGCTCTTACGACTCCCCTCCTGATGAATATGATGTCGAAAATGGCATACCCTACGGAAGAAGCACTTCATGCACTCGACCCTTCTCAACTGATAGGAGGAACAATGAATCTGTCCGACCATTTGATGTTGGCTTGCGTCATGGGCGCAACGCTAATCGGCATCGGAACGGGAATCGTTGTTCGTAATCAAGCTACAACCGGAGGAAGTGATATTGTAGGAATGTTACTTCAGAAATACTGTCACATACGTTTTTCGAAAGCGATCTTGCTGGTAGACGGTGCTGTAGTATGCTTTGGACTACTTGTTATCGGTTTCGGTATAGGCAGTGCAGAAGATTCCACACAGCCGTCATGGCATTTGTCTTTCTATTCACTGATTGCAATCTTTATTATCTCACGTGTTATCGCCTATATGATAAACGGTTCAAAGAATGACAAGTTGATATTCGTTATCAGTGACAAGCAGATGACTGCACTTCACTCATATATACTAAAAGATCTGGACCGTACGGCTACTTGCATAAAAAGCAGCGGACTTTATACTGGTAAAGAAAAAGAAATGATATTCCTTGTGGTAAGTTACAAGGAGGTAGCTGGAGTAAAGCATACCATCAAAGCGGCCGATCCCAAAGCATTCGTCGTCGTCACCGACGCATACGATACTTTTGGAGAAGGTTGGAAACAACTGCCTTCACCTAACGAAATCGATCCGGAATAAGCTTGACTATCTGAGTTTCATTTCAGTAATTCGGGTACAAGAATCTGTAATCTGTTTATGTTCTGTTAGCATAAAGTCCGGTATTTTTGTGGTACATAAAAAACGATAACCATATAAAAACATGTACCATGAAAATAAAAGGATTTATGACTGTATGTGTCGCATTGGCGGCACTGTTTCAAATAACTACATTAAACGCACAGAATATGGAAAAAGAAAATCGTGTACCCGAACATTTGAGTACATTCCCTATTGGAGATGAGAATACACAATACGCCAATTTTTTTATAGGGAAATCTTATCTGGCTCAGCTAACAAGCAATAAGGATCTGAATGTACCTGTATGTAATGTAACCTTCGAACCGGGATGCCGTAACAACTGGCATAGTCATACCGGAGGACAACTTCTGATTGCCGTAGGAGGTAAAGGATATTATCAGGAAAAAGACAAACCTGCGCGTCTGCTACTTCCGGGAGATATTGTAGAAATTGCTCCAAATGTGATCCATTGGCATGGAGCCGCTCCCGATAGCTGGTTCTCACATCTCGCCATCGAATGTAATCCTCAAACCAATAAAAATACCTGGCTGGACCCCGTGAACGATGAGGAATATGCAACCGCTACTTCACAAAAGAGTAAACTGTCTGCTCAGGCAGCTCAGAATCAGGCAGTCTGGTATGCAACATATAATGACAAATTAACGGAAACAGACCCGGAACTGGCCGAAATTTTCGGCAATTTTGCTTTCGGCGATGTACAACAATATGGCAAGTTAAGTACTCGTAATCGCATTTTAGTGACGATGGCTTCGGCTATAGCAACAAACTCTGTCACCGAATATCGTAAAACACTTTATGCAGCCTTTTCAAATGGTATTACTCCTATAGAAATAAAAGAAGTTTTGTATCATGCCGTACCCTATGCCGGAATGTCAAGAATCGAAGATCTGCTGGAAATTGCAAATAGTTTCTTTACAGAGAAAGGAATAGAACTGCCATTAGCATCTCAATCCGTTGTAACTTCCGAAACGCAGATGGAGAAAGGATTGGCTTTGCAAAAGAGCATTTTCGGCAATCAGATTGATAGAATGTACGAAACATCACCAGCTAATCAACTGCATATCCAGCAATATCTTTCGGCAAACTGTTTTGGCGATTATCAGACTCGTCCGGTATTTGATGTCCAGACTCGTGAACTGCTGACCTTTGCTATCTTGATTTCACTGGGAGGATGCGAACCTCAGGTAAAGGGACATATTGCAGGAAATGTAAACGTGGGGAACGATAAACAAACATTACTTACAGTAGCGACGCAGTTATTACCTTATATCGGTTATCCACGTACACTCAATGCCATTGCCTGCCTGAATGAGGTAATCCCTGAAAAATAATAGTTCGTATAAAATATTCAGCCACATCCATTGCCTGCCAACATCGAATTTCCGGGCAATGTATGTGGCTGAATTATAAAAAATCACCTGATGACCCGATATTCCGTAGGAGTGTGTCCGACTGTTTTCTTAAATATACGAGTAAAATGTTGAGGATATTGAAAGCCTAATTCGTATGCAATCTCACTGACACTTTTGTTTGTTCCCAAAATCTCTTCCTTAGCCACGTCTATCAATTTCTCCAGAATATATTCCTGAGCGGTCTTTCCGGTTTCTTTCTTTACCAAATCACCGAAATAATTAGGTGAAAGATGTACGCTATCGGCAAAATATTTGACGGTAGGAAGGCCTTGCATCTGCGGAAAATCACTTTGAAAATACTTATCCAACAATTCTTCAAACTGAACCAGAATATCCTTATTGACTTTGGTCCGTGTAACAAACTGCCTTTCATAAAACCGCATACAGTAATCCAGAAGTAACTCAATATTACGTGAAATCAATCTCTTGCTATGCTTATCGGCCGGTCGTATCAGCTCCATCCGAATCTTTTCCAGACAATCACGAAATATTCCTTTTTCTTCGTCAGACAGATGCAATGCCTCATTCGAAGCATACGAGAAAAAAGAATAATGCTTAATCTCCTTACCTAATGAAGTTCCTTTTATCAAATCCGGATGAAACAGCAAGCCTTGACACAATGGTTTCATCCCCGGTTCCATATTTACTTCGACTATTTGTCCCGGTGCAAAGCTTGTAACCGTTCCTTCCTGATAGTCGTAAGTTTGCTTCCCATAACGTAAATCACCGCAATGCGTCTGCTTCAAGAAAAGTGCATATATTCCAAAATTCATTATAGCATGGGTAGGAAAGGTAGATACATCCGATAAATCGACAACTGTCACTAACGGATGGAGAGTCTCTTGTCCGTATAACTTATTATATCGCTCTATAGAGTCAAGCTTGATAACTTCTTCCATATTTTATCTTTTTCCAATGCAAAGGTAACAATATATTCCGATTCCTGTGACATATAAATCAGTAATATAGGTAATCATATCAAAGATTTGTATACTATAAATACTCTTGTCATTCACTACTTTTGTTTCAGTAAAATAACTGAAACTATTAATTAGAAAGGATGTCCTATGAAAAGATTTTTGACTCTCCCATTAATGCTACTTACATTTATTTTGCTATCAGCCTGTAGCCCTGCAAATGAACAAATACCTGCCACTGACATGTCCGACCAACAAGGGAATCATGAAGGAGATGAAGAAAATATCCCTGACATACCAACCACTGGAAAAAACGGACCATATCTGATTCTTTTTTGTTCTCGCACAAGTAACACGGAACGCCTAGCACAACAAATACAATCTCAACTCGATTGCGACATATTGGAAGTGCAACCCGTACGACCTTACGAAGAAGATTACAATGCCATGCTAAACCGTACACAAGAAGAGTTGGCAGCCATTCAGCAAGGCAATTATCCTCCAATATCAACAAGCATGGACAATTTCGATAAATACGATGTCATTTTTGTTGGGTATCCCATCTGGTATGGGTCGATAGCCACACCTATGCAAACATTCTTGCATGAACACGCTTCAAAACTCGCAGGAAAACACATCGCACTTTTTGCGACAAGCGGAAGCAGCGGCATTTCTACATCAGCCGACGAAGCAGCAGAGTTATGCCCTGAATCAGAAATTCTCAGTCCTACACTCCTGCTGACCTCATCACAATTTTCTGAAATGGATAGCCGAGTCACATCATGGTTGGAACAACTGAATATTCAAACAGCAAATAACAATAACATGGGAAAAAATCAAATTAGGTTAACAGCCAATGGAAAGTCCTTCACTGCCACACTTGTAGAAAACTCTTCAACAGAAGCATTGAAGGCACGCCTTAGTCAGAGTAATATAAGTATTCAGATGAATGATTACGGCGATATGGAAAAAGTCGGTTCCTTAGGATTCTCTCTACCGCGAAATGACCAGCAAACAACTACGGACCCCGGAGATTTAATCCTATATCAAGGAAACTCTTTCGTTATCTATTACGATACTAACTCGTGGAACTTTACCCGTCTTGGTAAGATTGATGGTGTTTCTACCCGAGAACAGGTGTTAGATTTATTAGGCGGAAAGGGAGAAGTTACTGTAACCCTTTCATTGAAATAGAAAAGATATATCTGATTATTGCCTAACCATTCAACAACTCCTTGCCTGATTCTTACAGTCAAATAGTTCTTCAAGCAAGGAGTTCGTCATTTTTTGAGATTCTTCAAAACTTCGATTTCCATCAAAAACCCTTATAATTTTTCAACCAACGCCGCAACCTGCCGGCAGCCATTCGTCTTTTCAATTTCACCTTCGTTCAAGACCCCGGGAATAAGTACCTCTCCTATAATATCCCATTTCAGTAAGGCAGCAGAACGCTCTATCGGAATACGTACGCCGTCCATCACGGTCATATCATTTTCTTCACAGCAGGTGATTAATGCACATTTCTTTCCAGCTATATCCTTTCCACCAACTACGAGTGAGAACAAGCGGTCGATAACACCTTTTATCTGTGCCGGAATGGAATACCAGTAAACAGGCATAGAAAAGACAACAGCATCCGACTCCAGTATAGCCGGAGCAATGAGATTAAAATCATCGTCAAAAGAACAAGCCTTTCCCGTCTTATAGCACGTCATGCACGCATGACAACCTCCAATCTTCAGAAATGCCGCATCAAAACGCTGAATGGTATGACCACGCTGTTCGGCAGCTTTTATAAATGCCTCAGTCATCGCAAAACTATTCCCGTGTTTACGGGGACTTCCGGTAATAACAGTAATTTTCATAACACCTCCTTTATTTATTAATTGTAGTTGAGTTTTGATTATAAGCCTTAGCCACGCACTTCCACTCTCCGTCCATCTTCATCAACAAGAGATAGTCCGTAAAATCAATACGTCCACCCCACTTTTCCTCCAGCACACGAACTACTGCAAGCGTCTCTTCTATATCCACAATATCAATACGCGCCTTAAAATCTTTTCCGGCACTGACTGTATCTACATTTTTATAAAACTGCTGAATGCTGCCGTGTTCCAGTTTTCCATCCAAATAACCAAACAATACAGCTTCGTCGGTAAACAGTTCTTTGGCGTAACGGCTATCTCCTTCGGCCACGCTCTTTACAAATTTCATTGCCGCCTCTTCCACAGCTTTATACTCTTCAATACTTGCTCTCATATCTATACTCTTTTAATGAATTAATACAGTTGCAAATGTATGCGGCATAGATGTTTTATACAAGTACCGAAAAATTATTCGCATACCGAAAAATTTTTCGGCATACCCGAAGTTAAAAGTTTCTCAGTATCTTTGCATGGATGAATTATTTACTACAAGGAAAATTATGTACGAAAGAAAGATACCTGTTGATTTAGACTGCCCTCTCCGACTCACTATGAGCCTGATTGATTCCAAATGGAAATCGTGTATGCTGGATGAACTACGATACAAATCGCTACGCCCGAGCGAACTGCACAAGATATTTCCCGAAGCAACTCCTCGTGTGCTCGACATTCAATTAAAGGAACTGGTAGAAGACGGATTAGTTTCCAAAACAACTTACAACGAAGTCCCGCTTCGTACCGAATATTCCTTGACAGATTTAGGACGGACGCTCATTCCAATCATCGACTCTATGATTGAATGGGGTAACAAGAATACAGAACTGTTTGAAAAGAAATACGGCGCAACAAAGTAATAAGATGCTCTGCAACGTCGTATTTTATCTTCCAGTCTTATCGGTTCAGTCTGATTTTCTCATGATAGAAATAGTTGACAAGCACCGGTTTCCCTTTCTCGGAACGTCCATAAGGCAAATCGTTCACCCGATAAGGAAAGCCTTGCGTTTGTGCATACTGGGATATGTCCTGCTCCAATGCCTGCCAATAATCAAGTTTCTTCTTGTTGTATATTTCCTCGTATAACGGAAAGAGTTCGGGATGCTTCTCACGAATATATGTCATTATTCCTCCTTTAAATTGTCCGCGCAGATTCAGGTTTTCAAGCCAGATTAAATCAGCATATCCCTTTACTTCTTCGATAATCGCTTTCACATCGGTTATTCCCGGAAATATGGGCGAAACAAAACACACGGTACGAATACCTGCCTCATAAACTTGACGCATCGCTTTCAAACGGCGTTCGATGCTCACGGCATTATCCATATCCGCACGAAACTCCTCTTCGAGGGTATTAACAGACCATGATACCGTTACTTTGGGAAAACTCTTCAACAAATCGAGATCGCGCAGGACGAGATCAGACTTCGTGCATATCATAATTTCGGCATTGCTTCCACGTAGTTCTTGGAGCAACCTGCGGGTACGACAGAATTGCTCTTCATACGGATTATAACCGTCCGTCACGGAACCTATCACAATCCGTTCACCGTCATACTTATGCGGATTCGCTATCGGTTTCCAATTTTTTACATCTAGAAACGCACCCCACGGCTCTGTATGTCCGGTGAAACGTTTCATAAATGATGCGTAGCAATATTTGCAGGCGTGCGGACAACCCACGTATGGATTCACCGAATAGCCTCCCACTGGCAGAGATGACTTGGTCATAATGCTCTGTACGTCTATTTCTTTAATTATTTCAGTATTCATTGTATGCGTTTAATAAATTGTTCCGGCAGTTCCTGAATCATCCTTTCTTCGCCCATGATAGGCAACAAATCCTCTTTCATAAACACGGGGATTCCCTGTGACTTAGCTTGTTCGGCAATATGAAGCACCCATTCGGGGCGAGAATCCACCTTGCCTTTCCGATGTCCCGTTTCCGTGCCTATGACAATCCAGTCGATACCCTCAAAGTCTATCTCACCGATTTCATCGAATATGGGCTCAAACGTGACGTGGTAGTGCTTGGCTTTGATATTCCTTCTTAAATCGCCCAGTCTCTTTTTTTCGGAACTACGCGTGACGGTCACCCCCATCCAGACGTTTTCATCATCCGTAGAAAAGCAAACCTTATCCGGACGTTTCGTAAGAAAGATATAAGTATGTTGCGGATTATTTTTCATCCGCCCGAAAATTTCCGCATTCCATTCGGGCTTCCAATCAGAGAAGTCGCTCATTCCGGTCATCAACCATACGTGAGGTTTGACCGTATCAATAATGTGCAACTTACATTCCATATATTCCGGTTCGGAAAAGTCGTCCGTAATATGAAAGCGGCGGCAATTGTTACGAGCATAACAGTAGTTGCATCCGATGGTACAGCCTACCACTATATTCATATTCTTTATCAGGGATTTGATACAGACACTCATAATATAATACTTTCTCCATCCTCTGGTATAATCAGTCGACTCATATCTGCCCCGTGGTGGCGCGCTTCGTTACGCAGGATTTCGCGTGTTGTCTGGCAATGATCAATGGCATCCATGTGCACGGCTATCAGTTTGATGTGTGTGGGAAGTGCGTCGAGCATCGCCATCACTTCCTCCTCATCGGGGATGATGCAGCCGCCTATCTTGGAAAATTCGGGAAACACTGCACCGCCACTGTTTACAACAATATAGTCGGGACGGTACTTTTCTACTATTTCAAGAATATACGGTTCCCATTTGCAGTCGCCCATGATGTAAACAGTCGGAAGCCCTTCTGCCATCAATACATAGCCCGACACGGGACCCATCATCTGACCAATCAGCCCGAAGCCATGATGTCCCGTAGTACGATAGATGATCAGATTGCCCATTTCCTTGTTCCCTTCAATTACTTCCACACTCGTAAAGCCGTCCTGTACGAGAGTATCCTTATCTTGCGGCTGGGTGTAAAAAGGAATGTCCTTCGGCAGATATTGTTTCACGCTCGGTTCATAATGGTCAATATGATTATGGGTAAGCAATACCATATCTACACCTTCGGTGATTTCGCTGATAGGCATTACCAAATGTACTCTCGGAGTCTTATATACGCCGAGAGCAGATTGCAGAGTTCCCTTGTCAGCGAATACGGGGTCAACAAGGATGGTATGTCCTGCATAATTGATTTTCAAGGTAGCATTGCGCACCAATCGGATAATAGCTTTTTCGTTCATCATGCTATGCTTTTATAATTTACTGGAAGCAAAGTTCGGAAGAATCTCCTGAGGACTCTATGCCTTAAAAAGAAGAATATATGCCATTTTGATAAAAGAATGGCATATATTTGCAGAAAGTAAAGAAACAAGAGTGATGAAAACGATCATTAACCCCGAAAGACTGGTCAGCGTTCCGTTCAGCAAGACACGTTGTGGCGTGGACTTCTATATCAATACGGGCGAAAGCAAGGATATCTGCGGTGTTTTGACCGAACACCGGACATTCAAGACGGATTTTTTCAGTTTCTATTTCTTGCGTCGCGCCAACGGATATGTACTGCTGAATTTTCGTAAAATAATGCTACATGACAATATGATACTGTTACTTTCGCCTCACCAGCAGCAAGAGTGGCATGTAGACGAGGCGGAACTGGACTACACCTTCCTCATCTTCCGCGAAGACTTTATGCGCACGTTTCTCGCAGATAAGTTTTTCGTGTACCGCCTGCTGTATTATTACCAGACCGACACACCTCCATATCTGTTTGCAGCTCCGGAAGAATTGGCCGACTATATGCACCTTTTAGGAAAGATAAAACAGGAATTGCTGCATCCTGTAGCAGATACCTACAACCTTATCGTATCTGTGCTATACTACCTGCTGCTGGTTATCAATCGGGCCTACGCCAAAGCCTACCACCTACCCGTCGAAGCGCCGAAAAACCATTACGCCTACCAATACAAAGACCTGCTTGAAAAGCATATTCGCGACGTACAGCGTGTTCAGGAGTATGCCGATATGCTCCATATCAGCCGAATTACCCTGAACAACTCCGTAATAGCGCAGTTCGGCGTATCTGCCTCTCATCTGCTCAAACAACGCTTGTTGGAAGAACTAAAAAATGAGTTGCTATTTTCCAACCGCAGTGTAAGCCAGTTGGCCGATGACTTCCACTTTTCCGACCCCAGTCATCTGATGCGCTTTTTCAAACAGCAGACGAGCAAAACCTGTTCGCAATACCTGTCCGACTATCAGAACGGCATTTACGAATAGTCTTAATGTGTCCACCTTACAAGTAAAGTTCATTCTCTTTCCGCTGAGAACAAGCTTTCTTGAGCAATGCATTAACCAGAAACAGCATCAGACCATTCACTTTTCGGGCAGCATGCGGACAAACCGCCACACAACGCATACAAGAGATACAAACCTTCTTGTCGACTTTTCGGGAATTTGTTTTGTCAATAGCTCCTACCGGACACTTCTTTGCACATATTCCACAATTGATGCACTCCTTTGTTGGCTTGGGAACAATCCCCACGGCTCCTGCTTTTCTGTAAGGACGATGGCCGGGAATATGCGGTTCAGTCATTATGTCCGACCCCAACTTCTCCGATATCTGACGGGCAAAGGCTGTAAGCTGCATCCGGTCTTGCTCATCTGGTCGTCCAGCCGCATAGCGCCGGGCAATGGAGTGTTCGGCAACGGCTGCAACCGCAGCAATAACCTTGAAACCATTCCTTTGTACAGTATCGTACAACTCTATCAAGGTATCTTCGTAAGCACGATTTCCATAAACACAAGCAATAACAGTTTTTGCGCCATTACCCTGCAACCGGCTGATCCGCTTGACAGCAATTTCAGGAACGCGCCCGCTATAAGACGGCACCACAATCAGAGCCACATCCTCTTTTGTGAGCTTGAAGCCTGTAAAATCGGTTTTACAATCTGTCAAATCTACTTTCACGATCTCATCTATCCATTCCGTTGCCAATATATCTGCAACCTTTTGTGTTCCTCCTGTCGGACTAAAACAAATCTGATAATACTTCATTTCTTTCCTTTTTAGTTAGTCATCCATTCTATTTTCAGGCTACAGCCGGACAATCACCTTGCCATCCGTATGTCCATGTGCCATAAAGCGAATCGCTTCGGCAGTCTGTTCGAGGGTAAAAACAGAAGAAGAAATTCTCGGGCGAACCTGCCTTTCCTCCACTATCCGAGTTACCTTTTCCAACTGCTTCCCGTCTGCACGCACAAACATGAACCGGTATTCTTTCCCCTGCCTGCGTGCCTTACGATCATACAGAGTTCCTGCAGCTGTAAACAACAATCTTTTCAGCAGCGAAAAGCCACTGCGTTCGGCAAATCTCTTATTGGGAGCCGTACGCAAACTCAACAGTCGTCCTCCCTTTTTCAATACAGCCAGTTCGTGTTCGAATTCTTTCGCTCCCAGTGTATCAATTACATGGTCTACTTCCGATAACACTTCCCAATAGTTTTCCTTTCGATAATCCAAGTAGCGGTCGGCTCCGATATGCAACATACGCTCTTTTGCCCGTTCATTTCCTGAAACAATCACATTTACACCCAACGCTTTTGCTATAGGAACAGCCATTTCACCGAAGCTACCCGAACCTCCTGTTATCAGAACCGTTTCGCCCGGTCGGACTTCCAGCTCTTCCGTAAATGCCTGATAAGCCGTCAGCCCTGTCAGAGGAATAGCAGCAGCCGTCAGAAAATCACAATCTTTCGGCATGAACGCCAAGGCATCCTGATCTACAGCCACATAATCGGCAAAAGCTCCAATTTTGGCAAGAGGCAGACATGTATATACTTTATCGCCTACTTTAAATCGAGTAACTTCCGCTCCCGTTTGTTCTACCACACCGGCACATTCATTTCCCAAAGTCAACGGCATACGATAATCCTGAATCAGCCGGATACTACCCGTCAGAATCAACTGTTCCAAGGGGTTCACTGCTGCCGCCTTGACCTTTACTAATACATCCGACGGACCTATTTCCGGTATAGAAAGTTGATTAATAGTTATTTGAACATTCTTTGAATATCGTTTAATCTGAGCTGCTCGCATAGAATCTTTCATCCTTTCAATATCAAAATTATAAAAAACTTTTTTCAGAGAACAAAAGTAAAAAGAATAAAAAGACAATAAAATGCCAAAGGAACCGGAAAAATGGTAATATATTCAGGATTTTTTATACTCTTTACTTGCTTAACTATGCTTATTTTTGCAACAAGAAAAAGTAAAACCTTCTAAATACAAACAAATACGAATAGAAAAAACATTATCTGAATGAAAAAAGTATACGCTTCCATGTTGTTGTTAGGTCTCGCTTGTCATACGGGGATGGCCCAAGAGCAACCACACGACACACTAATGACCAATCGTACCTATAAGATAAACGAAGTAGTGGTAACCGGAGCACGCAATGAAACAGATGTGCGTCATCTTTCGCAGACTGTTTCTGTTATCGGACGGGCACAGATAGAACGTTCGATGCAGCCCTCCCTGCTCCCGGTCCTCACGGAACAGATTCCCGGACTGTTTGTTACCTCACGGGGAGTTATGGGCTATGGAGTCTCAAACGGTGCGGCAGGCAGCATCTCCCTGCGAGGGCTAAGTGGAGGAAGCGCCCGCCTCATGGTCATGATCGACGGGCATCCGCAATATGCCGGTATCTTCGGCCATCCGATATCCGATGCTTATCAGTCATTTCTGGCCGAACGGGTAGAAGTTCTGCGAGGTCCGGCTTCGGTACTTTACGGTTCCAATGCCATGGGCGGTGTGATAAACATCGTTACCCGCAAGATGAAGGAAGACGGCGTAAACACAAATATCCATGCAGGCTATGGCTCATATAATACCTTGGAAACCGAGGTAACCAATCGCATTCGCAAGGGACGTTTCTCGAGCGTGGTATCGGGTTCCTACAATCGTACCGACGGACATCGTGCCGACATGGAGTTTGAACAATACGGAGGCTACGCCAAACTGGGATATGAGGTGACAGACAACTGGAATCTGCGCGGTGACGTAGACGTTACGCATTTCAATGCTTCCTATCCCGGACCGGTCAGTGCTCCCCTGCTCGACGGCGACCAGCGTATCACGCGAGGCATGACTTCTTTTGCTTTGGAGAATAATTATCAAAAGACCTCTGGGGCGATCAGTTTCTTTTACAACTGGGGCGACCATTGGATCAACGACGGATATACACCTTCCGCGGGTGAAGGGCCTCAGGACGACCGCTTTCTTTCACATGACAACATGATGGGAATTTCGCTCTATCAGAGTATGCAACTGTTTAAGGGGAATCGAATCACTTTGGGTTTCGACTGGTTCCGGTACGGCGGCCGGGCATGGAATGAATATGTCAGCGGAGAAAAGGTTGGAACGACTTCCGATCTGGTAGACAAACACGAAGACGAACTGGCAGGATATGTCGATCTGCGCCAAGAAATCCGTTCCTGGCTGACCTTCAATGCCGGCCTCCGGGTTGACCATCACTCGCGGGTCGGTACGGAATGGGTGCCTCAGGCAGGACTGGCTTTCCATCTTCCCCACACCATCGAACTGAAAGCTTCTGCGTCGAAGGGGTTCCGTTACCCGATTCTCCGGGAAATGTATATGTTTCCTCCGCAGAATCCCAACCTGCAACCGGAGTCGATGTGGAATTATGAGCTTGCTTTCTCGCAGCGATTGATAAACGGTCAGCTCACTTATGGAGTAAATGTATTTTACATCGACGGAAAGAATTTAATTCAGACACTTCCCAATCCCAACGGTAGCGGCATGCTGAACCAGAACTCCGGTCACATTGAAAACGCAGGAGTTGAACTACAAGCTGCTTACCGCATCAACCGCCGCTGGTCGGTAGACGGCAACTATAGCTACCTGCACATGAAGAATCCCGTCATTGCCGCCCCCGAACATAAGCTATATGCCGGCATGAACTTTTCACAAGGGCGCTGGAACGTGTCTACCGGCCTGCAATATATCGCCGGACTTTATACGCAGGTAGACCCCGACGTGACGGAGAATTTTGTTTTATGGAACCTGCGTGCCGCCTTTCATGCCAACCGCTGGCTGGATGTCTGGGCACGCGGCGAAAACCTGCTTGCACAAAAGTATGAAATCAATGCAGGCTACCCTATGCCACGAGCTACAGTCACAGCCGGAGTCAATATTAATTTTTAACGACAAACTAATATCTTACGAGTATGAAAAAGAGTATTCTGACAATTATGTGTACCATGTTGCTTACAACATTTGGCTGTGCCAATGCACAAACCAATCAGGCTTCTCCACAAACGGAGCCATCGACCACGGAAACAACTCTTCCCAAAGTTTATTTCTACAAAGAAATCTCATCGGAGAACCTGATCAAGATTTACGAAGCCCTCGGACGCAAAGCCGAAGGGAAAGTTGCCGTCAAGCTCTCTACCGGAGAACCGGGAGGACACAACTTTCTGCAACCGGCACTGATAAAGGATCTGGTACAGCAAGTGGGCGGTACCATCGTTGAATGTAATACAGCCTATGGAGGCGGTCGCTCCGATACCAAAAGTCACCTGAAAGCAGCAGCCGACCATGGATTTACGGCCATCGCTCCAGTAGTCATCATGGATGCCGAAGGCGAAGCCGAGCTGCCCGTAAAAGGAGGCAAACATCTCACCCGCGACATTGTGGGAAAAGACTTCTTGAATTACGATTTTGTCATTATTCTTTCCCATTTCAAGGGACATGCTATGGGAGGATTCGGAGGTGCCATCAAGAATATGTCTATCGGCATTGCTTCGTCCAATGGCAAGCGACTGATTCATTCAGCAGGAGCCAGCACCACGAGCTGGGGAAATCCGGCACAAGATGATTTTCTGGAATCGATGGCAGAAGCTGCCAAAGCCGTGGCCGATCATTGCGGACAAAATATTCTTTACATCAGCGTAGCCAATAATCTTTCGGTAGATTGCGACTGCGATTCATCTCCTGCCGATCCACAAATGGGTGATATAGGCATTCTGGCTTCTCTCGATCCGGTAGCACTCGACCGTGCTTGCACTGATCTGGTACGTTCTTCAAACGATCATGGAAAGATTCACCTCATTGAGCGTATTGATTCACGTCACGGCATGCATACACTAGATCACGCGGAAGCACTCGGCATGGGCAGTCAGAAATACGAACTGGTAACGCTTGATTAAAGTAAATATTCTGACATTTTTCTACTGAGAGCAATTGTGGCAAAACCTATCTTCCCCCAAAAAATGAAGTGCTGAGCTTAGCCAACGACTCTAAACACAAAAGAAGAAACCTTCTATAAATAGAGAGATTGAACAGACTGACTTATCATCGATAAGTTGTAATACACAAATCTCCTGCTTTTAACCACGTAATTAAAATAAACGACGGCTAAGAGTAGGAGATTTTTACTTTGGAAATTTCATTTTAAGACAGCTTCTTTTGATATTTACGCACCTCAATCTACGCCCGTCAAAATAAGCATTAGGAACTCAGTCTATCTTTGCAGGGATACAAAAAAGCGTTACAACTTTGCATGCAGAGTGGTCATCAGGAAATTGACGCACTCCCTTGACTGTATTCAAAAACTGGATACTTTTTATCCCCTCCTATCAGTTCTAATAAACGTATTTCTTACAGAGGAAATCACTCCCCTGCAAAAGTCGTTTATCATCACACGAAGTTTTTCCAAAAACGTCTCGACGTTTTCTCAAAATTTGTACAAAAAATTTTTGTTTTTGTACAAAACATGAACGGTTCTTCTGCACGACTACAAAACTCCGACAGCTCCTTTCCTTTCAGACCTGCCGAACAATTCACAAAGGCCCGTGTAAAGCATAAACCGCATATCTACAGGATGAACATGATACGAACTTTCCTCACTGTACAAAAGCATACCCCTAAAGATTTCAAAATATAAAATCAGTAAAAAAGGTCATGATCTCTGTAATTTGTCTACATGCAATTTGTCACGTCTGTCGTATCTTTGTATCCTGAATTATTAATGCATCTAAATATGACACTTCCAGAATTTTTAGCATACGTAAAGACACGCCGTGCTCTCAATACGGCCGAAATTCATCAGTTTATGAACGATATGAGTAACGAGGCACGACGCATCACCTTCGAGTTGAACAATGCCTATCATACTCCCGATGAAGTACGTGCCTTGCTGTCACGCCTGTTTGGAAAAGAAGTCGACAGCTCTTTCCGTGTTTTTCCGCCTTTTTATACCGACTTCGGAAAAAACATTACGGTAGGAAAAGATGTGTTCATCAACGCCTGCTGCCATTTTCAGGATCACGGAGGCGTTATCTTGGGCGACGGCTGCCAGATCGGACACAACGTAGTGTTTGCCACTCTGAACCACGGGCTGGCTCCGGAAGACCGGCAGACCACTTATCCGGCACCCATCGTTTTGGGTAAAAATGTTTGGGTGGGTTCCAACTCTACCATTCTGCAAGGAGTGACCATCGGTGACAATGCAGTGGTAGGAGCCGGTGCGGTAGTCACGAAAGATGTGCCCGAAAATACAATTGTCGGTGGAGTTCCGGCACGGATCATCCGCCACATTTAACTTAGCGAAACGATTTCATTTATTTCCATAGCTGCATGAGGTCGGTTTCTCCCCAGTACCAGTGGGTATATCCTGCAATGACGTTTTTGTATCGGTACAAAGGAGTATCGACCTCAGCACCGCAAGCATCGTATAGTCGGGCAGCAGAAGACAGGTTACCGGATGAAGCCACTTCCGAAAAGTGAAACTCATGTCCTCGCAGCGACACGCCGTTGTATTTCATTTCCCGATAGCCCAGATGAAGCCGTGGATGCTCTACGGTAAAGTCGACAGGCAGTACACCTGCCATCTCATACGTCGATCCTTTTCTCGTAGTGAGCGTACGCCCCAAGTACATCATGCCACCACATTCGGCATACACCTTTCCCCCTTCTTCCGCATAAGCACGCAACTGCTGCATGATTTCCCGGCGGTGGTGCAGACGACGTGCATAGAGTTCGGGATACCCTCCCGGGAGATAAACTAAGTCGGCTGCCGGGAGTTTGTTATCGCGCAGAGGACTGAAAAACGTAATCCGTCCCTGCTCACCCAGTCGCTTCAGGTTTTCGTAATAGATAAAGCAGAACGCTTCATCCCTTGCAACCGCTATCTTCAGTTTCCGGCGTACGGTTTCTTCAATGGCTGTTTCGGAAACGTAAGGCAATGTATACGGACAGGGGAAAACCGACTGGCAAAGGTTCAGCAACTTATCGAGTTCCACATATTTTTCGACCAGCGTCGAGGCTTTTTCCACAATCTCATTCATGGAAGCCCGCGCCGTCAGCGTCAGTCCCAAATGTCGTGAAGGCACAAACAGCTCTTCCGCATACGGCAGATACCCCAAAGCCTCCAGTCCGGCATCGGTGCAAGCCTCCTTCAGAAAAGCATAATGCGAGGCCGATGAAACCTGATTGAACACAACTCCTGCTATCTTCATGCCACGTGCAAAATGCTTGAATCCGAAAAGCATGGGAGCTACGGAATATGCTGCAGCACGCGCATTCACCACCAGCACCACTGGAAGGTTCAGAAGCCGGGCTATTTCCGCCGCACTCCCTTTGTCGCGGCTGTACCCGTCGAATAAGCCCATAACCCCCTCGGTCACACAGACATCAGCATCCTCCGACTGGCGATTATAGATACGCTGAATGTGATGATGATGCATCATCCACGTATCGAGATTCACCGACGGACGTCCGGCTGCTACCGCGTGAAACTGGGTATCAATATAATCGGGACCGCACTTAAACGGCTGTGCCTGCAAGCCCCGTTTCTTCAGTGCCCGCAGCAGTCCCATGGTAAAAATAGTTTTTCCACTGCCCGAAGCGGCAGCTCCAATCAGTAGTTGTGGTTTCATCATGCCGCAAATGTAAGGATTTTCTGTATGCCTGTAAAATATTCCGTGGTTTTTACTACCTTTATCGCGTAAAACCAAAAATTAATATCTCAGAAATGAAATTAGGAAAATGGATTGGTGGTATCATGGGATTCATGGCCATGGGACCACTGGGAGCACTGGCCGGCTATGCCATCGGCTCACTGTTCGACAAAGCTGCATACGTTCCGGAAAATACGGGCACTGACGATGGGAACGCAACATACGAAGGACAACGAAACAGCTTTTTGTTTTCACTGCTGGTCATGGCATCGTACATCATACGTGCCGACGGGAAAATCATGCACAGTGAAATGGAGTTTGTACGACGCTTTCTGCGTACCAATTTCGGAGAGAATGCCGTAGCGGAAGGTGAGCAGATTTTGCTGAACTTGTTTGAACAGCGCAAGCAGATGGACGCAACCAACCCACACGCCTTTCAGAATACGATCCGCGAATGTGGCGCACAGATTGCTGCCAACATGAGCTATGAGGAGCGTCTGCAACTGCTGAGCTTTCTGGCACAGATAGCACGCAGCGACGGAAATGTGTGTGCGGCCGAAATTGACACACTGAAAGAAGTTGCACAGTCCATGCAACTGTCGGCCAAAGAAGTAGAATCGATGCTGAACTTGTCCGGCGACTCGCTGGAAGAAGCCTACAAGGTACTGGAAGTGGAACCTACGGCTACCGATGATGAGGTACGCGCCGCTTACCGCCGCCTTGCGCTGAAGCATCATCCCGACCGCGTAGCTACGCTGGGAGAAGACATCCGCAAGGCCGCAGAAGAAAAGTTCCAGGGCATCAACAATGCCAAGGAACGTATCTACAAGGCTAGAGGCATGAAATAATATGCGGGACAAATTCGGAGAGGTTGTCGGTTATCTCAGTACGGTTTTCACGAATACCGATTCCGGCAGGCTCTCCTCCCACTATCCACGACCCGATGACCGGATAACGTCCGCCATAAGTTGTGGGCTTGACATACTCCTGATAGACATAAGCCCCCGTATTGTAGTCACCTTCCGTTTCTTCCAGAATCGCATGTTCTTCCCATTGGCGGATATCGACCACACTTACATTGTGGCCTTCGCGCGAGAATACTGGTTTCTTGCAAAACGTTCCCTGCTGCGGACGCGACAAGTAACAAGGCAGGACATAAGGTGAATCGGGAAACAATTCATACAAGACACTCAGAATGGCCTTGTTCGACATCACCAGTTTCCAGATGGGTTCCAGCCATTCTACCTGTGCCAGACATCCGTCGGGACTTTCGTTTACCATCCATTCCCAAGGATAAAGTTTGAAACACCTCCGGATACGCTCACCGGAAGGATCATAAAAAAGACCGTCCTGCAAGCTCATGGCATTCATATCGAGCACACGGGTAGAGAAACCTGCCTCCATGGCCGTACTTGCCAGATATTGCAAGGTTCCGGTATCTTCGTGGTCGTCGAGTGCTCCGGCAAAATGGATATCGCTTCCCGCCGGAAAAATATCTTTCCACGACTGCACCAAACCTTCATGAATACCATTATACTGGTCGCACTCCGGAAAACATTCTTCCTTCCACTGCCACTGGATGACTGACGCTTCGAGCAAGGATGTCGGAGTATCCGCATTGAACTCCAGAATACGAGGTACTCCCCTCTCGTCGAGCAGGAAATCGAAACGTCCGTACAAGCTCAGTTCATCCTGATCCCACGATTCGCGGATACGCTTACAAATCTCAGGAGGAATCTGCAACATGCGTTCCATAAATTCCGGCTTTTCCGAGATAATGTATTCGGCAGCCTCACAATACATGCGATAGGCTTCCCTCGTTGCTTCTTCCAGTTGTTCAATTTCGGCTGTCGTAAAGCGGTAACAGGCTTCCTCCCGCCAGTAATCGCCATGAAAATCGAAGCCCAAAGCCTCTATTTTTTCCTTGTAATCGGAACGGGGAGTCACATTGATTCTTTCCATCTGCATCGAAGTTTATCCGTGAATACTGAATGAACGGCGGGTAGTACCAAACACATTCCCGCTCGATTTCGACTTACTTGTACCCGACGGGCTGACCTTTACCCCCGAAGGAGCATTTACACGCGTGCCATTCGCATCGGTCCACGAACCCGACTGTGGATAATAATAATGAGTAGTACTCAGTCCGTTGGCAAGA
Organism: Bacteroides sp. CAG:443; assembly: GCA_000432735.1. Taxonomy (GTDB): domain Bacteria; phylum Bacteroidota; class Bacteroidia; order Bacteroidales; family Bacteroidaceae; genus Phocaeicola. Next base: position 49,216 of record FR887775.1, read on the forward strand.
GAGGGCATCAAGGCCCAGCGCATCAGCATGGCATTGTAAATCCAACTGTTGCCCTGACTGTCGCGATATTCTTCCTTGTCTTTCGGATTCTCGGGCAATTCGGTCTTCTGTGTGCAAGCCGCCAGTGTCATCAGGCACATGGCTGCCACCAGATAGTGTCGTTTATTCATTGAGTCTTAATAGTTTTATATAATAGAATGCACAAATGTAAGCAATTCTAGCCTATTAACTGTGTGTTTTAAATATAATTTCCTCCTTCTCATCAGGGCTTAGAGAATATATTTTTGAAATATCATTTTACAGACAACACTATTACATTAGTCCCAATAGATTGTATTTCCACCATAATAGCAATATTTATCCGAGACTCAAAACGACAACTATAACGATACCATTAAAGTAGATATAGAACGCATATAAGTCACTTTATATTTGAAAACTTTGCAAGGAAACAAAAAACTTCTTACTTTGCATAAAAATCGAAAAATATACAATAAACAATTATGAAAGGTATAGTTTTAGCCGGAGGTTCGGGTACACGCCTCTACCCCATTACAAAAGGAGTTTCGAAGCAGTTGCTTCCTATTTTCGACAAGCCTATGGTATATTATCCTATTTCAGTATTGATGCTTGCCGGAATACGTGATATACTGATAATATCTACTCCATACGATCTTCCGGGATTCCGTCGTTTGCTGGGTGACGGAAGTGATTTTGGTGTACATTTTGAATATGCCGAACAGCCTTCACCCGACGGACTAGCACAGGCTTTCATCATTGGAGAAAAGTTTATCGGCAATGATGCCGTTTGTCTGGTACTTGGCGATAACATTTTCCACGGGAATGGATTTACTGCCATGCTGAAAGAAGCTGTCCGCACAGCGGAAGAAGAAGCTAAAGCGACTGTATTCGGCTACTGGGTCAGTGATCCTGAGCGTTATGGAGTTGCGGAGTTCGACGAGGCTGGCAACTGTCTTTCCATTGAAGAAAAGCCTGAACATCCCAAATCGAATTATGCCGTTACGGGACTTTATTTCTATCCGAACAAGGTTGTAGACATAGCCAAGCATATCAAACCGTCGGCACGTGGTGAGCTGGAAATCACAACCGTCAACCAACGTTTCCTTGCCGATGGAGAATTAAAAGTGCAAACACTGGGACGTGGATTTGCATGGCTTGACACGGGAACACACGATTCGCTGGCAGAAGCATCTACTTATATCGAAGTGATAGAAAAACGTCAGGGACTGAAAGTAGCCTGTCTGGAAGGCATTGCTTTACGCCATGGCTGGATCACAGCCGAAAAAATGCGTCAGCTCGCACAGCCTATGCTAAAGAACCAATATGGCCAGTACCTGCTGAAAGTAATCGACGAACTGGGACTAAACGATTAAATACTTATTTATATACAGAAGATGAACGTTATCAAAACAGCTATCGACGGGGTAGTTATTATCGAACCCCGTTTGTTTAAAGACGACAGAGGATATTTTTTTGAATCTTTTTCTGAAAGAGATTTCAACGCACAAGTACGTACCGTACGTTTCGTGCAGGACAATGAAAGTAAATCAAGTTATGGAGTATTGCGCGGACTGCATTTCCAGAAACCACCTTTCGCACAAAGCAAGCTGGTTCGCGTGGTAAAAGGAGCTGTCCTCGACGTAGCAGTCGACATTCGTAAAGGCTCTCCTACTTTCGGCCAGCATGTGGCAGTTGAACTGACCGAAGAAAATCATCGCCAGTTCTTCATTCCACGTGGCTTCGCTCATGGTTTCAGTGTCCTGACCGATGAAGTTATCTTCCAGTATAAGTGCGACAACTTCTATGCTCCTCAGAGTGAAGGTGCCATAGCATGGAATGATCCGGCTCTCGGCATTGACTGGCGGATTCCGGCTGACAAGGTTGTTCTTTCTGAAAAAGACAAACATCATCCGCTCCTGAAGGAGGCCGACTGGCTATTCAACTACGAAGAAGATCTTTACAAATAAGGAGAGATCATAACTAAAAGAGGATATATCCCTGGCTATCATGCAGTAGCCGAAGAATATATCCTTTTTTTATGTGATCTAATCAGAACGAATGACAATCAATCGTCATCCCGGTCCATATCAATCAAGTTATACTTCAAATCGAACTTCAACTCCCAGAAATTTGACAATCTCACTTCATATTCGTAGCGGTCCTTTTCAATCTGTAAGATTTTAGCATCCGGATAATTTGTCTTTACGTACTTTACAATCTGTGTCGGAACAGCTGCTTCGGGAACGAACGTACGTTTACATTTCATTTCTGTCCAGTTGCCTTGCTTATCAAACTCTATTTTGTCTCCGTCGACAAACATCACGTCGTAAGTTGTATCGAACAAGCCTTTATCTACCTTTGAGAATGCCACATTCTTATTGGCAAAATGTTTCTTTACAAACGACTGAGCTGCCTTCGGAAGTTGTTCGAAACTGATAGGTTTATCATTATCTGCCATTACAACTTGCATTGTGAACAAACAAACCAGGAAGAATACCAATTTTTTCATAATCGTAATTTTTTAAGTTTATACTTGTTTTGCTTTAATTTTCCACTGCAAAACTATTGTCCGAATCTGAAAAGAATTGGGAATCTTCCTGTAAAATTCGTTTTTTTATTTTATTTCTTCATCTTGAGCTCATACAAGTCGTTACGACGGTCGCGAAGGTTACGTACACTTCCGTATGTATGCAACTCGTTCAGCAAATCAAGGTCTACATCCGATACCAGAATCATTTCCGTATTCGGAGTCGCTTCAGCACGTTTTCCATCTGTCGGGAATCCAAAGTCACAAGGAGTAAATACTCCCGACTGCGCATACTGAATATCCATATTGTGAACACGCGGCAAGTTACCTACACTTCCTGCTATTACGACGAAGCACTCATTTTCTATGGCACGAGCCTGTGCGCATACACGTACACGCGAATAACCATTCTGCGTATCGGTCAGGAAAGGAACAAACAATATCTGCATACCCTGATCAGCCATAAGACGTGACAGTTCTGGGAATTCCACATCGTAACAAATCAGCACACCGATCTTGGCGCAGTCCGTATCGAATGTCTTTACCATACGTCCGCCACTCAGTCCCCAGCTCTTTACTTCGTCCGGGGTAACATGTACTTTTTCGTACATTTCGTACGTACCGTCACGACGGCACAGGAAACCAACGTTGTACAATCCGTTATCTTCCTTTACATAAGGCATACTTCCGGTAATAATATTGATGTTATGCTTGATGGCAAGATTGATGAAACGGTCGCGAACCTCTTCCGTATATTGAGCCAGAGCACGGATAGACTGAGCTTCTCCCATGTCGTTAAACTTTGCCATCAACGGAGCATTGAAATATTCGGGGAACAATACAAAATCACTCTGATAGCCAGATACGGCATCGATAAAGAACTCTACCTGTTCGAATACGTCATCCAGCGTCTTGTACGAACGCATCTGCCACTGAACCAGTCCCACACGAACCGTTGTCTTACGGTCTACATACGAATCTGTAGGCGGCTGATAATAAATGTTATCCCACTGCAACAAAGTGGCGCAATGCTTGGATTCCTCATCGTTCGGCAAATAATTACGCATCACACGACGTACGTGGAAATCGTTTGAAAGCTGGAAAGTCAATACCGGGTCATAAATTTCACGCGAACGGACTTTCTCAATATATTCCTTCGGACGCATCGTATCGGCATACTTGTGATAGTTTGGAATACGTCCGCCAAACATAATGGCTTTCAGATTCAGCTTTTCACAAAGTTCCTTACGGTATTCATACATACGGCGAGCCAGTCTCAGACCTCTATAATCGGGATGAATGAATACTTCTATACCATACAAAATATTCCCTTTAGGATTATGTGTATTGAATGTTTCGTTTCCTGTTACTTTTGCATACGTATGATCTCCCTTTACCATATCGTAATCTACAATGATAGAAAGTGCACATCCCACAATCTTATCATCAACGACGGTAACAATCTGTCCTTCTGGAAAAATCTTAATTAACTTCTCTATCTGCTCATGTGTCCAGAATACATCCTTGTCTGCATAAACGCGGGTAAACGACTGAGCTAACTGGGCATAGTCCTCGATTTGCAGGTTGCGGACTTCCACCTTGTTGATCTTTTGAATCGGTTTCATAACATCTATTGTTTTTGCGGAGCAAAAGTACAAATAAATCTATTTAGCTATACCATAGGTCATCATTTTTTCAGCCAGCTCTTTGTCTAAAGGATAAGGATAGCCGGAAACGGTTTCCCCTTCGGACTCGTTCCAGAGCATTCCGTTAAAATCATGCGATTGTATATACGGCTATATAAATTTAGATTGTTTAAACAAGTTAAGCCATTCTCGGAATACGTAAAATTGTCATAAGCCACGAAATGGTTTTCAATATAAATGTAAGAAAAACAAGCAAGTCTTGGTCATGCTAGTTTTTTAATATAACTTTGCCCTTAATAAAATGAGATTTAATCTTTTGAGAAAAGTTTATTTATGAGAAAAGTTGCTTTAATTACCGGTATTACCGGACAAGACGGTTCTTACCTGGCCGAATTTCTTATTGAGAAAGGTTATGAGGTCCATGGTATCCTGCGCCGTTCATCGTCATTCAATACGGGACGTATTGAACATTTATATCTGGACGAATGGGTGCGCGACATGAAACAATCGCGTTTAGTCAATCTGCATTGGGGAGATATGACTGACTCCAGTTCGCTGATCCGTATCATTGGCGACATCCACCCTACCGAGATTTATAACCTGGCAGCCCAAAGCCATGTAAAGGTTTCATTCGATGTTCCTGAATATACGGCCGAAGCTGATGCTATAGGCACATTACGGTTGCTGGAAGCCGTACGTATTTGTGGATTGGAAAAGACTTGCCGTATCTACCAGGCATCTACTTCCGAACTTTTCGGAAAGGTACAGGAAGTTCCTCAAAAAGAAACAACCCCATTCTACCCACGCTCTCCGTACGGAGTAGCCAAACAATATGGCTTCTGGATTACCAAGAACTATCGTGAAAGCTACAATATGTTTGCCGTAAACGGAATCTTGTTCAACCACGAGTCCGAGCGCCGAGGAGAAACTTTCGTAACCCGAAAAATCACACTGGCTGCTGCACGTATCAAACAAGGGTTCCAAGATAAATTATATCTGGGTAACTTGGATGCACGCCGTGACTGGGGATATGCCAAAGATTATGTAGAATGTATGTGGCTTATCCTGCAATATGAAAAGCCTGAAGACTTTGTTATAGCAACCGGAGAAATGCATACCGTACGTGAATTCTGTACACTGGCCTTCCAGTATTTAGGTATTGAACTTGAATGGCAAGGAAGTGGCGTTGACGAAAAAGGTATCGACCGTGCAACCGGACGTGTATTGGTAGAAGTTGATCCCAAATATTTCCGCCCGTGTGAAGTTGAACAGTTACTGGGTGACCCAAGCAAAGCCAAAGATTTGTTGGGCTGGAATCCGACAAAGACTCCTTTCGCAGAACTCGTACGTATCATGGTAGAGCATGACATGAAGTTCGTAAAGAAATTGCATACAAAAGTAGTATAATTGCCGTGCTTCGATTCTGCAATAGAAGAAGTAGAAATGGAAGTCCGTTTCTTTAGTTTTGCTTAGAACTTGAAAAATTTCAGGAACGCGGACTTAGTTATTACAGTCCGCGTTTCTGCTTTAACGTAATTCAACATGTTAGAAAAATCAGCAAAAATATACGTAGCAGGGCATCGTGGGCTGGTTGGCTCTGCTATTTGGGAAAATCTGATACAGCGCGGATATACGAACTTGGTAGGACGCACACATAAAGAACTAGACCTGCTCGATCCGGTAGCTGTACGGACATTTTTCGATGAAGAATGTCCCGATGCCGTTGTTCTGGCAGCAGCACATGTGGGAGGCATTATGGCAAACCTGCAATACCGCGCAGATTTCATTTACCAGAATTTACAAATCCAGCAGAACGTAATAGGAGAAAGCTTCCGTCACGGAGTAAAGAAATTATTATTCTTAGGCAGCACATGTATTTATCCACGCGAGGCTCCTCAACCAATGAAAGAGGAAGCTCTGCTTACCTCTCCACTGGAATACACCAACGAACCGTATGCTATTGCAAAAATCGCCGGATTGAAGATGTGTGAGAGCTTCAACTTGCAATATGGTACAAATTACATTGCAGTAATGCCAACCAACTTATATGGTCCTAACGATAATTTCCATCTTGAAAACAGTCATGTATTGCCAGCCATGATCCGCAAAATCCATCTGGCTAAATGCCTGAATGAAGGCAACTGGGATGCTGTCCGCAAGGATATCAATCTGCGACCGGTGGAAGGTGTGAACGGCAACTGCTCCAATCAGGAAATTCTAGACAAGCTGGAAAAATTCGGTATTACTCCTCAGGCTGTCACTCTTTGGGGAACCGGCAAGCCGTTGCGCGAATTTTTGTGGAGTGAAGAAATGGCAGATGCCAGCGTTCACGTATTACTGAATGTAGACTTCAAAGATACTTATACTGAAGGAGCGAAAGAAATCCGTAATTGCCACATCAACGTTGGTACGGGTAAAGAGCTGTCCATCCGTGAAGTTGCTGAAAAAATCATGAAAGAAATTGATTTTAAAGGCGAACTGCACTGGGATGCTTCCAAGCCAGATGGAACCATGCGCAAGCTGACAGATGTTTCCAAACTGCATGGTTTAGGCTGGCACCACAAGATTGAGATAGACGAAGGTATACACCGCTTGTATGAATGGTACCTGAAAGGTATTTGCATCAATCATCAAACCGTATAACAAAAATGAAAAAATTATTATCGCTTCCACCAAATCTGGTGGAATGCTTTTACGATATAGAACATGCCAACCGAAACGAATGGTTTTGTACGTCCGATCCTATAGGAGCAAAATTAGGATCTGGAGGAGGGACTGCATGGCTTCTACAAGCATGCAAGACAGAGGAAGGAAATACCTCCTCACTCACTGACTGGCTAGGCAATGAAAAACGTATTCTACTACATGCCGGCGGACAAAGTCGAAGATTACCAGCTTATGCTCCATCTGGAAAAATATTGACACCCATCCCGGTATTCCGCTGGGGACGCGGACAACGGCTCACACAGAATCTGTTGTCGCTCCAGCTCCCGCTTTACGAGCAGATTATGCAAAAGGCCCCCGATGGCTTGCATACTCTCATTGCCAGCGGCGATGTATACATTCGCGCCAAGGAAGCGCTACAAGATATTCCAGATGCCGACGTTGTATGCTACGGATTATGGGTAGACCCTGAACTGGCAAAGAATCACGGCGTATTTGTTTCTTCACGCACCAATCCAGAGGAACTGGACTTTATGCTTCAGAAACCCAGTGTAGAAGAACTGGGCTCTTTGATGCAGAATTATCTCTTCCTGATGGATATCGGTATTTGGCTGCTAAGCGACCGGGCTGTAGAACTGATGGTAAAACGCTCAACTAAATCAGACGGATCCATCGGCTTTTATGACATGTATTCCGAATTCGGTCCGGCCTTGGGCAAACATCCGCGTATAAACGACAAGGAGTTGAATGAACTGACTGTAGCAATCCTTCCACTACCGGGAGGAGAATTCCATCATTACGGAACAAGTCGGGAAATGATTTCATCTACACTGGCTGTACAGAATTGTGTCATCGACCAGCGTGCCATCATGCATAAAAAGGTAAAACCGCATCCGGCTATCTTTGTACAAAATGCAATAATCGATTATACACTGACAGCAGACAATCCTGAAGTCTGGATAGAAAACAGTTGTATAGGTAAAGGCTGGTCTCTCCACCGCCGCAACATCATCACAGGAGTCCCTGTCAATCAATGGCATATCAATGTACCCGAAGGTATTTGTATCGATGTAGTGCCAATGGGAGAAAACGACTATGTAGCTCGTCCTTATGGCTTCAACGACGCTTTCAAAGGAAGTTTGGATAATGACTCTACACTCTATCAAGGAATACCGGTAAAGGAATGGCTTACCCTTCGCGGACTAAGTCCGGAAAATATTGAACAGCCTTACGACCTTCAGGCTGCCCGTATCTTCCCGGTATGTCATACGATTGAGGATTTGGGATTAGTCATACGATGGATGACCAGTGAGCCCGAATTAGAAGCGGGAAAAGAAATTTGGCTGAAATCTAAAAAAGTATCGGCTGATGAGATTTCTGCCTATGCTAATCTGCGCAGACTGACACAGCAGCGCAACTTGTTCCGCAAGGATAGTTGGACTGCTTTGGCAAAAAACTACGAGCGCAGTGTGTTCTATCAGATCAATTTGCAAGAAGCAGCAGAAGAATATGCACGCTACCAGTTGCCGCTGCCTGCTCCCCTTCCCGATTCAGCTCCTCTGATGACACGTATCAGCGATGCGATGTTCCGTGCACGAACATTACAACTTTGTGATACTGACGGACAGCGAACAAATGAAATTGCACGGGAAGAAGAAAAAGCATTCAGTCTGATGCGCGAAGGCCTGACTTCGACGGTCGACCACAAACAGCAGCCTCGCCTTTCGGTTTATCCGGACCAGATTGTATGGGGACGAAGCCCCGTACGTATTGACCTGGCAGGAGGATGGACCGATACACCGCCCTATAGTCTGATGGAAGGCGGAAATGTGGTAAATATCGCCATCGAATTAAACGGGCAACCTCCGTTACAAGTGTATGTAAAACCTTGCAAGGAGTACAAAATCATTCTCCGTTCCATTGATTTGGGAGCAATGGAAGTTATTACGACTTTCGAAGAACTTCATACCTTTAATAAGGTAGGTTCTCCCTTCTCTATTCCTAAGGCCGCATTGGTATTAGCCGGCTTCCATCCTGATTTCTCAGCCGAAACTTGTACCTCATTAGAGGATAAGCTTCGCTCTTTCGGAGCAGGTATTGAAGTAACCCTTCTTTCAGCCATTCCTGCCGGTTCCGGATTAGGTACAAGTTCCATTCTTGCATCTACAGTCTTGGGAGCGATTAATGATTTCTGCGGCCTGAACTGGGATAAACATGAAATAGGTAGTCGCACACTTATACTGGAACAACTGCTTACTACCGGTGGTGGCTGGCAAGATCAATACGGAGGAGTCCTGCAAGGTGTTAAATTGTTACAAACGCATTCCGGATGGAATCAGGAACCCATGGTACGCTGGCTCCCCGATCATCTGTTTACAGGCGATGAATACCGTCAGTGCCATCTGCTGTATTATACGGGTATTACCCGTACGGCAAAAGGTATCCTGGCCGAAATCGTACGTGGAATGTTCCTCAATTCGACAGAACATCTGAACCTGCTTGGACAGATGAAGCAACATGCACTCGATCTATACGATGCCATCCTGCGCAGCAGTTTCGAAGAAATGGGACGTTTGGTTCGAAAGACCTGGCAACAGAATCAGTTGCTTGATGCCGGAACCAATCCGGCTGCGGTAGCTGCCATAACCCGCCAGATAGACGATCTCTGCTTAGGATACAAACTTCCTGGAGCCGGAGGAGGAGGATATTTGTACATGGTCGCAAAAGATCCGGAAGCAGCCGTACGCATTCGCAAAATTCTGACTCAGAATCCACCCAACAATCGTGCCCGTTTCGTTGAAATGAGTCTTTCGAACAAAGGACTGGAAGTGAGCCGCAGTTAAACATTATCAAGAAAGTTATATGAAGCCAAAAATAAAATTGGTACAGACGGCCGACGGGGTGAATTACCTCGTGCCGTTTGTACTCATTACTACATTGTTCTTTTTGTGGGGATTTGCCCATAGCATTCTGGATGTACTGAACAAACATTTTCAAGATGCACTAAGTATTTCGAAAACACATTCCGCACTAGTGCAGGCTGTTGTATACGGTGGATATTTCCTGATGGCCATGCCTGCGGGAGAAATCATCCGTCGCTACGGCTATCGGGCAGGAGTTGTCACCGGATTGTTACTCTACGGTATCGGGGCACTCATGTTTATTCCGGGAGAACGGATTATGTCTTTCGAATTTTTCTTGTTATCGTTATTTATCATCGGATGTGGACTGACTTGTCTGGAAACAGCAGCCAATCCCTACGTGACAGTATTAGGCGACAAAGAATCTTCTGAAAGAAGAATTAATCTGGCACAGTCATTCAACGGACTAGGATGGATCTGCGGTCCGCTGGTCGGAGGACTGTTTCTTTTCTCTGCCGACGGTGGAAGCGGAAACATTGCCATTCCATACGCTATCATCGGCATACTGGTACTTCTTGTAGCGATTGTCTTTGCACGCATTCATTTGCCTGAAATAGCTCTTCCAGAAGAACCGACAGGAGCAACTACGACTTGTGAACGATCTTCTTTATGGAAGCATCGCAACTTCACCTTCGGACTTATTGCCCTGTTTTTCTATGTTGCAGCCCAAACAGGAATCAACAGCTTCTTTATCAACTATGTGACAGAGCATGTCAACATATCTGCCCGTGAAGCTGCCCTATGGCTTTCGTTTGTAGGTATGGGATTGTTCATGGCAGGACGAATGGCTGGCAGCTGGGTTATGGGATTCATTCGTGCCGAACGTCTATTAGCTTTTGTATCAGCGGGAGCTATAGTGGCAATGGTATTAGTTATTATGGGATTAGGTAACATATCCTCAGGAGCTTTCTTCTTTTGCTTTTTATGTGAATCGATTATGTTCCCTACCATTTTTGCCTTAGCCATCCGCGGTGTAGGCGAACATACCAAACGAGCTTCCTCGTACCTTATTATGAGTATTGTAGGTGGTGCTATAGCTCCCATTATCATGGGCTACATAGCTGATACAATCAATACTGCCACTGGATTCATTGTACCTCTGCTCTGCTTCATCGTTATATTGGCCTATGCCATCGATTTGCAGAAGAAAAAGAAATGATTTTCGCTAAGTGATGAATCTCAACATAGAATTTTGGAATTCTTTTTCTTATTGAAACGAAAAGGGGCTGTTAAAGAGGCCGTCTCAAAATAGAATTTCAAAAGTAAAAATCTTATAGATCGAAGCTTAGAAGTAAAAAATCTCCTACTTTTAGTCCTGTAATTGAAAAAAAAGACTAAAGTAGGAGATTTTTATGTTGTAACTTATAGATTATAAGTAAACCTATCTTAGCTTTACAGTCACTATATATGTAATGAAGCTTTAATTTCCAATCACCTCTCGTTTCATAGATTTATAATAAACAAGTTACGCCATGCAACCAGTCATGTAGGTATAAAGCAAAAAATCAATTTACATAAACCGTCTGAAAATACTTCTCGAAAAGTGTCCGGGCTTCCTCTAACTGTTCAGGGGTATTTTGCTTCACCTCTTTCAGCTTATACTCCAGCTTCATCGCTTCATATTTATGTACTCCCAATGTATGATACGGAAGAATTTCCACCCGTTGTATCATACGATAGTCTTTAAAATGTTCTCCTAAAGCTTCTATATCTTCACGGAAGAAACTATATCCTTGTACCAATACATAACGCAGCCAAAATGGCTTTCCATTCTCTTCCAGCCATGCTGCCGTACGAAGTGTCTGCTCATTGCTGCGCGAAGTAAGTGTTTTATGCCGCTCGTTATTAAACTCCTTTACATCGAGTAATACCAAGTCGGCAAGCGAAAAAAGCTCTTTCACATCTTCATTCCAGATTCCACCATTGGTATCAACGCAAATATGAATACCCGCCTCTTTCAGCATCCGGAACAAAGGAATCAATGCTTTGGCCTGAAAAGTCGGCTCACCGCCGCTAAACGTAATTCCTCCTTTCTTTCCGAAAAAAGGCTTCTGGCTGACAGCCATCTTCAAAATATCTTCAGGAGCAGTTTCTTTACTCTCCCCTTTCGCATCAATTGTATCCGGGTTGGCACAATACAAGCAACGGAAATTACAGCCTTGCAAAAAAACGACAAGACGAATACCCGGTCCGTCGTAAGTACCAAGCGATTCGTATGAATGTACTCTAATCATCAGTTTCAGCTTATCGGTCTAAAGAAAAAACATTTGCCGTCCAGCTCGGCGAGGAGAACGACAAATGTTTATTGATCTATTAATAATCACAAAAATTACATACGTTCGTGGAAACTGCGCGAAATTACTTCCAACTGATGCTCACGGCTCAGTTTGATGAAGTTCACAGCATAGCCCGACACACGAATAGTAAGTTGCGGATATTTTTCAGGATGCTCCATGGCATCTTCCAGCATTTCACGATTCAATACATTTACATTCAAATGGTGAGCGCCCTTGATGAAATAACCATCCATCATCGTTACAAGATTTTCTACACGATTCTCCATGTCTACACCGAGTGATTTCGGAACGATAGAGAACGTATTACTGATACCATCCTGAGAATCACGATAACGCAATTTGGCAACAGAACTCAACGAAGCAACAGCACCATTCTTGTCGCGTCCATGCATCGGGTTGGCACCAGGAGCAAAAGCTACACCTTTAGCACGACCGTCCGGAGTAGCACCTGTCTTCTTACCATACATTACATTCGAGGTAATAGTCAAGATAGACAAGGTAGGTTTCGCATTCTTATAAACCGGCAATTTCTTCAATTCCTCATCGAAGTAGTAAATCAGGTCTACAGCCAAGTGGTCTACACGATCATCATCATTACCGAAGCAAGGGAATTCACCTTCAATATCGAAGCTTTCTGTCAAGCCGATATCATTACGCTTAGCAGTAACCTTCGCATATTTAATAGCAGAAAGAGAATCGACAGCAATAGACATACCTGCTACACCATAAGCCAAGTTAATAGCCGGATTCGTGTCGACAAATGCCATCTGAGCTTTTTCATAATAATACTTATCGTGCATGTAATGAATGATGTTCATTGCCTCATTATATACACGTGCCATCTCCTTCAAAACCTTCTTATAGTTAGCCAAAACTTCTTCGAAGTTCAGCACGTCACCAGTCAGCACCGGAATATCCTTCACCATCAATGTACCTGTATTCTCACAACGTCCACCATTGATAGCCAGCAACAAAGCTTTAGCCAGATTACAACGTGCACCGAAGAACTGAATATGACGGCCTATATCTTGATAAGATACGCAGCAAGCAATACCGTAATCATCTGAATTACGCACTTCACGCATCAAGTCGTCGTTCTCATACTGAATAGAAGAAGTGTCGATAGATACACGAGCACAGAAATCTTTAAAGCCTTCCGGCAACTGCGGACTCCACAGAACCGTCAAGTTTGGTTCTGGAGAAGGGCCGAGGTTATACAAGGTCTGCAAGAAACGGAAAGATGTCTTAGTTACTTTTGTACGACCATCGTTGAAACGGCCACCAATAGACTCTGTCACCCAAGTAGGATCTCCGGCAAAGATATCCGTATAAGCCTGCATACGCAGGTGGCGTACCATACGCAATTTGATAACGAACTGGTCAATCAACTCCTGAGCATGTAACTCATCAAGATTGCCATGGTTCATATCATATTCTATATAAATATCAAGGAAAGATGAAACATTACCCAGTGACATAGCCGCACCATCCTGTTCCTTCACGGCTGCCAAGTAAGCCATATATACCCACTGAACAGCTTCCTGTGCTGTAGTTGCCGGACGACTCAAATCAAGTCCGTACTGCTGTCCTAACACCTTGATTTCTTTCAATGCCTTGATTTGTTCTGCAACTTCTTCACGCAAACGAATGCGTTCATCAGTCATAGGTCCCGTCAAATGGCGCAAATCATCCTGCTTTGTTTCAATCAAACGATCCAGACCATACAAAGCCAGACGACGATAGTCACCAATTATACGACCACGTGCATAGTTATCTGGCAAACCTGTCAGGAATCCCAAAGAACGGAATGAACGAATTTCTTCCGTATATGCATCAAATACACCATCATTATGTGTCTTGCGGTAATGAGTAAAAATATCTTTTACTCTGGGATCAACCTCTACCCCATTTTCACGACATGCTTTTTCTACTACCTTAATACCTCCGAAAGGCTTGATGGCACGACGTAACACTTCGTCAGTCTGCAAACCAACAATAACCTCGTTATCCTTATCAATATATCCAGCAGCAAAAGATGTGATAGTTGAAACAGTAGAAGGATCGAGCGAGCGTACTCCGTTATTTGCACGTTCTTCAGCCAAAGCTTCCAAACACTTATTCCATACAGCCTTTGTACGTTCAGTAGGACCAGCCAAAAATGAGGCGTCGCCTTCGTAAGGGGTTATGTTTGTCTTTACGAAATCGGTAACGTTGATTTCATGGTTCCAACGACCTTCTTTAAAATTCATTGCCATAATCGATAATTTAATCTAGTTCTAATTCTATTTGAAAACCGAGTGCAAAGATAGCCAATAAACACAAATTACACAATACCTAAAATTAGTGATATTATTAATTTGTAATAATTACAAAACACGTATTAATAATTTAATAAGATGTGACCATTCCTTATATTAAACAGAAGGTACATAATTGAAGAAAAAAAATAAAATTCTTAACCAGTTTAGAATCAGAAAACTATCCAAACTGCATCACAGACAGCATAAAAAAAGTATTGCAAAAGTTTGCACAAATCAAAAAATCCCTCTATCTTCGCACCGCGTTTGAGAGAAAACGCAATCAGAAACTACGGAAACTGGAAGTTTGGGTGAGTGGCTGAAACCAGCAGTTTGCTAAACTGCCGTACGGGTTACCGTACCGGGGGTTCGAATCCCCCAGCTTCCGCTTCAGTTTCGATGATCAAAATGGCGCTTTCGTCTAGTGGCCTAGGACGCGGCCCTCTCACGGCTGAAACACGGGTTCGATTCCCGTATGCGCTACCTTTTTGGAAGTTTGGGTGAGTGGCTGAAACCAGCAGTTTGCTAAACTGCCGTACGGGTTACCGTACCGGGGGTTCGAATCCCCCAGCTTCCGCAGAGAGATTAATCAAGCATTGTAGTCAATTGGCTATAGTGCTTTTTTTATTTCCCCTAAGAGATACATTTCATACTGCAAGCAAGCCAAGCTCGGATCAACGTAACAAGGGTCAGTAGAAATTTAGTGGGGATATCCATACAACATCGCAATTCTGAAAAGGAAGAACCTTTTGCCAGTTATCCCCGCGCAGATTTGCTCTGAAGAGTTTAATTTTGGCATTGAATGATTCCGCAGCAGCGTTAGACGAGCGGTTATTGTCGAAGTTCAGGATTTCATCATAATGTTCATAGAAAGTAGCTGCAATGATGTGGAACTATTTCATTCCAGCAGCCTCTACCTTGTTGTACCATCTGGCCATACTTAACTTTGCAGCATCCTTGACAGTGTTCTTTGAGAATATCATTCTCAGTGAATGTGACAGACCATAGGCGATTTTAATATCAGGATATTCCTTAAAAGAGGATTCTGGCCCTCTCTTTCTATTTTTCAGTCCACTTGTCAGTGGATTTAAACAGCAGATGGCAGCTTCTAATGAGCAATTCCGGACGTGTGTCTCCGTTAGAGAAGCGAAACGGTACATAGGGAATACCGGAGTGTTTGCATTCTTCCATTTCCTCGTTGTTTTGTTGCAAGGCATCTCAACGGTGTGCCACACGAAGCTCCAGCACAGCCTCGCAGGCCAGTTTCTGTATATGGAAACGGTCGATAACTCTTTAGACCTTGGGAAAGGGCGTAGAAACAATTCTGCGCATCGAATCGGAAAGATCAAGGGTCACTTCCTCCACTTTCATGCGCTCTTCCACGTCTATCCGTCTTAGTACTTGTATGACGTCTTCTGATTTTGTACCGGAAACGACTGCTACCAAGCTTCCCTCATGGGTGTGTCGGTCACGGTTGGTGACGAACGTATACAGCTAGCCGTCAGACAGGGAAGACTCATCTATGGCAAGATGAGAACCTGTGTTTTCAGGGAACAACAGCCATTTCTCGGGGTGACCAAGCTGTTCCCAGCGACGGAAACCGCTTAGCATTTCCTTGTACTGCTTTTCAAAAGTATGCGCGTTTATGTGGTAGAACGTTTCAAGCGTACGGCAGGTCACTGGGGATGTCTCCATACGTTTCTTAAAAACAACGAACTTCTTGGAGTAAGGGGTACCTTTACACACTATTTCAAGGTTGATGGGGATGCTGAAACTCATACCGGTGCGCAGGTTGTCCATCTTCTGCGGCGTACAACCAATATGACCTTGTGGTCATGGATTGGGAAATCGGTAACATTTACAGGTTCCATAAAACCCTTGGGCTCAAAATGAACATCACAAGACAAACTCGGATTCATCAGTTCATCAAGGTGAATGTGAATCTCGGTTGAAGGCTGTTCAACATTTACTATCTCAAAATAATCCAGTATTTCCGAAGGTAGCACAATACGGGCTAGAATCTCCAATTGATTCGTTTCCATAAGGCAAAGTTCGGAATTCCTATAGAACTGAAAAACAAATCCCCACTAAATTTCTCCTGAGCCATTAATAAGATATAGCAGATTAAGCGTATTACTAAAGAGCTACGACATCTTATTATTATTTAAAAGAATTATTGAATTTTACTGTTGGGCAACAAGATAGCCCTTCTGTAAATGTTACTGCAATGGCTGTACTTAGAGTTCCGTCAAACGATTGTAAACGATTATAATTGTACTATTATGTTTTTTAAATCTATCACAAAAATACGACCTTTCTCCGAAAGGTACTAAAGGTTAAACGAAAAAATACCCCTTGCTGACATTATAAATCAATAGCGCTTACGGATGTGTGAGTGAGGTTGCATCCATTGTCCGCATTTCTCACAATATTCGTCGGGATAAGGAGTGCCAGTGTAATTAGGACGGTAATAAATTGTCTCAATATAGTCGTTGTGCCGCACGTTCTGTTGTGATGATTGGCTACGATATTGCGACTCTACCTCCCGATGGGCCTGCATGTAGGCTTCGGCTTCGCCGGGTAGCCAGGTCTTGGTAAAACTGGTAAAGCCTGTTCCCTTGCATGTGCCGCAACATCCGGTAGCCCCACAGGCCGGGCAGGGCATATATCGGTTGATAGCGTAATAGCCGTTACCTGTACCCATACAAATGTTGCATTTCAACGAACCCTGACAAGAATAGCACCGCATGTTTTGCGTGATGGTGCACGATCCATCGGGGTGTTGCCACATGTGCATATTGCCCGCATAGCCTAAATTAAAGTAGTAATATTTATCGCCTTCTTGTTCGTTTTGCGGTGACTGGGGTTGAGGTCGTGCAGCCACGGCGTTTGTTGTGGTGTAAGAGGCCATAGCCGGATAACCGCCGCCAAGATAGGCAATATTTTGCGATTTATCCCATCGTTGCTGTATGAAGTTACCTACATCCTGGGGGTTAACCTGGTAAGTTTGCGTACGTCCGTTATTGGCGCGGTATTTGCAATACACTACAAAGTACTTGCCGGCTGCATACTCAATAGACTGGATGTTGTAGCCCTGGTCCCATACCTTTGACTTGATTTTTGACTGCAAAATGTCTGTGTCAGAAGCCCACAGGTATCCCTGTGCTATATAGGGGGCGTATTTGCTCATCACTATCGTCCAGTTAGTGCCATTATAGGCCGTTCCGGTAATGTAGAAGTTTTCATCCCATTTCTGTTTTATCCAGGTAGCCAGTTTGTCAATCGTATCACGGTTCCAACTTTGTTCGGAATAATCGGCATGTTTTGACATTACAACGACCCACTGCTTATTGCCATAGGCGATAGAAGTAAGATAATAGTCTTCCTCCCAATTGTTTTTTATCCAGCTGCTTGGCCATGCCTCAGATACATTATAAGTCTGTTGCCCGATACCGGTACCAGTAGCCATTGTTACAAACCATCCATGGTCTGTGTAGGCTACCGATGTTATACGCTTGCCCTTATCCCAACAGGCTTTTATTTTTGTTCCTTGCAGGGCATTTCCTGCACCTGCGTAAAACCACTCTTGCTGATCGTAGGGCAGGTTTGATTCGGCTATTACAATGGTTTTTTCTTGCGACAGGCAGGGAGGCGCCATTAAGAATATCAACAGGAGAAAAAGAAGATTTTTCATAACGCACAATAAGATAAAAATTAGACTTAATATCATAAAAGGCGGGCGCAGAAAGATAAGTTTACTCGATTCTATGCCGAGCCACATCCTATTTTATTCAAAGATAACAAAATGCTCTGTCATAACAAATAATATACCGAGAAAAATCTCGTAAATCCTTGCTATAAGATTAACAATTTATATATATGTTAATGATACAATTCAATACACTCAATGTAGTCCACGTTATAGTTCTCATCGGCATGCAAAAAAAAACTACCAATACTTTTTTATCATTCATGTTGCTTTGTCCTTTCTTTGCATTGTCTTGTGCACACAATGTCAATGGCAGAAAACTCATTAGCATTGCGCACAGTGTTATCAGTTTTGCTTTCATACAATTTAAGCTAAAGATGGAACAGATGAGCAAACAAAATGCTGCTCACGCTTGGCAATCCACCAGCGGCTGTCCAATTTGACATATTTATCATGATAGCACATGGCATACAAGATCAGCTTGTCCTTACTATTTTCTTCGGTGCCCAGGGTGGCAATAGCATAACAGATACAGTGACATGCGTTTCGTCCATGAAATCCACAACCTGTTGCCCATTTTGGTGGAACGAGGCCTTTGCCGTGCCGAAAGTCTTGTATTGGATAATCATATCCTCCACATTATTGATGTCCATACTCAAATTTTCTCCAAGATAGACTTTCAGTTTGATTTCCGGGCAGAAAATTTCGCAATAATAATCCTGATTATTCTTGTCCGATTCTGTGGCATAGCGATCTATTAAGTCTTTCAACGCCATGCGGTCTTGCCATTCTTGTTGAGTCATAACTATATTTATTTTAGTTAATTTTTTAATTTACTGCAAAGGTAGTCTGTCAGTGAAAAATAGATTTTTGTCAATCAAACCGAAACTTGCTCAAATCAAACAATCTTATTTTTATCTACATATTCCAACTATCTTTTCAAGATCCTTTTGATCCGACGATTTAAAGTCCGACAGAATGCCGTTACATATACTTTTTCCGCCATGATAGAGGAATGAATTGTCAGCAACTTTTTGTATCTTCGCAAACAAACTAATAAACAATCAATTATGAGAAAAAAGATGATTAACCTTTCGGCATCATTATTGGGAGTCGTAGCTGTAACTGCAACATTATTCTCTTGCAGTAATCAACAACAAGAGTCTCCCCTGAAAGCCAAAGTAGAAGAGTATGCCCGTGTAGAATTAAAATCCGACCTTGTAAACAACCTGAATGACAAGGAAAAGGAATTAGTAAGAATATTCTTTCAGGTAGGAGAAATCACCGACAATCTTTTCTGGAAGCAGACCTTTGGTGACAAGAGCCAGCTCGATACCATCACCGACAGCTATGCGAAAGAATTTGCCATGATTCAATATGGGGCGTGGGACCGTCTTGACAATAACAAACCATTCCTGGCTGGATATGGTGAAAAACCGGCAGTATGCAATTATTATCCACATGACATTACAGCAGAAGAGTTCGACGCATTCGAAGACGCTAACAAAAACTCATGGTACACCGTTATCCGAAGGAATGAAGATGGTTCTCTCAAAAGCGTCTGGTATCATGAAGCCTATGCCGAAGAAATAGGACACATCTGTACTTTATTGGAGAAAGCAGTGACATTGGCAGAAGATCCGGGCTTGAAGAACTACCTTGAAAAGCGTATCGAGGCATTTAAGACAGATGATTATCTGGAAAGCGACCTTGCATGGATGGACATGAAAGATAGCAAGATAGATTTCGTAACAGGTCCTATTGAAAGTTACGACGACAAGTTCCAGGAAACTAAAGCTTCGTACGAGTCGTTCATCCTATTGAAAGATGAAGCAAGAAGCAAAGACCTTGCTAAGTTCGTATCCATGCTTCCAGCTCTCCAGAAAGAGTTGCCTTGCGCACCAGAATACAAAACATTTGTTCCGGGTACGTCATCCGACCTGAATGTATATGATGCTGTGTACTATGCAGGCGACTGTAACGCCGGCAGTAAGACTATCGCGATTAATCTGCCGAACGATGAAAGAGTACACGCATTGAAAGGTACCCGCCGTTTGCAACTAAGAAACTCCATGAAAGCAAAATTTGATAAAATTCTTATGCCTATCGGACAACTTATCGTAACCCCTGAACAGCAGAAATATCTTAATTTCGACGCATTCTTCTGGAATGTTACCTTCCATGAAGTTGCACATGGACTGGGTGTCAAGCAGACCATCAACACCAACGAAAGTGTGGATGCCGTGATGGGTACAGAAAAGACATCGTGGGAAGAGGCTAAAGCAGATATCTTAGGTCTGTTTATGGTAACCAAACTCATCGAAATGGGTGAAATTACAAATATTACGGCCGAAGACGCCATTACTACCTATATTGCAGGTATCTTGCGTTCCGTAAGATTTGGAGCTGCGTCATCTCATGGAAAAGCCAACATGATGTGCTTCAACTACATGGAGAAAGCTGGAGCATTTTCGCGTGATGCTAAAGAGCAGTATGTTATAGATTTCGAAAAAGCAAAAGAAGCTATGAACGGCTGGGCTGCACTAATCCTCCAGACACAAGGAGACGGTAATATAGAATTCGCAACGAAGTACAGAGCCGAAAACGGTGGAATCACTCCTGCCCTTCAGGCAGATCTTAACAAAATCAATGAAGCAGGCATACCACGTGATATTACATTTATCCAAGGTGTAGATGTCCTTTTAGGAGAAACCAAATAATCAGATAACTATTTCATACTTCATTCATGAAAAACTGTGTTCCAACGATCATCATGCAAAGGATCAGTTGAAGTATATTAAAAAAGCAGTGTTGCATTAGTTATAAGAGCCGCAGGTATTGCAATCAATCAGACTGGAATGTATAAAAGCAGTAGGCTGTTCACCATTGGTCTATCAGAATATGAAATACTCTATTATTCTGCCTAATGGGAACAGCCCCTGCTTTATTTTTATACAAATACGAAATATTTTGGTATATACACCCGCAATTACATCAAGCAGAGAATTGCCTTCTGATCAATTTCAAGCACCCCCAAAAAGGAGAAACCAAGTTTCCCCACAGATTATTTGCCAAGTATAATCCTTTCCCTGGTAGCCCGAATTGTCGTTTTTCCAAAGGCAATTCATCAGAAGTATGCAGGGTTCCAAACATGAAATCCCATAATGCCAGTCTGGATCCATAATTACTATGACAAAATTTACCTTTCTTATCATGATGCATTTGATGCTGATAAGGACTCATAAAAACATGTTCAAGAAGTTTAGGGTATCGCAACGGCACATGAGAATGACGCAGATTGGCACCCGCCACAAAAAATACAAAACTAAAGGCATTAACCCCTAAAATAGTAGCCCTCACCAATACTGTATTATTACAATAGTAGAAAACGCCAGTTACCAGGACAAAAGCCAAAAATCCCTGAAGATTCTGCAAAATCATTTCTACCGGATGCATACGATAAAGCGTAAAAGGATTCATCGTATCGGCCGAATGATGCACTTTATGAAACTCCCATAAATATCTATTACGATGCAACAAATAATGTGTGACGTAAATGGAAAAATCCTTAACAAGAAAGAGAACTATAGGATAAAGATACATCACAACATAAGCCGACAGATGTATGGATGGAGTTCCCAGCCACGATGTCATTTTCATGCTGAGTAAGTAAGCAAGCATATTTCCGCTTACTAAAAAAGGAATGACAAAAATAGCTTTACAGACTCCACATATCAAAAACAGACTATAATCCGTTTTTGCGGAACGACTCCACCAATATTCTTTCTTAAAAATTTCTCTTATACTATTTCTGAATGAGAATTTAAGAACATACATATACCATATACAAGCCAGTATCCCCGAAATAAGCAAATATACCCACGCAATTCTTCTGCCCGGATCAAATAAATAGGAAACAGGTCCGACAATTCCTTCTCGAAAAAGATATTCTATACTTTCTACCATATTCAAACGATTTACAAATGAAACATTACTGTTCCCATAAAATTAAAAGGAGCAGACGGAATGATACCTGGTCCCGGATAACCGGATGCCCTTCTTGTCATATAAATACTGTTGTTGATATTTTGGAATGATAATACCAAGTCTATATATTTATTTAATCGATAATCCAAATTCAGATCAACAACACAATATCCCGGTATGGCACCATAAATACCATAGACTGCATCATTCGGATCCATTGGCTCATTAGCTGCATCCGTAAACTGAAAGGAAGTAAAACCGGCCTGCAAAGCCATAGAAATCCTTTTGTATTGTGCAGTAAGTCCTCCCTTCAGATTATACAAAGGAACAAACTCCATCTTATTGCCTTCAATATTATAACCAGCTTTACTTTTTAAGTATCTGGAACCCGTAATCGCCCAGTTAGCAAAAATATTTATCTTTAAATCCGAGCAATTCAGCAGATCCGTCAAGTGCTGCAAGTCGTAATTACACATGCCTTCCACCCCGTAACTGATTCCGTTTCCAATATTATCCCTATATCTCTGATAAGTCCCCTTGACAGCCGGATTTTCTCTGAAAAATTCTCCTATCCGGTTCCCATAATATAAGAAAAACAGACTGACATCATAAGTCAGTAATGTACTGCCTCGTGAACGGATACCTACGTCCGAAGAAAATCCTGTTTCATCTTTCAAGTCTGGATTTACCTCCAGTGCAGGAGATATGGTACGCATGTCATTGAATGTTATGGCGCGATAGTTTCGGGTAACATTTGCATACACCTCCGACTGAGTTGCTTTATACGACAGTGCCATTCCAGCTAAGCATATCCGTCTGGAATTAGTCTTATTGTCTATCAGTATGTCTTCCGTCATAGGATAACCTTCCGTCGCATAATCAATACCGTAATAGCTTCTTTTCCCTCTGATACCTGTCTGGATGTATTCCATTCGTACACCAGGGACGATACTCCACTTTTCATTCAACCTCAAATTGACTTCAGAGAAAAGGGCAAAATTCAGATTAGGAAGTCTGTACGATGAACGATACGGAATCTTATTCTGCCGGAAATGACTTCCCGACAAAACAGGCTCCACCAACGTAAAGTCCGCATCAGTACCTGTTGTACCTGCTCCCTGATGACTCAGATTATTGGCTTGAAAATATTTAAACCCAACAGCCCATGAAGAAGGAACAGATGTCGTTCCCAAATTAAATCTTTTCAAAAATCCGATCTCTGCACTCCAGTTTCTGAAGGTTCCTTTTTGTAAATCTCTTTCTGTATTTCCCGGATCCGGAGTACCAACCCGTTTGTCCCGATAGCCTAAAGCAAAACGATCGGCATACAATCCCGTCATTTTTACATCCAGATCAGCACGCAGTTCAGGCATATTTCGGTGATAGGACAAAGAAATGATATTCCAGTCTATCAAAAACCAGTTTCGGCTTCTATTACTTTGTTTCGGATTCTCAAGAAACATCACATCTGTCAATCCCCCCGGCTGATGTTCCAGATAATGATATTTCAACCAATCGATTCCCCAAAGATCATTTTCTCCTGACTGATATCTTAACTGTGCCAGCACGTTATAACTTTTATAATCGGAATTTTCCCGATATCCATCTCCTCGTTTTAGAAGTGCAGACAGATAATAAGAGAATTTACCGATTGTTCCCGATATTCTGGAATAACTTCCCAAAAAGCCATAGCTCCCAGCTGAAAAATGTTGCCGGATATCTATTTTTTTATCGGCTGGAGGAGTAGCTAACTTAAAATTAATCATTCCTCCGAACTGTGAACCATACTGCAAGGCAGAAGCCCCTCTCAGTACTTGTATCTCTTTTATATCATCGGCATTGGGGGTATAATAACTCTCCGGATAACCTAAGGGATCAGCGCTGATATCATAACCGTTCTGCCGAATGTTAAAGTTAGCCGAACGATTCGGATTCAATCCTCGGGAGCCGATATTCAACTGTAAGCCTCCGTCGCTCCCTTCGTGAATCACGATACCCGATACATTCCGAAACATCTGTCGGGTATTATTTGCTGCCTTGTTCAACAACATATTTTCCAAGAGAGAAACCGTACTCTTTTTCCCTGCAAAAATCATAGTACCTTCCACATCACGCATGAAACGAGGTTTAGCTGCCGTATTTTCCTTATTACTGTAAATATATACTTCATCCAGCACTATTTCCTTATTTTCCATACAACTGTCTGGGAGCAATTGCGCATAGACACCTGCCGGCAAAAATGTAAACAGACATATACTAAGATAAGTTTTCATCACTTAATCTCCCTCCTCTCCGTCGGTATACGTAACCGTCAGATTTAATTCAACAATAAGCTTGGCTTTTAACAAACCTACCACTTTCTGCAACTCTCCATAAATTTCTTTCAAACGCTCCATTCCGTCAGGAGTATTTACCAATACGGCTATATCATCATGATTCAGATTTCCAGTTTCGCCTTCAAGCACATCCAAGGTTTTCCCAAACAGATTGATTAGTCCGTTGTCCCCTTTTCCTGAAACAGCCAACTGTTCCTCCATAAAACGTCTAAAACTATTTGCCGGCAATGGCATCGATTCATTATAAGGCACACCATTATAAAAGTTCTTCAACGCCAAGATACTTCTGTGAAGAAGCTGAGTAGACAAACCTTTTCCGCAATAATAACCTTCTACCGCTTGAGGAGCCGGTTTTTTCTGTACGATAGCTGCTCCATATATACCAATCGGAATACCTACTTTTAGGGTACGTATATATACCTCATATTGCTTCATCAGTGTATTAATCAATACACAAAGACTTCCTCGTGCCGAAAAGTCATTGTTGGAAACAAAAGCATTTTCATTTTCAACATAATAGCTTTCAGCTGCTTTCGCATAATGATTGATGACTTCACACACCGTGCATATATATTGAATACAAGCAGCATCCATTGGTATCTCTCCGCTATACAGCATATAATCCAATGCTGCAAACCCTGTGGCATTAGGCTGATTTAATCCTTCTTCCAGTTCTTGAATGATCTCACTGGAGGAAAATCGGCTGTTTTCAATAGCCGATTTAACCAACGTCTTATTTACTTGTGATGTCCCAGCCAGTTCATATACCCCGCTTACGCCACTATGGAAAATTGCATGATCAAAAATAATGACATCCTGAAGGCTTAGGAACGCTTCCTTGTATAACTCTTTCAGATGCCCTATAGCAGCCTCCCGTTCCGCACCCTCTTCTGTATCTTTCAGAGCATAGGCAGCCTGAAGCATTTCTTTTGTTTTCAGTTGATAGTTTGAGAACGCCGGAATAATCTGTCTTTTATACCAGAAAGACAAGTAAGTAGCATCAATGGTCCTCTTTTCCGAAACACCTTTTATCGGAGTATATACACATCCCGCCAGTATCAGCAACGCCCCGACAGAAATACATAATATCTGCTTATAAAATCTGTTATTCATAAATTATAATATGCCTTAAGTTTCTTGTTTACATCAATAATAGATCCAGTCTGATTCCCTTCTATTCGTTCTTTGTCCCAAATACCTTTTTCTCCATAAGTCAATTCGTCATATAATTCTTTTGCCTGATCCATAGTCATGAAATACTCTCCCTTTTCATTCTTTACGAAAGGCAAAGCGAGTATGAATCCCAATGCCTCACCCATATTATGGAAATACTGTTCATTCAACTCCTTTCCACTTTTCTGACGTAAGATTTTGGAACTTTCATTCAAATAATACATCGTACGGAGTACCAACATTTTGGAAAGCAATTTCCGAATTTCCGCTACCTGCTTTTTCATTTCTTCAGGATGACTGTCTACGACGGCCTTTCTCCCAGCCCGAAATGCATGATAGACTGCTACATTTATATTCTCCAAACCTTTCATACCCACCGACTCTTTTTCAATATAATTGGCAAGAAACAATGGAGAAATACGGTCCGGATCTGCATTTATACTACCAATATATCCCCAAGCAATATCCCAGTAATATTCCATTTCCGTACAGTTTTTACCCTTCACAACAGTCTGATTGTCGGCCGTAAGAGATTTCATCAGGAAATAATCGATATTCGACACTTGCAAAGCCCCTATCATCATTTTCTGGATCACCTGCCCTAGCTCTACTCCCTTTTCGTTGACTAAACGCTGTTCATCATTGCTTACTTGAACAATACCTATTTTACCTTCACGAGCAAAGGTACCTGCAAAAGCACTTTTGGAAGCCTCTGTTATTTCATCAAGAAAATTTTCCAAGATATTCCGAACCTTTTCCTGCTCCTTAAAACCAACAGCAATATGGGAAGCCAGTTCATTCCGATAATCCCTCCTCTTTCCTTCAAGATTTGTCAGGACCTTGGCATTAATTCCATTGTTGAAATTTCTAAAATCAAGAAGGACCTTTTTGGACTCCCCTATATCTACACTGGATATACCATTTCTGAAAAACCTGTAGTCGGTACTATAAGTATCAGAAGAAATTATCCCATCAGAAGCCTTGTCCTCTCTTTTTATTTCCTGTTTACTACAACTTGAGCCACCCAAAAGTACACAAGCAGCCCACGCCAATCCGATAAATTTTCCTTTCATTGTTAGTCTATTTTAGTTTTTGTATGATTTATATTTCTCCTTATGGAAGATACATCGCTTGAGAATATACATTATAATTTTTTCCTATTTCAGAAATATGAAACGACTCCAAGGTTCTGCTGTAACGATGACTTAAGTCAGGAAGACTTTCCATGCCGTCCTGCGTTTCGGTACTCATGGTCACACTCATGTCGAAATGGGCATAAGGACTATAAAATACAGCAAAATAAACGGGATCGCCAGATTGTTTTGTAATTGACACAGGCTCTACATCCGAGAAATAAGGCTTAAAACGATTCCTTTTATCTCTTTCTATGACATTATGACCATCCATTATCGTATCAATTTTCAGTTCATTATTCTCATCTAAATATTGTAAAATTACCACCGAAAGATTCTGTTTATCAAAGCTTCCATAATAATTGGCCATTACGTCTATAGATAGCGAAACCTGATATTTTTCACGATAGCCTCCCAAGGGTATTTCTTCACTACGATTGAATCCAAGCTCCCCCACCTCTTTAGGAAAACAATTAAAAGGAACTCCGGGCTCATGAGGTACCTGTTCCGCTGGTTTAAGTTCTATGAATTTTGAGAAATCTTCTGTCAGACTTTCCGTATTTTCTCTGGAACAAGAAGCCGAAAGTACAGACATATATACAGCATAAGCTATCATATAAAACACATGTCTATTCATAATATCTATTTTTGACAATTAGTGATTTTTTTCAACAAAAGTGATGTAGGCGGTATATATCCCGCTCGTACTCTTCCACTCCTTCTTATCCGTTGAGCGGACAAACTCTGTAAAGATTACATCTTCATTAAACTTAAATCCCGGACGAAATTCAATGCCAGATTCTGTAGCAATATATCCGGACCCCAATCCGGTATAATAAGTACTTCCATCATATCCATGAACAGTCCGGTTAGGTTGTTCGTTCTTCAAGAATAATTCATATTGCATCCGGTCATATCGAGCTACTTTCCGATGCGATTGCAAGTCTTTGGAAAATGAAGAAGACAATCTGTATTGCATCATCTGCTGCCCGAAATCGAAAGTTGTTTCATACGCTACCTGTTGCGTTGCAGTTAATACAATTCTTAAAATGCAGTTTCTGTCTTCCTTCAGATTCTGCCTCAAATCCTTGAAAGAACGTGTTCTGAACACTTCTTTTTCATTGATTATTTTTTTCATCCGATCTTTCCAATGTTCTTCCGGTATATCCAATGGAGTCAGTTCTATGAATTCTTTGTCCGTTTCATTGTAGTTCATTGTCGTCAGTACGATACGCTGGGGTGAAACAACGACTGGCAAAAACTTATTAGTTGCATTTACCTGATAAGGATACAATTCTTCCAGCATCGTATTCGTACGGAAAAACAACGTTAAGCCATCAGAAATAGTAATACCATACTGAGCCTGACTAATCTCCGTCTGATACACCGGAGTATAATGACTTTTTACATCCGTAGGTGCATAAGCGATATCTGTTAGGACATCCATCTCTCCTCCTTCCTTGAATTTCAGAAAGAGATTATAACCACCAACCCCCATTCGACGTTGCAGATATACATCTGTAAGAGAATAAACTTCAGTCTTATAATTTTCAGTGATATCCGTATTCAAGCGAGTATTGATACTAGGGAAATAGGTCATCTTCCATCCATTGGGTGCACCACAAAGAACAGTCTTCAGTTCATCAATAGCCTTATTTTCTCTGCTTGTTACCGAGAGTCCATCCCAATCGGCTTCTTTTCTACACGCCGTAAACAAAACCAGTGACACAACTGTCAGTATAAATTTATATTTTATCATTATCAAAAATAAGTTAAGGTTCAACAAGATTATCCGAAGTACCCTTCATGCATTTCTCTGGATACTGCAATATCATGCGAGGTAATACACGCGACAAATCCGACAAACGCTTTATTCCGAAATTCTCCAACAAATATTTATCAATGAAAGCTACCTTCTTCTGAAGAACCAGCTTATAGGGAGGAGGCGTTTCATATTCGTCAATCTTCATAAGCCCATTTACATTCTTGGGCAACTGGCAGAGCAACAAGCTCATCGTTTCCGCGAAATCTACAACAGGTCCCGATTGTGCAGCCTTCGTAAAATACCCGAAAGATGCCATCAAGTCGGAGCGATCCGAATATTCTCCCTGCAATTCATTTTCCGTCCACTTGTTGTATTTCACGATATTATATTCGGAAAACTCCCGAAGATCAACTGGCCGCAATTCCAGCATATTTTTGGTAAAACAAAAGGTCGCTTCCCGCATCAAACGATATACAGCTTCCGAGCGAGAACAGTCAAAAACATTTACATTGTACAAAGGCATAATTTGCGTTCCCAATCCAGGCGTATCCATATCCTCCACCAGTCTGTCATCGAAGTTTGGAGCACCATAAAGGCGTATTTCTTTCGGATGATAACGCCGGACAAAATCCCTTCCGAAAAGTTTTTCCAAGTAGTCTATCCACAGTTCTTTATATGCTTTCATTACAGGCTTTACACGAGATAGCTCTACGGAGCGATTATTCAAAGCTATCGGATCCTTAAAAGGCATTTGCCTGTATACAACCTTGATATTATAAGGTATTTCAAACTCAGCAGCAAGCCATTTATCCAGTTCGGATACTTGTGCTTCGGGATACCCATCATTATCCCGAATATCATTGAGTTCTTTCTTGCATCCACCTAACATCATTAAGCTTGAAAGCAAGATAAAAGTATAGTATATGAATCTAGTCATTGTAATTTATTTTTTCAATATAATTAATAGCCTCACTAGGAAACGGCAAATACTTTCTAGAATCTTCAGGCTTTAAAACCCAATTCACATTGCGGACATCTCCCGTCTGATTCCGATCCACACTCATATTAAAACGTCGCAAATCAAACCATCTCAATCCTTCGTGCATGAACTGCTGCCTGCTCATTTCCGATATCACAAACAGCAATGAAGCCTGACTGGCCGACAGAGGCCGATAATACGGCTGTATCCTATCCCGATCGGATGTCGGGATGAAATCCAATTCTTCCCTTTCCGGAGCTTCTCCCACACCCTTCGCCGTCACATGTTTTGCCAGGAAAAACGTTACGATATCATTCAGTGCCAGCTCTTTGTTCTCAAGCATGGCATAGGCTTCTGCCCGGTGCAGCAGCACTTCCTCTGTTGTAAACAATACATTCATACAGAAATGCCCTCTCTTGCTGTTCAATAAACCTTCCGCATTGTTGAAATGAAAAAATTTAGGGAAATACACACTGTTTGAACCTGTATGTTTCGCCATTTTATTATATCCGGCAATCTGATACAATGTTTTCGCCCCACTTCTTCCGACAACCCTCTGAAAAGTCGGCTCATCCAGTCCAAATCTGCCATCTACATAGTACTTATACCATAAAGACTCAGTAACTGTAAGCAATAAATTACTTGGATTCTGCTCCGAAGCATAATAAGCAGTTCTTTCATCTGTCTGCAAATCACTGATATCCAAAAATGCAGTTATTGCCTTTTCCGGCTGCTGACCAAGTACATAGGCACTATAATCTATCACCTCCTGCCATTGTCCCGTATAACTGAAAAATCTTACAGCAAAGGCATAAGCAGCTTTCTTGTTGAAATGATATTTTACCTGATCGTAAAAATCATCTCTTACCCAGGCAAGTCCCAATCTCAGATCACGTTCTATTTTACGATACGTATCCGCCAGATTATCCATCTTGTATTTTACCAACGCGTTCTTTTCTGGAGATTCTACATACACAATTCCAGGAAGATTTTTCGAATCCTCCTCTCCCTGATAAGGCGGTGCCCAGATATTGGCAATCATAAAATGCAAATACGCTCTGACCAGCAAAGCTTCAGCATATAAAGCCTGAATCTGAGGATCATGCTTGTCGGAGAATCCTGCCAATGCCTCCAATGCCTGATTAGCTTGCGCAATTCCTCTATAGCACTCCATCCAGTAGGCTTTCGGCGAATCCGGTTCCTCTTCATCGTAATCTTTCCAATAAAACATTGACTCATCCAGTCTGGACGCTTCCAGAGAATTTCTTTTATCACCCACATTGTCCGTCCTCATCTCCAAAAAACGGAAATAACTACTCTTCGGATAAGCACCAGTCAACAACTCCTTTATCTTCTCCTTCGAATCAATACGCACATCCGCATTAGAATCGGGAAACTTATCTAAAAACTGACAAGAACTCAGTGATATAAGAATCGGAAGTAAATAAATTTTTAAGGATAATTTCATAATACATAATTTAAAAAGTCGTATTGATAGATAAGCTGTAGGTACGCTGTATCGGAGCTGCTACTCCTCCGGAACTCACAAATTCAGGATCCCTTCCGTTCAGTTTCTTGTCCGAATAAATCAAGAAAGGATTTTGCAGCTGCAAATTGACAGAAGCAGATTTTAGTTTCAAGCGTTCACAAGCCTTAGTCGGAATCCGATAAGTCAGAGAAATACTTTTCATACGGATAAAACTACCATCTACCACATTGACATTCGAGAAATTATATGCATTGTAAGCCCGCTCGATATTCTGACGCCCTATCAATGTTATCAAGTCAGTACCCGGAATTACCGGAACATCCGTACGTGATTCATCCCCTTTCGACAGCCATCTTTTACGATAACGGGTAGTAAACACATTCAAATCTCCATATTCAGCGTCGAAGGTAGGAGCCAGTCGCAATTTATTACCAATTTGACCAGACAGGAAGACTGAAAGTTCCCAATTCTTGAACTGAAACACATTCGACAATCCCGTGGTAATATACGGATCGACAGGTCCGTTATACACCAGATAAGACTGATTGTACCGGGTATCATAAAAATTAGCCCCCGAAACCCGGGACAAAGCATTATCCTCCAACGGTAAGTTTCCCCAGTTAAATGTAGGCAGTCCCCGTTCATTCAACCCGGCAAATTCGAACGAGTACAAAGCCCCTCTCGGGAAACCTTCCAGATTTCCCCTTCCGGTTCCTGCCACAAGATCGAATGTAGACGGCGTATTGATGAGCCTCGTTATCCGCTGGTTATAGTAAGAAAAATTAAAGATTGTAGTCCACTGAAACGTCTTAGTCTGAACATTCATGGTTTGCAGACTCAGGTCAAATCCGGTTGTTTTCATATCCCCGAAATTAGCCCACTTCTGATATTCTCCACCAATCCCCGGAGTACGAATCAAGTCAATCAGGTCGAAAGAATTGCGACGATATACATCCAGACTTCCAGAAATACGGTCATTCCACAAGCCCACGTCCAGTCCCACATTAAACTCATACATCTTTTCCCATGTCAAATCCCTGTTTTCCAGATGCCGTAAATAGATAGCATATTCTCTGCTATGTACATCGGGACGGAAAGTTACCTTGCTGTCAAATACACTGACAGAGTTGATAGCATGCGGATTCATTTTCGCCACCAATCCATAACTCATCCTCACAGCCAGCTTATTCCATACATTCTTTGCCGGTTGGAAAAAATTTTCCTCACTGATATTCCATCGTCCTCCCACATTCCAAGTAGGCAACCATCTCACCCGGTCACTCGTTCCCGAAAGATTGGAGCCCTCATAATTGCCAACCACATTCGCCACATAGCGGTTCTTATAGCTATAAGTCAACGAACCAGAAAAGACAATTCCCCTGTCGTACGTATGCTGCACACCAAAGTAGTCATCCCCCTCGGCTATCGTCTTTTTGAATATATCCGGACTGGTCGCAATACCATTTGCTTTATCAAATGTAATTCCGTAACCCTTGAAACGATCCATATCGCTATCTGACATTTTTACCTCAGCAAATGAAAAGATCTTCAGCCGATGCTCTCCCAAACTATAACTATAATCCCCCGAAATACGAGCTATATAACTTTGCAGCGAACGAGTAGTCTTATCAAATATTCCACCCATCGGAATAGCCACCTGTGCCGCCGACGACTGACCATCCCGATACAAATAAATATTATCCCTACGGAACACCTCATTTCCATTGGCACGATAAGCACCTATTACATTCGACCGCTCACCGATGCTATGCATCATGTGTGTCACCGCATGCCTTACATTCAGCAGAGCCGATAAATGCAGATCGTTTACCGGAGTCCAGTTCCCTTGTAAAAACAAACGGAACTCATTCATTTTTATTCTCATCTTATTTTGCTGATATTCCTCCATGATATTGAAAGGTGCCCAGTCATTACGATAATACTCATATCGACCACTATCATCATACGGCCTCAATGTACGGGAAGTGTTCAGCGCATAAGAAAAAGGATTAATATCGAAGTCACGTTTATAAGCTCCCGCTTCCAGATTTTTGATTCTCGGGAAAGTTCCCGGCGCATACTGATCTCTGAAATTAGCCTGAATACCGATAACAGTTTTCACCTTGTCCGAAAGGAATAGAGTGTTTTTCAAATTAACGGTCACTCTTTTAGTCCGGTCGGCAACTGTTTCTCCCGGATCATTATAAAAACTCAGAGAAGCGTATGTAGTACTTTTCTCTCCTCCATAAGACAATGAAAAAGAATGATTCTGCATCAGCGCATCCTTATAAATCAAATCGAACCAGTCAGTATTATACCCTGCGGCTTGTCTTAAAAAAATATCTTTTGCTGCATCCGTATTTGCCAGTTCAACCCCATTTCCATTATAATTCGTAATACGCTCAAACATCTGTGTATACACTCCTCCTCTACGTGCATACAAAGCATCATTCATCGTAAAATATCCTTTGTTGGCCATTTCCCGATAGACCTTCATCGTTTCCCGGGAATCCATCATATCGAATTGTCCATAATCAGGTTTAAATCTTTTCGACAACGTCAAATTATACGAAAGATTCAAACCTTTTCCTCTTTCTCCCGATTTAGTCGTTACAATAATGACACCATTCATTCCTCTGGCTCCATACAGCGAAGTAGCCGACGCATCCTTCAGAACTTCAATGCTTTCAATATCAGCCGGATTCAATCCTGCTATATTGGAACTGATTAACGTAATGGCATCACCCGACAGTAATTGTTCACTGTCGAGCGGTGCAAAATCTTCCAATATTGCTCCATCTACCACCCATAAGGGCTGCACATTACCATTGATAGAACCTCCTCCCCGAATATTCATTTTAGGCGCCACACCAAAAGTACTCGAAACAGAAGAGATATTCAGTCCCGGAGCCCTGCCTTCCAACAAACGAGAAAAATCTGCCTGTGGAGAAAAAGCAAAATCTTTCGTAGAAATCTTGGCAGCAGCTCCGACGAATATTCGACTATTGACTTGATTATATCCTGTAACGACCACTTCTTCCAGCGAGTTATCGGAAGATTCCAACTCTACTTTTATAAATCGGTCCTCCCCAACCAATATGCTTTTCTGCTTCATCCCGACATAATCGAAAAGCAATGTCTGCCCTTTATGGACCTGCATGGAAAACTTTCCGTCAAGATCGGAAACCGTACCTTTGGAAGTACGTAACTCTCGCACAGTCGCCCCCACTAAAGGTTCCCCATGAACATCCGTAATAATACCTTGTAGCAGCCAGCCAGAAGTCTGTTCTGGCTTGTTCTGTGCCCCAACCTCATCTGTACCTATGAATAATAATACAAAGAGTACTTGTAAAATGGTTTTCATATCTCTCATTTGCTAATTTTTTTTGCAAAAATATTCAGTATATACGGTATATGTCAATACCAACAAATAGGTATTTTTAATATTTATGCAAATAAAATACAACATTTTCTCTATCTTACAATAAGGGAAAATGTACTTTGTCGTTGTTTATCAAGGAAATGCCTAGTATTAGTTTTCATAATAAATATTTACTATCACTATAAAGTGTTTATACGATTGTCTTTTATAGGCAGCGCTCTGTTGAGATGAAGGCATAAAAGAAAATTCCCGTCACTGCCTAATTTGCCAACAGTGACGGGAACGATATTCTTCGTACAACCATTGAAAGCAACTATCACAGAAAATCATTGCTTTGGTTGAGTCTGAGAAGGAACGCATTAAGGTGAGCTTACTCTAAACACACAGAATGAAACACTACCTCCTCTTTGTTGAATAATCCACAAACTATTATTTGCCTATAGTAAAATTCAGACTTTTCATATTCTGTGCAATAACCCAAAGATACATAGTAGAAACAATGTGGATTGCAGAATTAAGTTCTTTCATTGAAGCATCCGGAGCATTATGCGACTCGCTGTTTCTCCATTGCTTTACTAATTCCAGATAATCATAGAATTTATGATACCTTTCATCTGTATTGTTTTTCAGACCTCTCAGACAGCTGAGTGAGAATATACAATTTATAAATGTAGGCATACTGTTCTCATCCTTGTCATTTACCATTTCCTTGCCGTTCAACAAATAATATACTTTTTTCAGGAACACTTCATATTTTGTCACAATGGTATTGAAATGCCTTCTTTTGTCTACCAGTTTCATTCCTTCCAGACAGTAAAGTCTGTTAAAAGAATCAAGTAACAGCTCGTTTGCTCCATCGATAGAAGATGTAGTTTGAACTTTCAATACATCAATAAAGCACGATGCTACTGAATTGAAATCAGGAAGGAACTGCTTTAAGTCGGCAAACTCACTTTCTACATCTGATAGCAATTTTTGCTTGAACAGTTCCGGTATAAACGGTATTTCATCTTCCTTTTTCTTATAGTTTTCATACATCACCTTAGCCATCTGTGTCATAACATTACGGTAGAAATCACTGTTTTCAAACAGTTTGGCGAAAGAGTCCATCTGCTCTACATAGCAGCCTCTTGCCACCTCATCGAATATCTGGGGAAAGATACTTTCCTCAAACTGCTTCTCGTCCGTATTGTTCGCCTGTTTTGTCAGCTTCTTTTTGGCTGTCGTGACCATCTTATCGTAAATAGATTCCACTATAACACGGTCTGCCTCAGAGAACTGTCCCTGATACATGATGTTTACTTTATCAATGATACGGCTCAGCAAATCTTCATTGTCGTTCTTTGGCTTTCCTGCTTTTGGATTTTCACCTTTTATCGGTTTATTGTTGTCACCCAAACAAATGGAAACGGTTTCTCCTTCAGATATTTTGGAGTTTACCAGCATAATCTGTTTGTCCAGATCTATTCTTTCCTTGGCGTTCTTAGGCAGCAGTCTGTACAGGTAGTCGGCATATACGTATGCTTTGTACAGTTCCTTATCGTATGTTCTTGCTATCTGTGCCATATAAGAGTAGAAACGGACAAAGTTCTTGATTTTCGACCTTACCTCGAACTGCTTCTCTTCGTCCAATGCTCCATATCTATCAATAGTATTCTTGAACGCATTCGACAGAGCCCCAAGGCGGTCTTTCTGTTTAGTAATATTTTCCAACAAATCATAGAATTTCTGTTCGTCCCCCTCTGTCCATAGCTGGAACATCTGTATGTCCTTTCTGAAAGTATATACATAGTTCACGTCAACAGGCTTTATCAACTCTGTACCTTTATAGAAGGGTTCGAACGATTTCTTAATATCCTCCGGCTTGTTGCAGAAGTCGAGCACATATGTATCCTTCTTGTCCTTATGCCATCTGTTTAGACGTGAAAGCGTTTGCACAGCCTTTACGTCCTTCAGCTTCTTGTCAACAAACATTGTATGCAATAGAGGCTCATCGAAACCGGTCTGATACTTGTCCGCAACAACCAGCATATTATACAAATCCGAAGCAAAATACAAAGGCAATTTGGCTTCCGAGATGTTTCTTCCATCAGTGGAGTTCAACTTTGTTTCGGTATATTCAACACCCTCATACGATACCGTACCGGAGAAAGCAACCATAGGATTTACATCAGTAATATTGTTTTCCTGGCAATACCTCTTAATTTCCAGAAAATAACGTACCGCATGAGCACGCGAAGAACATACCACCATAGCTTTTGCCTTTCCAAGCATGGCATTCAGTGTCACCTCTCTGAATTTCTCCACAATGATAGCCGTTTTCTGAGCTATCACATGCTGATGATTATCATGGAAAGCCTTTATGGCACGCGTGGCAGGAGTCTCCTCATACGAAGGATCAGACTCTATACGCTTAGCTATCTCGTAAGTAGTATCATACGTGGTATAATATTTCAGTACGTCCTTAATGAATCCTTCCTCTATAGCCTGTAACATGGAATAATTATGGTATGCCACATACTTGTTGTCTTCCGGATTTTCCCCTTCCTCAGCCAACTCTCCGAAAGTCTGTAGAGTTTTGGGCTTTGGGGTTGCTGTAAATGCATAGAAGTATAGATTGTTGTGCTGCCCCTGCGTCAGCAAATCTTCAAGCAAGGCATCTTTCTTTTTTTCCAGTTCCTCTGCCTCTATTTCTTCCATTTCTGCATATTCACGTAACGCTTCATCTGTGTCAGCTAAAGCAGCTTTCAGTTTTTCCGCACTCTTGCCCGACTGTGACGAATGGGCTTCATCCACGATGATAGCATATCTTTTCCCGCTTCGGCTCGTCAGTTCCTTGTAGATAACCGGAAAACGGTGCAGGGTAGTGATAACAATTCTTGTATTATCATCGTTTATGATTCTTGCCAGTTTCTCCGAGTTATCAGAATCGGTAATAGTTTCTATCTGCCCGTCTATATGGTCGAATCCAAGAATTGTACTTTGAAGTTGCTTGTTCAGAACACGCCTGTCGGTGATGACAAACACACTGTTGAACATATTCTTCATCTCTACACTTTGGAGTCCTGCAAGGCGATAAGTAAGCCATGCAATAGAATTCGATTTTCCCGAACCAGCCGAGTGCTGGATAAGATAATTATTTCCGTGCGGTTTTCTCAAAGAAAAGTATGTTGTCTTTTTATCAGCTGCCATATCATACCTTACCTCTTCTTCACCATTACGTCTTTGAGATATATTTGAATAATAAGTGTCAGACACTAATTTTTCTACTACATCCAACTGATGATAACGCGGGAAGATGATCTTAACCGAAGTTTCCGTAATTTCTTTCTCCCTGCCATGCTTGTCGATTATAATCTTCAGTTTCTCTTCTTCCTGACGCGAGATGTAACGCTGGAGTATGGAAAGCAACATATCCCTGCGCAATACCTTTTCCCACAGATAGGCAGTCACATATCCCCCATCCTCACGTTCCGGATTACCAGCACCTCCTACTTCACCAGCCCCGTTAGAGCCCTGGTTGAACGGGATAAAGAAAGTCTTTTCCTTTTTCAGTTCAGTAGTAAGAGCTACCTCATACAGGTCAACCCCGAAGTATACCAATATTCTATTGTTGAAATGAAACAGCGGTTCCTTCGGATCCCTGTCCGTGCACCACTGGC
This sequence comes from Bacteroides sp. CAG:443, assembly GCA_000432735.1. Taxonomy (GTDB): domain Bacteria; phylum Bacteroidota; class Bacteroidia; order Bacteroidales; family Bacteroidaceae; genus Phocaeicola. Next base: position 87,204 of record FR887775.1, read on the forward strand.
GTTTAGAATCCTCCACATTCTGACCCGTAATCTGGTTCTTCAGTTCGAGTGCCACCACAGGAATTCCGTTTAATGAAAGCACCATGTCTATAGTATTCTTATTCAGTCTGGAATAAGCAAACTGACGTGTCACTGTAAGAATATTTGCATCATAATTTGCCACAAGCTCATCATTTAGCGTCGAAGCCGGAGCAAAATAACAGAACCTGATATTGATGCCCACATCGCTTATCCCCTTACGCAGCACATAAATCAGTCCGTAGCGCGACACATCATCCTGAAACACACGGTACAGCTGCCTTTCAGCCTTATCTCCATACTTAGTTACATATCGTTTCCACTGCTTTGGCTGGGTCTTCTCTATAAAGGAGATAAGTACAGGCATGTCTATAGCCCTGTCTTTGTCGTATGTATCTTGATTGCCTTTGATATATCCTCCCTTTGTAATCAGGTAGCGTTCGATATCTGCTTCAAAATTCTTTTCTTTCAAGTCTGTGGTATCCATAGTCATTTACAATTACAGTTAGCAATTACTTTCCAGCTTCCTTTTTCACCTTTTCCGTTTATACGTTCCAGCAATCCTCTTTCTATGAGTGAAGGAGTCATACGCTTCACGGTTCGTTCCGATTTACCAATATGTTTGGCTATATCGGACTGTGTGGCTTTAGGGTTCTCTCTCAAGAAATTCAGCAGTGCCATCTCATCCAGTGTACAATTCAAAGTGCCATCCAAAGTGCCATTTTGGCTCTTTGACTCCTCTTTTTTGGCACTTTGAGAAAAGTTTATGTGCATCTCCCTGTTACGAAGAGAATTATTTTCTCCAAACAACATGTTTCTCAAGAACATATCCAGGAATCTGATATCTGCTAAAACCCCTTTGGCATAGTTATTATAGTTGGCACGTACCAGTGCATTTCTGAAATACCACGAATGTTTCTTGAATATACCATTATCCACCTTAAATCCGAATGTTTTCAGATATTTCATAAGGAATACAGCTATGGTTCTGGTATTGCCTTCGCCAAAAGCATGTATCTGCCAAACACCTGAAATAAATTTGCTGATCCTCTGTAAAGCCTGTTCGGCATTCATAACAGGATAATCAGTATTTTTTTCCTGTGCAAAATCGTACTCAAGAGTAGGACGAATCATTTCATAATCCGAGTAGATTACCGTATCTCCGTCGAGCACCCATTCTTTTTTGGTGATATTATAATTTCGGATTTGTCCGGCATGCTTGTAAAGACCTTCAAACAGGCGCTTATGAATATACAGCAGATAATCCGGAGTAAATGAGAAAGTTTTTTCAGAGAGCAACTCCGTAATACGTGCCGATACTTTGTCTGCTTCTTCTGTCCGCTCATTTTCCATTTCATCACGAGAGGATTTGGACTGATAGTACGTATCAATCAGATGTTTCACCTCGTCAATGGAAATGTCTCCCTCTATATGTTGCTGTGCCGTCTGAATAAGATACTCAGACGGTTTCAGTCCGTCCACATCCTGTAAACCTATAGCGACTTGCCATGCGGCAGCTTTCTCTTTCTGGTCGGGTTCTCCTTGTCGGATATATTTGTCGAATTCAGTCATGGCTTATACTTTTCTTTTTCCGGTTACACACTCGAAAATCAATGATTTCTTGTAGTCTTTCAGTTTCTCTATTTTCTGTTGCTTAATGGAAATTAGTTCGTCTATCTCGCTGCATTTCTGGTCGAGGTAATTGGCTATGGATTGTTGCTCGGAAAGAGGAGGGATTGGTAATGAAACATTGAGTACTTTTGAGCCTGTGATAAGTGGCTGGGCATTACTTGTATTTAGATTATTCAAATTTGCAGCTTTCAACATTATATACATATATGAATATAATGCATTGTCAAAACAATTTAAAATTAAAGCATTATCAGTTATAAATTTGGACTCTGAAATAAGTCTAACATTTCCACATAATGCACCAACTCTCCCTATTATAATATTAACTCCATCAACATTTTTCTTATTACAAAATCCCATTAATCCATTACCACCATACACTTCATAAATACCTTCTTGCATTATCTCATTTGATGAAATAGAATCTCCACTTTTTATTTTAGCAAGATATTTTATTTTTACAACACTCCAATGCTCCGGAATCTCCCCAATCCATTCAATACCGCTATCTTTTAGAGGGAGATTTTTATCCAAACCTTTGGTTACAGCTTCGGTAATGACAGATTGCTTGTAGCTTTGCAGTTTGGTTATCATTTCCTCTTGCAAAGTTATCAGTTTATCTATTTCACCACATTTTTGGTCAAGGTAGCTGGCTATGGATTGTTGCTCTTCAATTGGTGGTTGCTGATAATAAAGATCTCCAAATTCTTTATATCTAAAATCCGTAGATCTTTCTCTAATCCCTTTTGCTAAAGATTGAATAACTCCTCCTAGAGCATAAGAACGAAGTAAATAAGCATAATAATAAACATTAGCTTCTACATTATTTTTAGGGGTGCAAACAGAATAAACCGGAGTGGATTTTCCATCAGAATCGGATACCCCAATAGCACCTGCAAAAGCATCCATATTATGAATAACTAAATCTCCCCTACGAACACCTTGATAACCTACTTCTTTCATTGCATTTGTAAAACCATCAATCCTACGGTTAGAGCGTAAAGTAACTTCCCCATCTCTAAAACATGTTACAATTTCATCATTATCTCTTACTGGCCTTTCCTCCTTTTTGAAAAGATTTTTTCCTTTTTTTACTTTCCAATGCTCTGGAATCTCCCCAATCCAAGCAATACCACTATCTTTATATTTATCGTATCTATTTTCCATAATCCTCAATCTTCCCTATTAGTAATAATATGAGTAATCAATACCTTTCATAAAGGTTTCCCGGCCACTAATCTTGTCGGTAAGTGGGGCGTAGAAGTGCTCCACAAATCGTCAGCCTTGGTATTAGGAAAACATGCTGCAAGAGAAAGGACTCCTGCATTATCAAGGACATCTGTCATATAATGCTTTCCGTCCGAAGCCATTAGTTTCAGTTGGTTAGTGACACTAACCAACTCATTATTCTCTTTCTTCAGTTTGTTTTTCAGATACTTCCAGTAGTTTCTATTCTTAGTATAATCATCTTGAGCATTTAGAACGCCAACAATATCGAGTACAGAAAACCACCATTTGGATTTTTCGTTATCCCAAATGGCACGTACTTCTCTGTCATCAAAGAAACGGATGGATATTTTATTTATCTTGCTCATAATTACCCTAATATCTTGGACATCAGTTCCGATTCTTTTTCTTCCAATTTTTTCAGTTCATCGAATATTACAGAACTTGGTGTTAGCGGAGTATATTTATAGAATTCGCGAGTGAGGGGTATTTCATAACCAATCTTACTTTCGGATTCGTTGTACCAAAAGTCAGGAGCATACGGACGAACATTCTTGTCCAAGTATTCCGTAATATCCTCTTTCCAAGGGATAATTTCGCTATCCTTCAGTTCCGGATCGGGAGCAAACCCACTTTCCTGATCAACAGGCTTTACGTATGCCTCCATCATATCTGGGTTGCGTTTGCCAAAATAATTTCTCAATAGGGCAACCTTTCCCTGAGGTACTTTTATCTTGGCGTTCTTCAGTTCGAGGAAGAAAGTGATGTCCGGGAATCCCACATGATTTGGCATATTGTTTTCCCAATATGCGGCAACTTCTTTCAATAAAGCTCTGTCGGCTTCCTTATAATTTTCAGCAGTGACTTCGTCAAAATGAATATCATTATACTCCAGACGCAAAGGACGGTTGATGGTGAGTTTCGTAAACTTGAAGTCCTCCACATCTTTTACCTTACTTTCCACTTTCAGTTCCGGGTTAAGCTCGGACGTATATTCCCGATCGGTAAAATCGTGATAAGCCTGCATAATCAGTTCGCGGCAGACAGTAGTAATTTCCACACGCTTGTTGCCGAGAGGCTTACGCAGTTTCTCAAAACATTTGCTTGCGTCGATAAGCTGAACCTTTCCTGTACGTTCTTCCGATTTGCTTTTGCTCACTACCCATATATAGGTAGCAATACCTGTATTATAGAACAAATCGTTAGGCAACTGCACGATTGCCTCCAGCCAGTCGTGTTCAAGCAGATAGCCTCTGATTTCGCTTTCACCGCTTCCGGCATCACCTTTGAATAGTGGAGAACCGTTCTGAATAATAGCCATACGCCCTTCTTCTTTCAGTTTTGCCACACCATTTAACATAAACAACATTTGTCCGTCGCCCTTCGCCGGCAATCCCGGAGCGAAACGTCCTGCTTCTCCCAATTCATTTTCGGCCTTCACATGTTTTTCGGATGCTTCCCAGTCGATACCGAAAGGTGGGTTGGATATGATATAGTCGAACTGATAACCCTTGAACTGGTCATCACCAAGAGTATCTCCCAAGCGCATATTGTCGGCATTACCGCCTTTGATAAGCATATCGGCTTTAGCAATACCATACGTCTGCGGATTGAGTTCCTGGCCATAGCAGGTGATTTCTGCTTCAGGATCTATCTTGCGGAAGCGCTCGTCAAGACAGGCGAGCATCTGGCTGGTTCCCATTGCCATATCGTATATGGATGCAACAATACCTTCATCTTTCATTTTTTGTTCATCTTCGCCTACAAGCAGTTCGCTCATCAGATAGATGATATCGCGTGCGGTAAAGTGTGCTCCTGCCTGGTCGTTGTACGATTCAGAAAACTTTCTGACTAACTCTTCAAAGATATATCCCATATCTACCGCCGATACAACATCGGCTCCAAGATACGCCTTTGCAGAACAGAACTCCTTGATAACGAGATAGAGGCGGTTATTATCGTCCATCTTCTTGATTTCGTTATAGAAGTCCATGCGGTTTATTATGTCAATCACATTCTCAGAGAAATGATTGAGGTAATTCTCAAAGTTGTCTTTAATGTTATCCGCATCGGCAAGCAATATATCGAAAGTAAACTTGCTGGTGTTGTAGAACTTCTGCTTGGCTGCTGCTTCAAGGAAACCTTTCTTTACAGCTATCCCTTTGGCTTCAAGATCTTCGTTCATCTTGATTACTGCCTCCTTTGTCGGTGCTAAAGTATCTTCGAAACGCTTTATTACACACATAGGCAGGATTACCTTTCCGTATTCGTGAGGTTTGTATAATCCTACCAATTTATCAGCAATAGCCCAAATTAAGTTTGCTTTTTCCTGTATATTTATAGAGGTTTGTTTCTGTAAGTCTTCTCCGCTCATACATCTGCTGTTTTAATATTTGTCAAAGATACGAATTTATTGTGCAGCAGAGCAGCACTCGTCATTTTTAAATTTAATATCTCTTCTTGTAATAAAGAACATCAACTAAAAATGGTGCAAAGGAACAATTTGAATAACCTTGCTCCTTTGCACCATTATAAAGTACATCAATTCCAACAAATATCATTCAATATTCACCCTAAACACCTCATCCACATTCTCGATGCGGGAAATCATATCGATGGCCGTCTGCAATTCATCCGCCGAATGTACAGAAAAGTCAATGGAAGTTTCCACGATACGGTCGATGGTTACAGTTGTCAGTTTAGAGATAGACAAGTTCTGCTGTTCCGTCACGCAAGCTACCACATCGCTCAACAAATGATACCGGTCTACTCCACGGAGGCGGATACGTACCGGATAAAGCAATTTCTCATTCTCTTCGAAATTGACTGCTACGATGGAATCTCCGTATTCTGATGCCAGCCGGATAGCTGTCGGACAATTACGCTTATGCAATGTGATACGCCCGTCGGCATCCTTAAAGCCGATCACCTCGTCACCCGGCAACGGATGACAACAGCCGCAACGTGCATACGGAATGGTAGACCGGTTTGCCAGATAATTACGCAGATTACGCTTTGCCTTATAGGTCAGCACGTAATTAATCCAGTCCGCATCCGGAGTAGCATCGTCCGAAGTTCCGATCTCCACACAATCTCCACGATGTAAAACAGTTTTTACGGACGACAGTTTACCGTTTATACGGGCATAGAGGGCATGAAGGCCGACCTTACTGTGTATCTCAAAGGCAAAATCCAGAGCAATCGCCCCTTTAGGCAGGATAACTCCCCGACCTTGAGGAGTGAAAACCATAATGTCATCGTTGTAGAAGGATGCGGTTACACCGTCCATATAATCTATCTCGCTGCTGCTGGCTACATCCTGCAATAATTGTTTGAATTTCTCCAGCCAGACTTTCACATTATCTTCCGTCCGTTCTGCCGTACAGCCCAGACGAGAATTACGTACCATTCGTTCCGAGGAAATATGCATTTCCTCCCATCCTCCCTGTGCATTCAACAGCTTGACATGGAAACTCTGATAACCATTTTCCTTGGGGGCGTTGATATAGTTGGATACGCTGCCCGGACGCTCCTTGAAATTATCCGTAAGCACGGCGTAAATATGCAGACTCTCTTTCTTTTCTTCGTGCAGATTGGGAGCATCGTAAATGATACGGATATAATGTTTTCCGTCTACGTGATTGAAATCGCAGCCTTTCGACTGCATTTTTCTCCAGATGCTGTAAGGCTTACGGTTGCGGAGCTCGGTACGGGCATAGATACCGTTTTCTCTCAACAAGCTTTCGATCTTTGCAATAAACTCGTTGATATGAGCTAGTTCGGCCTTTTCTTCCTCTTGCTGCAACAATTCGAGATGCTTATATTCCCGCGGACAACGGTATTTGAATGAAAGATTTTCCAGTTCGGTCTTTACATGGTACAATCCCAGACGATTGGCCAGAGGTGCATAAAAATAGTCTGTTTCTCCGGCTATCTTCATCTGCTTGTCGGGACGCATGCTGTCCAGTGTCCGCATGTTATGAAGCCGGTCGGCCAGTTTGATCAATATCGCACGCACATCATACTGTACGGAAGCCAGGATCTGCCGGAAATTGTCGACCTGTTTCGAGCGTTCGTAGGGTTCCTTTTTCTGCTTGGTCACCACGCCTACCAGAAAAGCCACATCATCTCCAAATCGTTCGCGGATATCTTCGATGGTATACGGAGTATCTTCTACCACGTCATGTAAAAATGCTGCTATAATCGGATTAGTCCCCAGTTCCAGTTCCTCAGCCACAATACGAGCCACTGCAATAGGGTGAATGATATACGGTTCGCCCGTCTTACGTTTCTGATTCTTATGAGCTTCCGCTGCCAAAGCATACGCCTCGCGGATACGTTTCATATCCTCTGCCGATTCCCTTTGTTCCAGAAAATGAAACAACTGGCTGACATTTTCATTAATGTGAGCAATATAGTCGTCCATAATTTGTATTGTGTATTTTTCGATTATCCCATACAAAAATACTTTTTTATTTTGTTTTTTTATAATATATCAAGGAATTTTATCCCGATTATTTCAGCTTATCCGACTTATCCATCCAATTTTGAATCCGGAACTGAACTTTGGCATTTATTTGCAGGCTTAATGAAAGTCACAACAGCTCGCTACAGTACATATTGCGCCAGTACACGTTGTATTTCAATGATATTCGAATCTCTACCGAAATTCTGTTCCAAAGGTTCTTCGCTTCCCCTTATCCAGATTTTCATCTCGGCATCCATGTCGAATGTTCCGGCAGTCTCTACCGAAAAACGTTCGATGGAACGATATGGCACAGACAGATATTCTCTTTTTTTACCTGTCACACCCTGAATATCCTGTATAATCAGACGTTTATTGGTAAATACCCATTTATCCCTGATCAGCTTATAAGCTCTTTCGATACGTTCCCCGTCGCAAAGCAGCGCTCCGAATTCTTTTTGTAAACTGGCAATATCCATTTCGGATACATTGCCGAAAATTGCGTTCATTATTCCCATAGTTGATTTTATTGCTGTTATTTTAAATCTTATTCCGTCGGAAAGATAAACGAAAAATAGCAGATTAACCAATAATTATGCTGAAAAGCCGTTTTGTTTTTGTACAAATTCTAATTTTTTTTGTACAAAAAATAAAAAAACGTGCCGACGTTTTATGGGGTTTCTCTGCATGCTTTATCCGTCATTACTCCATCAGTACATCATAAAAGGTCTTGGGAAGAATGATGTTCGGCACGTCGAGTGCATCGGCAAACAACGGGGCGATTTCTCTGTCCTTGAATCCTGCTATTCCACAGCCGATCCGGGTTACCCAGAACTTGTATTCCGGATGTACCTTGGCGTATACTATAAAATCTTTTACATAGGGCCGGATGGTTTCTATTCCTCCCTGCATGGTAGGTATGGCGTAACATTGTCCGGTCATGCCAACGCCTGTCCCCCACTTCGCACCGAATCGTTCGTAGGCCAGCCGGGCGGCTCCGCCCCCGTGATGTCCTGCCAGATTGGAACCGAAGACAAATATCTCACCCGGCTTCAGCGAGGAAATCCGGTCGGGAGTACATTCTCTGGTTTTCGCCGGAATGTATCCGGCTATATAGTTCGCATAGCATGCGGCATAAGCTCCGTCTGCCAACTGCTTCAGCAGGCCGAAAAATTCTTCAGGTAGCAGAGAAAGTACCTCGTCTACTATAAACGAGGGAATTTCCTGATAGTATGCTTCGGCTACTGCCCCCGTAATGCAGGCCAGTGTATCGCTGTCGCCTCCTATGGAAACTGCCATGCGGAGGGCACTCTCCATGTCCTTGCTTTCGAGGAAAGCAATCAGTGCCTGCGGAACCGTGCCTTGGCAACTTGAATCCCAACGGTAGGTTTGATGCAGGTGTTCCCAGCTTTCATTCAGGTTGTAACCGAACCGTTTTTCAATATATTGTTTGATTTCCGCTTTCCCACTGCCGGTACGTGCCAGATAGATGGCTGCCGCTACTGCCTGCGCACCTTTTATTCCCTCGGGATGATTGTGTGTGATGGAAGCCGAGATGCCGGCTACTTTTTCGGTTTCTTCCAACGTATCGAACAGCCAGCCTATGGATGAAACTCGCATGGCGGAGCCGTTTCCCCAGGAATTGTAAGGACACCGACGTACTGCCGGCTTTCCGGTTCTGTAGTCTGTCAGGCTTTGAGGATGAAAAAGCCACAGGCGAAACTTTCCTCCGTAACCGCCCATCGGACAAGGATAGGCGTTGGCTATTTTTACCATACACTCTTCCAGCAACAGATGCGGGTAAGCTTTACCGCCTACCGCCTTGCACTTCATCGCCCAATCGGCAACTGCCATGGTCATGACGGTATCGTCTGTAAAATTACTGGAAGAAGAAAACATCGGAAAATTGTAATCGCGGGTATTGTGGAATTCGTATACGGAGCCCACAACGTCACCAATAACTGCACCTAACATAACATTCTATTTTTAAGATTATACAAATGTAAAGAAATTTTCTTCCAACAGAACAAACAATGCCCGTAATTTATCACGAGATTCTGCCCAAAAGGGGTTTCCTACCATTTATAATTATTAAAATTTATGTTAATATCACATTTCAGGTATCTACCCAGACGCGATATTGCTTTACTTTGCACCTTGACAAAAGTATACTTGGGTATAATTATGAGATTGAGAAGAACAATAGTTCGTTAAAAATTAGCCCAGCCTAAGCGGCTCTG
>FR887776.1:0-3676 GCA_000432735.1 Bacteroides sp. CAG:443
AAATTTATCGGTAAAAATTTACCGAAGTATTGAAACTTAAGAATATATGAAAAAAAGAATCGCCTATCTGGTATTGTTCTTCGCAATCATGCTCTTGTTCTTCGTGTTGCAGAAACCATGCTTCATGCTTTACAATGACGCTCCCGGAAGAGCAGTTCCGTTTGTTGGCTACCTGCAGGTCATGCTGCACGGAATAAGCCTCGATGCCGCAACCACAGGTTACCTGACAGCCCTTCCATGGCTCACAATACTCATCAGCATCTGGTTTAAGAAATTTCCGTTACGGAGCATACTGACCGGATACTATGCCGTAATCTGCCTGCTGGTATCACTCATCTTTGTAGGTGACATGTGCCTTTACCCGTTCTGGAACTTCAAGCTCGATGCTTCCATCTTCTTATACCTGGACTCTCCCAAGAACGCCATGGCAAGTGTTTCTATCGGATTCATTCTGCTGAGAGTACTTACTATCATCTTGCTTTCCGGCTTTCTTACATGGATATTGTACAAGGTTACTCCCCGACATCTGCCACCTGCACAATGGAGAATAGCCGGAAGTATTGCTACCCTGCTGCTGGGCGGAGTATTGTTTATCATCATTCGGGGTGGAATAAGTGAATCGACTTCAAACATCGGACAGGTATATTTCTGCAACGATGAATTTCTGAACCATTCTGCCGTCAATCCAGCTTTCAACCTGATAGCTTCAACCGGGAAAACCAAGAACTATGCCGAACAGTTCAATTTCTTCGATGAAATGCATCGAAAGGAATTATTCGATAACTTATACCCTACCGGAGGAAAAAATACCATAGAACTGCTCAACACCAAACGTCCGAATATCCTGATTATCCTGATGGAAGGTTTCGGAGCCACTATGGTAGAATCATTGGGAGGTGTAAAAGGTGCCAGCCCGAACATCGACCGTCTTTCGAAAGAAGGTATCTGGTTTACCAACTGCTATGCCAACAGTTTCCGTACCGACAGAGGTACAGTCTGCACATTTAGCGGCTATCAGAGCTTTCCAGACCTTTCGGTAATGAAGATACCAGCCAAGAGCCGAACTTTGCCTTCTATCGCCGGAAAACTGGTAAAAGAAGGCTATCGTACCGACTTCCTGTATGGAGGTGACATTAATTTCACCAACATGAAGAGTTATTTGCTGGAAAGCGGTTATCAAAAGCTTACTGCCGATACAGATTTTCCCATGAGCCAGCACCAGAACGCGTGGGGAGTGAACGATGATATTACCTTCGATCACCTCTACCAAATGCTGAAAGACCGGAAAGATTCCCCCTGGCATACCGCTTTTCTGACTCTGAGCAGCCATGAACCTTTCAAAGTCCCCTATCACCGCCTGAAGGAAAAGCAGCCCAATGCTTTTGCATTTACAGACCATTGTCTGGGTGAGTTCGTAGAACGTATTCGCAAAACACCAATATGGAACAATCTGCTTATTATATGTCTGCCCGATCATGGATTCTATTATCCTGCCGAAGGCAACGGACACGATGCACGTATCCATCACATCCCGATGCTCTGGCTGGGAGGAGCTGTCAAGCAACCTATGGTCATCGACCAACTCATGAACCAGAGTGACCTGGCAGCTACCCTGCTTGCCCAACTGGATATCGATCACAGCGAATTCAATTTCAGTCGGAATATACTGGGCACTGAATATACTTATCCGTTCGCCTACTGGACATTTGGAGGAGGCTGTGCCTTTGCCGACAGTACCGGAGTTACACTCATGGACCTTAACGTGGACCAACCGGTACTGGAAACGCCTTCACCCAACGAGAACCGTATTTTACGAGGTAAAGCCATTCTGCAAAGTTCTTACGATGACCTGGGTGCAAGATAATAAGTCATAGAGAAATCATCTTTATACAGCAACAAAAAACTCATCGCCGGACCCCTGATAACAATTCGGTCTGACGATGAGTTTTTTATTCTTTAAACTAGCAGAATATTATTCGACAAACTTTACTTTTGCTGCATCACGCGGCTTTGCAGCAGGAGTCTCATCCGGATAACCAAAGCCAATGCAATATAAGAGTTCATATCCTTCGCTGAATCCCAACTTCTGCAAGTATTCGGCTGCCTCAGGGCTTCTCATAAAGCGTGCCGGAGTACCCAGACAACAACTGCCGATACCCATAGACCAAGCAGAAATCATCATGTTCTCAGCTAGCAGTCCGCAGTCAAAAGGAGAACTTTCTGATTGTGTATCACGACCGATAAACACCACCGTAGGCGCATTGCGGAACATATTCTTAAAAGTCGGATCTTCGGCAACCTTCGGATTGGCCTTCTTATACAGTTCTGTCACTCCGTTGATATAATCAGCATTATCAACTACACGTACTTCCCATGCCTGACGATTCATAGCATTAGGAGCATTGATACCGCACTCCACAATGGTCTGCATCTTTTCCCGTTCCACTGCTTGCGGCTTATACTGGCGGATGCTGCGGCGTGTCATAATTGTTTCCACTACCTGATTCTTTACACTATCTTGTGCCGGAGTTTCTGCCGGAGCCTGTTGCTGCTGTGCTCCACCCCCACAAGCCATCAAAGGCAACAATAATACAGCCAAAGCTGCTTGTTTCAAGTTTTTCATAAGCATTCTTTTATCAATTAATAACGTTTGTCCATAAACTCTCTTATAAACAGTCTTAAAGCAACTAAAAACATTTGCCTAAAGTCGGCATAAAAATAGATTTTTTTCCGCTATTACAAGACTTTTTCCTCAAGAAAATCAGCAACAACCATCAGGGTGAAACAAAAAAATAAGAGGATACTCTTTCGAGTACCCTCTTACGCTGATTATCTTGTAACGTTAAGTTCTGATTACAATTTCGGACCAGCAGCAACCAAAGCTTTACCAGCTTCGTTACCTGTGAACTTAGCGAAGTTCTTGATGAAGCGAGCAGCCAAGTCTTTAGCTTTTTCTTCCCACTTGCAAGCGCAATCGTAAGTGTCACGCGGGTCCAAGATCTTCGGATCAACACCCGGCAATTCAGTCGGAACAACGAAGTCGAAGTAAGGAATAGTCTTAGTAGGAGCTTTTTCGATAGAACCATCCAGGATAGCGTCGATGATACCACGAGTATCACGGATAGAAATACGTTTGCCAGTTCCGTTCCAACCAGTGTTAACCAAGTAAGCCTTAGCACCAGTCATCTTCATCTTCTTAACCAGTTCTTCTGCATATTTAGTTGGGTGCAATGACAAGAATGCAGCACCGAAGCAAGCAGAGAATGTCGGAGTCGGTTCAGTGATACCACGTTCTGTACCAGCCAACTTAGCAGTAAATCCTGACAGGAAGTAGTACTGAGCCTGTTCTTCGTTCAAGATAGATACTGGAGGCAATACACCGAATGCATCAGCAGACAAGAAAATAACTTGTTTTGCGTGAGGACCTTTAGAAACCGGTTTAACGATGTTGTTGATGTGGTAGATAGGATAAGAAACACGAGTGTTTTCTGTTACGCTCTTATCAGCGAAGTCAATCTTACCGTTAGCATCTACAGTAACGTTTTCCAGCAAAGCGTCACGTTTGATAGCGTTGTAGATATCCGGTTCAGATTCCTTATCCAAGTTGATAACCTTAGCGTAGCAACCACCTTCGTAGTTGAATACACCTTCGTTATCCCATCCGTGTTCGTCATCA
>FR887776.1:3726-9107 GCA_000432735.1 Bacteroides sp. CAG:443
GGGTCAGTAGACAAAGTTGTCTTACCTGTACCAGACAGACCGAAGAAGATAGCTGAGCTCTTGCCTTCCTTGTCTGTGTTAGCAGAACAGTGCATAGAAGCGATACCACGCAACGGGTTGAAGTAGTTCATCATAGAGAACATACCTTTCTTCATTTCACCACCGTACCAAGTGTTCAGGATAACCTGTTCCTTAGTAGTCAAGTTGAATACAACAGCTGTTTCTGAGTTCAGACCCAGTTCTTTGTAGTTTTCAACTTTAGCTTTAGAAGCGTTGTAAACAACGAAGTCAGGTTCGAATGATTCCAATTCTTCTTTAGAAGGACGGATGAACATGTTAGTTACGAAGTGAGCCTGCCATGCAACTTCCATGATGAAACGAACTTTCAGACGAGTAGCTTCGTTAGCACCGCAGTAACCATCAACTACATACAGTTTCTTGTTTGACAATTCTTTTGAAGCCAAAGCTTTCAAAGCGTTCCAAGTTTCTGTAGTAACAGGTTTGTTATCGTTTTTGTATTCTTCTGAAGTCCACCATACAGTGTTTTCACTTGTAGCGTCTTTTACCAAGAATTTATCTTTAGGAGAACGACCAGTGTAGATACCAGTCATTACGTTTACTGCACCCAGTTCAGTTACCTGACCTTTTTCATAACCTTCCAGACCAGCTTTTGTTTCTTCAGCGAACAATACGTCGTAAGAAGGATTGTGTACGATTTCTACGGTTCCAGTGATACCGTACTTAGTAAGATCTAAATTTGCCATTGTTCAAATGATTAATTTGGTTATTATATCAAATGTTTAGTTTTCCGTTTATACCGTCCAATAGACCAGTAAGTTCAGACCCCCTCGTCTTTGGCGATACAAAAGTAGTAGTTTATTTTTAAACTAAAGAAGTTATTACAGAAAAAAATCCGTAATAAAGTAAAGATTTATACTTGTGTAACAAATCTGTCATTTCGACATTGCAACTATGAATATTACGACCTGAAACAAGAAGTCTGTTTACCAAATTTTTCAAGATTAAAGCCCTATCAAAAGAAATTCACGATACAAATAAAACTCCCGAAGCCGCAACTATCCTTGCTTTACTAACTACCTCTAATAAAGTACATTATTTGACAATATCCAAAGTTCCAGACAATCTTTACTGCCAAAGGAAATGTTTATCACTTCCACATCGGCCACAACACATCCGCATCGCCATATCCGGAAAGAAGCGAATACAAACAAAAACAAGTCCAAGAGTACACTAATCCTCCTATTTATATTGCTAAAACTTATCTTGCCGACTTTACCTCCACAAGACACAACCCGTTTACACCTGATATATTTCACGAATTATCCGTATATTTGCGGCATAAACATGTAACAATCAAAAAAAGAGAAACAATCTATGAAAATTGTAGAACTGAACCGGAATAATAGTATTCTAAACCAGTATCTGGCAGAGATTCGCGATGTAAATATACAAGGTGACAGCCTGCGTTTCCGCCGTAACATTGAGCGTATCGGAGAAATTATGGCATACGAAATCAGCCGTGACCTTCCTTATCAGCCGCTGGAAATACAGACGCCCTTAGCCATGGCAACCGAAAATGTTCCTGCCATACAGCCTGTCATTGCTACCATCCTGCGTGCCGGACTGCCGTTGCACCGGGGATTCATTAATTATTTCGACCACGCTGAGAATGCTTTTGTTTCGGCTTACCGCAAATACATAGATGCCGACAATTTTGATATTCATATAGAGTACATTGCTTCTCCACGTCTGGACGGAAAGACACTGATTCTGGTAGACCCGATGCTGGCTACAGGCGGTTCAATGGAGCTTGCCTACAAAGCATTGCTCACCAAGGGTGAACCTGCACACATACATATTGCATCCGTCATTGCCAGCCGACAGGCAGTGGAACATGTACAGAAGGTATTTCCGCAGGACAAGACTACGGTATGGTGTGCTGCCGTCGATCCGGAACTGAACGCGCACTCTTACATTGTACCGGGACTGGGAGATGCCGGTGACTTGTGTTACGGAGAAAAAGAATAGACCGTTTTGGAACAGACCCGTTCTCGTTTCGAAAACTCACGAGCAAATCTGAATTATTTTTTGTACAAAAACTAAAATCTTTTGTACAAAAAAAATAAAAAGATAAGGCCGTTTCTCTTCTTTCTTGCAGAGAAACGGCCTATATTTTAAAGAGATTTCATCTTGCATTCACGACGTTCAATAGTCTATGTTAGTGCAAGCATATCTCTGTCTGTTAACGGATTATTTTATCTCCCAGGTATCATTGGTTGCCAGCAGTTCGGCAAAATTATGATATTTCTTCTTTGCTGAGACTTCTTCTATCTGTGCTTCGACAGCCGCATCGTAGGTCGGAGCTTCTACATCACGAATCACTCCCAAGGCTATCGGGAAATCAGGACCTTCCATCAGAGCCAGCTTCAGCTGAAGGGTATGGTCTTCACAGTGAGCATCGTGTACCAGAATATCTTTTTCCGTAATACCGTTTTCGCCCAATTTGACAACCTTCAGTCCGAAACCTTCCTGCATCAATCCAAATTCCTTATTCGGGCCGAACAGCATCGGCTTGCCGTGCTCCAGATAAATGGCATTACGCTCACGGTCTTCCTTCTTCGCTACAGCGTTGTGGGTCCCGTCGTTGAAAATCACACAGTTTTGAAGGACTTCTACTACCGATGTCCCTTTATGGCGGGCAGCGGCTTTCAAAACGTCAACAGAAGGGCCTCCGTCGACTGCCACACAACGGGCGAAGAAACGTCCGCGAGCGCCAAAGCACAATTCAGCCGGACGGAACGGGTCTTCTACCGTACCGTATGGCGATGACTTGCTGACAAAGCCACGTGCTGAAGTCGGAGAATATTGTCCCTTGGTCAGTCCGTAAATACGGTTATTCAATAAAATGATGTTAATATCCACATTACGGCGAATGGCATGAATGAAATGGTTACCACCAATGGCCAGTCCGTCTCCATCACCTGAAATCTGCCAGATGGTAAGAGCGGGATTCACCACTTTGGCACCTGTAGCAATGGCTGCGGCACGTCCGTGAATGGTATGCATGCCATAGGTATTCATATAGTAAGGCAAACGCGACGAACAACCGATTCCTGAAATAACGGCTATTTCGTGAGGTGGTACTCCCAGTTCGGCCAATGCCTTATGAAAGGAATTCAGAAATGCATGGTCGCCGCATCCCGGACACCAGCGTGGCTGACCTGCCTTGTAATCTGCTGCTGTATATTTTGTTTCGCTCATTGTTTACTCCTCCATTAATTTAGTGAATGCTTCAACCAGTTCCTGTACGACAAAAGGCTGTCCCTTTACCTGATTGAACTGATGCAGGTGGATACCTTCAACTTTCATGCGCAAGTAACCTGCCAACTGTCCCATATTTTGTTCGGCTACTACAATCTTCTTATAGCGACGGAGTACATCTTCTGTATTCTTAGGCAAAGGATTGATGAATTTGAAATGAGCCAGTGCAGCCTTCTTTCCACGTTTATTCAGTTCATCCATAGCCGAATGCAGATGGCCGTATGTTCCGCCAAAGCCTACAATCAGCAAGTCCGCATCCGGATTGCCTTCAATCTTCAGTTCTGGAATAGAATCGGCAATCTTCGCCACTTTCTCGGCACGCAGATGAGTCATCAGATTATGATTTTCCGGCTCAGTAGAAATAGCTCCTGTTTCGTTGCTCTTTTCCAGTCCACCGATACGGTGCATAAAGCCTTCCATACCCGGGGTAGCCCAGTAACGTACGCCTGTCTGCGGATTACGCTGGAAAGGTGTCCACGTTCCGGCCATGTCGGGAGTAACATACGGAGGACAAATAGCAGGATAGTCATTCATATCGGGCAAGCGCCATGCTGCCGAACCGTTGGCAATATAAGCATCCGTCAGTAAGACAACCGGTGTCATGTGTTCCAACGCAATCTTACAGGCCATATAAGCTGCGTCGAAGCAGTCAGTCGGCGAAGATGCCGCAATGACAGGTATCGGACTTTCACCGTTTCTACCGTATAATACTTGCAGAAGGTCTGTCTGTTCCGATTTAGTAGGAAGACCGGTAGAAGGTCCTCCACGCTGTACATCGACAATCACCAACGGCAGTTCTGTAATCACCGCCAAGTTCATGGCTTCACTCTTCAGGCAGATACCCGGACCCGATGTCGTGGTAACGGCAAGCGCACCGGCAAAAGCAGCTCCTACGGCCGAAGCACATCCAGCAATTTCATCTTCACACTGAACAGTCTTAACACCCAGTGATTTATGCTTTGCCAGTTCGTGCAGGATATCGGTAGCCGGAGTAATAGGGTATGAACCCAGATAAAGCTGCAAGCCTGCTTTTTCGGCAGCCGCTATCAGCCCGTACGCCGTGGCCTTATTTCCGTTGATATCCATGTAACGTCCCTTTACCTTCTGCTCCTTACTGGGCACCATATAACTCATGGCAACCGAAGCGTGGGTGTTTTCTCCAAAATGATAACCGTCGTAAAGAACTTTCACGTTAGCTTCTGCTATTTCGGGTTTCTTCGCAAACTTTTCACGCAACAGTTTTTCGCCTACGCTTATGTCACGATGGAAAAGCCAGCACACTAGTCCAAGGGCAAACATATTCTTGGTACGCATGATGGACTTGTTATCCAGCCCGCTGTCTTTCAGACTTTCCTTACACATCGTTGTGATGGCAGCTTCCACTACCTCATTTTTAATGCCAAGTTCCGAGAACGGATTTTCCAACATGAACTGGGCTTTTTCCAGATCGCGCTTTGTAAAAGAATCAGTATCGATAATAATAACCGACTGAGGTTTGCAAAATTTATACTGTGTCTTCAATGCAGCGGGATTCATCGCTACCAGTACATCGCATTTGTCGCCCGGAGTATATACTTTCCCGGAACCAATGTGTACCTGAAATCCTGATACTCCGGTCAATGTTCCCTGCGGAGCACGAATATCGGCCGGATAATCCGGAAAGGTACTGATATCATTTCCTTCGGCAGCCGAGATATTGGAAAACATATTCCCCGCCAGCTGCATACCGTCGCCTGAATCACCCGAGAAGCGAACAACTACATCATCCAGCTCCTTGACTATCATTTCTTCTGCCATAATATGCTATTTAAAGTTTACAAATTCACTAGTCGCAAAATTGGCGAACTTCCTTTAAAAATCAAAATAAAACCGCATTTATTTCATTTGTAAAGGTATACCTCAAGTTTTTCAAACAATAATAGTAGAATATTCTGAAAAAACAGTAAATTTGCAATCCCTGCCCTTGTAGTTCAACGGATAGAATAGAAGTTTCCTAAACGTATGTTCTTCCAAACAATGCAAAGGTAGTAAAATTTAGA
>FR887777.1:0-56804 GCA_000432735.1 Bacteroides sp. CAG:443
GTGTAAAAGGTGCATTTCTTCGAATGCTTACTAAGATTTATTATCCTGAAAATCAAAAGCATTTGTTGTTGTAAAAGTCAGTCCTTTTACAATATTAAACTGTAATGACAGATTTCCGGTAGCAGCATAAGTACGAAGTTCACTTTGTGAAGCAGCAATAGCACCGAGCGGATTTCCTCCAGTTGTATTCTTTCCTATGTTATATTTACCATCCTCTGTAAACATATCCATCGTAGGATCGTAGTTCAAAGAATTATAGATAGGATTCGCTTTATTGGCAATATAATCATTACCATTCCGGATACCATGATTAAACTGTATATCAGCAGTCACATTCAACCATTTAGCGACTTGAGAGGTCAGATTGGCTCGAGCAGAATAGCGTTCATTATCAGAATATTTTAAGACACCTTCTTCATTTACATAGTTAGCAGAAAGATAATATTGAGTCTTCTCACTACCACTAGAAACAGCCAA
This sequence comes from Bacteroides sp. CAG:443, assembly GCA_000432735.1. GTDB lineage: Bacteria > Bacteroidota > Bacteroidia > Bacteroidales > Bacteroidaceae > Phocaeicola. Next base: position 478 of record FR887777.1, read on the forward strand.
CTTATAATTTTGAACCAGTCCACTACGGAACATTTCATCTTGCCAGTTAATACCTTTCTGTCCGGTACGCAATGCATTCAAGTCATCCTCACTATAACCGTTTCCCGGATACCAGAAATTATAAGCCTCTGCATATTCATAGGGAGAAAGCATGTCATAATGTTTATATACATCCGATATACCAACAGAAGCATCAAAAGTTATGACTCTCTGACCAGCAACTCCAGTCTTAGTAGTAACCAATACAACACCATTTGCACCGCGAGAACCATAAATAGCAGTAGAAGAAGCATCTTTCAATACCTGAATAGACTTGATATCATCCGTATTGATACCACTCAATCCACCTTCACGAACGATTCCATCTACAACATACAAAGGTTCATTACTCAAATTTACAGAATTGGCTCCACGCACACGTATTCTAATATCCCCTCCAGGCACACCACTATTTTCAACCTGTACACCAGATACACGACCTTGTAAAGCCTCCGAGATACGAGTTACCGGCTGATCCTTATATGACTTATTATCCATTACAGCCACAGAACCTGCCAAATCCGCCTTACGGACAGTACCATATCCCACCACAACAACTTCATCCAGTTTTTCGGTATCTTCTTCCAGTTTAATTGTCAGATTCATTCCATCACTTGTGATCTGAAACTCTCTGGTACCATATCCGATAAATGAAACACTGATAGTTGATCCAGCTCTTACATCCAATGTAAACCGTCCATCAAAATCTGTTATAGTACCATTAGAAGTACCTTTCTCTACAATACTGGCTCCAATGACGGGGTCTCCATTTGCATCCTTTACTACACCTGTTACTTTGTAAGAGTTTGTCTGTTGTGCTTGTATCCCTACAGACACGTTCTCGAAATTAGCCGATACAGCTAAAGAACAAGGAAGTAATAATCCTAAAGCAATAATTCTGCTTACATTCATTTTCTTATTGTTCATAATATATAGATTTAAGAATTCGCAATTCAGTAAGCACAAAATTAAAATATTGCCCTATTTGAAAAGTCGAAAAAATAACAAAAAAGGAAGAATTATTTTCCTCATCTTTTTTCCTACATTTTTCATCCTTTTATCTATATCACAAAAAATCAAGCAGATACATTTTTGCTATAAAAATTATGATTTCCTTTCGTCATTCATTCTTTAACATATATTCTTTAGGTAAAAAACCGAACTTTTTACGGAAACACTGACTGAAATATTTAGGGTCATTAAATCCAACTGCATAGGCCAGATCCGATATTCGAATTTTCTTTTTCTCCTGTATCATACGAAAAGCAGCCTGTAAGCGAATACTAGAGATAAAAGCAAGAGGAGTCATACCAGTCAACTCTTTCAGTTTATCATTACAAGTACTACGTGACATACCCATTTCGCCAGCAAATTGTGCAGCATCAAAATCCAAATCACTCAAATGAGAATTGACACACTCTACAGCTTTACGTAAAAAGATTTCATCCTGTGAAGTATAATCTACTTCCTTCGCCTCAAAAATCAGTTTCTTTCTAGCATCCCCAATCGTAGTATCACTTTTCTTGAGCAAGTTTTCTATCTTTGCCAGCAGCACATTCATATTAAATGGTTTATACAAATATCCGTCAGCACCAACTTCATATCCCTTGACTCGATCAATATCTGCAGTACATGCTGTCAGTATAATAACGGGTATATGACTTGTTTCGAATGTATTTTTTATTTTCCGACACAATTCAAACCCATCCATTCCCTTCATCATTACATCCGTCACTACAATATCTACCTTATGCTGATTCAACTCATCCAATGCAAGTTCCGCACAAACAGACTTTATGACAGAAAAATAATCAGATAATCTTCTCGCCATGATATTACATAGTTCATCATTATCTTCCACCAATAGTAAAACTGGCTTTTTCTTACCCTCCGTTCCATCATTCTCCGCCGGAAAAGCACTGATTTCCGGTTTACCAGTTTCTTCCGCCTGAAGTTCCAAAATGTCTTTAGATGAAATAGCCTCATCTATTTCATCTTCGGCAAAGGCCTCCCTGTCTACCGGAACGGTAATACTAAACGTATTTCCCTGCTCCGCTGTACTGCTAACTTCTATCTTTCCATGATGCAGCATTACCAAATCTTTAGTCAGAGAAAGTCCTATACCCGTTCCATTCGTATGAAAACGGCGGTATTCTCCCTCATAAAAACGTTCAAACAAATGAGAGAGTTTTTCTTCAGGAATAACATCCCCAGGATTATTTACTGAAAATCCCCATAATTTATTTTCGGCATCATAAAACTGCTCAACCGTTATGACTCCACTTTCTGGAGTATATTTGGCAGCATTCGACAATAAGTTATATGCAATCTTATCCAATTTGTCGATATCGAAATAACCTTCAATTTCAAGATCCTTATCCTTAAAGATAATATGCAAGTGCTTTTTACGTACCAAAGGAGAGAAAGCAGCAACCGACTGACGAAGAAACTTTGTAAGATTTCCTTCTGAAACTCTTAATTTCTGACGATTATTCTCTATTTTCCTGAACTCCAGTATTTGTTGAATCAAACGAGTTAACCGAGTCATACTCACAGAAAAATCCTCCAATACGTTTTTTAGCTCCGGATGCTGTGATCTCAATTCATCCAGTAATGCCGACATAATACTCAACGGAGTAAGCAATTCATGAGTTATATTCGTAAAAAACTGTAACTTTGTGTGATTCAGTTCCTCTAGTTTCTGACGTTCCACATTGCCCAGTTCAATCATATGTTTCAAATGCATTCTCTTGTGTATAATCCGGTAAGCAATATAACTGCATAAAAGCAAAAGAACGACATATAAGCAATATGCCCACCACGACAACCAAGGAGGAGGTAATATGGTAATAATCAATTCTCGTGTATTATCAGACCAGACCCCACTCGAATTCGCTCCCCTTACACGAAAGATATATTCTCCCGGTGTCAAATTATTATAAAAGGCAAAACGGTGATAAGCCGTAGCAGAAACCCATTTTTCATCATACCCCTCCAACTGATATTCATACTTGTTCAAATCCGAGTTGACATAATCTAGGACAGAGAAGCTCAGGTTGAAATTATTCTGGTTATATCGCAATGTAACATGATCTGCATAATCCAGCGCTACAGACAGTATTTCGTCATGCTTAGAATGCGCCATATTACGCACAGACTCATTATATATTTTAAAATCAGTTATCACTACAGGCGAAGAATACTTACTGGATGTCATCATATCTATGTCCAATATATTGATGCCATATACCCCTCCCAAAAAGATTTTACCATCTTTCCCTATGCAACAAGCATTTCTGTTAAAGATATGTCCTTGTAATCCATCTTCCACGGTATAAATTTCAACAGTCATCTTGTCATCATTTCCAGACATATTGATGCGGTACACTTCCAAATTCGTCGTTATCCAGATGCTTCCCCGCCCGTCATTCAATATACAAGATACTATTTCCGATTCCTCAAAATAATCATCTAACATAGAAACGAACTGATCCTTATCCCGGTCATACATACACACACCGGTTTCATTACCTCCAGCCCATATACGGTTCTGATTATCCACTCCCAAAGTAACAGCTCCTATAATAGAAGCATTATGACTGGAAACATTATAACAACGTACATCGTACTTATTTCCCGTACGTACAATTCTCCATATTCCAGCAACTGCAGTAGCGGCCCATATATCTCCATTTTCATCCTCTACCAACTTAAACACAGATGAGCGAGAAAAGTCCTTATTCCCTTTTCCGGCAAGCTGTTCCAAAGAATGGAGTTTACCAGAACAGTCTAACATGAAAAGTCCGGAACGCGAACCTAACCATAAATTTCCATCACGATCTTCCAGCACAGAATAAATACATACATCCTTCAGTAAAGGATAAGATTTATCATTTATCACCTTAACACGCTTCCCATCATACAACCATACGCCATCATCCCAGGTAGCAAAGCAATATTCACCGGTTCTTTTTCTCTCAATGATTTCATTCACTGTAGAAATAGGGGGCAACGAAGCGAACTCCTTAAAATGATTACAAGGAGTGACATCCTTCGTTCTATAATTATACTTCACAAGCCCAAACCCCATGATTCCGAGCCACAAACATCCTTCATTATCCTGAAATATGCTTCTAACAGAGCTGGTAGGGAAGAATTTTCTCAACTCAGACAATGTATCAAGTTCAGAACGGCTCTTTCTCGTATTGACAGTACAAACTCCTCCTCCAAGCAAACCAATCCACATCAGGCCGTCACGACTACACAATAGAGCATTGACCTCATTAAAAGGTAGATCATCCGTATTGTTTCCCGGTAGATAATTTGTAAAGTTCCCCTTTCCCTGAGCCGACTCCATAATACTCAGCCCGCTGCGAGAGCCTATCCACAGTTTTCCGGTATTAGTATCTTGAGCAATGGAATAAATTATATCATCGGCAATACTATTCTTTTCATTCGCGTCGTGCCTATAGCGGACGAAAAAATAATGCTGCATATCATACGGATTTTTCAAGTTCAATAAACCATACCGCCATGTGCCAATCCAGATTTCTCCACTTTTATCCTGAAACAATATATGGGCGGAATTTCCAGGATTTATTCCCTTATACGATAAAAAAATATCCTTTTCATGGTCATAACGCCATAATCCCTGATTCCAGGTACCGATCCAGATATCCCCCGTATGGTCTTCCATCAACGATTTTATATTAAGGATTTCTGGAATATTGTCACAATGACAAAAATCACTTTCGCCAGCTTTCTTGCGGTATAACCCTCTTCCCGTACCAACCCATACGTCCCCGTCGGCTCCACATGTTATCGCTTCAATATAACTATCGGCCGAAGACAATCCCGACAAAACTATTTTCTCTACCTTATCTTCACGCTTGTCGAGCATGTACAACCCATTATGGGTACCAATCCACAAATTACATTTTTTATCCTCCCTCACTATATTAACAAATCCATCAATGGAATGGTCTCTATTCTTTGCATCCGGACGATACATTATTGTAGAATATCCATCATAACGGAGCAAGCCACTATAAGTAGCAATCCAGATATATCCCTCACTATCCTGACAAAGATTACGAACTTCATTTGTAGGCAAAGGCAATATAGTCTTCAGAGAACGAAAATGAAGAGAAGAAGAGAATGCAGACACTATTCCCCATAGAAATCCCATTAGCAAGAAGATATAGCGTTTCATGTTTTTACATAGTATTTTTGACAAAAATACTATTTTTTTCACTTATGAACAATAGAATCCACCTTATTTCAATAAAGCAGAAAGCCTGTTCTTACCCAAATAAGTAAGAACAGGCTTTTATGAATTCTGTATTTATATACTATAATAGTATAAGGAATCTAAGTTTTATACCAAATGAGCAATCAGTTCTTCACGGTCGCCTTCCAGCAAGTCGATAACCGGAACTTCAATCATTGTATAACATCCCGGCTGCTGTTTCATTGAAGCACGGGCAACGCATACCAGTACCTGAGCAGTAAGTGCCGGATTGTTGATCTTCATATCGAACTCGAACAACTGATTGTGAGTCTTACCCGATACGCCTTTACGTACCAGATTCACACCATGGCCCACATCGTTCAAATCGTCAACGCAAGGAACCTGAATAACATGAGTTTCATCGTTTACGAAATACGCATCGGCCTTGATGGCTGCTTCTACAGTCTTGAAGTCAGCACCTTCTTCCAGTTCTACATAAACCATACGGCGGTGAATACCTGTACCCACCGGAATAGTCATAGACAAAGCATCCTTTACCCCCGGAATGGCACGTACGGCTACAGAGTGTCCCATACTGCGTCCCGGACCAAAGTTTGTATAAGTAATACCCTTAGGAGCAATAGCCTGCAACAATGTGCGTACTACTGAGTCACTTCCCGGATCCCATCCGGCAGAGATAATAGACACTGCGTTATGAGCCTTGGCTGTTTCACCCAGTGAACGGCGCAAATCGGTAATCTGTGTGTGAATGTCGAAACTGTCGACTGTATTGATACCCAAAGCCAGGATTTCCTTTGCATATTTTTCTACGCTACGGGTCGGAGTAGCAAGAATGGCTACATCTACATCCTGCAATTCCTTAATGTCCTTTACTACCGGATAGTTTGCCAGTTCTGCAGGCTTGTTTTCAGCTCCATGACGGCGAACGATACCGGCTACTTCAAAATCAGAAGCAGCTTCGAGCGCTTCCAATGTAAATTTTCCAATATTTCCGTAACCAACTACGGCTGCTCTAATTTTTTTCATTTTATATGTGATGTTTGATGAATTCTTTTTTCGACGTTGCAAAAATACAAAATTAGAATTATTCTAAAGAAACAGTCAGGCAGCGATTTTGAAATAAATCTGCACAAAGTTACGATTTATAACTTTCTTATAGCTATTTTTGCACTAAATTTATCATTTATCAGAAAAACATGATTGAATATATAAAAGGAGAACTTACAGAGATCACACCGGCAATGGCGGTAGTAGAATGCAACGGTCTGGGATACGGCATAAATGTTTCGCTGAACACTTATTCCGCCATCCAAGGGAAAAAAGAGGTAAAGCTGTATATCTACGAAGCTATCAGGGAGGATGCCTATGTATTATACGGCTTTGCCAGCAAACAGGAACGGGAGTTGTTCTCGCTCCTCATCAGCGTATCGGGCATAGGAGGAAACACAGCACGGATGATTCTCTCTGCCCTCACTCCTTCGGAGCTCTGCAATGTAATCAGCAGCGGCAACGATAAGTTACTGAAAACCGTAAAAGGCATCGGACTGAAAACAGCCCAGCGTATCATTGTCGACCTGAAAGACAAGATTGCCACCACCGATATGGGAACCTCCGCAACGGTTGCTTCTGTCGCCATGGCGGCCAACACGGAAATCTATGAAGAAGCAGTTGCCGCACTAACCATGCTGGGGTTCGCACAGGCTCCTTCTCAAAAAGTTGTTTCAGCTATCCTGAAAGAAGAACCAGAAGCTGCCGTAGAAAAAGTAATCAAGCTGGCTTTAAAGAGGCTATAACCAGCCATTACCAAACCTTATTCATAGATATACACACATATCCGAGCAGATGAGGTATTTATGAAATACCTCATCTGTCACTAATCATAACATCCGGACCTCAGCGCTGTTTCAGTGAGAGTCCGGATGTTTTTTATCAGAGCTAATAAGTTTCCGACAAATCAATTAAAGATCTTTATTCCGATAAAGTAAGTTCTCGGCTGAGTCGGCCCATAGAAATATTTCGAATCGCGTAAAGCACCTTTATCCAGATCCTTCTGGAAAGCATTAAACATATTCTGTACTCCTCCATTCACTTGAAGCTTCAAGTGGTCATTCAGCACAAACGTATAGTTCAGCTTCAGGTTCAGTTCCATAAAATTCGGTGTATGCTCCAGTCGGTCTTTTTCAATATAACCGGCAAAATGAGGTACAACCATCGGTCCGGTATAAATACCAGAAAGAGAAAAATCAAAGTTTTTCAGCGGAGCCGAAGTAAACGTAAAATAGCCATAATAATCCGGTGTGCGAGGCATACGCTTGATAGGAGCTACATCCGCATCCTTACTCCAACTAACAGCCTCCGTATATCGGCTACGCTGCAGCGTAAAGCCCAACTGCAACTGTGCCTCACGTCCGTGCGCTATCTTATAATCGATATTAGCCCCGTATACGCGCGCTCCATACCCGTTTCGTCTTTCCTGTATTTCCGCACCGGTGTCGGCATCCTTCCCTATTCCTGTCAGGTAAAAGACATCATTTAAGGAAGTGTAGAATCCTTCCACCAACAAATCCGACTGAAAATGTCCGATGTTGAAACTCCAGTCAACAGAACCGCTGAAACTATTCGAACGTTCAGGTTTCAACCCGTCGGCCAGCCGGATAATCATCGCTTCACCACCTACAGCCGCTACGTGCAAGTCTTCATCGTAAGCCTGCGGAGCACGGAAGCCGGTAGACCACGTCAAACGTCCTTGAAGCTTATCCGAAGGCTTCCATAGCAGATTTACACGCGGACTGAAGATAACATTATCTATCAGGTTATGCTTATCCAGGCGGAAACCTGCCAACAGCGTAAAATAGTTCATCTTCCACTCATTCTGAGCAAACCCGCTGATTATTCTCACATTCTGCCGTAAGTCGCGGTTGTAGCCCGTCATCACGTCGTGCAGCGAATTGTAGTTATATTCCAGTCCTCCAGTAAAGGTAGCAGGCGAGAAAAGACAATCGTCCATATTTCCTACATACATGGCTCCTCCTACGGCTGTCAGGTCCTTTGTCCTTCCATAGGCATTGGGATTCTCTTCCGCTCCATAATAACTGTTACGGTCGATATGCTGTGCCGAGCCATAGACAGACAACTTATGACGATATTCATTGAAAAAGACGTCATAGGTCAGCCCTCCGCTGTTAATAATATGCTTGGTCTGTTCCGTAATGTCCGTTTCGTGAGGCTGAAGATCGAATTTATTTCCACCACGGCGGAACTCGTTCGTCGTATGATATTCCAGACTGATGCGGCTGAACTGTGTAGGACGATAATAAGAACGTAGTCCAAACGTATTCATGTTCAGCTTTCCCAGCTCGGAGAAGCCGTCCCCGTCGGCATCATACGGATTACGGTTACGGTACGACTGATAGAGAGCGATGCCATACGAATTGTCTGATGAAACAAGCGAAGCATTGGCTCCCATATATTGCTCCCATACCTTTCCATTCAGATTCGACATGGTAGAAGCTACCTGAAAAGAATTGCTCACAGGATCTTTCGTAATGATATTAATCGTTCCTCCTACTGCATTGGCACCAAATAATGCCGAACCGCCTCCTCGGACTACTTCCACACGCTCAATCATGTTGGTAGGAATCTGTTCCAGTCCATAAACACCCGAAAGAGCACTCATTACAGGACGGCTGTTTATCAATATCTGTGAGTAAGGACCTTCCAGTCCATTGATGCGTACCTGTGGAAATCCACAGTTCTGACAATTGTTTTCCACACGCAATCCCGACTGATAACTCAGCGATTTCGCCAGATTGTTTGAGTTAACGGTTTCGAAGAGTTTATTACTCATGACATTCACCACTACCGGGGCGACTTTCCGGCTGGTTTCATTTCGGTTGGCGGAAACCACCACTTCGTCTGTCATAATGGTTTCTTCTTCCATTACAAAATGCATGTCGACAGTAAAATCCTTGCCTACCGTAATTCTTTTGGTCTGAGTATTGTATCCTATGCTTTGCACTTTCAATGTATAATTTCCTGCCGGAATTCCCTTGAAACGGAAATACCCTTCCGCATCAGTCACCGTTCCCTCTCCTGTTTCTACAATCAAGACCGTAGCATAAGGCAAACTGTTCTCCGATCCCTTCTCTATCACGTGTCCGGTAATGATATTTCCCTCTTTTACCGGCTCCGTTGCCATGCTTACCAAAGAGCATAGCAATCCCATTATGAATAAAATATGTTTTATCATTTTAAAATTCTTTCTTTTGTTTATTTATCCTGTTTCTGTCGATACCGACCTGTAAAATAAGACAAAACAGGTCCGGTTCAGATATGATTCAAGTGTTCTCCCAGTTACCGTTCCGTAAAACGCCTACCGGAGAAATATCCAAATCAACCCGATCATACACAAACAGGCATTCATCGATTACCTGTAAACTAAATAAAATCAAAGGAAAGAACCTGCAGGAGGCGCACGCAGATAAAGCCCTTCCCCGTACGACAACAGGGTATGGATTATCTCAAAAGAGAAAGTTAATAAATAAAGTAATGGAAAATCAGGACAAGCCGCTTCCACCGCATGCCAGTCCAGCGAAGCAAAGGTGGACAAAAAATGGAGCGTCAGTGCCTGACTGGCCGAATGAGAATGGTGCTCTGTAAATGGATGCGAATGGATAACAACAACCCCGTTAACCTCGTGCATGTGGACGTACAATGCTGTTACCGAGTAGTACACCACAAACAAGGTTAAAAGGCTGAATGCCCAAAAGCGCGTATGGCACGTTTTTAATCTCATCTGCGACAAAGATACTTGAAGTTATTGTATCTTAAAAAAGAAAAAACTTAAAACATATTATATCGTCATCGAAACCGGTTCAGATATGGGCTTCCCACATTGTATAGAAGTATCATATAAGAATAAATGAGACACAAAACACAAACGTCATAAAACAAAAAAAGCGACTGTTCATTTGTTTGAACACCGCCGATTTCCTAAAGAACCCCCATTTAAGGGTTCTTGCATCTTTTCCTCATCTAGTTGTTTTCTTTTTGTTATCCTTTTCTTCTTTTTTACCTTAAAGCAATTTCACTAATCCTATCTCAACTAATTCCTGAAAACATTTACCTTTTTCTAATACCTTAAAAAACCTAAACTTAATACCTTAAATCTAATACCTTTCTAAAATTGCTTTTTTACCTTAATTCCTAATACCTCTTAATTACCTTAAAATCTAGTCTAATACCTTTGTGTATCTTGTTATCTTTTGGTTTCACAACCACGATGCAAAGGTATGGCTTTCTATTTAATTAGCAATACGATGAGTACATTTTCTTCAACAACTATAGTTTTTCTTGATTTATATCATGGAGCATATCTTTCACCCTGTGTGCGGCAACGAAAAATGCACTTTTCAAGCATCATTTATGCGTCAATTTCAGGATACGTTGATTGCTGCTTCCCCGAAATTCCAGCCTCGGAGAATACAAAGACTGTTCAAAACGTCCGTCTACCAGCACATCGATATAGGCCAGTATCGGGCTGCGTTTTGGGTCGGCCAGCAGTTCTTCGTAAGTATATCCCGTATAGCACCAGATATTCTGCTGCGTACGTTCACGAAACTCACGGACAAGAGGGAGAAACTCCTCGGGCGAATAAAACGGATCTCCCCCCGAAAAAGTAATTCCGTCCAACAAGGGATTGGCATTGATCGACGCAATCATTTCTTCTATTTTCTCGCGAGTCAGAGGATGTCCTGCCTGTGGATTCCAAGATTCCGGATTGTGGCACCCCTTACAGCGATGCTTACATCCCGATAAATAAATGGAGAAACGTATACCATCACCATCGACTATCGTTTCGGAATACGTATATAAATAATGTAGCATATAGATATTCTGTTTGGATATTGATTCTTGTCGAGACATAAAAAGGCTTTCCTGCATACAGCTTACCTGTTTCCGAAAAAACCGATAGATGCTACGTGAGCCTGTATGCAGAGAAAGCCTTCATTAAATAACAAACGAATTAATTAGCAGTGTTTCACTCTGTCGCGTTCTTCCGCACGCTTTGCCGAGTTCCAACTATTCAAATCTCCAGTCAGATATCCGGTAATGCGGCGCATGCGAAGAATATTCTCACTGTTACAGATAGGACATTTATCGTAAATGACGCCTTTGTAGCCACAGTTATGACACGTATCCACCGGATGGTTAATAGAACCATAACCGATACCTTCGTCGTGCATCACCTTTACAATCTTGGCGATTGCTTTCACATTTTTCTGTGCTTCTCCATCCAGCTCTACATAAGTAATATGTCCTCCCCGGGTCAAGGCATGGAAAGGAGCTTCACATTTTATCTTTTCCACGATGCTGATAGGCTCTTTCACATCGACATGGAACGAATTGACATAATAATCGCGGTCGGTCACTCCCGGAATCACACCGTACTTGCGACGGTCCATACGTGTAAACCGTCCGGAAAGTCCTTCGGCCGGAGTAGCCAGTACCGAATAATTCAGGTGATACTTCTCCTTATATTCATCTACCACACGGTTCATCTCTTCCACCGCTTCATATAATGTATCCCATGCCTTCCGGCTATGTCCGTGTCCTTGCCCATACAAAGCCACCATCGCGTTGTGCCCGCCTATGAAACCGATTCCCAATGTTCCCTGTTTCAGTACGTCACCTACTTCATCGTTCGGATTCAGCTCGCCGCCTCCCTTCCAGACATTGTTACTCATCATGAACGGGAACTGACGTGCCAGTGCCGTACGCTGGTACTGATAACGGGTATAAAGCTGTTCGGCTATGAAAACCGCCATATCGTGTACAGAACTGATAAACGTATCCTTTGCCAGACGTTCGATGGCATCCTGTCCCTGATTTTCGGCCACACTCTCCGCCTTAATACGTGCCTCGATGGCAAGACGCGGCAGATTCATGGTAGTAAACGACAGGTTTCCACGTCCCAACGAAGTCTTTTCTCCGTTCAGGTTCTCGAATACACGGGTACGGCATCCCATTGTCGCCAGTTCATAGCGATAGCGTTTCGGATCGTTCGCATCCCATTTTTCATGACGGTTGAAAGGTGTATCCAGGAACATGAAGTTCGGGAACAAAGCCTTGGCCGTGGTACGGCAGGCCTTCAGGAACAAGTCGAAGTTAGGAGCCTCAAAGGTGATTTTTCCTTCCATTGCAGCGTCAAAGTCCTCCATCGCACGCTTGTAATCGGCCTCAGAATAAGATACTCCGTCTTTTATCTTGAATATCTGGATAGGGAAAACAGGCACTTCTCCTCGCGTACCCAGTCCTTCGATGGTTGCTTTCAGCAGTTCCTCTATCACCATGCGTCCTTCGGCCGATGTGTCCGTTCCGTAATTAATGGAACTGAAAACCACCTGGTTTCCTCCACGCGAATGCATGGTATTCAGGTTATGAATAAATCCTTCCATAGCCTGATGGGTATCCTTGCGCACCTGACTGTAAGCTTTATGCAAGATGTGCTCCAGTTCATCGGCTGTCAGTGCAATACCTTGTCCGGCGCCTGCCGAAAGAAACGAGCTTTTCTCGTCTTCCGCTGGAAGTATCGAAGTAAAATACTGTTGAGCCAGTTTCAGCACCACCGCCTCATCCAGTTGTACATTTTTCATATCGAGATAAAAAGCTACCGACGAAGCGACAGCTTTCTGAAAGCTTTTCAGAACACCCTTAGCCATGAAAAAGTCGAAAGCCGGAATAGCCTGTCCACCATGTTGCTCATTCTGATTTGTCTGGAAAATGATGGTTGCCAGTGTAGCATAGCTCTGGATAGACTGCGGCGTACGGATGCTTCCGTTCTTGGTATGAAAGCCGCGTTCGAACAAGTCATCCAGATCGTACTGAATACAGGTTGTCGTCTTGGTGGGATAATAATCAAGATCATGAATATGGATATCTCCCAGCTGATGCGCCTCGGCATATTGTTTCGGCAAAAGATACTTATAGGTATAATCCTTGGTAATCTCCGAAGCGAAAGTCATCATCTGTCCGGCAGGCGTATGGCTCGACATGTTGGCATTGCTCAGGTTCACATCATTCTTGTCGATGGCTACAATACCGTCCATGATATGCTTCATCTGCGTCTTGCGGTCGCGCTCCGTATTTCTCCACTGGCGGTAAATGATATACTTTTTAGCCACTTCCGGCTGCACCTTCATCAGTTCCGTTTCTACGAGGTCCTGAATTTCTTCCACACCGATGGTAGGATTCTCAAAATGTGCAATCACACGCCGGGTAATCTCGTCAATCAGTTCTTCCTGATGAGCAAGTCCTGTGGCATTGAAGGCTTTACTGATAGCATTTGTAATCTTTGAAGGCGAAAAGTTTTCCCGCTTCCCGTCACGCTTGATGATACAGATTTCAGTTAAATTCATACTTGTTTGCTTTGAAAAGTTAATAAAAGATTGGATCTGCTTCTCGTGGCAGGTCTTCTGACTGATCTCTCCCGCAGGCACCTTCCCATTGCTTCCAAACAACAGTGGCTTGCTTATGCATTGCCTACGGTTCATTAAGAATCACAGCAGCGGGTACTGTTGCCGATTTACACGGCATTCCCTTTTGAAACGCTTATGTTACCTAACGAAAAGCCTTACAAAGATATATTTTTGGACAAATAAATAAAAACGAAGAAAGTGCACAATTTTCTAAATTGAACAACTTTTCAGAGAATAAAATGCGCTACAGATATTTGTAGGCGACACAAACAGACAACTATTATTTATATCAACTTTTCCATTTGGATAATTAAATTTATTTTTTATCACACGAAAAGTAATAAATGGCCGCTCTGTCATTATCGGTTTCCGCCCTGAAAACAGGGCAGAAAACCAAAGAAAAAAAAATGAAATTCTATTGACCGACGGGTTCCAGTCCCATCTGTTTTGCCTTCTTGAGCATAAACTCGAAAGCAGCATCGTGCTCATTGGGTATGACACCATCCAGAATAGCATCCTTGATGGAGCTCTTCAGGCTGCCGATTTCCCGGCATGGCTGCAAGTTAAAGACTTTCATAATCTCGGCACCATCCACCGGTGGCTGGAAATTACGGATGCGGTCTTTCTCCTCAAGGTCTTTCAGTTTTTGACGCACCAGCTTGAAGTTGTCGAGAAAACGCTGTTTGCGCACTTCATTTTTCGAAGTGATGTCTGCCTCACACAGCAGCATCAGGTCGTCAATGTCATCGCCGGCTTCGAAAAGCAGACGTCGTACAGCCGAATCGGTCACCTCTTCATCGGCAATTACGATAGGACGCATGTGAAGTCCTACCAGTTTCTGAACGTACTTCATCTTTTCGTTCATCGGCAACTTCATCTTCCGGAAGATTTCGGGTATCATCTTTTCTCCGATGAAATTGTGATTGTGGAAGGTCCATCCCGCACGGGCATCCCAGCGCTTGGTACGCGGCTTGCCAATGTCGTGCAGCAAAGTAGCCCAACGCAGCCACAGGTTATCGGTTACCTTGGCGATATTATCCACAACTTCCAGCGTGTGATAAAAATTATCCTTGTGTCCTCTTCCGTTTCTGACCTCTACTCCCTGAAGGGCCACCAGCTCGGGGAAAATGAGTTCCAGCAGTCCGCAGCGGTCCAGGTCGACAAACCCTTTCGAAGGAACCGGAGAAAGTAAAATCTTATTCAGTTCGTCGGCAATACGCTCGCGTGAAATAATCTTGATACGCTCACGGTTACGTTCCAAGGCCTCGAACGTTTCATCTTCTATAAAAAAATTCAACTGAGTAGCGAAGCGGATACAGCGCATCATGCGCAGAGGGTCGTCACTGAACGTAATATCCGGATCGAGCGGAGTCCGTATCGTGCGCTCTTTCAAGTCGTCCAGCCCGCCAAACGGGTCGACCAGCTCTCCGAAGCGTGCCTTGTTCAGGCATACAGCCAGCGCATTGATGGTAAAGTCACGACGATTCTGGTCGTCTTCCAGCGTCCCGTTCTCCACAACCGGCTTGCGGCTGTCGTGGCTGTACGATTCTTTCCGAGCTCCCACAAACTCAACTTCCACGTCGTGGTACTTCACCTGTGCCGTTCCGAAGTTCTTAAATACGGATACGTGAGCACCGCGCCCCAACTTCTTTCCGAACGCTTCGGCTATTTCTATTCCGCTGCCTACCACCACTACGTCAATATCTTTCGACGGACGATTCAGAAAGATGTCACGCACGTAGCCTCCTACGACGTAACACTCCAGTCCCAGTTCGTCAGCGGTTTCGGATATCAGATTGAATATTTTGCCAGTAAAGTGTTCTTTCAATTCCATGTCTATTACAAAATTAGCGTGCAAAATTACAAAAAAATGAAAAGCCTCGCAGGGAATAACCGATTTAATTGTATTTTTGTTGCGTAATAAACTGGTTAATTATATGAAAAAGATAACTTTAGCGGCCGCTGCTCTGGCTTTGCTTTTATCGGCATGCAACAGCGACAGCAAAAATGCCGGAAAACTGTTCCAGCGTGCGGAACTGGCTTTCGCATCGGGCGATTACAATCTTGCACGCTTGCAGATAGACAGCATACGTACTTATTACCCTAAAGCTGTAGACGTACGGAAGGCAGGTATCCAGCTCATGCAACAGATCGACTTGCAGGAGCAGCAAAAAACGCTGACTTACCTGGACAGCATGATGGTCATCAAACAGGCTGAATTCGACTCTATCAAAGGCAACTTCGTACTGGAAAAGGATACAGCTTATCAGGAAACAGGGAACTACTTCTATCCGACTCAGGTCGTAGAAAAGAATATCGGACGGTCTTTCCTGCGCGCACAAGTAAACGAACAAGGTGAAATGTCACTCACGTCTATTTATTGTGCCGGAGGAAACATTCATCATACGGCTGTAAAGGTAAGTGCAGGCGACGATACTTTTGCCGAGACACCGCCTTCAAATGACAGTTATGAAACAACCGACCTGGGGCGTGCCATTGAAAAAGCCGACTACAAAGTGAGCAACGACGGAGGAGTAGCCGCCTATATCGCAGCCAATCAAGACAAGAAAAGCCTCAAGCTGGAGTTTATCGGCGACCGCAATTATACGACAACCATGTACGCCAACGATATCAAGGCTATTACGGAAGTCAGCAACCTGGCTCGCATCCTTGCCGGAATGGAGGAAATACGCAAAGAGCAGAAAGAAGCAAACCTAAAAATTCAGTTCGTCACCCGCAAGATAGAAGAGGGAGAGGCAAAGAAGCAATAACCGATTATAAAAGTATCATATAGCCATAAAAATAGTCATATTGTGATTCGACTCCAGAGTCATGATATGGCTATTTTCTTTAGCAGATAAGGTATATAGCTGAAAAAGAGCACTTCAATCGGCTTTTTTGAATTGTATAATAAAGATTCCGCATCGATTGTGAAGGGCGTGAAGGGCAAAAAAGCCCGATAAATTTCTTTATTTACAGGAAGGGCCCAGCATATTCCAACAAATTTGTCCCGACGTTTTCCGAAAATTTGTACAAAAGTTTTTTGTTTTTGTACAAAAAATAAACCGTTCAATCAGGGATAGACGTTTACCTTACGGCAAGTTTCATCGCACTCCCCATCATCTTTCTCACTTACCTGACTTTCGTACAATCAAGATACTTGCTTCATATAAAATAAACATGGGAAAGGTGACCATCAACAAAGTAAAGACATCCGACGTAGGCGTAATAATGGCAGCAATGACAAGCGATATAACCAGTGCATGCTTCCTGTACCGGGTCATAAACTCCGCCGTCAGGAAACCGAGTTTTGCGAACAGCCATGCCAAAATAGGAATTTCGAACGTGATTCCCATCATCAGGCTCAGCATGGTCAGTGTATCAATATAAGAATCTATCGTAATGGTGTTTTCCACTTCCGTACTCACCTGATAGAGAGCCAGGAAACGGAAGGTAAAGGGAAATATCAGAAAATAGCTGAACAATACACCCAAGAGAAACAATACATATCCCCAGGTAATGACTCGCACAGAATAGCGCTTTTCGTTTTCGTACAAGGCAGGTGAAACAAAACGGAAAAGCTGATAGAGTATATAAGGAGAAGCCAGTATGATCCCCGCATAAAACGATACGTTCATGTGCATGAGGAACTGCCCCGACAACTTTGTATTGATCAGACGAACCTGAAAGTCGTTCGTTTCAAGTCCGGACAGATGCAGAACATTTCCTACCCACGCAAAGAAATGGTAAATATAGAAATCGTTATCCTTAGGCATCAGGATAATATGGAAAAGCTCATCCTTAAAGAAAAAGGATAACAGCATAAGAGCAACGACTACACACACAATCCGTATAAGCGTAGCTCTCAATTCGTCCAAGTGATCCCAGAAAGTCAGTTCCGATTCATTCTTCTGCTTCACGGTCGTTATTTTTCCTTATTTTCCGTCTTATCTGTTTTTTCGGCAGAATCTTTCAGGTTCTCTTCCACCCCGTTCATACCATCCTTAAAACTTTTCACTCCCTTACCTAATCCCTTCATCAGTTCAGGAATCTTTTTACCTCCGAAAAGCAGCAGGACAATCAAAGCAATGAAAAGTAATTCCTGCGTACCGATCCCCATAAATAATAACGTGGTATTCATACCTTTAAATTTAGTTTAATCAAACAGATATATTTCTTTGCCAAACAAAGGTAAAGATAGTTTTTAATTTGTGCAAGCAAGAAAAGACTACATGTTGCTTTTTCACACAAAACGCCATAAAAAAGCAGCATTTTGCCGGGGCTTGTTCTTTGCATACAAAGGGCAAGTCCCGGACATTTTTTTCGGCTGCACTAAATTCGTTCAGCCACTTTGTTCCAGTCTATCAGTTTCCAGAATGCTTCCACAAATGCCGCACGACGATTCCGGTAGTCGATGTAATAAGCATGTTCCCATACGTCTATCACCATGACAGGCATCAGTCCTTTTGTCAACGGATTGCCGGCATTCGATTCCGCAACAATTGAAAGCTTATGCTCCTTATCAGCAACCAGCCACACCCAGCCGGAACCGAACAATCCCAAGGCTGCCTTCGTAAACTGTTCCTTAAAGGCATCGACCGACCCAAAGGTTCCAGTCAATGCTTCAACCAGTTTTACCGGCATTTCAGGCTGACTGGCAGTCAGACTCTGGAAGAAAAAAGTATGGTTCCACGTTTGGGCAGCATTGTTAAAGATTCCTCCGTCCGCCTTTTTCACAATCTCTTCCAAAGGCATTGCTTCATAAGGTGTTCCGGGAATCAATTTGTTCAGATTATCTACATAAGTTTGCAGATGTTTACCATAATGAAACTCGAGGGTTTCCTTACTCATATACGGAGAAAGGGCATCCATCCCGTAAGGTAACTGAGGCATTACATGTGTCATAACTATAGTATTTAGGTTAAACGATAGAATAAAGCTTTCGCATATACAAACTTAACTTTTATTTTTGAAAAAAAGAATATCAGCAGGCAAAAGAAACAGATTCGGCAAGCATAATCAAGCAATTGATAACTCCTCATAGCAAAAAGCCACGTTCAAATTTAAAAATAGTGAAATTTTTCCGTAATTAAGTCGAAAGCCCGCAGATTTACCCACTTTTACGTAACGAAAGATTCGTTTTTACAAAAGAACTTTCCTATCTTTGTAGCGCAAGAAAAAAGAAATACACTTTTATAACATAACTTAAATAATAAGAATTATGGAATTTGTAACTAACGAAAAACTTACCATTGTTGGTGCTGCCGGTATGATCGGTTCTAACATGGCTCAGACTGCAATCATGATGGGTCTGACTCCGAACATCTGTTTGTATGACCCGTATGCTCCGGGATTGGAAGGCGTAGCTGAAGAATTGTACCACTGCGGTTTCGAAGGCGTAAACGTAACTTTCACTTCTGATATCAAAGAAGCGCTGACTGGTGCTAAATATATCGTAAACTCAGGTGGTGCTGCTCGTAAGGCTGGTATGACTCGTGAAGACCTGCTGAAAGGTAACGCTGCTATCGCTGAAGAATTCGGTAAGAACGTTAAACAGTACTGCCCGGATGTTAAGCACATCGTAGTTATCTTCAACCCGGCTGATATCACTGGTTTGATCACATTGCTGTACTCTGGTTTGAAACCAAGCCAAGTTACTACTTTGGCTGCTTTGGACTCTACTCGTCTGCGCAGCGAACTGGCTAAGCACTTCGGCGTATCTATGGACGCTGTTGAAAACTGCCGTACTTACGGTGGCCACGGCGAACAGATGGCAGTATTTGCTTCAACTGCAAAAGTAAACGGCAAACCGTTGATCGACATGATCGGTACTGACGCTTTGACTAAAGAACAGTGGGCTGAAATCCAGCAGAAAGTAACAAAAGGTGGTGCTAACATCATCAACCTGCGTGGACGTTCTTCATTCCAGAGCCCGGCATACGTTTCTATCGAAATGATCGGTGCTGCTATGGGTGGTAAAGCATTCCGCTGGCCGGCTGGTACTTACATTTCAAATGACAAGTACGATCACATCATGATGGCTTGGGAAACTTCAATCACAGCTGACGGTTGCCACTGCGCTGCTTTGAACGGTACTCCTGAAGAACAAGCTGCTTTGGATAAGAGCTATGCTCACTTGTGCGAATTGCGTGACGAAGTTATCGCAATGGGTGTTCTTCCAGCTATCTCTGAATGGAACAAACTGAACCCGAATATCAAATAATTTATATTTCGAGTATAACAAGAAAGGAGATTGATTCGTCAATCTCCTTTTTTTATTACCGTAACTGTTACTCTATCCTTGCCCCGGCAGTACTTGTTTCCTTCTTTTCAGAACGAGAGATATCAGTAAAATCAACTCATACTAAATTTTTTAACAAAATCAGATGAACCATCTTTCAGTAAACTCCGTTATATAAACTCTAATAGAACTAATAACGGATGCTATGAAATCAAGAACTCTCCTTCTCCTTTTCTGTCTGTCATTTTGCCGCCTCTCTCTACATGCACATCAGGGAAACAAAGAATATACCTGCCAACCAAACGACTCGACTGCCTGTGTAAGCCGAACAAAAGAGAAAATACGCATCACCGCCACAGAAAGTTTCAACAGGGAGTTTTCATACATGGGTATACCGTTCATTACAGCCGGACTGATTGTCAAGAAGCAAAACAGTGATTTCCGTACTTTACGCAACCGGTTTAAGCCCGAATTTCATCACCGATACGACGACTATACTCAGTATGTCCCTCTGGCCGCAACCTGGGGATTGAAACTGGCAGGCGTACAAAGCCGCAGCTCGTGGAAAGAACTGGCTGTCAGCAATGTCTTTTCGGCCGCATTAATGGCCGGCTTTGTCAATACCCTGAAATATACAACCAAAGAGACCCGACCGGACAATACCTCAAACAACTCATTTCCATCCGGACATACGGCAACAGCTTTTATGTGTGCTACAATTCTTCATAAAGAATATGGCATGAAAAGCCCATGGTACAGCATAGGGGGCTACACACTGGCAGGCCTTACCGGAGTGACACGCCAGCTGAACAACCGCCACTGGATTGGCGATGTACTGGTAGGTGCCGGCATTGGAATGATTTCGACCGACCTGGGATATTTTCTTTCAGATTTAATTTTCAAACAAAAGAATATAGATACATGGAGTTTAAATGCGGATTACAACCGCTATGATGCGCCTTCTTTCTTAAGTTTCAATATGGGGATTGCATCCGGTCCTTCTACCTTACGAACTGCCGAATTATACGATTCTGAAGGAGGATCTCCCCTCGGCATGCGCCTGAGAGTGGGAACTGCCACCGTGGTCAGCGTGGAAGGTGCCTACTTTTTCAATGCTTTCATCGGAGCCGGAGGACGGCTGAAAGTTGCCACCCTACCCGTCATAGCGGATATACCAGCCGAGAACATGAAGAACTTCGATATGGACAACGACCTGCAAGAAGGTGCTCCAGTCAACATGTTTCTGCTCGACGGACTGGAGTCGGACCATCTTGGAATGCTGGACGTCGATTTAGGAATCTATTTCTCGTATCCACTTAGCCGACACTTTCAGATAGGAAGCAAACTGCTGGTAGGACGCAGACTCAATGCCGACTTCAAGCTGAATTCTGTCTGCCGCATCAATCCACAGATTTTTGACCGAGGCATTGTAAGCACAGAAGCCTATAACCAATATTACAAGGCAGACGTAGATTACTACATGCAGCAGGAAGGAATCACCCGCGATGAATTGTTGAACAGCAGTTTCGTAGACGATGACTTCCTGAGCATACGCAAAAGTTCCACATACAAGGTGGGAACAGGTATTTCCTTTACTTACCGCTACAAGGAAGATGCTGCTTTCCGCCTGTACTGTGACTATGATTTTGCTTCTCCCCGACTGACATACGACCTGAAAAACTCATGGGTTGACGAAGCAGGTAACCGGAATGCTCACTCGTATACCAAGAGGACGCCTATGCATAACCTCACTTTCGGAGCTTCCATCGCATTTGTTTTCTGAGAATGATTTTGTTCCCGGACTCCATCTGTCCGTCGGTCAAATCATGGCATCCCGTTCCGACAGAAAGGCATGTAAAAAAGTCATTGCACATTCTAGTTATTTTTATTATTTTCGCCTTTCGAAATGATAGACCAAGCCACCATAGACCGCATACTCGATGCCGCACAGATTGTTGATGTGGTATCCGAATTTGTTACTCTCCGACGCAGGGGAGTGAACTACATCGGGTTATGTCCTTTCCACAACGAAAAGACACCTTCTTTCAGTGTTTCTCCCAGTAAAGGACTCTGTAAATGTTTCAGTTGCGGAAAAGGAGGGAATGTAGTTCATTTCATCATGGAACACGAACAGCTTTCGTACTACGAAGCGCTGAAATGGCTTGCCCGAAAATACAACATCGAAGTCAAGGAACGTGAGTTGACCAATGAAGAAAAACAGGCACAAAGCCTGCGCGAGAGTCTGTTTGTCGTCAACCAGTTTGCATCCGATTATTTCCAGGATGTACTCCATAACCACATCGACGGACAGCGCATCGGTATGACTTACCTGCGTAGTCGTGGTTTCCGCGACGATATCATCAAGAAATTCCAGTTGGGATATAGCCTCGACAGCCCCGATGCGCTGGCGAAAGCTGCCTTACAAAAGGGTTATAAAGAGGAATTCCTGTTAAAAACAGGACTGTGCTACCGCAAGGACAACGGTACGCTGCACGACCGTTTCTGGGGACGTGTGATATTTCCCGTGCATACATTGTCGGGAAAAGTCGTAGCCTTCGGCGGACGTGTATTAAGTTCCGCAACCAAGAACGTACAAATGAAGTACGTCAATTCGCCGGAATCGGAAATCTATCATAAGAGTCGTGAGCTTTATGGCATTTATTTCGCCAAACAGGCAATTGTCCGTCAGGACCGTTGTTTCCTGGTCGAAGGATATACGGATGTCATTTCCATGCACCAGAGCGGCATAGAAAACGTAGTAGCCTCATCGGGTACGGCACTGACCGCCGACCAGATACGACTGATTCATCGGTTTACCAATAACATCACTGTACTTTACGACGGCGACGGAGCAGGTATCAAAGCCAGCATCCGCGGTATCGACATGCTGCTGGAGGAAGGCATGAACATCAAGGTCTGCCTTTTGCCCGACGGTGACGACCCGGACAGCTTTGCCCGAAAGCATAATGCAACCGACTATCAGGCGTATATTAATGATCATGAGGTCGATTTTATCCGCTTCAAGACCAATCTGCTTATGGAAGAGGCGGGTAAAGACCCCATCAAGCGTGCCTCACTGATTTCGAGCATCGTAAAAAGTATTTCGGTAATTCCTGATGCTATTGTACGCTCGGTGTATATACGCGAGTGCAGCCAACTGCTACAAATGGAGGAAAAGATCCTGGTAGAAGCTACTGCCAAGCTGATAGAACAGGCAAGAGAAAACAAATTCAAGGAAGAACAGCGTAAGCAATACCGGGAACGGCAATTAGCTTCCAATGCTTCGACTGCCAATCAAACAAGCTCTTCCCCGTCGTCTGCCCCTGCTCCGTATGCCGCTACAGGAGAAGAAGTGCCTTTCAACACGACCAATGACATTCCTCTGCCCCCTCCTCCAGCCGAAAGCATCGGAGAGAGTGGAATCACGACCGATTTTCCTCCTGTTGAAACAATGGGACAAGAGAGTGTACCTTCACCTATTCCTGATGAAATTCCGGTTGATACCTACAATTCATATATCCCCACCGAAGGAAATGAGCAGAAAGTCTTTTACGCCAAGGAAGAAGACCTGATGCGCATGATTGTACGATATGGTGAAAAGGTTATGTGCTATATGGAAGATGAAAACGGAGAACAGCAACCGCTTACCGTAACCGAATACATAGCAGAAGGATTAAAGGAAGACGAATTGCAGTTTCATGTTGCGCTTCATCGACGGATGCTGAAAGAAGCAGAAATACACATCCACGATGAGAACTTTACGGCTGAACATTATTTCATCGCACATCCTGCGCCGGAAATCAGTAAAGCAGCCGTCGACCTGGCCAGCGACCGCTATCAGCTCAGCAAGTATCATTCCAAAGGACAGAAAATCGTCACGGATGAAGAACGTCTGTACGAACTGGTTCCCCGCCTGCTGCTCGACTTCAAATTATCGATTGTTGATGAGGAAATGAAACATACGCTTCAGGCACTTGCCAATCCGGAGATAGCCAACAACCCGCAGCGCTGCATGGAAGTAATGAAACATTACAAAGAACTGCATGAAACACAGAGCATCATGGCTCGGCGTGCCGGCGACCGTGTAGTATTGAAAATATAATCTTCTCTGCCGTCTGTTGGAATCACTCAAAAGAGTTGGTTGCATCAATTCCCAATTGCCTCAATAGGGAAACGATCTCATCGAACTTTTTCACCGGAACCCTTTCTATCGGATAGCAGTGATAAGCAAAATCGGCATCCAGAAACTCGATGAAGGAGATAAACTCGTGACCCACAAAAGGTGCTGACGTGAAATTAACCTTCCGAAGGTCCGAATAAGCAAATTTTACAAGTTCATCTTCATCCTGCTGCAAGACCATTTCTTGCGGTTCCAGCGTCAGTGCATACTGGCAAGAGATACCCTGATAAAGTGTAAAAAATGAAAGTCCTACATGCTCTATTCCTATCAATGACACTAAAAGTCCCGCCAGCCATACATGAGGAGTTACAAAAATCATCCAACATGACAAGAAGAAAAAAAACAGTCCAAACAGCAACTCAAAAATTCCCCACCTACGACGCGAACGCATTTTCTTCGAAAACTCATCATAAGTACGAATTGACGACAGCCTATCCAACTGCTTGAGGGGAGTTTCATAATTGGTAAAAGGAATCTTCCGTACCAGCAGATATTGCACAATCCAAGCCGGATTCAGGCGAAGTCCCATATTCAACCACATGCCTTGCAGTTGTGCCCCGCGTACAAAACCCGACTTCAAGGTAAAGATAAACACACCCAGTCCATACAGACAACACCAATAAGGTTTGCATTTGCTGGGACGAGGCTTATAGTATTGCATAAATGTAAAACCAGCCACCTCTTCCACATTCACGTGTTTGCGTTTTAGCCAGCGTTCCACCTTGTATGTTTCCTCTTCTGTCAATTCCATAACGCTTTCTTCTTAAATGTACTACGAAATAACCGACCAGTTCACATTCTTTTTCCGAAGTTCCTTCAACTGCTGCCATATAATCGCATTTTCCGGACGCTCTCCATTCGGATCGGCATCGAGCAACCGTTCGGCTATCTCACGCACATACTGCAAAAGCTGTCCGTCGCGGGCGATATCGGCTATCTTCAAATCGAATGCCACACCACTCTGCTGTGTTCCTTCCAAATCACCCGGTCCGCGCAACTTCAAATCGGCTTCCGCAATCTCAAAACCATCGTTTGTCTGCACCATGATTTCAATACGCTTACGCGTTTCTTCCGTCAACTTATAGCCGGTAACCAGAATACAATACGACTGATCGGCTCCACGTCCTACACGTCCACGCAACTGATGCAATTGCGACAAGCCGAAACGTTCCGCATTCTCTATCACCATGACCGAAGCATTAGGTACGTTCACTCCTACCTCAATCACCGTAGTGGCTACCATAATCTGAGTTTCGTTTGCCAGAAAACGCTGCATCTCCTCATCTTTCTCTGCCGGCTTCATCTTGCCATGCACCTTACTTACCTTATATTCCGGAAACTCCTCACAGATATGCATATACCCGTCTTCCAGGTTCTTGATATCCATCTTCTCGCTTTCCTGAATCAACGGATATACAATATAGGCCTGACGCCCTTCCTGTATCTGCTTCCGTATGAAAGCATACATCGAAGCACGACGGTTATCGAACTGATGGATGGTTTGGATGGGTTTTCTTCCGGGAGGAAGTTCATCGATGACGGACACATCGAGATCGCCATATAGTGTCATGGCAAGCGTACGAGGAATAGGAGTCGCCGTCATTACCAGCACATGAGGCGGACAAGTGTTCTTCGCCCACAACTTGGCACGCTGAGCTACCCCGAAACGATGCTGTTCGTCTATCACCACCAGTCCCAACGAAGAAAAGTTGACTGTATCTTCTATCACTGCATGGGTTCCGATTAAAATCTGTACATCCCCTGTTACCAGATCTTTTAAAATCGTTTCCCTGCGCTTCCCCTTTACGTTTCCCGTAAGCAGTTCCACCCGCACATTCATGCCTGCAAGGAAACGGCATATCGTTTCATAATGCTGGGTCGCAAGAATTTCCGTCGGTGCCATCATACACGCCTGATAACCGTTGTCCAAGGCTATCAGCATGGTCATCAAGGCAACAAGTGTCTTTCCACTACCCACATCTCCCTGCAACAGTCGGTTCATCTGACGCCCGCTACCCATGTCACGCCGCATCTCCTTGATAACCCGCTTTTGAGCTCCTGTAAGCTGAAACGGAAGATTCTGTGAATAAAAGGTATTGAAAATCTCTCCTACCCGTCCGAAAACCAGTCCCCGGAACTTATTCCTTCGTTCTTTAGTGTAACGGAGGATATTGAGCTGCACATAAAACAGCTCCTCGAACTTCAGGCGATACTGTGCTTTCCGAAGCAAATCGGGATTCTGAGGAAAATGAATGTTATAAAGCGCATCAGTAAGCGACATCAGGCGATGCTGCGCCACCAGTTGCGGACTGAGCGTTTCTTCTATAATGTCTTTCTGAAGTGCCCCGAAAAGATTCTTCATCAGCTTCTCCAGCGCATGCGAATTGAGGTTGCTGCGCTTCATCTTCTCGGTAGTATTGTAATATGGCTGAAGCCCCATCGACGAAAGGGTAAGTTCTTCCGCCGGATCAATATCGGGATGAGCAATGTTTATCCGCCCGTTGAAGACGGTCGGCTTTCCGAATACGATATACTCTTCGTGTGCCTTATAGCGCCCCATGACAAACTTCAGCCCCTGAAACCATACCAAGTCGACCACTCCTGTCCCATCCGAAAAATGTCCGACCAGACGACGCTGGCGACCTTCTCCAATGGTTTCGAAGCTGAGCACCTGCCCCTTCAGCTGAATATACGGCATGTTCCCGTCTATCTCATGGATATAATACAGACGACTACGGTCGACATACTTGTAAGGGAAATAATACAGCAAGTCCCGAAAGGAATAGATATTCAGTTCCTTGTTCAGTATCGCCGCACGCTGCGGTCCTACCCCCTGCAAATATTTTATGTCACGCGTAGATAAATCGAACATTTATTTAAACCAAAACTTCAGCAACCTTTAAATCGAACGGAGTCGTGAGCTTAATGTTTTCACGGTTTCCCGGCACCAGATATACCGGATGCCCCAAAGCCTCTACAACCGAAGCATCATCTGTAAAGGCAGAAGTATACGGCTGTCCGTATGCCTGCTTCAGCAAAGAAGCAGTAAACACCTGAGGAGTCTGAACCAGCTTATAACGGTCGCGCGGTACAGTCACGCTCTGCTCCTCTGTTTCCATCCGGCGGACAGTTTCTACTACCCCGATAACCGGAATGACAGCTTGCTTTTCGCGGGCTGCATCGTAACAGGCAGCAATCACTTCCTGCGACACAAAAGGACGAACACCGTCGTGTACACCTACCAGGCTGTCCGGATCGTTTACCAGAGCCAGTCCGTTCTTTACAGAATGGAAACGGGTTTCTCCTCCGTCGGCAACGCGATGCGGAAGCGTAAACCCGTATGTAGCACAAAGCTGCTTCCAGTAGTCCTGCTGGTCTACCGGAAGCACCAATATGATATGTATATGCTCATCGTAGGCATGGAAAGCTTCCAGCGTACGCATCAGTACAGGTTTTCCCTTGATTGGAATAAACTGCTTGGGAATATCTCCCCCCATGCGCAAGCCTTTTCCTCCCGCTACGACAATGATGTATTTCTCCATCAGGCGAGCAACATTCCCTTTTTAACTTCCAATGCTTTTTCAGCACCAGCAAACTTCTCCAGAAGAGCAAAACCGAAAGCTGGAGCAGCACCCGGACCTTTACCCAAGATGAAGTTATCAACGATTTCTACCATGTTGCCAGTATATTCTGCACCTTCCAGATACTTGTCGAATCCCGGATAGCAAGTAGCCTTCTTGCCTTTCAGCAAACCACGCTTGCCATATACCATCGGAGCAGCACAGATAGCTGCAAGTGGTTTCTTAGCCGCAGCAAAGTCCATAATCAGTTTGTCGAGTCCGGCATGAGCATCGAGATTCGTTGCTCCCGGCAGTCCACCCGGCAGAACAATCATTTCCACATCCTCTTCTTTCAAGTCCTCGAACAGCATATCTGCAACGATAGGAACCTGATGAGAGCTGACAACAGTCTTTTCACCTGTTACTGATACAGTTTTTACATTCAGTCCCCCACGACGCATAATATCGAGCGGAAACATGGCTTCCATTTCTTCGAAGCCTTCTGCCAAAAAGATACAAATTGCTTTCATACTACAACGAATTTAACTATTCATATTTTATTATTTATTTCAACTTGAAATAATAGGTTATCGTACCACTCTGATTATTTACCCCGTCTACTGCATTGAAACGGGCGCGACGCGCAGCTTCTTCCGCAGCACGGCGCAAAGCGGGATTCACCGTATTGGTCCGTTTGTTGATGCTTGTACTGATAACTCTTCCGGCGGGATTCACCACAATCGTAACTACGACACGTCCTTCATCCTGCACGTTATATACAGGAACAGGTAATCCACCAGAGCCTAGCGAACGACCATTCAAGTCGAATGTTCCATATCCTCCTACACCCGAAGTCTTTCCCGTATTTCCATTACCGTCAGGACTTCCCTGTATGCCTTCTCCCGACTCGGATGTACCTTTACTGCCCATCTTGGAGCCTTTTCCGAAAGCTCCCGCAATCTTGCTGGCAGCAGCCTGAGCAGCCGCCCGTTCGGCCTCGGCACGTTTTTCCGCTTCGGTCTTTTCCTTAGGCTTTGTCACTACAGGCTTTGTTTCCGGTTTCTTTGTAGGCGTAACTTCCTTTTTAGGTTTTTCTTCCTTCGGTTTTTCCTTCTTCACCTGAATGGAAGGTTCATCATCCTGTGTAATCATAGGTTGCTTCACCTCAGGCTCCGGAGTCGTTTCGGGTTCCGGCACAGAAGTTTCCGGCTGCGGCAATACGTCGACCTCCGTCAATGTAAACGGATCGGCGTCGCCTTGGGCAGTTTCCGTATTACCAAGCATAACCGGTACTCCTCCCTCTTCTTGCTTTTCAGGGCGAGTAAGCGAGCAAAAGAAAAGCAACAGTATCACAAGGATATGCAATACCACTGTTCCTATTATTCCGGTTACTTTACTTTTTTTCACTGTATTGTCTTTTAGTTCTGTTTATCAGGGCGGCGGGTAGCCAGCACCATCTTGAAATGATTCTCATTGGCAATGTTCAGGATGCGGACGATTTCACGATAGGGAATCGACTCGTCGGCATAAAGAGCTACATACATTTCCGGTTCTTTTGCCGCGCACTCCTGCAGGAAAGAAGGAACTTCATCCAGCGAGAGCGGCATCTCGTCGTCATTGCCGAACGCCCCGTAATAATTCAAATCCTTATCGATGATTACCCGTGCCATCGGTTTGGCCGAAGTCTGTTGGGAACCTTGCGGCAGCAAGACCTTAATGGCATTCGGCGACACCATCGTAGAGGTAATCATAAAAAATATCAGCAGCAGAAAGATGAGGTCGGTCATCGACGACATACTGAACGCCGGAGATATTTTTTGTCTTCTCTTCAGTGACATAGGCTTCTTATTTTTCGTTTGGTTCGTTCATCAAGTCCATGAAAGCAATGGTACGTGCTTCCATCTGACTTACCACCTTGTCTACGCGATATACCAGATGATTATAAGCAAACATGGTAGCGATACCAACCACCAGACCACCTACAGTCGTAATCATCGCTTCATAGATACCACTCGAAAGGAGCGTGATATCGATGTTGTTTCCTGCATTTGCCATGTTCCAGAAGGCACGCACCATACCGGTTACCGTACCCAGGAATCCCAGCATCGGCGCACCACTGGAGATAGTAGCCATAATAGACAGTCCGTTTTCCAGCTTCGCCACTTCAATGTTTCCGGTATTCTCGATGGCAGCCTGCACATCGGCAACCGGACGTCCCATACGCATGATACCCTTTTCAATCATACGAGAAGAAGGAGTATTGGTAATGCGGCAGTAATTGATAGCCGACTTGATTTCTCCCGTCTTGATATAGTCGCGGATACGGTCCATAAACAAAGGATCTTCCTTTCCAGCCTTGCGGATAGCTACCGCACGCTCGAAGAAAATGTAAAAAGCAATGACTGACATGATAGCCAGTAAAATCATAATCCATCCCCCTTTGCAAGCCATATCCCAAAGGTTCATTTCAGGTTCTCCCGAAGCTACGGGAGTCAGCACGGGATTGTTTCCCGTCATGGTGTCGGCAACGGTCTGTGCAGTTGCCAGCAATGTCATTGTAATCATATTCAACGAAGGCAATTTTTATATTCTTCAATAGTTTTTTTAAGTCCCAGATAGAGTGCATCACAAATCAGTGCGTGTCCGATGGAAACTTCGTCCACCCACGGAATATTTTCGTGAAAATAAGCAAGATTTTCAAGGCTCAGGTCATGTCCGGCATTCAGTCCCATACCCAATTTGCGGGTTACCGTTGCAGCCTCCACAAAAGGAGCGATTGCCGCCTCCCGGTTTTTGGCGTACGTCGATGCGTAGGGCTCTGTATAAAGTTCTACGCGGTCGGCACCTGCTTTTGCTGCATATTCAATCATCTCCGTATTTGTTCCCACAAAAATAGAAGTACGTATGCCAGCCTCTCCGAAAGTATCCATCAGTTCGGTCAGGAAAGAAAGGTTTGCCTTTGTATCCCATCCCGCATTGGAAGTAATCTGATCTGGAGCATCGGGCACGAGCGTCACTTGATGAGGTTTTACCTTCAAGACCAGATCGACAAACTCTTTCGAGGGGTAACCTTCGATATTAAATTCCGTACGGAGAATCGGGCGAAGGGCCAGCACATCCGCATAACGGATATGGCGTTCGTCGGGACGGGGATGAACGGTTATGCCTTCAGCCCCGAAAGCTTCGCAATCCAACGCCACTTTTTCTACGTCGGGGTTATTTCCCCCACGGGCATTACGCAAGGTTGCCACCTTGTTTATATTCACACTTAGCTTAGTCATATTGAATTTAATTTTATATCTTTGCGTCTACAACTTGCAAAGTTAACAGCTTTCTCGTAAAACCAGTTAACTTTACGTGACAAAAGATTGATAAAAAAAGCTACAAGATATGCAACGCAACCTCAGATTTGCCCTTTTCGGAAATACTTATCAGGAACATAAGTCAGCACATGCCACGCATCTGCTGGAAATCCTGCGCAGCAAAGGAGCTGAAATCTGTATCAGCAACGAATTTTATTATTTCCTGAAGCAACATACCAAAGCCAACCTCGAAGGACTGGAGATTTTTCAGGGATATGATTTTGACGCAGATATGGTGCTGAGCATCGGTGGCGACGGTACGTTTCTGCGGGCAGCAAGCCGTGTAGGCAAGAAGGAAATTCCCATCCTGGGTATCAATACCGGACGTCTGGGATTCCTGGCCGACATATCGCCCGACCAGATGGAAGAAGCATTCGATGAAATCTACGCAGGGAAATACCTTGCCGAACCCCGACGGGTATTGCATCTCACCTCCGACGGACATGTACTGAAAGGCTATCCGTACGGCTTGAATGAAATAGCCATTCTGAAGCGTGACAGTTCGTCGATGATTACCATACGTGCTTACATCAACGATGAGTTACTCTGCTCTTATCAGGCAGACGGACTGATTGTGGCTACTCCTACCGGCTCTACAGGGTATTCGCTCAGCGTAGGCGGTCCGATTCTTGTCCCGCAAAGCGGAACCATCAGCCTGACTCCCGTAGCACCGCACAGCCTCAATGTACGTCCGATTGTAATTCGTGACGACTGGGAGATTACGCTCGATGTGGAAAGCCGGAGCCATAATTTTCTGGTAGCGGTAGACGGACGCAGCGAAACTTGCCGCGAGGGTACCAAACTGACCATCCGCCGTGCCGATTACTTCGTACGGATTGTGAAGCGCTGCCATCACTCTTTCTTCAACACGCTCCGCGAAAAAATGATGTGGGGAGCAGACAGCCGCTCGTAAACAAGCTGAACAAAGAATAAATTCGTGCAGATGTCCTGAAAAAACATCAGGAGAAGCAACCGGTGTTTTGTACAAAACTTTCAAGAGTTTGTACAAAAGATTTTAGTTTTTGTACAAATTAGACCGAAAGCCTCAGGATGTTTTCTATCGGACAAGCCGTAATTATCTTATAAATAAGAGGCAGTTTTCGCATAGAGAAAATGAATAGACCGACTTATAATTTATAAGTTGCAATTAAAAGAAATCTCCTGCCTTAGCCTTTGTTTATTTTAATAACACGGGTAAAAGCAGGAGATTTTTTCTTTCAAGCTCAATCTATCCAATTTTTATTTGAGCAATTCTATTTTGAAACAGCATTAAAAAAACTGTTCCTCACCGCAAGACTGATATTTATACGATGAGAAACAGGCTGTTATAGCTGGTCGGGCAGCAGACTCAACTTCATGCTGTTCGAGCCTTTTACCAGGATGTAGTACCCTTTGGGCTTATGGGCCTGAATATCTGCCAGCACCTCGTCTACATTCTGAAAGGTCTGGAAAGTGTGAGTTGTAGCAGCAAACTCCGGTCCTACCAGCACTACCCGTTCGAAACCACACTCATTCAGATAATCGACCACCTTCTGATGTTCTTCGTGACTCACCGTGCCCAGTTCTTTCATATCGCCTAAGATAACCATCTTATGGGGAGCCTCTATCAGACGGAAATTCTTGAGAGCCGCCATCATACTGGTCGGATTGGCATTATAGGCATCCACAATCAGCTTATTGTCGGCAGTTTCCTTCAACTGCGACCGGTTGTTGTGAGGCAAATACGATGCCAGCGCATCGCTGATATCCTCATCGGGTACTCCAAAGTAACGTCCGATGGCTACTGCTGCCAGCATATTGTCCAAGTTATAGGAACCAATCAGATGAGTAGCCACTTCGTGTGATATACCTCTTGCTGTCCATTGGAAAGACAGAAATGGTGAGCAACTGATCAGTTCCCCACTTACATACAAGCCGGGAGTCTGTCCGTAACGCACACAAGTCAGCCCTTCGGCTATGCCGTTCAGGTAAGGATTTTCATTCTGGATAAAGATAGTAGCCCCGCCTTTGGTACGCAGGAAATCGTACAATTCTCCTTTTGTACGGATAACGCCTTCAAAGGAACCGAATCCCTGCAAGTGAGCCCTTCCCACGTTTGTGATAATTCCATAATCAGGCTCTGCAATGTCAACCAGCTCTTTGATATCTCCCGGATGACTGGCTCCCATTTCTACAACTGCCATTTCATGCTGCGGATTCAAACGAAGCAAGGTAAGCGGTACACCGATATGGTTATTCAGGTTGCCTTCTGTATACAAGGTATTGAATTTCCGGCTCAGAACCGTAGAAATCAGCTCTTTCGTAGTAGTCTTCCCGTTAGTTCCCGTAATGCCGATAACAGGAAGATGCAGTTGACGGCGATGATAGTTCGCCAGCTGCTGCAAGGTTTTCAAGCAGTCTTCTACGAGAATCGTTCCCTCTCCTGCATACTCAGGCTCGTCTATCACCGCATAACGGCAGCCCTGCTTCAAGGCTTGTGCGGCAAATGCGTTACCGTTGAAGGTTGCTCCTTTCAAGGCGATAAACATCGAACCTACGGGACAGTTGCGGCTGTCGGTAGTCACCTTGCCGCATTCCATAAAGCGTTTATATAACTCAGCTATTTCCATAATTTCTGTAACAAAACTTTCCGGCGCAAAGATAACGTAATTTAATTTCCCGCGACTGCGAAAAAACAAATTATTGTGCGTACATTTGCAGCGCTTAAAGACGTATTATCGGACATGGAAAACAGTATTGTGAAACAAATCAATGTAAACGGGCAGTTATTGGACTTGTCGTACCCGCAGGTAATGGGCATTCTGAACCTTACTCCCGACTCTTTTTATGCTGGAAGCCGGAAACAGACTGAAGCGGAAATCGTAGAACGTACACACCAGATTTTATCGGAAGGGGGCAGCATCATCGATGCGGGTGCCTACTCGTCGCGCCCCAATGCCGAGCATATCAGTGCAGAGGAAGAAATGGCACGCCTGCGTTACGGACTGGGCATCGTATTCCGTGAATGTCCCGATGCCATTGTTTCGGTAGATACGTTCCGTGCCGATGTAGCGCGCATGTGCGTAGAAGAATACGGAGTTGCCATCATCAACGACATTGCGGCAGGCAGCATGGACGAAAACATATTCCCGACCGTGGCACAACTGGGAGTTCCTTACATCATGATGCACATGCAGGGCACTCCACAAAACATGCAGCAGGCTCCGCATTATGACAATGTGGTGCAGGAGGTGCTGTATTATTTCTCCGAAAAGGTACAGAAACTGCGTGACCTGGGAGCAAAAGACATTATCCTCGATCCGGGATTCGGTTTCGGGAAAACCCTGGAACACAACTATGAACTGCTGAACAAGCTCGAAGAATTCAGTATTTTTGAACTGCCCATACTGATAGGTGTCTCTCGCAAGTCGATGATATACCGTCTACTGGGAGGCGGACCAGAAGACGCCTTGAACGGTACAAGTGTCATCAATACCATCGCGCTGATGAAGGGAGCCGATATCCTGCGCGTACACGACGTACGTGCCGCTTCCGAAGCCGTCAAGATAGTTGCCGCCATGAAAAAGTTAACTCCTGTAAGTTTGTAAACATAAAGCTATGCCTTTCGATTTTTCCATACTCAGCGTCAAAGATATTATCGACATCCTACTGGTAGCATTTCTGCTGTATAAAACCTACAAGCTGATGAAATCGTCGGGGTCGATCAATGTATTTACCGGAATTCTGGTATTCATCATCATTTGGGTCATCGTATCACAAGTGCTGCAAATGCGTTTGCTCGGCTCCATATTCGATAAGCTGGTGAGCGTAGGAGTCATCGCACTGATTGTTATTTTCCAAGATGAGATACGTCATTTCTTGCTGTCGCTCGGCTCACGCCACCGTACAAGCAGCCTGCTCCGCTTCTTCAAGGGAGGACAAAAGAACGGAAACAGCAAAGAGGCTATCATGCCTATCGTGATGGCATGCCTCAGCATGAGCAAAGGAAAGGTAGGAGCACTGATCGTGATTGAAAAGAACTTTCCACTGGATGACATCGCCCGGACGGGAGATATCATCGATGCCAACATCAACCAGCGTCTGATCGAGAATATCTTCTTTAAGAATAGTCCGCTGCACGACGGAGCCATGATTATCAGCAACAAGCGCATCAAGGCGGCCGGATGTATTCTTCCGGTATCGCACAACCTGAACATTCCGAAAGAACTGGGATTGCGCCACCGTGCCGCTCTGGGTATTTCACAAGAAACTGATGCCATGGCGATTATTGTTTCCGAAGAGACCGGTGGTATATCCATCGCCTATCAGGGAGAATTCCACCTGCGTCTGACCGCAGAAGAGCTGGAGCGTATGCTGACCAACGACGACGAAGCCTGAAATCAGTTCAGCATCAGGCTCATGTACGGATGAAGATCGTGCAGGATAAAGGCTGTCAGTTCACTGATTGTGAATGTAACATACGTTTGTCCTTCCTGCATATCCCGTGACACCTTTCCCGGAAATACAGTATAATAACCGTTATTCTGAGGGATAGCCTCATCGCCCGTTACGCGGATATACAATCCTTCTCCACGATAAACAGCAGAAAAAACCTTCAGACAAGAAGCGACATCTATCAGACGAGCCATGCCCAGCTCGTGCATTTCGTCGGCACGTGGCACGATGCACTCCAGACGTTCTGCGCGATAAGAAGCTGCAAGCTGACGCAATACCTCGGCAAAATCGGCCTCATCCGATAGAAGAATCTCTTTGACGGACAATGTATTTCCGTCCATCAGGCAGAAAACAAGCCCCGACATCACCCCGTTTTTATCGACGATCCATACATCTCCCTTGCTCAAAGCAAGATCGGATAATACCACGTGGAAGTCATCGGGCGTATGTTGAACACAGCACGGGCGCCTGTTCATTTGTTCATAAAAGTAGGGATAAATGTGTTCCTGCGGAGTTTTCAACAGATCTATCTTACTCATTTTCAGATAAGATACAGAGTTATCAACAGGTTGTTCATTACTGTTGATAACTTTTTTCACCAAGCCATAAAGAAAACAAGTTGCATACCCCGAGCGGGCATAATACCCTTTCAACCATTCTTCGGCAGGAATCAAGGTAACAAACATCACCCCTTCGGCAAACATGGCACGATGCGTTTCCTGAAGCAAGCGCCGCATGGCCCCTCTTGCCCGATAATCGGGATGCGTACATGCCCCTGAGATATACGAAGTTGCTACCGTCTGCCCGCAAAAGGTCATGGGATACGATATCATCTGAAGTGCGGAAATCACCTTTCCGTCTTCTTCTATTACCTTATTAATCTCATCGGTATAACGCAGACGAAAATACAAATCGATGAAAGCATCGTCATCATCGAAGCAGGTTTTCCACAACTGTCTGACTTGTTCTTTGATACTCATTGTAACTCAACGATGTATTTTTCGAGGAGAGTTTCTGGACAATAAGAAAGTTTCGCCTTACGCAATCCCTCCAGTCCGAGGTCTTCCTCCCGGTTAATATAAATATATTGTTCTGGAATATGACCGGCAAATTCATAATTAATCATGGCATAGGCTCCTTCGATATCTGTATTTGCCTTTTCCACACACGTATCGAATGTTTCATTGTTGATAGGAGCTCCGAAAGTAAAGGCTACGATTTTTCCACCGACATGCAGAACTCCCCCCTGCAAGTCAAGCTCACTGATATGCTTCAGCGCATCGGTCATGGATCGGCGTTCGGCAATCAGTGCCTCA
Organism: Bacteroides sp. CAG:443; assembly: GCA_000432735.1. Lineage (GTDB taxonomy): Bacteria > Bacteroidota > Bacteroidia > Bacteroidales > Bacteroidaceae > Phocaeicola. Next base: position 37,338 of record FR887777.1, read on the forward strand.
TTTTCGGCACAATCGTTTGCCTTGCACCACTCACTTTCCAGACGGAGACACTCCGGAACCAATTCAGGAGTCAGCTCCTTGTATTCATAATCCGGATATGATGCCTTGAACCGATTGATATGGTTTCGCTTTGCCTGAAATTTCTTTCCACGAAGCGTAGCCAAATCGGAACGGAGATACACATAGTCGAAATAGTCACGGTCGGCAGTAAACGTAAAGCGTTCGGGAAAAGCAGTTTCCAGTTCTGCCCGCATACTGCTGCACACGCCCAACAAACGGAAGCGAGCTCCCTTGTTTCGTGCATCTTCCATCAACGCCTCAATAACCTTATGTATGTCACCTTCTCCCACCGGCATCATGTAAGCCAGTTCATCATCTGTATAAAAGCGAAACAGCAAGAAGCCGTTCAATTCAGCAATCTCCGTGCGATACAGAAATCGCCAGCTATACAAATTGGAGAATGAGAGGTCACAGTTACGACGCTTGCTCTTTAAGGTATACCGCTGTACGGTAGCCTTATCTTCCAGTTCTATGGGTTTAAATGGTATCATATTCTATTTATTTATAAAATGATGCGGCAAAATTAAAAAAACGTGCCGATATCCATTCAAAAATATCGGCACGTTCCCATGCAAACATATTTGCTTTAACATTCATTATTTAGTACAGTCCCAGCAAATGCAGGATAGTCGGAGTCAGCAAGGCAGTCAGAATACCGTTCAACGTCAGTCCCAGACTGGCATAAGCTCCATACTTTCCACTCACTTCCATGGCGCGTGAGGTACCAACGGCATGCGAAGCAGTTCCCATCGACAAGCCTTGTGCAATAGGACTACCTACACGTCCTACCTGCAAAACCTTGAATCCGCAGATGGCACCAAACAATCCTACGACAATCACCACAGCTGCTGTCAATGAAGGAATACCTCCTACAGCTCCCGAAACCTCCATCGCAATCGGGGTAGTCACCGACTTCGGTGCCAAAGACATGATTACTTCAGGAGAAGCCCCCATTACTTTAGCTATAATCGTAACCGAAACCAGTCCGACCACACAGCCAGCTAATTGAGAAACAATTATCGGCATCAATTGTTTTTTAATCATACGCAATTGTAAATACAAAGGTACCCCCAATGCGACGACTGCCGGCTTCAGCCAAAACTCTATCAGAGAACCAGCTTCAGAATATTTTTCATACGAAATATTCGTCAGCTTTAAAAAACAAATTAGCAAAGCTATTGCTATCAATATCGGATTGAGAATGATCAATCCTGTTTTCTTCTGCAACAGTTTGGAAAGAAAGAAGAATCCAAACGTAATAGCAAGCAGAAAGAACTTACTTTCTAAATATTCCATACTTACGAACCAATTGATGAACCCAACCTGTAACAACTAACACTAATACCGTACTGACCAACGTAGCAATCACGATAGGCCAGAACTCGGCCGAAATGATGTCGAAATACAACATCAAAGCTACTCCCGAAGGAACAAAGAAAAAGCCCAGATTTGCGACCAGGAAATCGGACAATCCCTGCACCCATTGCAGTTTCACCCAGCCTAACTTTAAAAATAACGTAAGCAAAAGCATGCCGATAATACTCGACGGCAGCTTAATCCCCGTCAGGTAAACAATCAGTTCACCTAACGCTAAACATCCAAAAAGGATAGTACATTGACGAATCATACCTATTACATATTACCTTGAAAACGGCTGCAAATTTATATAATAGGATAAAACGCTGTACCGAAAGCGGCATTTTTTATTTCTTCTGCTATTAAACATAAGTTTTTTGCATACTTTAGGAGAAAAAAAACACGGTTTTGCAAACTTGATATTACAAAAATGCGTATTTTTGCAATGCGATATACATTATTTGTTAGCGTACACGATAAAAGAATCACATATCATAAAATATAATTCATAAACTCATGGATTTAATTAGTCAAATTGTTGAACGCGCTAAAGCAAACAAACAGCGCATTGTACTTCCGGAAGGAACTGAAGAACGTACTTTAAAAGCTGCCAATCAGATATTGACAGATGGTGTAGCCGACCTGATTTTATTGGGTAACCCAGATGAAATTATGAGCCTTGCAAAAGAATGGGGCTTAGGAAATATCCACAAAGCTACTATTATCGATCCGGAAAATCATCCGAAGAAAGAAGAATATGCACAACTGCTGTGCGAACTGCGTAAGAAGAAAGGTATGACTATCGAAGAAGCCCGCAAGCTGGTTCTTAACCCGTTGTACCTGGGATGTCTGATTATCAAATCGGGCGACGCCGACGGCCAGCTGGCAGGTGCGCGTAACACGACAGGCGATGTACTGCGTCCTGCACTGCAAATCATCAAGACAGCTCCGGGCATTACTTGTGTTTCGGGTGCCATGCTGTTGCTGACTCACGCTCCTGAATGTGGTGACAACGGTGTTCTGGTAATGGGTGACGTAGCTGTTACTCCGGTTCCCGATGCAAACCAACTGGCTCAGATTGCAATTTGTACAGCCAAGACAGCCCAGTCTGTTGCCGGATTAGACCCGCGTGTAGCTATGTTAAGCTTCTCAACAAAAGGTTCTGCTAAGCACGAAGTAGTAGACAAAGTAGTAGAAGCATTGAAACTTGCTAAAGAAATGGATCCTTCATTGAAGATAGACGGCGAACTTCAGGCCGATGCAGCTCTGGTTCCAAGAGTAGGTGCCAGCAAAGCTCCGGGTTCAGAAATCGCAGGAAGAGCCAACGTACTGGTTGTTCCATGTCTGGAAGTTGGTAACATCTCTTATAAACTGGTTGAACGTCTGGGACACGCTACAGCAATTGGTCCTATCCTGCAAGGTATCGCACGTCCGGTTAACGACTTGTCACGCGGATGCTCTGTCGATGACGTATACAAGATGATCGCCATCACAGCCAATCAGGCTATTGCAGCTAAGGCTCAATAAATAACCGACTTATAAACATTGTCATTCAGACGTCATTTTCGCTCGCTCTGAATGACAACTGTTTTTTTATTTTACACATCAACTATAACAATAAAAACCATTATATGAAAGTATTAGTACTCAACTGCGGTAGTTCATCTATCAAATATAAGTTGTTCGAAATGACTACCAAAGAAGTCCTCGCACAAGGAGGTATCGAAAAAATCGGTCTGCCGGGTTCTTTCCTGAAGCTGACTTTGCCAAACGGAGAAAAGAAAATCCTCGAAAAGGACGTACCCGAACACACTACCGGCGTACAGTTTATTTTCGATACACTGACTAATGCCGAATACGGAGCCGTAAAAGATTTACATGAGATTAAAGCTGTAGGGCACCGTGTACTGCATGGAGGTACAAAATTCAGCGGTTCTGTATTGATTGACGATGCCGTTATTGCAGCTGTAGAAGAATGCTGCGACCTCGGCCCGTTGCACAACCCAGCCAACCTGAAAGGTATTTATGCCGTACAGAAACTGTTGCCTGAAGTTCCTCAGGTAGCCGTATTCGATACAGCTTTCCATCAGACTATGCCTGATTATGCTTATCTGTATGCTATACCTTATAAATATTTCGAAAAATATGGTATCCGCCGTTACGGTTTCCACGGAACTTCTCACCGCTACGTTTCGAAACGTGTGTGCGAATTCCTGGGCATTCCGCAGGAAGGCTCTAAGATCATTACTTGCCACATCGGAAACGGTGGTTCTATCGCTGCTGTAAAAGACGGTAAATGTATTGATACAAGTATGGGATTGACTCCGCTGGAAGGTCTGATGATGGGTACACGTAGTGGTGACATCGACGGTGGTGCAATCACTTACATCATGAAGAAAGAAGGTCTGACTCCGGATGAAATGTCTACTCTGCTGAACAAGAAGAGCGGTGTGCTGGGTATGTTCGAAAAATCAAGCGACATGCGTGAACTGGAAGACGCAGTAGCAAGAGGAGAAGAACGTGCTATCCTGACAGAAAACATGTATTTCTACCGTATTACCAAATACATTGGTGCATACGCAGCTGCCATGGACGGTGTAGATGTTATCTTGTTCACCGGTGGTGTTGGTGAAAATCAGGCAACAGCTCGTGCCGGTGTTTGCAAGACACTGGGTTACCTGGGTGTCAAGATCGATCCGGAAAAGAACAAGGTTCGTGGAAAAGAAGCCATCATCTCTACCGATGACTCAAAAGTGAAGGTTGTAGTTATCCCGACCGATGAGGAACTGATGATTGCAACTGATACAATGAACATTCTGAACGACATGAACAAATAAGGAAGACTTACCCTTAAATAGCTTAAAAAAGAGGATATTCCCCGTGAGTTTTCTTATCTTTGCAGCGAGTAAAACGTAAAGAGAAGACAGCTTACAAGGGATATCCTCTTTTTTTGTGCTACTCAGACAACAAGAAACACTCCTTTATTATGAAAAAGAAAATCGTAACCTTTGGCGAAATTATGCTTCGCCTGACTACCCCCGACAATCTACGTATGCAGCAAAGCCGGGAATTTTTGGTTAATTACGGTGGCAGTGAAGCCAATGTAGCTATCTCCATCGCCAATTTCGGCGGAGATGTAGAATATATTACCCGCCTTCCCGACAACGCCCTGGGAGAAACTTGTCTGGCAGAATTACGCTCGCACAATATCGGCACCCAGCACATTCTGATAGGCGGACACCGACTGGGAACCTATTACATGGAAAAAGCAGCTGCCATGCGTAACTCAAAAGTCATCTACGACCGTGAAGGTTCTGCTTTCTCCGAACTGAAACCGGGAATGATAGACTGGCGCACCATCTTTAGCGACGCAGCTATTTTCCACTGGTCGGGCATCGATGCCGCACTGACTCCCGGACTGGCAGAGGTATGCAAGGAAGCAATAACCATTGCCAAAGAAATGGGACTGACCATTTCGTACGACATCAATTACCGCAAGAACCTCTGGAACTACGGAAAAAGCGCACAGGAAGTGCTTCGTCCACTGATGGTAAGCAGTGATATCATGTTCGGTAGCGAAGGCGAATATGCCCTGCTGACAGGTATTCCGGCACCGGGTTTCAAGGCTACCAAGAGTGGAGAAACATACGATGTAAAAGCATACGAGGAATTTTGTAAGGCTATCAGCCAGCAGATTCCAAACTGCAAATATATCTATATTGCCCTGCGCAACGTCATGAGTTCCGAGCATCACACTTTCGCTGGAGTTCTTTACTCGCACGGCACCATGAAATATACACGTGTATTCGATATCGACAACGTGATCGACTGTGTAGGTGTGGGTGATGCCTTCTGCGGCGCCATGCTGTATGCCCAGCACGCTTACGAAGACGAACAGAAACGTGTAGATTTTTCAACAGCCGCTTCGGTTTTGAAAAACACCATTGCCGGCGACTATAACATCGTAAAGGTATCCGAAGTAGAAGGATTGCTGGCAAAACACGAAAGTGGAGAAGTAGCCCGATAAGGCAACGTACATACATTTACGATACACATTTATACACAATAAAAGAACCATATCACGACTCATTGGCAGAGTTTGATATGGTTCTTTCACGTTAACCAGCTATGTTCTGGTATCCTTTTATCGCACAGAAGTCTCTCCTTCGATATATTGTTCCAGGAACATGGACTCCCCGTCGAATACTGCATACGAAAATTCACTGATCCAGTCACCCAGAATCATCATCCGCGATGAACGGCTCAGCATCAGGTCGAGTACGATATGACGGTGTCCGTAGATAAAATAATTAATGTCGGGATGCGTTTTCAGATATTCCTTGGTAAACAATACCAGCGGTTCCTTATCTTCGCCCATATATTCCGGTTCCTTTCCATCCTTCCGTTTCATACGGCTGTGCTTTGCCCACTCCAGTCCGAAGTCGATACTCCAGCGGGGATGCAGCATGGAAAACAGACGTTGCAGCGTTTTACTATGAAACATAGCACGCAGTAACTTAAACTTATGGTCATTATCACCCAGCCCGTCGCCATGCGCCAGGAAAAACTCCTTGCCATAAATCTCACATGTCAGCGGTTCACGATGGATAATAACCCCACATTCCTTTTCCAGATAATCGCCGCACCAGATATCATGGTTGCCGATAAAGAAATGCACCTCTACTCCCATATCCGTCAACTCGGAGATTTTTCCCAAGAAACGGGTATATCCTTTTGGAACGACCAGCTTGAATTCATACCAGAAATCGAACATGTCGCCCAGCAGATATACGGCTGCCGCCTGATGCTTGATACTGTCGAGAAAGTTAACCAGCCGGCGTTCCTGCGTACGACTATGCTCTATCGCACGTGAGCCCAGATGAGCATCCGACAGAAAATAGACATTCTTCATCGCTTCCATAACCATTCTTTTTTATAGGAATCCCAGTTCCAGTTTGGCTTCTTCTGTCATCATGTCCTTATCCCATTCAGGTTCGAACACCAGATTGATTTGAGCAGCCTTCACACCTTCTACCGATTCTATTTTCTGACGAATATCTTCCATGATAAAATCGGCAGCCGGACAATTGGGAGCCGTTAGTGTCATATCAATCACCACCTCACCATCGTCCTTCAAATCTATCTTATATATCAAACCTAAATCGTATACGTTGACCGGTATTTCCGGATCGTATACGGTTTTCAGCATTTCTACAATACCTTCTTCTATTTTCAGTTTTGTTTCGTTATCCATAAAAAGCATGCTTTTAGTTACATCTGCAAATGTAATAAAAAAATGGAATAACCGAAAAACAGTCACAACCTTCCCTCGTCGCAATAACTGTAATAATCCCCGTCGGTTACCACCAGATGATCGAGCAGGCGGATGTTCATCAACTCGGCAGCACGCCGTACAGCCTCCGTCAGCCGGTCGTCGTCACGGCTGGGAGAGGTGTTTCCCGAAGGATGGTTATGACAAAGCACCATCGATACCGCACGTTTCAACAAAGCTTCACGCAAAATACAACGGACATCCACCTGTGTGGAAGCCAGTCCGCCATGGCTGATACGAATACGGTCTATTACTTTCGAAGACTGGTTGAGCAACAATACCCAGCATTCCTCCACCGAGAGGTCACACATCAGCGGATAAAACACTTCGTATATGTCTTTGGAACATCTCACCTGCCGACGTTCCAAAGGCTCTTCCTCCATCCGGCGCCTGCCAATCTCCGAAGCGGCCAAAATCGTAATCGCCTTTGCCGGCCCTATTCCCTTGTAGCGGCAAAGTTCCTCGATAGTAGTCTTCCCCAATTCACCCAAGCTGTTGCGATAATCCCCTAAGATTTTCCGCATCAGTTCTACCGCCGAGTCCTCCGTATTGCCCGAACCGATCAGGATAGCCAGCAGTTCGGCATTCGACAACGCCGCAGCACCATGCTGCATCATTTTCTCACGTGGGCGGTCTTCTTCCGCCCATTGGTTGATAGTCAGTTTATTTTCCATTTACTCATAAAAGTTCTTCTCGAAGGCGGAAAAAGCTCCCTTGCCCCGCACACAGCGTTTCCACCATGCCGACAAGAAGCCGGTTCCATACCCCGTCAACTGTATAAACGCAGCAACGACGGATAATATACCGATATACAAACTTTTATTTTGTATGGAAGAATCAATAAATATAATCACAGCAAACAAGGCCAGCAGCAAAAGTGCCCACGGACATACCAGCGAAACGAGCAGCACCAGCACCACACCTACCGTAAAAACGGCAGGAAGCATGTGTACCAGTTTCAGCGATTCCGAGTATTTCTTATACAGATTGATGCGTGCGATACCCGAATTGTGCACCTGTTTGAAGAATTTCTTCAGATCGGTACGACGCTTGTGCCATACCCATGCTTCGGGAAACAAGCGGCAACGATACCCTCCTTTAAAGATACGGATACTGAAATCGATATCTTCGCCAAAACGCATCTTCGAGAAACCTCCCAGCGCACGATACACCTCGGCACGCACGCCCATGTTGAAACTGCGCGGATAAAACTTATCCATTTTCTTCTTCCCCCCGCGGATGCCTCCCGTAGTGAAGAAAGAAGTCATGGCATAGTTGATTGCCTTTTGGGTAGGCGAGAAAGAATCGTGTGCACGGTCCGGTCCGCCGAAAGCATCGGCAGGCTCACGCTTCAGTTCTTCGTCGACGGCAGCCAGATAACCCGGCGGCAGCACACAATCCGAATCCAGAATGAGCAGATACTCTCCCCGACTACGTTCAGCCCCGAAGTTGCGGGTCTGCCCCGGTCCGGAGTTAGGCTTATTATAATAATGTACATCCAGTTGCGTACGGTATTTCTCCACGACCTGTTCGCAAGGCACGGACGATCCGTCTTCCACAACCAGCACTTCAAAATCATCCAGCGTCTGTTCCGTCAGGCTTTGCAGCAGCTCATCCACCTCGTCGGGACGATTGTATACGGGAATAATAAAAGAATATCTCATAGTCTGTTCGTTCGGTTTATTTTACAAAGATACGTCTTTCTTGAAAGTATGCTGAACTTTGACGGAGTTTCTTCAACATTTTCCGCATACACAACGAACGGTTTCTGAAAGCCTGCCGGGTTCCGAATATTTTTTGTACAAAGTTTTTTTGATTTTGTACAAAAAATAAAAAAACGTCCCGACATTTTCCGGCAAAGACAACGGACAGCCGACAACATCGCCAGCAAGCGCTTCCGTCGGCAACCAGCAATCTGTTTTCCCCATCTTCGGCGAGGAAAAAAGGAAAAAAGAAGAAATTTTTATTCTTTCCTTGTTACAAAACATATAGCTTTACGTTTACCTTTTTGAAAACAATTCGTACGACCCGATTAACAAAGCATGAGTAAAGAAACACTGACATCGACTTTCACCGAACTGAGAAACGGTTTTCTCAGACTGGCCATGCGCTTCCTGCCCAATAAGGAGGATGCCGACGATGCACTACAGGAGGCATTCTTTCGTCTGTGGAAGCATGCTGATCAGATCGGTTCGCGCGAAGAAGCAGAAGCCCTCACGGTAGTCACGGTAAAGAATCTGTGCATCGATACCTTGCGCAAGAAGAATCACCTGCCTACGGTGGAGCTGGACGAGAACCGGGATGATTCCATCTCCGATTCGGCAGCCGACAGTCTGGAGAAAGAAGAACGATTCCGCATGGTGGAACGTATCATTGAACTCCGGCTGACACCTCTCCAGCAGCAGATTCTGCACATGAAGGAATACGACGGGAAGACGTACAGCGAAATAGCCGAAAGTCTGGGCATGCAGGAACCTGCCGTACGCATGCAACTGTCGAGAGCGAGAAAAGAAATCAGGGAATGTTACTTAAAACAAATGGAACGATGAAAGAATACGAACGGACTTTTCAACAGTGGAAGGAGCTGGCGGCACGGTATTTTGAAGCTGAAACAACCGATGCGGAAGAGGAAGCATTGGCGCGTTTTCTGGCTACTCCAGCCGCACAGGACAAAGAGTTCGACGAACTTCGTGCCGTCATGGGATATGTCGCTACCGGACGAGCCGTACACCGCAAGCAGCGGACACGCAGCATACGGTTGCGGTACTATGCGGCAGCAGCGGCAGTTGCAGCCATTCTGGTGATGGTAACCGCCTGGCAGTGGACGGAAAGGGCGAACGTATGCGTGGCCTACATCAACGGCGAACGCTGTACCGACAAGGAAATCGTATTGGCCGAGGCCCTGAAATCGGTACAAAAGGTACGCCACGATTCCCCCGAAGAAACCCTTCAGGGGCAGTTATCGGATATCTTCCAGACGCTGGAGGAAGGAGAATCTGCATCAGTTGACAATCAAAAATAACAAGCTATATGATCAGACGATGGATTATAATATGGATGACCTTGCTGATTGCACTGCCTCTGTGGGCACAGAAGGGTATGCATGTAGAGTCCCTGTTCGGCGGGCGCTTCAAGCAAGACAAACGGGCGGTAGAGGTTCTTATCAAAGGTAAGGAACTGAAAAAGTACCATCTGACGCTTTTCCGCAGCCTGACGGTGACCGATGCTCCGGCATTGTCGGAAGAAATCGAAGCACTCGTCAGTCAGGATGCCGTATCGGCCGTCGACAAGGAGGTGGGAACGGTAGGAAAACGGCTCTACTATGGTTTCTACTGCTTTCCGGCACGAGATGAAAGTTTCCGGTATCTGTTCTACCGGAATACAGCGGTAGCCCCCAGCGGCAGCAAGAAACCGGAAGTGACTGTGGTATACATGGAAGGACGGGTTACGCTGGAAGAGCTGAAACAACTGTTCAAATAAAATGATAATTCATAATACAACTGAAAATATGAGAAAAATGTTTTTGCTGGCAGGACTCCTGCTGGCTGCGGCAAACGGCTATGCCGAAAGTACAGACTCGCTGAAAGTAGAAAGTGTAGTAAGTGTGGAAAATCCGGAACGAGTAACCATTACGGAATCAAACAATCGTTTCAAGGTCGAAATAGAGGGTAAGGAGGGAAATCCTAACTTCCGTTATACCCGTGATGTGGAATTATCTCCTTCGGAAGTTTCCGTTACCAAGGAACGCAGCAGCAACTGGGATTTCAACATTCCGTTCAAAAAACGAACATCGGCCAAGAGAAACAAGCAGAATGAATTTCAGGTAAAAGACTTCAAGATAGGACTTTCCAGCGTACAAGGAGCCCCCAACGGCATGGAAGTGAACATGGGCTCATCGTGGGAAATCACCACTCCTACCTTCGGATGGGCTTATTATCCGTGGAATACGGAAACCTCCCTCTCCATCGGAGTGGCATGCAGCTGGCGTAACTACCGGATGACAGGCAAGCAGCGTTTCATAAAAGATGCAGGAACCGATATGTACATCGGCAGTTATCCGGAAGGAGCCGACATTCAGTTCTCACGTATCAAGGTATTCAGTTGGGCGATTCCCATCATGTTTACTCATGAAACCAAGAATAACTTCAACTTCAGCGTAGGAGCCATCGTCAATTTCAATACGCATGCCAGCCTGAAAACGCGGTATAAGCTGGAAGGACAGGCATATAAGCTAACCGACAACAACATTCACCAGACTCCGGTTACAGTCGATATTCAGGCTTCCATCGGCTATAAGTCTGTAGGATTCTATGTAAAATACAGCCCGTGCAAGGTACTCGATACAGCATACGGCCCCGAGTTTACGGCATTGTCGGTAGGGCTTGTCCTGTTCTGACGATGAACCGGCAGCAAACAAAAGAGCCATTCCTGTTTCCATGCAGGAATGGCTCTTTACCTATTATATATATCAGTCTGATAAATTATGCTTTTACACGACCTACGTAAGAACCATCGCGAGTATCAACTTCGATGATTTCGTCCTGATTGATGAACAAAGGCACACGTACAGTAGCACCTGTTTCAACAGTAGCAGGTTTAGTAGCGTTTGTAGCAGTATCGCCTTTCAGTCCCGGTTCTGTGTAAGTAACCTTCAACTGAACCTTAACCGGCAATTCAGCGAACAAGATAGTTTCAGTAGAAGCATCAGATACAACGTCTACTACCATTTCTTCTTTCAGGAAGTCAACACCTTCGATCAGATCGTGAGCGATAGGCACTTGTTCGTATGTTTCCTGGTTCATGAAGATATAATCTTCACCTTCCTTGTACAAATACTGGTACGGACGGCGTTCTACACGTACATCTTCCAGTTTTTCACCGATGTTGAAACGACGTTCCAAAACGTAGCCGTCTACAACATCTTTCAGTTTTGTACGCATGAAAGTGTTTCCTTTACCCGGTTTTACATGCAAAAAGTCGATACAGAAATACAGCTTTCCATCCATACGGATAGCTGTTCCGATCTTAATGTCTTGAGCATTAATCATAATTAAATCCTTTTATTATTATATATTATTGATTGTTGCGTAATAATTCGACTGCAAAATTAATCTAAATCACGAAAAAACGCAAAAAGATTTGTCTAAAAATGATTTAGCTATTGGTTTATTTAAAAAAAGTCACTAATTTTGCAGCCCGAACGCATAGAATAATAACATAAATAGTATATACGAAAATGAAAAGAACTTACCAACCCTCTAACAGAAAGAGAAGAAACAAACACGGTTTCCGCGAAAGAATGGCAACTGCAAACGGTCGCCGAGTATTGGCTGCACGTCGTGCTAAAGGTCGTAAAAAACTGACTATATCAGACGAATACAACGGCGTAAAAGCATAAGAACGTTAGACAGAAAGATTTAAGAGAGCCGCAAGATGCTGAGATAGCGTTTTGCGGCTTTTCTTTTTACAAAGCATAGCGGAAAAGAAAAAATTGTATCTTTGCAAAAATTATATAGCTGAATAATATGGTGACACTGAAAGATTTCTTTTCATTCAAGAATAACCGTTTCTTCTGGCTCAACATCATCGGTATGGTGGTAGCCATTGTTGTTATCGTGTACGGTACGTTGTGGGGACTTGATATTTACACTCACCACGGAGAATCGTATGTAGTACCCAACATTAAGAATAAGGAGTTAAGCCAGGCGCAGATATTGCTGAGCCAGCAATCCATGCAAGGTGTAGTAATAGATTCGAGTTATGTAAAGGAACTGCCCGCGGGCATCGTTCTCGACCAGACTCCGGCAGGAGGTATGCGGGTTAAGAAGGGAAGAACCATCTACCTGACCATCAACACCAACGAGGTGCCCAGGGTGAAAATTCCCGATGTCATCGACAACAGCTCCATGCGTCAGGCTGCCGCCAAGCTGAAAGCCATGGGATTCCGGCTGACGGAACCCGAAATGGTAGCGGGAGAACAGGACTGGGTATACGGCATCAAGTATAGAGGACGTTCGCTGAAGGCAGGCGACAAAGTACCGAGCGAAGCTCTGCTGACGCTGTGCATCGGCAGCACGCAAATACGTGATTCACTGAGCATGGACTCACTCAACATGCAGATAGAAATGGATGCAGCGGGAGAAGAGGCTCCTACTGTAGACGATTCGTGGTTCTAAAAGATTCAACAAGTTCAAGACAACGAATGGCAGAAGATTATATAAACGAACTGGACGACTCGCTGGATGATGTAGAGCCGGTAGAGCGTTCCTCCGAATTATACGAACATTTCCGTGTAGTAGTAGATAAAGGACAGACACCGGTGCGCATCGACAAGTATCTGTTCGAACGCATCGTCAACGCTTCGCGCAACCGTATTCAGGCGGCGGCCGACGCAGGGTTTGTCATGGCAAACGGCAAGCCGGTAAAAAGCAGCTACAAGGTAAAGCCGCTCGACGTGCTGACCGTCATGATGGACCGTCCACGCTACGACAACGATATTATTCCCGAAGATATTCCGCTGGACATTGTTTACGAGGATGATGATCTGATGGTCATCAACAAGCCCGCAGGACTGGTAGTACATCCGGGGTGCGGAAATTATCATGGCACGCTGGTGAATGCCATTGCCTGGCATCTGCGTGACGTACCTTCCTACGATCCAAATGACCCGCAGGTGGGACTGGTTCACCGTATCGACAAGGATACCTCGGGACTGCTGGTTGTGGCCAAGACTCCCGATGCGAAAACCAGCCTGGGATTGCAGTTCTACAACAAGACCACCAAGCGCGAATACAATGCACTGGTGTGGGGCATCATCGATGAAGACGAAGGTACCATCACCGGAAATATCGGACGCAACCCCAAAGACCGCATGCAGATGGCTGTCATGAGTGACCCTACCCAAGGTAAGCATGCCGTAACCCATTATCAGGTACTGGAGCGTCTGGGCTATGTCACGCTGGTAAAGTGTGTGCTGGAAACCGGACGTACCCATCAGATTCGTGTACACATGAAGCACATCGGACACGTATTATTTAACGATGAGCGTTACGGTGGTCACGAAATACTGAAAGGTACTCACTTCAGCAAGTACAAACAATTTGTAAACAACTGCTTCGAGATTTGTCCCCGTCAGGCACTTCACGCCAAAACGCTGGGATTTGTTCATCCGCGTACAGGCAAAGAGATGTTCTTTACATCCGAATTGCCCGAAGACATGACCCGTCTGCTGGACAAATGGAGAACATATATAAGTAACAGAGAAGAATAACAAACAAATTATGAAACGCATCATTGCTATTGTTGCCGGAGGAGATTCTTCGGAACATGATGTCTCCATGCGTAGCGCAGAAGGCATATACTCTTTTATCGACAAAGATAAGTACACCTTATATATAGTAGAGCTCACCAAGAAAAAATGGGAGGCTTTGTTGCCCGACGGCAGTCGTGCACCGATAGACAAGAACGATTTCAGCTTCAGTCACGACGGACAGAAGGTGAAACCCGACTTTGCATACATTACCATCCACGGCACTCCGGGAGAAAATGGTATTCTGCAAGGCTATTTCGAACTGCTGGGTATCCCCTACTCTACTTGCGACGTGCTGGTTTCGGCCATGACATTCAGCAAATTCACACTGAATCAGTACTTGAAAGGTTTCGGTGTACGTGTAGCCGAATCGCTGCTGGTAAACAAACGTCACGGCATAAGCGATCAGGATGTCATCGAGAAAATTGGTCTTCCCTGCTTTATCAAGCCTAATGCCAGCGGCTCCAGCTTCGGAGTAACAAAGGTAAAGACAGCCGACCAGATACAGCCTGCCTTGAAAGAGGCCTTTGCCGAATCGGACGATGTCATGATTGAGGCTTTCATGGATGGTATTGAACTTGCCAACGGCTGCTACAAAACCAGAGACAAGTCGGTTGTTCTTCCTATCACTGAGGTTGTCAGCAAAAATGAGTTCTTCGACTATAATGCAAAATATAAAGGCGAAGTGACTGAAATCACTCCGGCACGCCTCAGCCCGGAACTGACCGACCGTGTACAGAAACTGACTTCGGCCATCTACGACATACTGGGATGCAAGGGTATTGTACGCGTGGACTACATCATCACGGAAGGAGAAAAAATCAATATGCTGGAAATCAATACCACTCCGGGCATGACAGCTACCAGCTTCATCCCGCAGCAGGTTCGTGCCGCAGGCATTGACATCAAGGATGTCATGACAGATATTATCGAAGATTCATTTCAAAAATAACTGAAAATTCCGTATATTTGAACATTGACTTATAAAACAGATAACCATGAATATACCTGTCGAGTTTGACGAAATCCGTCCCTATTCTCCCGAAGAGCTTCCACAGATCTTCAAGGAGTTGTTAGCCGATCCCTCATTTCAGGCAGTGCTGACAAATATCATTCCCGGGGTACCTGTTGAAATGCTTGCTGCAAAGCTGTATCAATGTAAGACGAATCTGGATGTACAGAAGACATTTTTCCACAAACTGCTCCACGATATCATCGACAAGTACAGCGATGGTTTCGACATGGACACATCTTCGCTAAGTGACAAGAACCGGAATTATACTTTCGTTTCGAATCACCGCGACATTGTACTCGATCCGGGATTCCTGTCGGTCGGACTTTTGGATAATCATTTTCCGACAACCGTAGAAATTGCCATCGGCGATAATCTGCTGATCTTCCCATGGATCAAGAAACTGGTACGTATAAACAAGGCATTCATCGTACAGCGTGCCCTGTCGATGCGCCAGATGCTGGAATCATCGGCACGTATGTCGCGTTACATTCATTTTGCAATTACGCAAAAGAAAGAAAACGTATGGATTGCCCAACGGGAAGGAAGAGCCAAAGACTCGAACGACCGTACGCAGGACAGTGTACTGAAAATGCTTGCCATGGCGGGTGAAGGGGATGTCATCGACCGTTTGAAAGAGCTGAACATCGTCCCTACTGCCTTGTCGTATGAGTACGATCCGTGCGATTATCTGAAAGCGCAGGAGATGCAGCAGAAGCGTGATATCGAAGGGTTCAAGAAAAGTAAGGAAGACGACTTGAACAATATGCAGACAGGTATCTTCGGATACAAGGGAAGAGTACATTTCCAGACTGCTCCGTGCATCAACGAAGAACTGGAAGCCTTGCGAGGACTCCCCAAAACGGAAGTATTCTCCAGAATATCCGAACTGATTGATGTGCATATCCACCGCAATTACCGTATCTATCCGGGAAATTATGTGGCATGCGATCTGCTGGAAGGCGGACAAACTTTTGCCAGTCATTATACAAACGACGATAAGGTACGCTTCGAAACTTACGTGCAGAAGAAACTGGATATGATTCAGTTGCCTAACAAGGACGAAGCCTTCCTGCGCCGTTGCATACTGACAATGTATGCCAATCCGGCACTCAATCACCAGAAAGCTCTGAACGTATGAAACAAGCGATAGCAATGGTCCTTCTTCTTTGCATGCTTCTGTGGGAAGGATGCAAGGAAGAAGACTATGTATACCCCAGTGTGGTAACCGAATTTATCGGTGCGCAGACCGATTCGGACGGAACCATCTCACAACTGGTTGCAGATAACGGAACCGTATATCCTGTGCTTCAGCGTGACGGTCTGGGAGGACTGGTAGCCGACACACTCTATCGCACAATATCCATTTACGAGCCCCTGCCACAGGAGGATGGCAAGGAAACTGCTGCTCAGCTGTATTCATGTCAGCTTGTTCTGTCGATGAATCCACTCGCAGAAAAAGCTTTTAAGGGACAAATCAAAACAGATCCTGTAGATATACAGAGCATCTGGCTGTCGGGCAATTACGTGAATATGATACTGCTGGTGCAATATAAGGACCAGACTCATGCATATCATTTCATCGATGAAGGCTTCACCGCCAACGAAGACGGTACACGGACACTGAACCTGCGCTTGTATCACGACCGGAAAAACGATTATGAAGCGTTTACCAAACAGGTCTATTTATCGGTTCCACTCAAAAAATACCTGCAATCACTGCAAAAAGGCGATAAAATCCGCTTCTACCTCAATACGTACAAGGAGCAAGAAACCTATCGGGAATTTGATTACCAATAAACAGCAACCATTATGATAAAGAGCATTTACTTTATGTTTTTTGTATGCGCCTGCCTTTTCGGGCTGTTCGCATGCAGTGCCAAAGCACAAGATAAATTCAAAAATCTATCTTCTGATGACTTTGAAAAGCTGATACAGGACGAAGACATTCAACGGGTAGACGTACGAACCGTAGCCGAATACAGTCAGGGACATATTCCGGGAAGCCTGAACATCAATGTACTGGACGAAAAGTTTGCTGCGGAAGCAGATGAACTGCTCGACAAGGAACGTCCGGTAGCCGTGTACTGCAAAAGTGGAAGAAGAAGCCGCAACGCAGCACGTATCTTGACTAAAAAAGGATTTAAGGTTTACAACCTGGATAAAGGATTCGAAAACTGGAAGGAATCTGGTAAAGACATCGAACTCTAAAAAAATACACATGCGGACATTTACGTGGAAATTCTGAAGTTTCCACAAAATGTCCGCATGTTTTTTATGATAAAAATCGTATTACTTCAACGACTGAAGCATACGTTTCAATACAACAGTAGCCGAAATTTCGCGATTGGCTGCTTCCGGAATAACCAGCGAAGTAGGTGCTTCTATCACATCATCTGTCACAATCATGTTACGACGAACCGGCAGGCAGTGCATAAAGTAAGCATTGTTTGTTACAGCCATGTGAGCAGTATCTACCGTCCAGCTCATATCCTTACTCAGAATCTTACCGTAGTCGGCAGGATTTGTCACTCCCGGACAAGCCCAGTTCTTGGCATAAATAAAATCTGCCCCTTCGAAAGCCTTCATCTGATCGTATTCTACATGTGCTCCACGTACAAATTTCGGATCAAGTTCATAACCTTTGGGATGAGTGATCACAAAATCTACATCCGCCTCATTCATAAAATCGGCAAATGAATTAGGAACAGCCTGTGGCAGCGCACGCGGATGAGGAGCCCATGTCAATACGACTTTCGGACGTTCTTTCTTTTTGTACTCTTCAATGGTAATCAAGTCGGCAAATGCCTGCAACGGATGTCCGGTTGCCGCTTCCATCGAAAACACCGGTTTGCCGGAATACTGAATAAACTGATTCAGAATTTTTTCTGTATAATCGTCTTCACGGCTTTCGAAACGGGCAAACGAACGCACACCGATGATGTCACAATAAGAAGCCATCACAGGAATGGCCTCAAGCAGATGTTCACTCTTGTCACCATCCATCACGACACCACGTTCTGTTTCCAGCTTCCAGGCTCCCTGATTCACGTCGAGTACAATCACATCCATGCCTAAGTTACGTGCTGCTTTCTGCGTACTAAGGCGGGTACGCAAGCTGTTGTTAAAGAAAATCAGCAAACAAGTGCGATGCTTGCCCAGAGATTCATATTTATAACGGTCCTGCTTTATTTCGAAAGCTTCCGCAAGGGCGGTCTTCAAATCACCCAGATCGAATACATTGGTATAGGTTTTCATACGATCTATTGTATATAAATTAATATTAGTACGGCAAATATACTATAAAAATACAAGATTATAGTATATCAGACCGAATTCTTGCAAAAATATTCTATTTACGGATTTGTCCGTTACCTTCAATCAGCCACTTATAAGTAGTTATTTCCCGCAATCCCATCGGTCCGCGTGCATGTAATTTCTGGGTACTGATACCTATTTCAGCTCCCAGTCCAAACTGTGCACCGTCTGTAAATGAGGTAGGTGCATTGGTATACACACAAGCCGCATCGACCATGGCACAAAAATAACCGGCAGCCTTTTTATCTTCGGCAACAATACATTCGCTATGTTTCGAACCGTATGTATAAATATGCGATACAGCTTCTTCTATATCGGCTACCGTCCGTATTGCCATTTTATAATCGAGGAACTCTGTTCCGTAACTGTCGGCTGTAGCCCGACAAAGCAATTCCGACGGATAGTGGCCCTCCAATGCTTGATAAGCAGCCTCATCGGCATAAATCGTAACCTTACTATCTTGAAGAGGTGCACATAAAGCAGGTAAATCTGCCAGTCGTGATGCATGAACCAGCAGACAGTCGAGTGCATTGCATACGCTGACACGGCGGGTCTTGGCGTTGTTAACGATAGCAGCCCCTTTCACGATATCGCCCGAAGCATCGAAATAAGTATGGCAAACACCGGCTCCCGTTTCTATAACCGGAATGGTGGCCTCCCGACGTACATAGTTAATCAGGTTGCTGCTGCCACGCGGAATGATCAAATCGACCAACCCTTCGGCATGAAGTAATTCGGCTGTTGCCTCACGACTGGCAGGCAGTAACTCTACAACATGCTTATCGACTCCCAGTTGTGACAAGACTTCATGTATCACTTTTACTATTGCCCGATTCGAACAGTCGGCATCGCTTCCACCTTTCAGCACACACGCATTACCACTTTTCAGGCAAAGCGAAAAGACATCGAAGCTGACATTGGGACGTGCCTCATAAATAATACCGATAACTCCGAAAGGAACACTTACTTTCTTCAAATGCAACCCGTTCGGACGAACAGTTTCCTCCAAGATTCTGCCAAGCGGAGAAGGCAGAGCTGCCACATTCCGCATATCGGATGCAATTCCTTCCAGACGCTCTT